>MEOL01000033.1 GCA_001769215.1 Bacteroidetes bacterium GWF2_41_31
GTTCGATTGATAGAACATGGCAAAGATAATAGGATACGTTGTTTTAAAGTTTCAATTCCGCTTTGGTTCGATTGATAGAAAACCTGTTTCTCCTGCTACATGCGATTTTACCTCGTTTCAATTCCGCTTTGGTTCGATTGATAGCGATTGCGGCTGCTCGTTGTGATGCGGCTAAAACCTCGTTTCAATTCCGCTTTGGTTCGATTGATAGAATTTTTGGGTTTTGTGAGCCACATCCGCAAGGGTGGTTTCAATTCCGCTTTGGTTCGATTGATAGTTTAACTCTTAGTTCCCATTTTAAGGTATGTAAAAAGTTTCAATTCCGCTTTGGTTCGATTGATAGAATTACTCCTTGCATCCATGTTCCAGCTGCTTACCCGTTTCAATTCCGCTTTGGTTCGATTGATAGCAACTAGAGAGGAAGATAGATTCAAATCTACTCCAGGTTTCAATTCCGCTTTGGTTCGATTGATAGGGAATAACTGGAACATTTATGAATGACTCTATTCAAGTTTCAATTCCGCTTTGGTTCGATTGATAGCCACAGGTGATTCGATTACAGCTGCGTTAACAGCAGAGTTTCAATTCCGCTTTGGTTCGATTGATAGATACTGATAAACGTTTTCCTTTTATTGCTTTAAAAGTTTCAATTCCGCTTTGGTTCGATTGATAGTCGGGATAGCGTTAATAGATCAGGGCATTGCTATTGGTTTCAATTCCGCTTTGGTTCGATTGATAGTAAAATAAACGACGATGCTCCGGATGCCCTTGAGGGGTTTCAATTCCGCTTTGGTTCGATTGATAGAAATGTCCGCATATAGGACAAACTGCACACTATTGTTTCAATTCCGCTTTGGTTCGATTGATAGGAATTGACGATGTGTACAACGCCATGCATTCAATCAGTTTCAATTCCGCTTTGGTTCGATTGATAGGCCTATCGCATTAATCGAATACCTCCGTATTGGGGCGTTTCAATTCCGCTTTGGTTCGATTGATAGAAACTAAGACCATGCACTCAAACCATTTAAGGCGATGTTTCAATTCCGCTTTGGTTCGATTGATAGTTGTTGAACATCTGCAATCAGCCCCATAAAATCGGTGTTTCAATTCCGCTTTGGTTCGATTGATAGTTCCTTGCAAAATGGGTGCGGTCTGACTTTCCGACGTTTCAATTCCGCTTTGGTTCGATTGATAGATTCCAGTCGAAAGGGATGCGTATCCACTTGCCTCGTTTCAATTCCGCTTTGGTTCGATTGATAGGTTATTGGACGAATCAGGAGACAAAAAGTACCACAAGTTTCAATTCCGCTTTGGTTCGATTGATAGCTTTAGCCATACCGCCATTGCAGACGTTGTGCCAATGTTTCAATTCCGCTTTGGTTCGATTGATAGCACACACTTTTTTCAAGGCTCTACACAGGAATACATGTTTCAATTCCGCTTTGGTTCGATTGATAGCACGCATGGGGGTATAATACTTTAGATTCGATTCCGGTTTCAATTCCGCTTTGGTTCGATTGATAGCATATACGATTGTTGAAGGTTCGAGAATAGGGTACACGTTTCAATTCCGCTTTGGTTCGATTGATAGTGCTATTTCGGGAGCGGTTATAGCCGCCTCACAATCGTTTCAATTCCGCTTTGGTTCGATTGATAGCAACCCCGCCGAATATGATAATATTGTTTTGGGAGGAGTTTCAATTCCGCTTTGGTTCGATTGATAGAGTGTGGAACGCCATATTATGAGTTATAGTATGGTGTTTCAATTCCGCTTTGGTTCGATTGATAGCCGCCAACAAAAATAAAACTATTCATTGATTTCTACAACTTTATATTGCAGTGGAACCCCCTTTTATAATCATTTCTGTGTCGGCCTCCGATTCTAAATTTTTACCGGTGGTTCGACAACTTTACTATTTATTTGAAAATCAAGATGTCAATGAACGAAACACAAAACTTGTTTGCTCTTCTTAATCATTTCTTTACCCCTTTTACGTCTTCGACAACTATAAAAACTTGTCCAACGGGCTCCGCTCTGAGCCAATTACCTCTTTGTCAAGCCATTTCTCCTGACGGGTCTTGAATATAATCAGACTGTCAGTTTCTTCATCCATGATCTTACGCGCCTGAAAACTGAGTTCCTTTAATTGTACTTCGGTGATCTCTCCCTCAAAAACCGAATTCTGAATCCAGTTAACATACCGCCTGCACAGTTTAAGCATCTTGCCAACCCGCTTTTCTCCAATATCATATACGAGAATTATATACATATCATTTTGTTTTTAAGAGTTAAAAGTGAACTAAAGTTAAAAGTGAACTAAAGTTGGGAGTGGATCATACAACAAATCACCTGTTACGTCACTTTTAACTTTTAACTTAAGGCACTTTTAACTTCCCCATCACCACCATATCTTTAACGGTTTATATTCTTCCATTCCCAGCAGGTGCTTTTGTAGCTTATACGCTTCCAGTTTGATCAGGTGTTTGTAACTGACCGATTTGTTTAAACTCCGGTGCATGATGGTTTCAGTGAGCCTGCTTTCAAAGGCTTCAACAAATTTCATGCGCGCCTTGTCTTTTAAAAGAATGCGGTTTAACTTCTGATCAAAATCATTTTCCTGGATAATCTTCTTGTTCAACACCTTAAAGATTACCCGGTCGACCAATATGGGCTTAAAAATTTCTGCCAAATCCAGCGCAAGCGAAAACCGGCGTTCGCCCGGGGTATGGAGGAAACTGATGGTCGGGTTGAGCTGTGTTTGGTGAATCGACCTCAATACCTGGGCATAGCACATCATGTTGCCAAACGAAATCAGGGCATTTAACGGATCGGTAGGTGGTTGCCGGTTGCGGTCCTCCATGCCAAAATCGTTGAGGATGTCGTTAAAGGCCCTGTAGTACACCTGACGGATATTTCCCTCAATGCCCATCAGTTCGTCTATCCGGGTGGTGCCCGAAATGCTTTTGGTAAATAACTCCATTTTCTGGATATGCTCGTCCATGGACTTTCCCCGGTTGTGATAATATTTCAGGTTCTTGATCATGTTCCATGCGGCTCCTTCGATAATTTGTTGGGCAATGGCCACACGTTTCTTCTTGTTACTAAAATGTTCGGTTTGTTTAATCAACATCCTGCCGGCGAGCAGAAACTCTTTCGACAGAAAGGAACCTGTGTAGTTTTCATAATAGTCGAAGAAATGGACTGCGATTTCGTTCTTGCCCAAAAAATTATACATGGCCGAGTTGGCATCCACTGATCCGAAAATAAATAGCTGGTCTATCTGTTCAACGGGAAGATAACGTGGCTTTTGTTCCACGCCGTTTTCGTCCGTAGGTGTGAATTTTAAGGTGTTGTCGTTGCGCGACAGGCGACCCGGATTAAACAAGTAGTAGGATTTTTTCATGTGTCTTCATCTTCATTGATGTAACAAAAATCGAAGTAAGAACAGCTTTTGCACCTGGAATTGTTGAGAAGTGCCGGAACTTCTTCTTTGCTGATGATGGCTTCAATTTCACGGCTCATTTCTACCAATTGCGCCCGATCAGCATCACTCATATCTACTTTCTCGGTTCTGTGTTCTGTCGGATATTCAAGCAGTCCGGTTGCACCTTCAATGCCATTTTGCTCAAGTACATAAATATAATATTTCACCTGCCAGATATGTGCCTCGTGCAATTTTGCCGATTTCTTGATCTCGTGGATGACCTTGTTTTTGGTGTCGTAAAAATCAATGCTGATGCCTTCAACCTGAATTTCTTCATACCTGGAAGGGCGTTGCATGTACGTTGTTTCATGAATGAGTTTCCCTTCGCTTACCGCTTCATTGGTGTGTTCCATTTGGATGGAATTGGCAAAGAGCCAAAGCTTTCGGTGGCAAATCAGGTAGTAGTTAATATGGGTTCCGGTTATTTGCAAGGTTTAGATTTATTGTCAGTTAAAATGGTAATTGTTCACCTTCAAGAGAATCATCAATATCTATTTTATTGTTCCTGAACCATTGTTCCGCCTCATCTCCGGATTGGTTTCTTAATTTCAAGGATTTAGAACATTGTTCATGAACCATTGTTCCGCCTCATCGGGACTGGGTAATAGGTCCTTAACATCTATATCAAACTCGTGATTGTCAATGTTTCGGTTGTCGTGTTCCATATCCGCCTGTATTTCCTTACAGGTAGTGCAATATCCATCGAAAGGACAATGCGTTTCATCGTAATCGCAAAATTCGATGTGGCTTTCGCCGAAAGACAGGGCCACGCGTTTTTCTTTCCAGAAATCACGTATAAACTGGTATCGTAGATCATCAGGATAGTTTTCTGGAAAGTCGAGATAAAAATGGAATACCTGTAGTAATTTTTCGAGTTCAACTGCTAACAGTGCCCTTTGTTCGATGGTAAGCTTTTTAGGTACAGGTAGTAGCTTGCGCTCAATGCCGGTGATATCAGAAATTTTTATCTGTTTTCCATAGAAATATTCTTCCACATAAGATATATCCTCCAACTCAACTTCGTTATGAAGATCGACATCTTCCCATATCTCATGCGGCTTTTTTATGTTCCATGTGGCACGGTGCAGGTCCTCGATCAGTTGTTCAATGTAGCTTTGCATGGTTTTTTTATTATACAAATTTAATCAAGCAGGTCATCTTCTTCCAGTTTATTCAACGCATGTTCATGCAGATATACAAAATTTTCCCGGTCTTCAAAAAACTGCTGCTGAAACTCAATGAGCTTAGGATGCTGGTTTTCAGAAAAATAATTGTTATAGGAAGACCATCCATATTCGGAAGGATGCCTGCAATAACCATGGTGAACCGGATTGTTATGGATATAGATCAGGGTGTTCATCATGTGGTTATCGGAGGAGATGGGTTTTCGCTTAAAAGGACGTTCAAACAAGGAACCATGGCGGTTGACGCGTTTGTTAATTGATTTAGAGTACGCATTAAAGAAGTTGGACAGGTGCTGGTGGGCAGGTTTTAGACCTGACAGGTCTTCAAGACCTGTCAGGTCTGGAACCACCTGCACCAGGAAATGGAAGTGGGTAGGCAGCAGCGCCCAGGCGTAGGTTTCCACCACCGGTGCAACATGTTTTCCATACAACCACATAAAGTACCGATAGTTTTCCTCTTCCCTGAAGATCGCGCAACTGTTGATACCCCGGTTGTAAATGTGGTAATACCGGCCGGGGATTAATTTAGGATGGTCCTGCATAGGCGTAGGTATTTGTTGGCAAAACCTGACGGGTATTTATGATCTGTCAGGTTTAAGCCGGTTTGGAGGGTGGGGTGGGGGGACATAGGGGTGAGATATTAAAAGATTTGAACTTCCTCAATAAAACATACTCCTTTATTATAGTTATAAAATTCAGGTCTTATCGTTAATATGATTTCCTTTTCGTCTTTTATCCAAATTGTAAGGGCATCAATCATATTCAACTTTTTCCCCTTTTCAATTAGATAAACAGGAAGTTCTATTGAATTCTGAAGTTTCCAACTTTGAAAATCAAAATAGTTATAGAAGAATTTTGATTCTGGTTTTTGAATATATACAGTGTCTTGTGGGGCTATATTTCGACTTTTCCAAAAATTGGTATCTGTATCATCGGTTGCGGTTACTTGTTTTGGATTAATCAGCCAATTCCATGAAAAATATTCTCTCAGGCTTTTCGCATTGTTAATCGCTTTAGGTGAAAATGAGTCTTGCACAGCATAAACGTGGTTAAGAAGATTTACAAGTTTTTCAGCGCTGTATAGTGTAGGTTCAAGGATTTCGGATGTTTTCACAAAAGCTTCGCATGGAACCCACGCTTTGATTTTTCGATCATATTCGCCATAAGGTGCAGGGTACACCAAATCGTTTTTCTTTGGGACTAACACGTACAATTCACCAATCTTTGTTTTGTCGAAACGGCATAGACGGCCAGCGCGTTGAGTTAGGCGGTCAATAGGGCAAAGTTCCGAAATCATAATATCGGCACTTATGTTAATACTCATTTCCCCTATCTGGGTTAAGATCGCAATCCCTTTTGCACTGTTATTTTCCCATGCTGTTTTTCCTAAGGCATCAATTAGCTCTTCCTCTTTATCCTTTTTGTGCGGTTCGGAAAAGCGGCTGTGGTAGAGAATTGGATTTGCCTTTCTCTTTTCAAACCAGTTATAAAACATTACAGCTTTATCTACCGTGTTCGCATAAATTATTGCAGTCCCTTTCTCAAAACACAAGTCGAGCAAATCGCTGATATCTTCCAAATCAGTATATTCTTTGATCGATTTTATCTCAAAACGATCCCTTGAATTGTCTGAAATGTCCTCGACAATCTTGTCGATTTTATATCCCAACTTTTGATAAGAAGGTAGCACCGATTCTGGTAATGAAGCACTCATTAAAAGTACGGGGACATTCCAATATCTTAGAATTTCAAGTAATACAAGAATGTTTGCTTGCGTAAAATCATCATAGAAATCAGCTTCATCAATGACCAAACAAGAATTAGCTAAATTGAAAGAGATTAAATGATGATCTTCCCTTGTTAAAGTTAGTGCCATTAAAAGGTGATCGATAGTACAAACGGTAATTGGTGTTTGCAATAATCTGGCAAACTCATGTATTTTATCAGCTTCTTGTTTCTTTATTAAACCACTTTCGATGTGTTTTTGAAATTTTGTGAACCACGCACTTGAATGATAAAGTCCTGTTTCGGATAAACTTTCAGCAACATTAATTGCCAAAGCATTCGAAGTAAAACGAGTAGGCATGGCAATTACCAATCGGTCTGCCCGCTTGTTTTTAATTTGCAAGGATGCCCATAACAACGATGCATCTGTCTTTCCGGCACCTGTTGGAGCACGAGCGAGCAATAAATCATCCTGCCAATGTTGTTCGATTAGTTTTTGAACACCTCTTTTTACTTTATGGGGGAATAAATAACTGAATGGGGTAAATTTAGGCACATCCTCGCCCTCCTCTTTGGCACTCACCCGATGATCGACCAACCGTAACAATCCTCGTGGTCCTGCAAATTCATAATGTGTATTTGCACTTTGTTCCAACGAATATTGCTCAATTATAAAGTTGCTTTTCTTTTTAAAGGTTGCCCATAAATCAGAAGCATTTTCATTTACCCAACGCTTTTCAAAATTGTTTCCTAATTTACCATGATGTGCCGCAATTGCTGCTTGCTGTGGCAATGGCAAGTTCGTTTTTTCAACGAATCGTAATGACTTAAATTCATGACGAACTCCTGCTTTTCGGATGTTCTCCCCAGCTTTTTCACTTTTTGAATAGTCTTTAAACGTACCACCACAATGTGATTGCCATTGAAGGAAAGCTTCGTAATCTTTTTGACAAGCGTCCTGCCACGCTGTGGTTTTTTTCCCCAGATCATGATATTGGCAGGCTCTTTCTAAACGGATGGATAAACTTTTTCCAACTCGCTCTTGATACTTTTCAACAATAAAAGGAGTCTGTTCCAATAATAGTTTTCCTTCAGACACTACGTCTTGGGTATGTTGCTCAAGAGTAATGCCGGAAGGCTTTGCCAATATTGGATACTTGTAGTTACTCACCTCCAAAAGCTTGTTCAAATGTTACGACTTCTGTACCTTTCGCAGGGTCATAAAGCGTATTTGAAGACAAATACTCTAAAGCTTCCGTATATGCTTTATGAACGCTGTCTTCCTTTGTGTCATCACCGAGGAAATATTTTGCTTCACGTGCTTCTAGTTCTTTAATAATATTCTTTTGTTCCTGCTCGCCAGCAACAAAATACCTGCTTGCTTTGCGACTTAAGATAGTATCGAACACAATCAAAACTTTTTGTGGTTCTCCACTTACTGCATTGCGGGCTTGACTGGCATAGTCGTTCATCGATTTGGTTGCTTCCAGATAAAGCCGTGCACGGCGTTTCCGTTCGTTGTCGTTGGCATGTTTGAAATACTTGGTGCCAAGATTGAAACTCTTTTTATACTCAAAGGCTTTAGAAACACTTAAGCCACTAATATCCAAAAAGAAGTTCATGTGCATTAAATCGTATTCGCTGAACTCTTTTGTGGCCAAAGCTTGATCTTTTGCATCATCCGATTTATCACAACGAATTCGCACAAGTAAATCACGACCAATATCACTAACACTAACTGCAACAGCAGGAGTAACGGATAACGGGGCAGTTCTTCTCCCAGAGTAATCCCCCTTTGATGGATGCATAAAACCACCCATGTCAGCGCGTAAATCTTTTTCGATTAAATTGCTAATACCGTCGCCATTCGAAACGAATGTGTCTCTTTTATCGGGATCAGTTGTATTTATTCGATTAATTGCAGAAAACAACACATGACGCTGCATTTGTCCTGAAACATACACTCGTCCATCAGGCCTTCTTTTAATTGATGATGCATTTCCTAATAATTTTTCGCCACCGTTTGCAATATGATTTTCGAACGGTGCAAGGGCTGTAACTAAAATTCCTTTAATTTCCATTGTATTATTTTTTATTGATTTAATTATTCTTCGCTGTGATCCAATTCTGATTCTTCAGAATCATCATTACTATACTCAATTGGCACCTCCTTCTTCTCGGCTTTGTTTATTAATCGAGAAAAAGCAATGAGCAGATTCTTTGCATTTTCAATAGGCAACTCACCGCTCGCTGTTTTCTCCATGAATAATGCAGCAGCTTCGGGAGCATCAAGACCCGATAATCGGCCTGCCCGGGTTACTGCTTGTGCAATTAAAGCATCGCCTGATTTGGCTGAGAAAGTTGAGCTTTCCAACTCTATCAAGGCTTTTGATTTCACTCTACGCAGCTCCTCCCAATAGTTGGTGGTGCCAGCTTTTACCTCAGCTTTGGCAGTGAAATAGGCAACCTTATTAAGCCATTTTCCTAATTCACGTGCTGAGGATACAATTGTTGGATCTATTTTTTCCATTTTTATAAAGTATGTGTTAAACAATATTGTTACTGGGTTTGGATATTCTGCCCGAAAAGCCAGAAAATCTTTAAATGCTGCATGGTTAAATAATTGGAGGAAGCGGCTTATGAATAGATCAAATTTTTGGTATTCACTATTTGAACTTGATCTTCGATCTTGGTTAAAGAGTTTGGAATAATAAAGGCTATCTATGATATTCTTTAGTTTTCCCTCTTTTGCTAAATCTATTACATGATGATTATATGTAAAAGTCGATGCACCTCCATATTTGACAAGATACATAGTAGTTTCTTTCAAACTTTCAAGAACATATTTAGCCTGTTCTGAGAATTCAGACTCTTTTACAAATTCGCCAATAGTACCGAGTAATGCAACACTTCCCAATGCACTACTTCGTGGTGGGTTGGGGAAGTTTCCTCTATATATCAAAGGTCTTTTAGCTTCATAAGTGATTTTTTCCGCATTACCCTTCCCTAATTTTGTCGAAACAACATTCCCGTACATCAAATCATTTGCAGTTTCTGTTTTTAGCATCCATTTGAAGAATTGGATAAAACTTTTTAATTCTTCGATAGGTAAATCAGGTATAAAGCAAACGTTGAACATTTCGGGCATCCCCCTTTTATCAATTCTATATTGAAGACAAGGTTTGTTGGGTGTTAACGTTGTTACTGCACTTAACCCATGTTCAAATGTTGACAACTTGGGATTCCCTCTTCCAATATTTCCTTGAAGTGAGAAACTAAGATATTCTCCAGCAACTGGGGCAACAGACATTGAAATATCATCCAATTTATTTATTGAGTCTTTTTTTAATGATGTTAATAACGTATTGCCTTCTTTCCAGATGAATCTTGAGAATTTATCTTTCGACATTACATTTGGTGCTAGGAATAACCCTTGTTTTGGATCCCCTTTTTCAATCCTTGCGTAACCAAATTTCACCTTGTCCTTCCCGTCAATCATTTGAACTGGTTGAAGTCTAAAAGAATTAAGCCCATTTTCTATCTCAGTAATTATTTGCTCTGAGGTAATTTCTTCGCAACTCTTTAGATCATTTTCATTCATGATCAATGCTTGCGCGTATCTTATATAAGGATGAATTGCAATCATAGTTCTCGGAATTTCAAGTCAATCCAACCTTCACTAGTCCCTAGATAACCCAAATTTTCAAAAGAAAGTTGTTCTTTCAAAAGTTTATATAGGTCATGGTCTATGATTATTTGAATCTCATAGTTACCTTTTGCAAAAACATACTCCCGCATTGTTGGGGTAGAATAGAACTGAGGAAATTGCGCTATGTTATCCTTGAAGAATTTTTCAAGCGTAGAATCATCAATCTGTTTCGGATTCTTCTCACTCCTTTTTAATTCTCTTTTCAATGGAATCATTTCATAACTGATATTAAATGTACCCTTGGGATGAACAATTGCATCAGCTCTTCTATATGCTTTACTCCATAAATCATCATAAAATCCAAGCGCAGGAATTACTGGTAGTGCAATATCAAAGTAATCCATCAACAACGGACTATAAGTTGACCCTTTTGTTCTATCATGGAACTCCAAATAGGGATTCTTTTTTGATTGTTTCTTTCTTCTAAAAGTCAGCTCTTTTATTATTTCCTTCCTATGAGCTAAGCTAATATGCCAACCTAAAATATTCTCAAAAAGTCCGCAAAGCATTTTCTTATCGGGACTTTTCAGCGTTTTGTAGTAAGAACCTGGCAACTCACTCACCATCGATAGGGGAGCTAATGGCTCAATCTCCAATATCACTTCTAAATTTGGTTCTGGTATCTTAGCTAAAATTGATAAATCTAGATTTTTCATTTTTCATTTTTTTTGTTTCTTGTAAAATCCCCCTGCATCAGCAAATGGATCCCCCGTTGGCCTTGTCAGCCATTCATAGTCGATAGTTTCAAAATTCTGTTTCATATCGTCGTTTTTTCAATCCTGACAGGTTTTTAAAACCTGTCAGGATTGGATCGTAAATTCCCCTGCGGTGAAAAAAAAATTCCCTGCGGTGAAAATTTTTTTTCCTGCCGTGAAAAATATTTTTTCACGGCAGGAAAATTGAAGCATCAGCCTTCTTTAATAAAGGTGAGCGTAGTTAGCATGTCCTTGATGTCTTTACCGGGACTGAAAACTACCCTGGCTCCTTTTATTGATGCAGCATTTACTTCGGCAGCGGTGGCCTTGCCCTCGCTGCTGATGCTCACGCGCAGGCTGCCAAGCTCACCCAGTCGTACGATTTGTCCGTCGGCCAGGGCGTCTTTCATCACATCTACCATGGCATACACCACGGCCCTGATATCGGCTCCACTTACCGTACTGATTTTTTCAATGGATTTTGTCAATCCGTTGAGTGTCATTTGCCCACTCATGGATGCAGAAGCATAAAACTTCTTTTCGCCACCACCGACTACGCCGGGTTGGCCTTTTTCGATTACTTTGTACTTGATTGCCATAATAATTTGTTTTATTGGGTTATACATGTGCCCCGGAGGGCGTTAATTATTCATCAGGTTAAATTTGGTGTGTGCCCGCCAACCACCTCGCCACACCCGAACCCCAGGGCGTTCATCGAGCCAAAACCACTGTTGAGTCCAGTTTGTATCAGTGCCGCAGGGGCGGTCAGGGCATATTCAAAAAGGTAACCACGCACCCTGACTTCTTCGGGGGTGTGTGCCTTGATGACCTGGAGCTTTTGACGGGGTTGCTTTGTCAGGCATTTGAATGTTAGTTTGCCTGTTTCCCAAAGTCTCTCCATCTGGTCAGGTGTATTTGAAAAAAGACGGTGCTTGTCAAGCAGGTTTCCAAAAAACAGGCGCTCATAAGCGGGATCCAAGGGCGACAGATAGGTTTCGTGGCGGGTATCGGCTTTGTTTTCGGCCAAAACAACAGGCGAAAGGCTGCGGATGGTTACTTCCTGACCGGTAAGTTCAGGTTCAGCCAGCATTTCTACTGTTTCCACCTCCATGTTAACCATTGAAACGCGGTCGCCCAGCTCCACCTGCTGATCCCTGAAAAGTCCCAGCACAAATTTCTCTGCCGGTTTCGGAAG
Organism: Bacteroidetes bacterium GWF2_41_31; assembly: GCA_001769215.1. Lineage (GTDB taxonomy): Bacteria > Bacteroidota > Bacteroidia > Bacteroidales > F082 > UBA6244. Next base: position 11,997 of record MEOL01000033.1, read on the forward strand.
CTGAAAGGCAATGATTATCCATGCATTCCGCGACCACAATTCCATCCGGTCGGTACCGGGTATTATATTAAAGGTGCGGGCCGGGAAATGCAATTGCGAAAAAGTGAAGAGTTTGAATGTCTTGCCATTTTCGAGGCGGTAGCCTTCTTCGTGCAGCATCAGGGCCAGTTCGGCATCGCCACGTGCCAGCACCTTGTATATCCACGCGCTTACCGGATATTGGTAATTCAGAGGCAATACTTGTTTTTTTCCGCTCAGGCGGAAGGTGATTTTAATTCTCATAGTTGGTGGGTTGGATAATTCGGTCGCGGCAAAACGGATTAGATAAAGTTTCAAAAACAGCTGTTATGTACATGGTTACGCTTTGGGTTAATTTGTAGTCCCCCAAAAGTATAAAATAAATTGGAATAATATATATCGATAAAGTTTTTTTTAACCCTGACAGGGTTATCAGGAAATAGTCCATTTTGCATACCACTGTATTTATGAAAGTTACTTTTGAATGTGGATAATAAATGGATTATTTCGAATTTTAATGGTATATTGGGCGTGTTCATTTCCAGAGATCATTTAACACGGTTTGAAATACATCTTACCATACCATCGAAACATGTCAAACATGGAATTAATTACCCTGCGGCATAAGCTGCACCAACATCCGGAGCTCTCCAATCAGGAATTCAGGACTTCGGAACATATTTCTACCTTTATGCGGCAATTGCATCCCGACGAAGTGATTTCGTTGGGTAAAACAGGAAAAGCATTCGTTTTTAACGGAAAACAACCCGGTAAAACCATTGTATTCCGAGCAGAACTGGATGCTTTGCCCATCACCGAGATTTCAGATAAACCCTATCAATCGGTGAAAGAAAAGGTAGCTCATTCCTGTGGTCACGATGGCCATATGACCATCGTGGCAGGACTGGCACAGAAAATAGCCGAAAACCGTCCTGTCCGGGGCAGGGTAGTGCTGCTTTATCAACCTGCCGAGGAGGTGGAGCAGGGCGCACGTGATGTGGTTGAAAATCCGGCATTTCAGAAGCTAAAACCTGATTATATCTTTGGACTACATAATGTGCCAGGTAAAGAAGTCAACAGCATACTGGTTAAATCAGGATCGTTTGCCGCCGCTTCAAAAGGTATGACCATCAAACTAACGGGAAAAACGTCCCATGCTGCCGAACCTGAAAACGGAATCAGCCCTGCCATGGCGATTTCAAGGATTATCCAGCGACTGCATCAATTGTCCGACAGTTCCACGCTTTTTAAGGACATGGTTTTGTTGACAATTGTCCATGTGATGCTGGGAGAAATTGCATTCGGCACCTCTCCGGGTTATGCCGAAATCAGGGTTACCTTGCGTGCGTTCGAAAACGAAGATATGGAACTGCTCACCTCCAACACAGAAAAATTAGTTCGTGAAATTGCCCATGCTGAAAAACTTGCCTGCGAAATCGGTTGGTCGGAGGTTTTTCCCGCCACGGTTAACCATCCCGATTGTGTACAAATGATAGAACAATCGGCCATCGATTTGGGATTGTCGGTCGAAAGCCTGCAAACTCCCTTTAAATGGTCGGAGGATTTTGCCTATTACACCGGGATATACAAGGGTGGATTTTTTGGTCTGGGAGCCGGAGTTCATCATCCTCAACTGCACAATCCCGAGTATGATTTCCCGGATGAAATCATCGATGCCGGAATAAGCATGTTTTTCAATCTGTATGAAAAGCTGTTGGTGTCGCCCCCTGAATAGACCGGAACTAAAAAATGTAAAGTCAAAATTTGAAGAAACCACCATGAATAGTAGTTCAGAGATCACACTCAAAGAAAATGCAATTATAAATAACATTCGGTTTTTAAAGAAAAAACTGGGGCCTAAAGTAAAAATTTCTACCGTCGTAAAGGCCAATGCATACGGTCATGGAATTGAACAAATTGTCCCTCTGTTCGAAAAGCACGGCATCGACCATTTTTCGGTATTCGATTACGGAGAAGCTGTCCGTGTGTATAATAGCCTGGTAAGCCCTGCCTCCATCATGATCATGGGCTGGATTTGCGATGACAATATGGAAGAGACCATTTCCAAAGGACTTGAGTTTTTTGTTTTTAATCTCGACCGTTTGAATGTGGCATTGAAAGCGTCAAAAAAGTTAAATATCAAAGCAAAAATCCATTTAGAGGCCGAAACGGGTATGAACCGCTCCGGACTGGATGTGCGCGAACTTCGCGAGGCCATTGCGCTCATTGTTGAAAATGAGGAGTTTTTCGAGATAGCCGGGTTTTGTACCCACCTGGCCGGATCTGAAAGTATCTCAAACCACTCCCGAATTCAAAAACAACTCAGTAAATATCAAAAGATGTTGGCCATTCTTACCGATAACAATATCAAACCCACATACAGGCATGTGGCCAATTCGGCAGCAGCTTTTACCTATCCCAAATCCAGGATGGACCTGGTTCGCATCGGGATCATGCAATACGGTTTTTGGTCGAGTGCCGAAACATTTATCAGCTACCTCAGCAACAAGAGGTCCAAAATTAATCCCCTGCAAAGAATTCTTGGATGGCAAAGCCAGATTATGGCTGTTAAGGCAGTGAAAGTAGGGGAGTTCGTCGGATACGGAAACTCCTATCTGGCGCAGACCGAGACACTCACAGCCCTGATACCCATCGGATATTCAGGTGGTTACAGCCGGTCGTTGAGTAACAAAGGCCGGGTGCTGATTGGTGGTATGAGATGCAGTGTGATTGGCGTGGTTAACATGAACATGATTATGGCCGATGTAACAAATGTTCCAAATGTTGAGGTAGGCGATGAGGTCGTCATCATCGGAAAGCAGGGTGATCTGGAAATCAAAGTCAGTGCTTTCAGCGACATCAGCGACCAGTTGAATTATGAAGTGCTCGCCCACCTCTCGGAAAGAATAAATCGCCGAATGATTTAAAAATGAATCTTATACATGATGTTCGGAATCATATTCAACTGTGTGTAAGTGCCAATTTCATCTTTATTTTTGTCGTAGTATTGTTCCACAGGAGCCTGGTTATTAAACACATTGTAAATATCCAGGTAAATTTCGTGTCGCACTTTGGGTCGGTTGACAGAGTAACTTACCGTTAAATTCATCTGGTAAACTTTCCCCATCGAATTCTTGAAGGCCTCACTTGTGTTGTAAACCGTGCTTCTTTTTATGCGCGATTTTTCAAGGTCAACAGGGAGGTAACGGTTACCACCGTTGACGAAAAACTTGGTGTTGACACTGAGCTTATTGCCGTTCTCGGGTTTACCTATCTTAAATTCTTTCCCGATAAGGAAATTGGCGGCATAGCTCGTATTGTACCGTGTGTTTCGCCAAACTCCGTCCATGGCCTTGTATTTTGAATCGAACAGTGAACCACTCAGCATCATATACCAGTTGTTGAAGAAGTAGCGTTCCAAAGTGAGTTCCAGTCCGTAATTGTAACCTTTGCCTCTGCTCACAAGCGACTTATCAATGTAACCATGCGATTCGTTAATAAGCGAATAGTAGCTGGTGTCGATGTTTTCGATGGGCACACTGTGCAGGTTTTGGTAATACACCTCCAGGTTTAAATCCCACTTTTCGGATAATCTTTGCTCATAGCCCAGCACATAATGATCTGATTTGGTTAACCCAAGGTTGATGTTGGGCAGGGAGGGGACTCCATTTGCATCGTAAACCGTGTGATAATAAGTTACGATACTTTCCACCATGCTGTGTTGCCCGTAACCAATACTCAGTGTTTTGGATGGCGACAGTTGCCAGTTGAGTGCCAGGCGTGGCTCCAGGGCGGAAGCGTTGTTTAGCATAAACTGTGTATAATGTAGCCCGCTTACCATGGTAAGTTGCTGATTAATCCTGAATTTCCACGAAACAAATCCCTGCACCAATCCCGCGTCCTTTGTCAGTTGAATGCCATTCCTCCATTGGTTGAATTCATCATCCAGGTATTCATCTTTCATATCATAAACAAAGTGGTCGTAGTTGATGCCTGTGGAAAAAACGTGCCGGGTACTTATTTTTTGATTGTAAATTACCGATCCCCGATAGGTAGTTTTGTCCCAATGGCCATGGACTGTCGGCACCATGTTGCCTTCCTTAAGTTCCTGGGCTTCCACTTCACTTCCATTGGTTGAAATACTGATAGATGATTTTAGCGATGCATTGGGTGAAAATGGATAGAAATGATTGATGCCGGCCGTACCCATATGCGATTTATATTCAAATTTCTCGGTTACCACTTCACTTTTGTCGCTGAAATCATCGATCATACTGCTGATGCCACCCAAGCCAAAGAGGGTAAAGGTTCCGGCATTGTTAGTAGGCAGATTCACTTTATAGCTTAAATCCTGGTATTTTGGGATGCCACCGAAATCGACAACCCCCAGATTATCGAGGAGGCCCAGCGATGAATACCTGTAATTGGCCAGGTACGATCCGCTGTAACCCTTTTTAAACGGGCCCTCGGCTGCCAGGTCAACACCCAGCACACCTATACCAAGAGTGTATTCTGGCTTTTCGTTGTTGCCGGTGCGCAGCATCACATCAAAGATGCCAGAAAGGGCATTTCCATATTCAGGCGCAAAGGCACCCGTGTAAAAGTCAGAGTTGGCCAGCATGTTGCTGCTCAGGGCATTGATGGGACCTCCGGTGGTGCTTTCATCACTAAAATGGTTGGGATTTGGAATGTCGACACCTTCCAGTTTCCACAAAATGCCTTTTGGCGAATTTCCACGTACCACGATGTCGTTGTTTCCAAGCGGATCGCTGGTGACGCCGGCAAATGCCGACACCATGCGCGATGGGTCGTCCAGCGATCCGGCAAAGCGCTGGGTTTCTTCTACTGTTACCTGTCGGGCACTGATCAGTGACATTTCATTGTTTACCTCTCCCTTTTCTGCGGCTCCTGAGATCACGATTTCGTTTAAACTGATCAGCGATTCCTGCATCTCGAAAGTTGCGAACACTTCTTTTCCGGTTCCAACCATCAGGTTCGGAATGGTCCTGGTTTCGTAACCCATGCACGAAAGTCGCAGGGAAATCCGGCCTACCTGTACGTTTTCTATTTTAAAGTATCCGTTTTCATCGGTGGATGCTCCCTGTGGGGGATCGGAGTCTATAATCAGGATGTTCACTCCAAAGAGCGGCATTTTGGTGTCCTGATCGATGATATAACCACGGACGGTTTGTGAGTAGTTGTTTGCAAAGAATTGCAGGCTGGATATAAAAGCCAGCATCATTATCAGGGCTAATTTTTTCATTGATTTTTTTGATTTGAGCATAGTTTACCATTAACATGAATTTCCATGCATTTTTGTTTATATTGATTAGAATTTGTGGTTTTACCGAATTGAATTGATATTTCGGTTGATTTAACATTAAAGACATGATAAATTTGAGTGGGTTGTAATGAAGGTAAAAAAAAAACAAAAAAAATATCCCTGTCAGGTTAATAGTAAAAGATCGTCAACTTTCTTAAAATGAAGATTGTTCACTAATTAAGAAATGTGTGAATGATGTAACTTATTTATAAAGTGATGTAACACTTTTGTGGATTAAAAGAGATCAACTTTGTATGGATTAATACAAAATGAATCTTTGAATGAATGACTTAGAAAGCCAACGATGTTAATAACGCAGGGTGCTTGATTTATACCGGTTTAGATTTGTCGATATCCAATAAAACAATAGGTTGTATGAACATTAGTATCAATAAAAAAATCTTAATCTTCTCAAGTCTCATTCTGGTATTCAATGTATTTATAGGTTATACCTTTTATGATAGCAAGCGAAAACTTGCTGACACGGAAAATTTGGTTCAACACACCGAGGACGTTATTTCCAGATCGTCCGGAATCTTATTGCTTTTCAAAGACATTGAAAGTGCTGCTCGTGGTTTTGTTCTTACCGGAGACAGTACGATTCTGGATCCCTTATTTATTGCCGAAAAAACAATCTTTAACAGCATCGGGCAGCTCAGGAAAATGATGTTAAAAAATCCGGTGCAGCAACAACGGTTAGATTCTATCAGTATTTATGTACAAAACCGTTTGGAATTTTCGTTACATCAGGTTAAATTAAGAAGTAATCAAGGATTAGAATCCGCCATTGCATATTCATCCACCAATAAGGGAAAATATTTTTCCGACCACATGAGCCGGTTGACCAATGATATTCAAATGGAAGAAGTCGCCGTGTTTAAACGACTTAAAAATACCAATGAGCGCAGAATGGCAATAGTGAATTGGTTTTCAGCGGGTATGTTTGTTTTAATGACTGTGTTTACCTTGTTTTTGTTATTCGTCACCGCCAAATATTTGATTCAGATTAAAGAAAAGGAAAAGCGGGCGGAAGAACTGATCATTGCCAACAAAGAACTGGCCTTTCAAAACAAGGAGAAAGAAAAAAGGGCTGCTGAATTAATCCTTAAGAATGAGGAGCAACGTGAGATGAACGAATACCTGGGAAATTTGCTCGATTGTGCGAATGCCCCGATTATCGTTTGGGACACACATTTTAAAATTACGCGGTTCAATAGGGCCTTTGAATCCCTCACCGGAAGAATAGAAAACGATGTCATTGGCAGAACCCCGGAAATTTTGTTCCCGACTGATTCGGCGGACAGTTCAATGGATCTTATAAAGAGAACCCATCATGGTGAGCGGATGGAGGGGGCTGAAATGAATATCGTTCATATCGATGGCTCCGTGCGGATACTTCTGTTGAGTTCGGCAAATATCATGTCCTCTGATGGAAAATCAGTGATAGTCACTATTGGACAAGGTTATGATGTTACCGAGCGAAAACGGGGAGAAGAAGAAATAAAAAAATTGAACGAAACCTTAGAGCAGAGAGTAAATGACAGAACGATACAGCTTGAAGCAGCAAATAAGGAACTCGAGTCGTTCAGTTATTCTGTTTCACACGATTTGCGTGCGCCTCTCCGACATATTGGAGGTTTTGTTGATTTACTTATTAAAAGTAATTCATCCCAACTCAACGACACCGGATTAAGGTATTTAAAAATTATTTCAGAATCGGCTCATGAAATGGGAGAACTGATTGATGCCTTGTTGACCTTTTCAAGATTGGGAAGGAGCGAATTGCAAGGAACCAGGCTTAATTCAAAAAGCATGGTAACCCGTGCACTTAAATCGTTTACCGAAGAATTGTCCGGTAGGAACGTGGAAATTAAATTATCTGATCTTCCGGATGCCTGGGGAGACGAAAACTTAATCTATCAGGTGTGGATAAACCTGATTTCCAACGCTATAAAATATTCCAGGAATGTGGAAAAAACCGTCATTGAAATTGGTGGCAATATAGAGGATGGAAAAACAATATTTTACGTAAAAGACAACGGTGTAGGTTTTGATATGAAGTATGCAGATAAACTATTTGGTGTTTTCCAACGGCTGCACAAAGTAAAAGATTTTGAAGGTATCGGCATTGGCCTTGCAAATGTGAACAGAATTGTATCCAGGCATGGCGGAAAATGTTGGGCGATAAGCGATTCCGATGGTAAATCGGGAGACAAGGGGGCTACTTTTTTCTTTAGTAATCCAACAAATCATTTGTTAAAAATATAAAAGTATGAAAACAGAAATAAAAAGAATTCTGATTGTGGACGATAGTCCAAAAGATGTTGAGCTTACCATGGCTGCGCTATCTGAAAATAACCTGATTAATGAAATTGTCGTGGCGGAAGATGGTGAAGAAGCCCTGGATTACTTATATAAACGTGGTAAGTTTTCTAATGAAACCGGCATTCCGGTAGTAATACTACTGGATATCAAGATGCCAAAGATGAATGGAATCGAGGTACTTCGACATATCCGTACTAACGCTGATTTTAAATTAATCCCCGTCATTATGGTTACCTCATCCCGGGAAGAAAGAGACCTGGTTGAGAGTTACAAACTTGGAGCAAACTCTTATGTGGTTAAACCTGTTGACATTACCCAGTTCCTGGAGGCCATTAAAACGTTGGGACAATATTGGGCTGTCGTTAATCAACCTCCTCCAATGAAAAAATGATTCAAATGAATTTTTAAAACAACTAAAACGCATGCAACGATGAAACGTAAAATTAAAATATTGCACCTTGAAGATTCTCCTAATGATTCTGAGTTAATTCACGCTATTATCGAAAGCAGTGGAATAGAGCATGATTATTATTTGGTCGACAATAAAGATGATTTTGTACATTTTCTGGGGTCAGAAAACATCGACATCATAATATCTGATTATAGCATGCCAGGATATCAAGGCAGCGAAGCGTTAAAAATCGCCAGACAGCACTATGCTCACATACCTTTCATCTTTGTTTCAGGAACAATTGGAGAAGACAGGGCCATTGAGGCCATGTTAAACGGTGCAACCGATTATGTGCTTAAAAACAAACTTGAAAGGTTGGTTCCTGCAATTAAAAGGGCCATGCGCGAATACGATCTGGAGGTAAAACGAAAGCAGACTGATGTGGAACTGAAACAAAAAAGAGAACTCATCAAAACGCAAAACCTGGCCATCGAAAAACGATCTGCTGAGTTAATAATTGCCAATAAAAAACTGATCTTTCAAAACCTGGAGAAGGAGAAACGAGCTGCTGAATTAATTATTGCCAATAAGAAACTGACCATTCAAAACAATGAGAAAGAAAAACGGGCAGCAGAGTTAGTCATTGCAAATGAAGAACTTGTATTTCAAACAGAAGTAAAAGAAAAGCGGGCCGCTGAGTTAATCGTAGCCAACAAAGAACTTGCTTATCAAAACAATGAGAAAGAAAAACGGGCTGCTGAGTTGGTCATTGCTAACGAAGAGCTTTCATTTCAAACAAGAGTAAAAGAAAAACGAGCCGCGGAATTGATCATTGCAAATAAAGAGCTTGCTTTTCAAAACAGAGAGAAAGAAAAACGGGCTGCTGAATTAATTATTGCCAACGAAGAACTTGCTTATCAAAATGTAGTAAAAGAAAAACGGGCTGCTGAGCTGATCGTTGCCAATAAAGAACTTGCTTATCAAAACAAAGAGAGGGAAATGCGGGCAGAAGAATTAATCATTGCCAATAAAGAACTTGCTTTTCAAAACAGAGAAAAAGAGAACCGGGCCAAAGAATTAATCATTGCCAATAAAGAACTTGCTTTTCAAAACAGAGAAAAAGAGAACCGGGCCAAAGAATTAATCATTGCCAACAAAGAACTTGCTTTTCAAAACGGAGAAAAAGAGAACCGGGCCAAAGAACTAATCGTTGCCAACAAAGAACTTGCTTTTCAAAACGGAGAAAAAGAGAACCGGGCCAAAGAATTAATCATTGCCAACAAAGAGCTTGCTTTTCAAAATGAAGTAAAGGAAAAAAAGTCAGCTGAATTAATCGTTGCAAACGAAGAACTTGCTTTTCAAAATAATGAAAAGGAAAAACGTGCAGCGGAATTAATCATTGCCAACAAAGAACTCGCGTTTCAAAATGGAGAGAAGGAAAAACGGGCAGCTGAATTAATTATAGCGAACAAAGAACTCGCGTTTCAAAACGATGAGAAGGAAAAACGCGCTGCAGAATTAATTGTCGCCAACAAGGAGCTCGTTTTTCAAAATGAGGAGAAAGAAAAACGAGCCGCTGAACTGGTTGTCGCAAAAGAACATGCGGAAGAAAGCGATCGGTTAAAATCAGCATTTTTGGCGAATATGTCGCATGAAATAAGAACTCCGATGAATGGCATTTTAGGCTTTGCTGAATTATTGAAACAAGCTGACCTGAGTGGTGAAGAGCAACAGGAATATATAAAAATTATTGAGAAAAGCGGTGCCAGGATGCTCAACATCATAAACGATATTGTTAATATTTCCAGAATAGAAGCCGGACAAATGGAAGTTAATCTGAGTAAGTCGAATATCAATGAGCAGATCGATTTCATATATACCTTCTTTAAACCAGAGATTGAAAAGAAAGGGATACAGTTTCTCTTTAAAAAATCGTTGCCTTCTGAAACAGCCATTATTACCACAGACCGTGAAAAAATTTTCGCCATTCTAACCAACCTTGTCAAAAACGCCATCAAATTTACCACCGACGGCACCATAGAATTTGGGTATGAAATTGTAGCAATGGGTCACGACCCATTGCTACAATTTTATGTGAAAGATACAGGCATGGGTATACCAAAAGAAAGGCAGGAAGCCATATTTGAGCGATTTATTCAGGCTGATATTGCTGATAAAATGGCTTTGCAGGGTGCGGGATTGGGCTTGTCGATTACTAAAGCATACGTGGAACTACTGGGTGGAAAAATCTGGGTCATTAGCGAAAAAGGAGAAGGCTCAATTTTCTATTTTACCATTCCTTTCCATACTGAAACTCTAGAGAAAAGTAACGTTGAAACTCCAACTGCGGAGGAAGTCACCGGAAACCAGGCTAAAAAACTTAAAATTCTGATCGTGGAGGACGATCCTAACTCGTTTAAGTTGATTTCAATTGCCACTAAAATGTATTGCCAGGAAGTCTTAGGAGCAACTACCGGAATCGAAGCTGTTGAAATATGTCGCAATAATCCTGACATTGATTTGATACTTATGGATATTCAAATGCCCGAAATGAATGGTTATGAAGCAACGCGTAAAATACGGACATTCAACAAAGACGTGGTCATTATTGCTCAAACAGCTTTTGTTCTATCTCACGACAGAAAATTAATCCTCAAATCAGGATGCAATGATTATATTTCAAAACCTATTTTTAAAGATGAATTGGTGGCATTGGTACAAAAATATTTCGATAAAAAAGCACTCAATAAATTATTAATTAATCACTAAACAAAGAGTGAATTGAAGCAAGCGTCAAAAAAGTACGAAAGTCATGGGATTCGAATCGATATCAGCTCCATGACAAGATGAAAGATGTATGGAAGCTGATCCGTATTAAAATGGCTAACGCATCATCTTTTACCCTACTTTACAGAATTGAATCTTTTGAAAGCTTCACCTGCTTATAGATCTCAAACCAGGTGATGGTTGAAAATCCTGCTAAAGTACAAATGACAATTTCTACTAAACTTATTCTTTCAAACTGAAATAATTCCAAAAGAAAAGGGATGTTCAAAACCATAATCAGGAAGATGATGGCTCCGCCAACTACCCACTTAACCGTTTTATTTCGTGTCATAATAATTTTAATGATCCCCTGAGTCCATGATCGGTTTGAAAGAATGACTGCAATGTTGGCCACGATTAAAGTGACAAAGGTGAGTGTTCTTACGGCATCCTCTGAATATCCCATGTTCAGCCCGATAAAGTAGACCAACAAGGTTGTAATTAAAATGCTGATCCCCTGCGAACAGCTTAAGAAGATTTTTTTTGCACCAAAGAAAGGTTCATTGATAAGCCGTGGAGGTCGCGACATAATGTTTTCCTCTTCTTTTTCAGCTTCGAAAATAATAGAACAGGCGGGATCGATAATGAGTTCAAGAAAAACAATATGTACAGGCCAAAGGATGAGTGGCAGATCGGCGAAGAAAACAGGGATCAGCGACAACCCCGCGATGGGAACGTGAATGGCAAAAATATAACCGAGCGCTTTTTGCAGGTTATCAAAAATTTTGCGTCCCATGCGCACTGCCCCTACGATGGAGGCAAAATTATCGTCCATCAATACCAGTGAAGAGGCTTCACGGGCTACATCAGTACCTTTTTCGCCCATCGCAATTCCAATGTTGGCTGCTTTCAGTGCCGGTGCATCGTTGATTCCATCACCTGTCATGGCCACCACTTCCTTGTTTCGCTTGAGCGCGTTCACAATTTTGAGTTTTTGTTCAGGAACCACGCGGGCAAAAATATTGACTTCCTTAATTCGTTCACAGAGTTCATCTTCTGTCAGTTCCTTGAGTTCCGGCCCTGAAATGCAGAGTTCCGGGTTTTTTATGCCAATATCTTTTCCAATATTGATAGCCGTTACCGGATAATCACCTGTAATCATGATCATCCGGATGCCGGCTTTATAACACTCCTTTATGGCTGCCGGTACGGTTTTCCGGATAGGATCAGATAACCCGATGAGTCCCAAAAATTCGAAATCAAAATCATGTTGAATCGAAGGCAATTTGCCCGGGGTCAATTTTGCCCTGGCTACACCCAACATCCTTAGTCCGGAAGAAGCCATTTCGGCAACCGCTTTTTCAAATTTCAAAACAGTTTCCTTATTTAGGTGACACAAATCGAAAATGGCTTCGGGAGCACCCTTTGCCGCGATCACCCTTTCTGCTGAACCAGTTGGCGAAAACACCCTTGACATGGCCATTAATTCTTTCGACAGGGGATATTCTTTTTCCATTACCCAGTCAGAATGAAGATGTTCAGTATTCTTGAGAAAATGATCGCCAATATTGGTGATGGCTTTTTCCATGGGGTCGAAAGGGTTCACCTGACTTGATAGTATTCCGTATTCCACGATTTCATGGTAGGGTTCCGGGAACAATGCTCCTGATACCACATCGTGAAAATCCGTGCCGTTAAAAAGTCGGGTAACAGTCATCTTGTTTTGCGTTAAGGTGCCTGTTTTGTCGGTGCATAGCACCGTGGCCGAGCCGAGTGTTTCAACGGCAGCAGGTTTGCGTGTGAGGACATTTTTTTTTGACATGCGCCAGGCACCCAGAGCAAGAAAAATGGTTAATACTACCGGGAATTCTTCGGGCAGCATGGCCATGGCCAGGGTGATTCCGGCGAGAAATCCTTTTAGTAAATCGCCCCTGGTGATGGTATAGATGGCAATTACCATGATACAGAGTGTAATGCCGATAATCGCCAGGCGTTTAACCAATGTACCCATTTCACTTTTTAGTTTCGTTGGCTCCTCCACCACGGATTCCAGTGCTTTACCTATTTTCCCGATTTCAGTTTTCATGGCAGTGGCCGTTACCTTTACCATTCCATTTCCCTGAACGATCATCGAACCGGAATAGACCATGGGCAATTCATCGCCACCGGGAACAATACTGGTGTCACCATTTTTCCATTCTCTTTTGCGCACCGGTACAGATTCGCCGGTCAGTAACGATTCATCGGCCAGCAAATTAACACTGTTCAGCACCATGGCATCGGCCGGAACGCGGTCGCCTTCCTGCAGAATCACTAAATCGCCAACCACGACTTCTCTTCCGGCAATTCGGATGGTTTCTCCATCCCTGATTACCAGAGCACGTGGACTGGCCAGGTCTTTTAAAGCATCCAATGCTTTTTCAGTTTTCTTCTCCTGGTAAAATTCAATGCCCATCACCACAAACACAAAACCAAGAAGCATGATACCTTCCTGAACGTCTCCTAACAGGAGATACAGGGCCCCACAGGCAACCAGCAACAGGAACATGGGTTCCTTTACCACTCCCAATGCAATTTGAAAACCATTTTTAGGTTTTGATGAAGGCAGTTCATTATATCCATCCTTCTGAAGGATTGCCGCTGCTTCTTTTGAACCAAGCCCTTTTAATTGATCGGTATCGACTGAAGTTTTCATGACTATTGGGTTATTCTAGTTAGAAGATACTAACAATTAAGTTAAATTTTTTTATTTGGACAAAACTTTATTTAACAAATCAATCATGGTTTGTAACTCGTGGTCGTTCAATTTGTTTTTAAAGGATTCTGCGATGCGCTTATGAGCAAAATCGTGCATCTGGTTGATGAGTTTTCCCTTTTCGGTGAGGTGAAGGTGTGCACTGCGTCTGTCTTCGTCCGATTGTACCTTATAAACAAACTCTTTTTCGATGAACTTGTCGATGGTCACTTTTACTGTTGGCTTGGAAAGTTTCAGAATGTTGGCTAATTCCGTAATATTAGGGTTTCCGAGCATATGAATGGTTTCCAGATAATTCATCTGGGTGTGGGTAAGGTTCGATAGATTAAACTGATCCTTTGCCGCATCTTCCATTTGGACCATGATATTAGATAGTTTGGCCACTATTTCTTCCATATTTTTCATGAAGCAAATATAGTTAGAAAATACTAACTAAAAGATAAATTTCATTGGGTGCTATTTGTTCTGTTAACGTTTAAATAAACGGAAAAATAGGACGGTGCGCTGGACCTTAAAAACGGGTTCTTGTTTTTATAAAAGCAATAATATCCTACCTTTTCTTTAGTTCATAAATGTCTTTACGTCTGTCTTTTAGGTTCCTGACGCTTCCAAATTGGTTCAGGTTTCTAAGCAGATCGATGTCCAGGTCAGCAATCAAAATCATTTCCGTGTTGGGAGTAGCCTCCGCCTTGATACCATTGGCCGGGAAAGCAAAATCGCAGGGGGTGAACACCATCGATTGTGCATACTGAATATCCATGTTGTGCACTTTCGGAAGATTTCCTACACTTCCTGCAATGGCGACGTAGCATTCATTTTCGATGGCACGGGCCTGGGCACAATTTCGCACCCTGGAATATCCATTTTGGGTATCTGTCAGGAAGGGTACGAATAGAATATCCATGCCCATATCGGCGAGAATCCTGCTCAGCTCCGGAAATTCCACATCGTAACAAATCAGCACGCCAATTTTTCCACAGTCGGTATCAAAGACTTTTATTTCACTGCCTCCCTGCATTCCCCACACCTTTATCTCATCCGGCGTGGTATGTAATTTAACATACCGTTCAACGGTTCCGTCTCTTTTACATAAATATCCAACATTATAAAGCCGGTTGTTCACAATTTCAGGCATGCTTCCTGAAATAATATTGATGTTGTATGAAATAGCCAATTCCGAAAATTTCTGCGTGATCGCCTCTGTATGTTTTGCCAACTCTCTAAGGGCTTCTGGTTCGGTGAGGTGGTTGTTCTCGGCCATGAGTGGTGCATTAAAGAACTCAGGAAACAATGCGAAATCAGAACGGTAACCCGAAACGGCATCGACAAAAAATTCGACTTGCTGCAACAATTCATCCAGGTTTTTATAAGGACGCATTTGCCATTGAATCAGCCCAAGGCGCACTACTTTTTTGATAATGCTGGCTTTGACATGCTGTTTTTCATAGTAAATGTTCACCCATTCCAGCAAAACGGCGTAGTCGTTCGAATCGCCATCGCCGTTCAGGTAGTTTTTCATGATTTTGAACGGATGGAAATCATTGGATATCTGAAAGTTCAAAACTGGATCATCAATTTCTTTACGCCTGACTTTGTCGATGTATTGCTTTGGGGTTAGTTTGTCAGCGTACTGGTGGTAGTTTGGAATACGACCTCCAAACGCGACTCCCTTCAGGTTTAATCGTTCACACAACTCTTTCCTGTAATCGTACAACCTGCGGCCAAGTCTTAAACCGCGAAACTCTGGTTTGATAAACACATCAATTCCGTAAAGCATGTCGCCGGTAGGGGAGTGCGTGTTGAAGGTGTAGTTTCCGGTAATTTCCTCGTATGTATGGTGGTCATCAAATTTGGAGTAATCGACAATAATTGATAGTGCGCAGCCCGCGATTTGGTTGTTGACCTTAATCACAACCTGACCATCAGGAAAACGGCTGATCAAAGAGTCGATTTGATGCTCTTTCCAGTATGCATCGGGCATGGTGGTGTACGATTCTATCATGGCTTCTTTTAACTCCTGATAGTCATCCAGATTTAAAAAAGTTAATTCAATATTTTCAATATCCTGCATGGGCTGAGTATTGGATGTAATTTTTGTAAAATAGTTAAAATACGATCAGGTGCACTTATTGATAATAAATATGAAGGCAGATATGTCACATAATTCTGGTTGGTTGATCACTCCTTTCCAGGCAAGTGAAATGAGTTTGCAAAGTTACTAAAATCTGAGGGCTGGCCATCGTGATGGGGCGTGTTTAATTTGACAGCGATATGATTGGCCAATCGTTTAGGATATACCTTAAAATATCCGGCATTAAGCATGGGATGATCGTTGTTAATTAAAATGAGAAAAAAAAGTACCTATTTAGAACTTTTATTGTACTTTTAGTCCCTCAGCTTGTAGGATGCCTATTTTCTATTTAAACCTCTTGTCTTGATCTATTCAGTTTATGAATCAGGCCGAAAAAAAATACGGGAGAACGTACACTAACTCAAACCAACGTGAAACAGTGAATCTTGCTGGTAATCAAATGCATACCAGGTGTTGGTCAGTATCCGTCTATATATTCTTCAGTATCACAGCCATTTTTCTTATCAGCAACCTGAATGCGGTAGTCGATTATTTTATGCATCCTGACATACCCTATTTTGATGAGGAGCATCTTGTTGTGGGAGGTATCACCGGACTTTTCTGCCTTGTATTATTAATTATAATCGGGATCTATAACCATCGGCTGTACAAAATGGCCAGAAAACAATTTGCTCACCTTCAGCGCCTTAAATATCTTACCAAATATGCCAATGATATCATTTTACTTCTCGACGAGGATGAAAATATCATTGAAGCCAATGAAATGGCTGAGGTGACCTATGGTTATGAGGCTTCTAAATTACTGAAGATGAATTGGCTGGACCTGTACCCGAAAGATTCAGCCGAAGAGGTGAAAAAACAATTAAAACAAATTGAAGCACAAAATGGTCTGGTTTATGAAGCACGGCACCAACGCCGGGATGGAGTCTTTTTCGAGGTTGAAATCAGCTCCCAGTTACTGACAATTAATAAGAAAAAATTCTATCAGATGTTCATTCGTGATATAACCACACGTAAGTCTGCTGAGAAGGCATTACGTGAAAGCGAGGACCGGTACCGGAGTTTATTTGAGAATTTAACCATTGGACTTTATCGCACCCACCCCGATGGACGTATTTTGATGGCCAACCCAACCACCGTTAAAATGATGGGCTGCACCAGCCTTGAGGAGTTGATGAAACGAAACCTTGAAAAAGAAGGGTTTGAGCCAAATTATTCACGTGAACAGTTTCATAAAGTGATTGAATCTGAAGGACAGGTCCGCGGGTTGGAATCTGCCTGGGTTAGATGGGACGGGTCAACGATTTATGTGCGTGAAAGTACTAAAGCCATCAAAAATGAGGAAGGAAATATTCTGTATTACGAAGGAAGCGTTGAAGATATCACCGAGCGCAAACTGGCAGAAAACAAACTAAGGGAAAGCGAAAAGCGTATGACCGAGCTTAATGCAACAAAGGACAAATTTTTTTCGATCATCGCACACGACTTAAGAAGTCCCTTCAACAGTATCATTGGCTTTGGCAATCTCCTTCTTGAACAAATTCAGAAAAAAAAATACCAGGATTTAGAAAAATATATTCAGATCATACTCAAGTCCTCGAACAATGCCATGGATTTACTCTTAAACCTGTTGGAATGGGCGCGTTCGCAAACCGGAGGAATGGAGTTTAAACTGGGACCTATTGACATCACCCGGCTAATTAATGAAGTTACCGGGCAAATGGAACCTATTGCCCAGGAGAAATCAATTACCATTTCGAGCGAACTATCGTCAGCAGAAATCATTTTTGCTGATCGGGACATGGTTAAAACGATGGTACGAAATCTTATTTCCAACGCCATCAAGTATTCATTTATTGGTGGTGAAATTCGCATTACCACCGAACGAAAGAACCACCACCTGATGGTTTGCGTCATGGATCAAGGAGTTGGGATTAAAAACGAGGTGCAATCAAAATTATTTAAAATAGATGAGTGTATATCTACCTTAGGAACAAGCAAAGAAAAAGGAACAGGGTTGGGTTTGATGCTCTGCAAAGAATTTGTAGATAAGCACAATGGAAAAATTTGGGTTGAGAGTAAATTCGGGAGCGGAAGTAAGTTCTGTTTTGCTCTTCCCGATCCGGAGACTACTAAAGTTACCTTTGATTCCGTTTGAAAAACAATTTCAATTACAAAATTTAGAAACTGATAATTAAGAATTTATATCTAAATTTGACTCAAAATATAGATGATCATGAACTTTAAAAACATTGGACTACGCATTTCAGGTACCATTTTTGGTATCGTGTCGGTGCTGCATTTGTTACGTGTCGTATCTGTTGTTAGTGTTACGATAGGTGGCTGGCAACTTCCCATGTGGGTAAACATGATGGGATTTTTGGCTGCAGGATTCCTCTCAGGCGGGCTTTGGTGGTTGTCCTGCTCAAAAAATGAGCAAGGCTGAGCATTACAATTGTTAAACTATTTAACATGATCCGCATCAGGAAAATTTCAAATCCTCACTTGTTTGTTAACATACAAACGATGAGTAAGATAAAAGAAATTATCTCACAACAGTTTCCCGATATTAGTCCCAAAAAAATCGACGGGATATCAGCACAACTGACCGATCCTTTAAAATACAAATACCAGGCAAAAATTTTTGTAGCAGAGGATGAAAGAAGCACCATCCGTGGATTTGCATTGTTTTTGTATATGCCTGATCTTCAGTTTTGTTATTTGGATTATATCGCTGTTTCGCCCGGAAAAACATCAGGAGGCATTGGCGGTGCTTTGTATGAACGTGTGCGTGAAGAAGCGGAAGCTTTTGGTGCTTTGGGCATCTTTTTTGAATGCCTTCCAGATGACCCCGCTCTCTGCAAGGATCAAACCACTCTGGCTCAAAACAAGAATCGGCTGGCCTTTTATGAGCGCTATGGAGCTCGCCCAATAATCAATACACGTTACGAAACGACAGTAGTACCCGACGACGACTGTCCGCCATACCTGGTGTTCGATGGACTCGGAGTACGTGAAACGTTGCCTGCTGCGGTTACACGCCAGATTTTTCGTGCCATTCTGGAGAGGAAATATGGGGATTATTGTCCCGAAGCCTATATAAAAGAAGTGGTCGACAGTGTACATGAAGATCCGGTACAATTGCGTCCATTCAGATACAAGAAAAAAATACAACCCGAATTGTTCCGCACCACATTGCCTGAAAAGAAAAAGATCTTCTGGGTAATCAACGACAAACACTCCATCCACCACATTCGTGAAATCGGCTATGTGGAGTCACCAGTGAGAATTAAAAGCATCGAAATTGAACTGGTGAAGACGGGGCTTTTCAGGTTGGGTAAGGTAAAGGAGTTCAGTGAGAAGTCCATCCTGAAAATCCACGATCCGGGCTATGTAAACTATTTTAAAAATGTGTGTAAAAGTCTGCCTTCAGGAAAATCAGTTTATCCTTATGTTTTCCCCATCAGGAATGCCGCCAGGCCACCCAAAGAGCTTTCAGTAAGGGCCGGCTATTATTGCATCGATACGTTTACACCTCTTAATAAAAATGCCTATCTGGCAGCCAGATGGGGTGTAAATAGCGCGTTGACAGCCGCTGAGGAAATGCTCGAAGGATGCGATCTTGCTTACGTGCTGACCCGACCTCCCGGACACCATGCTGAAAGAAATGTATTTGGAGGGTTTTGTTATTTCAACAACAATGCCATCGCTGCCGATTACCTTAGTTTATTTGGGAATGTCGCCATCCTGGATATCGATTACCACCATGGCAACGGACAGCAACAGATATTTTATGGGCGAAAGGATGTGTTTACAGTATCCATTCATGGCCATCCTTCATTTGCTTATCCCTACTTCAGCGGGTTTAAGGACGAAAACGGAGAAGGCGAGGGGAGGGGTTACAACTTGAATTTTCCTCTTCCGGAAACCTTGGATGGTGCGGGTTATCGTGTTACCCTGGCCAAAGCACTCTCCGCCATTCAGAAATATAAACCTGAATATCTGGTTGTCGCTCTGGGGCTTGATACTGCCAAAGACGATCCTACAGGCACGTGGAAATTGGGTGCCAAAGATTTTGAGGAAAACGGCCAAATGATCGGGCAATTGAAAATCCCTACGTTGGTGGTTCAGGAGGGAGGATACAAGAACCGGAGTTTGGGGATGAATGCAAAATCGTTTTTTAATGGATTATACCAGGGGCATAGTAAATAAGAAGGTTGTGTTCATTCCGATTGAGCGACGCCAGGAGCGAACAGAGGAATCTTCTCTTGCCTCTTTAAAATAATACCACAGAATGATCTTAATCGGCAGAGTTCAATATTTTGCTATATTTGAACTGATTTCTTAACTTAAATAGTCAATTACGATGAGCACCCCTATTCACCGAAAACCGATCCGTTTTAACTCTGATGCCAAGAGAGTCATCGCTCGTTTCTTTTTCCCTGGTCCTGACACCCGGGTTCAGGCCATTATACAAAAAGTGATTGATATGCCTGAGCAGGCAGCAAATTTGGTTCTAAACGAAACCTTGCGCGAATTCTCGACACGTCACCGCAATATTTCAAAAATTTTTAATAAGCATTTTACTCGTGTCAGCGACATCATGGGTGATCGAATAAGCAATTTGTCGCAACTTTCGGAACAAAAAAGGCTGCTCATAGGAGCCTATTTTACCCATGAATATTCTATTGAATCGGCTGCCTTTTTCAACCCGTCAATGGTGGAAGACCCCGATCAATCAGGGCTTCAGGAGGGTACGAAGCGTGTGATCATCAGCTTCAGGGCTACCGGAGAAGGACATATTTCCTCTCTTGTATTCCGTGGTGGAATACTCGACAGCGAGAATAATTTACATCTCAAACCCGTTGGCAGACTGGTTGATGAAGCCGAAGCCATTCGCAATTTTGTGTATCAAAAAGAAATTTTTTGTCAGAAACTTCTCGAAATGCAAATTCAGGACGATGTGGTAACCAGGGTGATGGATAAGCTTCGTTTTGAATTCGATTACAATGAGTTACACAATGCTATCGGGCAAACCATGAAGGAGATAAATCCGGATAATCAGCAAAAAACCATCCTGAAAACCATTTCCTGGTTGGCCGATTCTCATTACGAAATTTCATTCTCGTTCGACACGGCCATCTCCGACAGGGTGATTTTTCCCATAGCCGCCGCCGAAAGCAATGGAATAGAGGATGCCCGGTTTGTAAAATTCACCAACGACGATGGAAGTGTGAAGTATTACGCTACCTACACGGCTTACAATGGATTTACCATCATGCCCAAATTGATAGAAACGGTGGATTTTTATAAGTTCAAGATCATGCCAATTAATGGCGAGAATGCCCAAAACAAAGGAATGGCACTTTTTCCCAGAAAAATAAATGGAAAATACGCCATGCTGGCACGGCTTGATGGCATCAACAACTACATCATGTTTTCGGACGATATTAATTTATGGCATGACGCGATTATGATTCAGGAGCCTGGTTTCCCATGGGAGTTTATTCAAATAGGGAATTGCGGATCGCCCATTGAGACAGAATACGGCTGGCTGGTGATCACTCATGGCGTGGGAACCATGCGCAAGTACAGCCTTGGAGCCGCCTTACTTGATTTGGATGACCCCACCAAGGTAATCGGACGGCTAAACGAGCCATTGCTTTCTCCCAATGAGGAAGAAAGGGAGGGTTATGTACCCAATGTAGTGTATTCATGTGGTTCCGTCATCAGTAACCAGGAATTGGTGATCCCTTTTGCCATGTCGGATACCTCGTCAACCTATGCATGTATACCTATAGAGGAATTGCTTGGACGATTGTTACCCGCGGAATATAAAAAGGGGACCTCGTTAAAGGAGGCAACCAAAGCATGTATTCTGATTGTGGAGGATGAGCTGATTAACCAGAAAATAATTTCAGCCATTTTAAAAACAGCAGGCTATGAGGTTGAGGTAGCTCCTGATGGTATCGTGGCTCTGATGCAGATTGCCAAGAAAAAATTTGACCTGATCCTCTCTGATATCAGCATGCCTCATTTTGATGGTTACCAGCTCCTGGAGTACATCAACGAAAACAAGATTGACATCCCCGTGGTATTTCTATCGGGACATACCAGCATGGAGGATGAAATTAAAGGCCTTAAAATGGGGGCCATTGAATACATCAGGAAACCCATCGACAAGGATTTGTTACTTCTCAGATTGAACAAAATATTAAATCGGTAATTTATTTCTTGTTTTGGAGGTAGGGCGCGGTCAGCAGATTGGAAAATAAGTAAGCAATAATGCTTTCAGCCCCCTGGTTCCTGTTTACCCCCATATCTTCCAGGCCGTCGTTACAACCATGGGTTTGGTCATCGTAAAGTGGCAGGTTCAGATCGTTCAGGCCGAAAAACCAGCTATAACAAATTTTTAGTTTTTCGATATAAGCAACTTTTTTGGTCGCCTGATAAGCCATATCATAAAGCAGAACCATGGCCATGGCATCAACAGGTTGTTGTGCGTAATTACTGCTTTCAGCATGATGTGACAGCCACCAGGTTTTATTGCCAACCAGGGTCAAATGTTCATTTGCCATGCACTTGTTTTCAAGAAAGCTCCTCGTTTGGTCCGCAACATCCAGATATTCCGGCTTTTCAGAGATTTCAAATGCAGCATATAAAGCCGCTGGCAGCAACCCATTGTCATAGGTGATTGAAGGTTCAAACCATAACCATCCTTCTTTGCTGTTTTCATGAAACAGCCTCACCAGATTGTCAGAAAGTTCGCTGAGCATCTTAATATATCTTTCCTGATCAGGAAACCTTTTGATATAATGGTACAATCCGAATACGCAATTGGCCATTCCCCTGGCATACTGTAGTTTTCCAAAATGCGTGACTGCCCTGGATATTAAATCAAGGGCCACCTGGAACATCGAATCACAAGGCGACCACCTGACCATGGCACCCAAAGCCCAAACAGCACGGCCGAAGGCATCATCAGAACCCACTTCTTCTGTGGTATTGCGACGATAAGTGAGGTAGTTCTTAAAACTGCCATCCTTATTTTGAAGATAGTATAGCAAGGTAAAATACTTATAGATGAGCGGGTAATACGTGTCGTCACCCGTTCGCTTAAATGCTATCAAACATACAATCAGTGCCCGGGCATTGTCATCGAGGCAATACCCTGTTTTATAGTCGGCCACACAACCATTTGCATGTTGTATCAATCCTGTATCATTTGTAAGTCTTTGCAGGTGCATGATGTTTAACTCAGGAAAGTTGATTGTAAATGATTTACAAACTCCTTTCACTTCTTTAAAATCATGAATGACCCCTTCGAATACCGAAATATATTTTATTCCGATATTCGGCCAGGCAAAATGTAACCCAAAGTGGTAAGCTCGTTGTTTAAGGATATCCAATTGAGCAGGATTGTCGAGTAGTTCATTTAATAGTTCGGTAAGTGCGCGATAGTCTTTAAAATCAAACAACCGACCACGACCGTCGGCCAAAAGTTCCTCTGCATGCCAATAAGGAGTAGAAACAACAGCAGAACCACCACCCACCGCATAACACAACGTACCGCTTGTAATCTGGGCTTTGTTTAAATACGGCGTAATATAAATATCGGAAGCCCTGAGATAATTGGTTAACTCTTCTTCGGTAACGTACCGGTCAAGGAATTCAACATGTTCATCCAATCCAAGATCGTGGGTGAGGGTTTCAAGGTATTCGCGGTATTCTTCACCTGCATATTTCACAACGTGGGGATGGGTCTTGCCTAAAATGACATATAGAACTCCGGGATGTTTTTTCACGATACCCGGCAGGGCTTTGATCACCGTTTCAATGCCTTTGTTGCGGCCCAGCAAGCCAAAAGTAAGAAACACGGTTCGGTTGTTCCAGTTCTTTGGCCGTTTAACTTTGATCCGGCTAAGTTGGCCAAAATCAGGAACTCCGTGTTCTATTTTTACAATTTTCGAGGTGGGAATTCCATAAACTTTGTTTAAAAAACCGATGGCCATGGAATTCATGATGACAATTTTTTCGGAAAAACCAGCAATCCTGATCAATACCTCTTTTTGATGAAAGGAAGGATTGAGCAATACCGTGTGAAATGTTGAAACCACAGGTATTTTTAGTTTTCTCAGCAGTCCCAGGATCAATAGCCCGCTATCGCCACCATAAATACCATACTCGTGTTGTAAGAGACAAAGATGAGCCCCCGAATCGGAAATGAATCTTGCTGCCTTGTTGTAATCCTCTTTTTCCTGGTCGTTGATGGTGAGTTTTACTATTTCAGGGTAGTTATACTGTTGGTGATGGTCATTCATGGCAATTACCTCAACCTCCATATTCAGTGAATGATCGGCAGATGCCTGGATAATTGACTTCACCAGATTTTCCGTAAAAGTGGCAATACCACATTTACGTGGCGGGTAATTACCGATACAGATGATCTTCATGTTAAAAGTGTTAAATGAATTAGCTAAAAGCCATGTTTCTTGTGGTTTCTGAGTTTATCCCGACAAACCGTTGTAAAGTTACATTAAAATTTTACTCACCTCCGTTGCAGGAATGAATTCTTGTTTAAAAAGTGGTCGGCAACCAACAGACGCCTCCTGCCGGTAGATCCACTCCAACCAGAGAAGCCAATTCGCATCGGGTGAATAGGTGGATGATGTAAAAACCTTGAAACGGTGAAAACATCAAATTGAAGGAAACGCTCTGCTATTGCCTTTTGAGTATGCCATACCGTTTCGTTCTTGAGGCGGACAGCAATTTTTACGATATTTTATTTAGTTTTAATTTTTATGATTTGGGTAAAAAGTAGTCTAATATTTTCTTGTATTTGTCTTGTGCTGAAAGGCAGGTATCTGTCAAATAACCTTTCACCTTCAGATATTCAGATAATCCCCTGTAATAGAAAAATTTGTGGTCATCTTCAATAATAAATGGAATAATGTCATTCGCTAAGCATTCTTTAAAGATTATTAGTCGACCAACACGACCATTTCCGTCCTGAAATGGATGTATATTTTCGAACTCATAATGAAAATCAATGATGTCATTTATCGTAACTTTTTTCTTATTGAGGTATGCTTCTATCAAATTTTTCATATCAATTGGGACATTGGATGGCAGAGATGTTTCTAAGCCTCCAACAATATTAGGCTTCAGCTTATAATCTCCAATCCTGAACCACGATTTTTTAGAATCTGATGTGTTGATTTTTAACAAATAATGAAATCTTTTGATATGTTCCTCTGATATGGGTTCATCTGCAATATCCAACATATAATCAAAACAAGAAAAATGGTTTACAGTTTCTACAATATCATCCACATTTACTGTAGTTTCACCATTCTCTATAAAAATAGTATTTGTTTCATAAATATATCTTGTTTGCTCTTCGGATAACTTACTGCCTTCAATTCGATTTGTATTATATGCAAGTTTTATTTGTGTTTGATGATATATTCCACCCTTTAAACCAATTGACTTTTCTTCTCGTAAGATCTTCAAAAGTTCCATATTACTGTACTATTATGTTTTATCAAAAGTACGATATTTCGTGGAGTGTCATCATTCCAAATTACAGGCAACATTCGCGTATCTCCACCTCTCCCACAAATTTCTCAAATACATCCAGGTGCCACCACACCCATCAACCAATTCAATTCCATCAATCCAAACAGACTTAACAGCTAGAAGTACGTAAAAAGTAAACGCTGAATAAGTATTTGTTACTGGGCAGGGTTTTAAAGGAGTAAAGGTAGAAATATTATTTGTTGAAAGATAAAGTAAAGTGGAAATTAACAGAATGACGGGAACAATAATGAATCGCTAGCATGCGTTAACGTTCATGTGTACTACTAAATTCAGAAATCAAAAAAACAGAATATGATAACGGAAATCAGAATTTACAAACTAAAAGAAAACACGGCAACTGAATTTATTACGGTATTTACGGAGCAATCATTACCCATGATGAAACGTTGGAGAGTGAATGTTGTTGATTACGGTTTCTCATTAATCGATAAAGAAAGTTTTTACCTGATCCGCAGTTACGACAGTATAGAACAACGAAAAGAAAGCCAGGAAGCATTTTACGGCAGTGACGAATGGATAAATGGACCGGAAAAAGCAATTATGGGTTGTATTGACACCTATAACACATCGGTAGTTGACAGCGAAAAATTGATCATAACCAAAACCGTTTCAAAATAGCAGGAAACAAAGAACCGTTAATTAACAGGACTCAGAGCAATGCATTTCGCCCGATGATGAGTCCTTGTTAATCCTGCGCTACCGGTTTGCATCGGATTGACTACTATGAACTTAGCGAAGAATTAATTTGCCGTGAAGAAAGGTAACTTCCTCTCTTTTATATTACTCCAATCCCCTGTTCTGGTTGATGACAATAGGGTAGGAGGTTCGATAAATTTAGGTTAGAAACCAGAAGGCGACTTGTCCGATGGATATATGATTGAAAACGATAACCCCCGTATGCCACTTCCCGGAAAGATGGCAGTGAACGGATGATAAGAAATGTAACCTGATCTTTTAGAATAATTCATTAAAAGCGCTAAGTTTGTGTTGATATTTGGTAGTTATACTACCGCTCAAAAAGATTAGATCAAATAAACCATTACATGATTTTTTCAACATAATAATTTACACATGGATACAAAAACAGATAAATACGAACTGTTACCAAAACAACGTGAAGATCTACTCCACGTATTAAAAGTTCGTTTTGAGAAAAATATGAACCGACACAAAAGTATTGACTGGAATAAGGTTGACGCCAAACTAAAAGCGAATCATCAAAAATTATGGTCGCTATATCAAATGGGAGAAACGGGTGGAGAACCTGATGTGGTAGGTTACGATAAAATAACTGACGAATTCATTTTCTACGATTGTTCTGATGAAAGTCCCAAAGGCCGCCGCAGTGTTTGTTATGACCAGGAAGCACTTGACTCAAGAAAAGAACATAAACCCAAAAACAGTACCGTAAATATGGCACAGGAAATGGGCATTGACTTATTAACCGAAGAGCAGTATCGTGAATTACAACAGCTTGGGAAGTTTGATCCTAAATCGTCCAGTTGGGTGAAAACTCCTGATGAAATAAGAAAACTTGGCGGTGCCATCTTTGCTGATTTCCGCTACAACCAGGTTTTCGTGTATCACAATGGTGCAGATTCGTACTATGCTGCCAGGGGATTCCGTGGCTCACTAAAGGTTTAATAACAACATTTTCTAAGGTATGAACAAGGATATTCAGGATTATAACCATTCACAAATAAATTCTGACAAAGATATTTGTAATTTGCTTGCAACGACAATTTGCAAGGGTTTACCACAGGCTGAAAATAAAATCTGGCACGCTCATCCTGTTTGGTTTATCGATGGCAATCCCATTGTTGGATATAGTAAATTGAAAAACTGCATACGACTTCTGTTTTGGAGCGGACAATCATTTGATGAAAAAGCATTACTAAATGAAGGCAGTTTTAAAGCAGATGAAATGCGTTACACTTCAGTCGATCAGGTTGATACAAATGATTTAAATCGTTGGCTCGGTAAAGCTGAAACAATACAATGGGACTATAAGAACTTAATTAAGCGAAAAGGGAGGTTAGAATCATTAAAAGGAATAGTGACAAATACCACATCCAACCAGGTCTCACCCTATGGTTCAAAAAAGTTTAAGAATATTGACGAATATCACGAAACATTTCCGGAAGATATGCAATTGATGCTGCAACAACTTCGTCAGACGATTAAGCAAGCAGCTCCTCAGGCGAGGGAAGTAATCAGCTACAATATGCCTGCTTTTAAGTTGAATAAAGTATTGGTATATTATGCAGTACATAAGGAACATATCGGCTTTTATCCAACACCTTCACCCATCGCATTTTTCAAAGATGAATTAGTAAAATATACTACTTCAAAAGGCGCTATTCAATTTCCCATTCACAAACCCTTACCATCAACTTTGATAACGAAGATTGTAAAGTTTCGTGTGACAGAAGACATGGAAAAATCACAGAAAAAAACACACAATGAAATAAAAGTATGATATGAGCAAAAAACAATGGTATGTATCTTTGTTCGAAAACTACGGACAAAAATATGATAATGAGAATTTTACGCAAGGAACTATTGGCGAATGTGATTTTATTGAGGATGAATTAAGCCACAATAAATCGTTAAAGATTTTAGATGTGGGTTGCGGTACAGGGAGACACACCATTGAACTGACAAAACGCGGATATGCCGTAACAGGAATTGATTTTTCTGAATCACAACTTAATCGGGCCATTGAAAAAGCGGAAAACCAACACCTGAAAATTGATTTTCAACAACAAGATGCCAGAAAATTGACTTTTAATCATGAGTTTGATGTGGCGATCATGTTGTGTGAGGGTGGATTTCCATTAATGGAGACTGATGAGATGAATTACGAGATACTTACAAGTGTAACCAGGTCGATAAAAGGACAAGGCAAATTCATTTTCACCACTTTAAACGGACTGTTTCCCTTATTTCATTCTGTAGAAGAATTCTGTTCATCGACCTCCAAAGAGGGTAATGCGACCTATCGCGTCAATACCTTTGACTTAATGACATTTCGTGACCACAATATAACAGAGTTTGAAGATGATTTTGGGAAAAAGAAAACCCTTGAGTGTAACGAAAGATATTATGTTCCATGCGAGATAACATGGTTGCTTAAATCGCTTGGATACAAAAAAATTGATATTTTCGGCGCAAGACTTGGACATTTTTCAAGAAACGATGCGTTAACAACAAAGGATTTTGAGATGCTCGTCATTGCCGAAAAATGAAGATGTTGTTTTATTGAGAATTCAAGATATCAGAAAAACCTAAAAACTATCAAAATGAAAAAAGACGATGACGATGATTACAATAAGAAAATTGAGAACGGATTAAAAAAGAAGGAGCTTGAAGAAAAATACGGAGCTCATTTTTCGGAGTTCAATGAATCTCCGCCGGAAATTGAAGGTCAGTGGCTTAATTCAATTGACGAGTTTGAAAAACAACATAGTAATGCAAAAACTACATCTGTCTGGGAATATATGGATAAACCGCATTACCAAAGAA
Organism: Bacteroidetes bacterium GWF2_41_31; assembly: GCA_001769215.1. Lineage (GTDB taxonomy): Bacteria > Bacteroidota > Bacteroidia > Bacteroidales > F082 > UBA6244. The sequence continues at coordinate 40,792 of MEOL01000033.1, forward strand.
CAGATGAACTAAAACCACATGAAATCTCACACGAGTTAAAGCGCTTATTTGAGCTGATGCGTAAAAATAATATAGTTTTAGATACCCTTTGCAAAGTTGAAGATTCTGAATTATACCGCTTTATAACCGAAGAACTATTTCAACAAGAAATGGATGATATTCGGATACCAGGAATGATGAGCTGTTTTACCTATGAAGAATTTCATCCCAATGCAAAGCTGGATATCGAACAGGCTATTGACTATTTTTTTAGAATGACAATGGGAAAGATGGAAAATATTGGTGGAAAAGGCTACGATATGCTGTATGTAGATACCGACCATTACAAGGATTCAGTTGGCAACAAAATTGATAAACAAAAAGTTGTCGATTGTATCAACAATTTTTTCGATGCATTCGATTTGTTTGAAATTGTAACATACGACGAAAAAACATTTGAAATTAATCAGGAAGAAACCGATGCCAAAGTAACTTTTACAATTCATTTTAAGGGTTTATTCGAAAACAGCAGTGAAACCTATAATTATAGTGGTGATGGATGTTTTAAGCTAAATCCGAGTGAATATGGAGGATGGGAAATGTATCATATTGATTTGCCAGGGTTAATCATTTCTTAGTTTTATTGCAGGGTAGAAAACTAGCTAAATCATAGTAGAGGTTAAAATTAAAGGATCTGATAATGAATTGCCCAGGTTTGTCCAAAATGAAGGTGATTGATAATTAAATACTGATAATTGCATTATTGTTCTTCCCTCGTACTCGTTTGAGTAAAGTGGTAACGGTGATGCTTACTCACACCCTATTCTCCAATAGGTATTTAATGTTACACTTACTTTAAATACAACAATTTGTAAGTCAATAATACCATTGCTGGTTCAATTCTGCCAACCGGGCTATGTTTTGGTTGAAGTTTATGTAAATGGTAGTTGTTGCAAGTTTGGGCTATTGGTAAAAGCATGCGTTGGAAAAAAACGCGCTGCAGAGCCAGGGGATGTACACAATAGGGCTTGTCTGTATAGTCGTTACGACAAAAAGGCAAGCCCTAAACTTTTTGGCTTCGGTTCATGTTACTATACCTGCCGTTTTCCCGGAAGAAAATAATTATTGAAATATTTTTTCTTTTTTTGAGTAGATGATCTTTCCATCTTCATCAAATTTAAGGGTGAAATTTTTCCCAATAAATACACCATCTATGATTTGATCTTTGGCCGAAGTGCATTTTTTCAATTTGCCATCCTCGAACAGATAGATACCACCCCTGACAGAAGAGGGTTTGCAGGTTACTCCCTGGATATCAATATCATTCACTGGTTGAAAATATTTCAGCCTGCCACTGGGATAAAGACTGATTCCACCGCCCCCCATCCAGAACCCGGTATAGTCAGTTCCTGAACAGATCACCCCCTGAATTTCCGGATTGTATAAACAGAAACACCAGATGGTCCCATCGTTATTGTACCTGATCAGGGTGCTTTTTTGCATCAAATTCCCGGCTACCGTATCTTCTTCTGCCAGAATACAGACCAGCAATTTCCATTGGGTGGTAAAATAGACTTCCTGTTCGCCATTGCATAATAACCCGTCGATTGGCTGATTTGACATGAATTTGCAAGTGTTTACCAGCCTGTTTCGTGCATCTCTCACTGCCAGGTACATGCTCATAGAACCAATATCCTCTTGTACGTCAATGTTTAAACCGACGCAAGTTCCTTTTGGAAAAGTGTGACTTCCAAACTCATGGTCTTTCCCAAGGGTGAATTCTTTTAACTTCCAATCTTTTGAAAAAGTGACTTTGCCTTCACAGGGAAGGCTGTCAATCATGGTTTCATTTTTTAGAACCCCTTCTGTTTGAATGGTGTCGCGGGTTTTTTTATCAAGTGTAAAGGTGATTTCGGAAAACTCAATTTGATGGATGGTCATGTTCGAATAAGTGTGTTGCTCCCCTTTCCCGCTGCAAGCGGATGAAATCAGGAAGATAACCCAAAGAATGACGGTGCTTTTCATCGGTTTAATATTTTTTTTAAAGGACTGTAACAACCACTAAACCAGCAATCATTCCGCATGATTGTTGGCATTTCTGTCGAGGTACCAACTTACAATAAAGAAAGACCCAAACAGGATGATGCCCAAGCACAGGAAAAAGGTAAACCAGAAGAAATTGGGGCCTGTGAAATTAAAAAAGTACAATGCAACCAGACCTACAAGTGTAATTAAAATACCTCCAATGAGTTCCCATTTCCAGGCAACGAACAAAAGTATCAATAAAACGAGCCAGGGCAAAGCATTGGGACTGTTATATAGTATTCCTTTCAGTCCGCCACCATAATCACCCGAACCCGACAAGAGCGCGAAAATAAACACCAATCCCAAAGCAACCAAAAGCACGTATCTGGCGGTAACGCGCATATATTTAGCCAATAACCTGTAACTTTCTTTACTCATTTTTTTAATTTTTAGTTAACATTTTTTATGCAACGAATGGGGCGTGCATGTTCTTTTAAATCAACATTGCGTGAAATTTGTGTCCACATCCAGGATAAATTCCGATGAACTGGTTTAAGGAGACTCCCTGTTACTATGGATGCGGAAGTATAGTAAGTGGAAAGCAAAGCTCCCCCGGCCCAGCCAATACCCATGTAATAATATCCGCCCGAAATGGAAGTAAAGCCAAAAGCATCGGTTCCATTTCCTCCGCTGTACCATCCGCTGGTCGATTTTAAGTTGGTCCCGGCATTGTAGCCCCTGGTATCCATTTTGTCCCAAATAGCATCCCCGATCCCGTAATGGCTGTCCACAGCTCCTTCCAGCACTTTCCAGTCCTCATCTGATGCCACATGCCAACCTTCCGGGCAAATACCTTGTGTACCTTCTTCATGCGAATATTGCATCAATTCATCCCACTGATAGACACCACCATAACGAATACATTCATCCGGATTATTTTCCATGCAGTACTTCTCAATGATGTTGTTGTCCAGTTGTGCCTGAGGGGCGGAAATCATGGTGCCCACATTTAAATTCTCCTTCATCCAGCATTGACTTAAAATTTGAATGGTATGATAGAGTTGACCTTCATAATCTACTGTCTGAACCCCGATGCATGGAATATTCGTCGCATACTGAAAAGTGTAAGTGGTTGTCGCCTCCGGTGAATCCAACATGCCTGATTCACCTGGTTCGGCATAACCCACCATGAGGAGGTGATCTCCCGGCTCAAAAGTAAAATCACCCAACGACATCGCTTTGAAATCATAATCCGTAAACTGATTTCTAAGGTAATTGATTTCGCAATCCCGTTTTTCATCAGAAATACTCAAAACCTTGATGGTCTTATTAATTCCGTGAGCTGCAACAGTTACAAAATAAACATTTTCACCTCCGGGAACAAATGAAAAATGATGCGTCCCGTTTCTTACCCAACTTTGAAAATGAGCAACCTGTTTTCCTAATTGGTTACAAACGTTAATATCCAGTGAACCCGATTTACCCAGGAAAACATCAAATGCGGTATGGTCAAGGGCAGGGTTGGGGTAATTATTAGAAATGCTGAGCAAATCAACCTGATTGGCAGGTGCTTCATTAAGCCCCACATACAATAGTATGAATGAAGTATCAGGGGCATACAGCATGGTGTCCCCTCCGTGGGTCAGGTTTTTGAGATAGATGCTATCGAGCAGGACATGATCACCATTGTTGTCGCCGGTAAATAACAGCTCAATAGGCTGACCCTGTATAAATAAGGGGCAAATGGCGAAGAGGAAGATGGCGGTAAGAGAACTACATTTTTTCATGGCAGTAAAGTTTAGTTTCTATATTACACCTCATGATGAGGTTCCGATTTTGTCATTATCACGCCTCCCACATTGATAAATGCATCAAATACAAAGTTGTTCGTTAAATGAAAACCGACATCTGCCTTATTCTTTTCTAATTCAGGAAGTGTCCACAAAAGGATGATGCGGTCTTTTTTAACCTTTTCATTTTCGCTGATCGGTTGGCTTAGCATGGCGTGAACTTCTATCCCGTACCCGGACTTAAATAGTTGAATATCATAAAGTCTTGCATTACCTACCATCCCTTCCACTGTTTTGTCAGGCTTCATGTAAATATAAAAGGGGATAGCACCCACCTCTTTATCCAGGCTGGTGTTGTAAAACCTGCCCATGCCTTCCCAGGTTCCGTAAAAGTTTGGATAGCTGTAAAATAGTTCGGTAAGTTCCCTGTTATATTTTGCCTGGCGGTCTTCTCTGCTCAACATGAAAGAAGCCGCCATAAGCAACAGGATGGGTACAGCCAATAGTGCCTTAAACGAGCTTGATAGAACGGATCTGTTATTTGACATCATCTTAAGCCGCTTTTTTGTCCATTCGGCACTAAATCCGCTGGTAATCGGCATGAGGTGGTCTTTTGACACAGATTCAACAAGAATCTTTTGATAATCAATTAATAGAACCTGGCGATTGATTACAGCCTGATCAGCCAGATATTCATGGTTTAGCCTGATGGCGCGGTTATGAATGATGAGTATTGGATTAAACCAAAACAAAGCCTGAATAATCTCGGCAAAGATAATGTCAATGGAATGATGCTGTTGAATGTGAACAACCTCATGTACAAATAATTCAGTATTGATTTTGCCGGATTCATAGTCATTCTTGTTGACAAAAATTCGTTGTAAAAATGAATAAGGTAGTATGTTGCTTTCTGTCAGGATGACTTCATAGCCTTCGAATCCAGTTTTTTGATAAACCATAGCCACCAGGTTGATGCGGAATAAATTCCGGATCATACGAAAAATAAAAAGCAATAGTACAGCTATGTAAATAAGGGAGAGTCCATTTGAAATGATTACCGAATCTTCTAACATGGGGAGTTGTTCAGCTGATTTGGATGTAAGGGGGTGATCACCGAAAATAATTAAAGAAAAATTGACCGCCGTTGGGAAGTAAACCGGGATTTTAATCATGGGAATGATGACCGAAAAAAATAAAGCAAAAACCAGGTAGTACCTGTTAAATCGAAGCATCTTTTCTTTGGCAAGAAAAAAGTAATAATACAGGAAAAGCACCACCTGACACAACATTGCTTTTATGACATATTCAGTCACCTTGGTTCTTTTTATTATCGATTTGTTGATTTATAATGTCCCTCAAATCCAATAGTTCCTTTTCACTAAGGTTGGTTTCTTTAGCAAAAAAGGAAGCAAACTGGGATGCAGAATCATTGAAAAACCTTTTTATCAGTCTATTCATGTGAGAAGCAAAGTATTCTGATTTTTTTGTTGTCGGAAAATACTGTCTTCCGTTCGGATATTGAGTATAACCAACAACACCCCGGTCGATCATTCTTTTTAACAATGTGGCTACTGTGGTTGTTGCAGGTTTTGGATCAGGAAATTCATTGAGTATATCTTTCATAAAAGCTAGGTCCAGCTTCCAGAGGTACTTCATGATTTCTTCTTCAGCTTTAGGCAGTTGCATATTAATACCGGAATAATTAAGCTCTACAAATATAGAGCATAACCAGGCAAATGTCAAGTAATTTCAATGATTTTTTTACCAGATATGGGAAGATTTAAATAGTGCATCAGTCGGATTTATCAACCTGAATTGCGCACGGTAGATGGAAAAGAAGAAGTATCTTCAAAACAAAAACCCCCTGTAAATCATTATTTTCAGGGGGTTTTACTTTCGTTTTGGATTGTAAAAGTGGAGCTGGAGGGATTCGAACCCTCGTCCAAACAAGGAACAAACTGGCTTTCTACATGCTTAGGTTGTTATTGGTTTTCGAGATCGGAAAGGGAACAAACACCCTGATCCTTACCTTAGCTTCTAAATTTCGTAACGATGATGAAGCAGCATCGAAACTATCCCAAAATTACGTGCGACTCGATATCAGGCCGGAATTAGGCATCTCCACCTGCGAACCGTCTCGATCCAATGCCTGGCATCGGAATAAAGCTAATCTACTAAACTTCGATTATGCTGCGAGAGCAAAATTGTTTTCGCCAATTAATAGTTGTGTGACACGGATTAACGAGCTTAATCACAAGGCTCGACATGCTTACCGATCTACTACTCTTGCTGTCAAAACCGGTCAGCCCCAAAATGTATGAACGTTTCCCTGCAAAGGGAAGGCAAAGATAATACAAACTTTGCTTGACAAAAGCTTTCCTGCAATAATTATGCCCATTTGCCTCTGCAATTATACACTCCCCATCAACTCAAACCCAAAAAAATGACTACGCAAACTGAGTTTGAGAATTGTGAAAAAAATAACAACATTGTTTTTGGCTATCATGCACTCTTACTGGAAAATATATTTATATTCTTTATAAATTAGCCGGTTACGCTTATTTGCAAACGTTTTAAGCCTTCTAATTCAACAGTTCTTCGTATTTTCGTGCACCAATATTTATATAGATAAATCCTAAAGATATGGCAAGAGTTAAAGGAGCAATAGTTGTTGATGAAGAGGGTTGCAAAGGTTGTGGAGTATGTGTTCCGGCCTGTCCAACCGATGTCATTCTATTGGCAGAAAAGGTAAATGGCAAAGGCTATCATTATGCCTACATGGAAAACCCGGATGTATGTACCGGATGTAGCAATTGTGCCATTGTTTGTCCCGATGGGGTCATTACGGTTTATCGTGCAAAAGTAACAGCATAAACGATTAAAAATTTTTAACATGGGCGAATTAAAACTGATGAAGGGCAACGAAGCATTGGCTGAGGCCGCGATCCGCGCGGGCGTTGATGGTTATTTCGGATACCCTATCACACCTCAGTCAGAGGTGATAGAATACTTAATGGCAGAGAAACCCTACGAACGTACCGGCATGGTTGTATTACAAGCCGAGAGTGAGGTGGCCTCAATCAATATGTTATATGGTGGCGGTGGAACTGGGAAAAAAGTAATGACTTCTTCTTCCAGCCCCGGCATCAGCCTGATGCAAGAGGGATTATCGTACCTGGCAGGGGCGGAAATTCCCTGCGTGGTAGCCAACGTGGTACGCGGCGGCCCGGGTTTGGGTGATATCCAACCTGCACAAAGCGATTATTTCCAATCGGTGAAGGGTGGCGGTCATGGAGACTACCGGCTTATCGTTTTAGCCCCTGCCTCCGTTCAGGAAATGTCGGATTTTGTTCCCCTCGCCTTCGATCTGGCTTTCAAATACCGGACACCGGCCTTAATTATTTCCGATGGACTTATCGGTCAGATGATGGAGAAGGTAGAACTCTTCGATCAAATACCGCGTTTAACAGATGAAGAAGTAATAAAACGCCATCCCTGGGCCACCAATGGAAAACCGGTGGGAGGGGAGCGAAGGATTCTCACCTCACTCGATCTGGATCCGCATAGACTCGAAAGTCACAACTGGCATCTTCAGGCAAAATACAAAACCATTGAAGAGAATGAAGTACGCTTCGAAATGCTACACTGTGAGGATGCAGAATATGTTATTGTAGCTTATGGCTCAAGTGCACGCATCGCACAAAAATCAATCCAGTTGGCCCGCGAAAAAGGCATCAAAGTCGGATTGCTACGTCCCATTACTCTGTGGCCTTTCCCCAAAAAACCAATCGATGAGCTAACCAAAAGTGGAATCAAAGGATTTTTGTCGGTGGAGATGAGCGCCGGTCAAATGATTGAGGATGTGAAACTTGTTGTTGAAGGTCGTACCAAAGTAGAGCATTTTGGCCGTTACGGAGGTGTTATTCACTCACCGGAGCAGGTATTGGAAGCATTAGAGCAAAAAATAATAGGAGGATAAACCATGTCAGAAATCACCTTACAAGATATTATTAAACCCGAAAATCTGGTTTATAAAAAAACCAGCCTGATGACCAATAAAGCACTCAGTTATTGTCCGGGTTGTGGCCATGGCACTACTCACCGGTTGATTATGGAAGTGATCGAAGAATTGGGGAAGGAAAATGAGACCATCGGCGTAGCACCGGTGGGTTGTTCAGTTTTGGCTTACGAATTTATGAATGTGGATATGCAGGAAGCAGCTCACGGACGTGCACCTGCTTTGGCTACTGCCATTAAAAGACTCTGGCCCGGGAAAGTGGTTTTCACCTACCAGGGTGATGGAGACCTGGCTGCCATCGGCACCGCTGAAACCATTCACGCCTGTAACCGGGGAGAAAAAATCGTGATGGTGTTCATCAACAACGGGATCTACGGAATGACCGGCGGACAAATGGCTCCGACCACCTTGCCAGGAATGAAAACAGCCACTTCACCTTACGGCAGAGACGTTGCAACCATGGGCAATCCGCTGAAAATGACCGAACTGGTGGCCACATTGCCGGGTACTTATTATGTTACTCGCCAGTCGGTACAAACCCCTGCTGCCGTTCGCAAAGCAAAAAAAGCCATCAAAAAAGCTTTTCAAAACCAACTGGATGACAAACCTGGCGTTTCGTTTATAGAGGTTGTTTCAAACTGTAATTCCGGTTGGAAAATGGAACCCGTTCAGTCGAACATTTGGATGGAGGAAAACATGTTTCCATTTTATCAAATTGGCGACATTAAGGTGGACGGAAAACTTGTAGACAGGTAGAATTAATTAAAAATCTCAAGAAAATGACAGAAGAAATCATCATAGCAGGATTCGGTGGACAAGGTGTTCTTTCCATGGGGAAAATTCTGGCCTATTCAGGTATCATGCAGGACCAGGAAGTGAGTTGGTTGCCATCGTATGGCCCTGAGATGCGAGGAGGAACCGCCAACGTGACCGTTATCGTAAGCGATGAACGAATTAGTTCCCCTACACTAACAGCTTTCGATACAGCCATTATCCTCAATCAGCAATCCATGGATAAATTTGAGCATTCGGTAAAGCCCGGGGGCGTACTTTTGTACGATCCCAATGGAATTATTCACCATCCAAAGCGTAAAGACATAACCATTTATGAAGTGAAGGCCGCGAAGTTAGCAGCCGAAATGGGAAATACCAAAATATTTAACATGGTCGTTCTGGGTGCCTATATGAAAATAAAGCCCATCGTAAAGCTTGAAAATGTGATTAAAGGATTGAAGAAATCACTGCCGGAGAGGTATCATAAACTCATCCCTCTGAATGAAGATGCCATTACAATGGGGATGAATAACGTGACAAAAATTTAATTCAACACATTGTTCGTCCTGTTTTGTTGAAATGCTTGGTAAATAAATTGTAACAATCAGGTCATTTTTTTTAGTGACCTGATTTTTGTATGATTATTCTTGTATATTTGCGCTAATTTTAATTTCAATAATACGCATATGAATACTGGAAAAGTGAAATTCTTTAACACTTCCAAAGGATTTGGTTTCATCATTGATGACGAAACCGGAAAAGAACATTTTGTTCACGTCTCTGGATTAATCGACAACATCCAAGACGACGATTTGGTAACGTTTGAATTGAAGGAAGGAAAGAAAGGCTTGATGGCGGCTGACGTCAGAAGAGCTTAATACCATACCCGATAATCAAAATGACTTAGTCCCGCATCATGCGGGACTTTTTTTATGACATGTAATTTTGTAAGTTGCTGGTTATTTTAGTAATCCATCCCCGAAATCAGCAGTCCAATCCACGATCTTCTGACGGTCTTCATCGCTTAAGCGGGCCTTTGGATGCAGGGGAGGATAAATTTTCATGGGCATTTCGCCTTCACCTACTTCATCACCGATTTCACCAAGCAACTTTAACTTTTTAGTACCTTCAAGACTTTCCCATTCCGAGAAATTAAGGTGCTCCCTGGCTTCCCGGATATCCCGGTTAAGTAAATAAGAAACAGGTGCTACGTATGCATACCATGGAAACTGGCTTTCGTTTGAATGACAATCATAACATGCGTTTCGTAACATAGTGGCAACTTCAACTGGAATTTGATTGTTTACCAGAAGGTCATCGGGATTTTTAAAACTTGTTTCAGGTCGGTTTGATGGAATAACTTGTAAAACAATTACAATGATTAGAATGATCCAAAGTGCCTTTTTCATTTTAGGAGTGTTAGTTTAAATTATTATCAATGAAGTTATTGCTAGCAAAGGTAAGTAGATTTTCTGATGATTAAGCTCTTTCGTATCCAATTTTAAACCTAAATGACCTTTTTTTGCATTCTCCTGATAGTCAAAAAGGTGACACGAAAAGTACTTTTTAAATTCGTTCTAAATACTTGTTTTACTGCAATTAAAGCGTTAAAATCACTAGTTTTGTAGCCTGGCTTAATAAATAAATAATGGTCAATATACAGCTAACACATCCTCAAAGCATTGTAGTAATTGGGGGATCGAATGATATCCAGAAACCGGGCGGGAAAATTCTTAAAAACCTGATCGATGGAAATTTTTTGGGTCACCTCATGGTGCTTAATCCAAAAGAAGATCAGGTTCAGGGAATTAGAAGTTATAAGACCCCAAAGGAATTACCGGAAGTTGATTTGGCCATCATCGCCATTGCCGCAAAATATACCCCTGAATTGGTCGAGTTTCTCACAGAAAACAAAAATACAAGGGCTTTTATTATTTTGTCTGCCGGTTATAGTGAAGAGGGTCATGAAGGAAAACTCCTTGAAGATCGTGTGGTTGCTGCCATAAACAAAGTGAATGGAGCCCTGATCGGGCCAAACTGTGTGGGTATATTAACGCCTCAGCACCAAAGTATCTTTACCATGCCCATTCCCAGGTTGTCGCCCAAAGGATGCGACTTTATCAGCGGATCGGGCGCTACCGCTTGCTTTATCATGGAAGCAGGAATCCCCAACGGTTTGCAATTCGCCAATGTATATTCGGTTGGAAATTCTGCTCAACTGGGAGTAGAGGACATCTTACAACACATGGACGAACATTTCAATGCCGAAACAGATTCTCATGTTAAATTACTCTATCTCGAAAACATTGATAAACCTGATTTATTACTCAAACATGCGGCATCACTTATCAAAAAAGGATGTCGGATAGCAGCCATCAAGGCAGGATCTTCGGATGCAGGAAGCCGGGCAGCTTCCTCGCACACGGGTGCCCTGGCCAGCCCCGATGATGCCGTGGACGCGTTGTTTAGAAAAGCGGGTATCGTTCGGTGTTTTGGCCGGGAGGACCTGATCAGTGTGGCTTCGGTTTTCATGTACCCCGAGCTTAAAGGAAAAAATATAGCCATCATCACCCACGCCGGGGGACCCGCTGTTATGTTGACGGATTCGCTTTCGCACGGAGGGTTGGAGGTCCCTGCCATTACCGGCTCCAAAGCTGAAAAATTGAAAAGCCAGCTATTTCCGGGCTCTTCAGTTAACAATCCAATCGATTTTTTGGCCACAGGAACTGCCGAACAGCTTGGAATCATTATCGATGCTGTAGCCCATGATTTTCCTCACATCGACGCGATGATTGTCATTTTTGGAACACCCGGATTAGCGCCTATTTACAATGTGTATTCTTTGTTACTAGATAAAATGAAGACCTCTCACAAGCCTATTTATCCGGTATTGCCTTCGGTATTGACGGCAGCTTCCGAGGTAAAAGCCTTTGTTGATGGTGGAGGTGTATTTTTTCCTGATGAAGTGATACTGGCCAATGCTCTGACCAGAGCCTATTACGCTCCAAAACCTAATACTTCGCAACCAAATAACTATCATGTAGATAAAGCCACCATCCGAAAAGTAATCCTTCAGGCTGAAAACGGATATCTTTCTCCTGAAAACGTGCAACAATTGCTTGATGCGGCTGGAATTTCCAGAGCCATCGAAAAAGTTGTTTGCACACCTGAAGACTTAACTGTTGCCGTTGAGGAAGTCGGTTTTCCATTGGTAATGAAAGTAGTAGGCCCTGTTCATAAATCTGACGTAGGCGGTGTGACACTCAATATTCAATCTCTGGAAAAGGCCATGGTTGAAATGGACAGGATGATGAAAATTGGGGAGGCAACCGCTGTGTTGTTACAACCCATGCTAAGTGGAACTGAGCTGTTTGCGGGAGTGAAAAAACAAGATAAATTTGGTCACATGATCTTATTTGGCCTTGGCGGGATTTTCATCGAAGTGCTCAAAGACGTTCAAAGCCTCCTGGCTCCCATTACTGAAAGTGAAGTGATGGATGCCATGAAAAAGTTACGTGCCTATAAACTCATCCAGGGCACAAGAGGAAAAGCCGGGGTTAATGCTGAATTATTTGCACAAGCGGTAGCAAAACTATCTGCTCTGGTGGGGGTAGCCCCTGAAATTGTAGAATTGGACCTGAATCCTTTGCTTGGAACCCCAACTGGAGTGGTGGCTGTGGATGCACGGATACGCATCGAAAAGTAAACTGGTATGAAGAAAAAAGACCTCTTGTTTTTCCTTTTTCTTGCGGTGATTTTTTCTCCCTTTTTCCTGAGCGAGCCGGTGTTGCGGTTTTACCTTAGCTTTAATCACGAACATGGAATGATTTCAGCATTCTTTAAGTTTGCGATTTTGGCTACCATGGGCGAATTGATTGGGTTAAGAATTAAAACAGGAACTTACCTGAAAAAGGATTTTGGTATAATTCCACGCATGATAGTTTGGGGATTTTTGGGTGTGACCATCAAGATGGCTCTGGTTATTTTCGCAACCGGTACCCCGGTATTTATGGACTATTGCGGATTTAGCCTAGCCAGAGAAGCATTCAATGGCTCATTTAGTCTGAATAAACTACTGGTGGCTTTTAGTATCAGTACAGCCATGAACCTGATCTATGCCCCGGTGATGATGACCCTTCACAAGATTTCCGATATCCATATCCAGCAAACTGGGGGAACCCTGATTGGCTTTTTCCGACCTGTCCATATCCGCAATATCATTGTCAATTTGAATTGGGATGTACAATGGAACTTTGTATTTAAAAAGACGATTCCTTTTTTCTGGATCCCTGCACACACCATCACATTTTTATTGCTTCCTGATTTTCAGGTGTTGTTCGCCGCCATTTTAGGAATTGCCCTCGGAACAATTCTGGCCATCGCCGACCTATCAGGAAATATGAAATTAGTTAATAAAAATAGTTACTCTTACAGCAAAATTAAAATATATGAAACGCACACTCATTGATTACAAGATTGTCGCAGAGAAGATATTAACCAGTGGCCTAAAATCTGTTGGCACCGCTTCCATACGTGAAATTAAAAAACTGGTGGATGAAATTGAAAAGGCAACAGGGGAAAAGTTTATACGTATGGAAATGGGCATTCCCGGCCTTCCTCCTGAGACAATAGGCGTTGAAGGACAGATTGATGCGCTTAAAAAAGGTGTTGCAGCAAAATATCCCGACATCCAGGGTATCCCTGAACTCAAAGCGGGAATCTCTCAATTTGTAAAGCTTTTTATGGATATTGAGGTCAACCCTGAATGTTGTTTGCCAACGGTAGGATCCATGCAGGGCAGCTTTGCCTCTTTTCTGATGCTTAGCCGGTTATACCGTACCCGCGACACAACCTTATTCATTGACCCGGGTTTCCCGGTACACAAGCAGCAACACAGGGTGTTGGGCCGCAAATTTGAAAGTTTCGACGTGTATAATTATCGGGGAGAGAAGCTTCGCGAAAAGCTTGAGTCCTATTTTAAAACCGGGTTAATACACTCGGTTTTGTACAGCAATCCAAACAATCCCTCCTGGATTTGTTTTACAGAGGACGAACTTAAAATAATCGGAGAACTGGCCACCAAGTATAACGTGATAGTGATGGAAGACCTGGCTTATTTTGGCATGGACTTCCGCAAAGATTATTCAAAACCGGGTGTTCCACCTTATCAACCAACCGTAGCGCATTATACCAACAACTATATCCTGTTTATTTCAAGTTCTAAAGTATTTAGCTATGCAGGTGAGCGTATTGGTATGATGGTGATTTCCAACGATCTTTACAATACCCGTTTTGAGGATTTGCTTCAGTATTATCCGTCGTCCCAGTTTGGTTACGCCATGGTTTTTGGAACCTTGTACCCGTTAAGTTCTGGCACTTCGCATTCGGCACAATACGCTTTGGCTGCCATGTTAAAAGCGGCAATTAATGGTAGTTTTAATATAGTTGAGTCGGTAAGGGCCTATGGAGAAAAGGCCAAAGTGATGAAAAAATTATTTACCGACAATGGTTTTGAAATCGTGTATGACACCGACATTGACCAGCCCATTGCTGATGGATTTTATTTTACTTTTTCCTATCCCGGCATGGATGCAGAAACCTTACTTAACGAATTGGTTTACTACGGTATTAGTGCCATATCGCTTTTGATAACAGGAAGTGAACGATTGGAAGGCATCCGCGCTTGTACTTCATTGATTCAACCTGAACAATTTGGCGATTTGGAAGATCGTCTGAAAAGATTTAAGGTAGATCATTAAAAACGATATTGTACGAAAAATACTCCTTTTGGCTATCGGGATTACTGATGATCTCAAATTAAATCCCTGTTATTTTGTAATCCTGATCCACCACCAGGCGGAGATAGATCTCATTTCCAAATTTCCTTGATAAGTCCTAAATGGCTATCTCAAATAAATTGGCGTTACATCCGCTCAGGAACTTCAATTCCAAGTAGTCGCATGGATTGCTGAAGGGTTCTTGCGGTGATAAATGCAAGTTGTAACCGGAAGATTTTCCTGGTCTCGTTTTCTTCTTTCAGGATAACGAGGGCATGGTAGAACTGGTTGAATTCTTTGGCTACATCGTATGCAAAATTAGCTACCAGGGCAGGACTGAATTGATCGCCGGCCAGTTTTATAACCTGTGGAAAATCGTGCAACACGACGAGTAACGACCTTTCTTTTTCATCCAATTGGGATAAGTCAACAACCTGATCCAAATAGTTAAATCCTGCTTCATCGGCTTTGCGCAATACCGATTTTATCCTGGCATGGGTATACTGTATAAAAGGCCCTGTATTTCCTGTAAAATCAATAGATTCAGCAGGGTTGAACATCATGGTTTTTTTAGGGTCTACCTTTAATATGAAATATTTTAAAGCACCCAGACTAAGCATTTTGTATAGCTCATGTGCTTCCTTTTCACTAAAATGATCGAACTTACCCAATGTTTCGGTGGTGGACTTGGCAGTCTGGTACATTTCGTCCATCAGGTCATCTGCATCAACAACGGTACCTTCTCGTGATTTCATCTTGCCCTGAGGAAGTTCCACCATGCCATAGGACAAATGCTCGATGGCATCTGCCCACGGTTTCCTCAGTTTTTTCAGCAGCAGTTTTAAAACATCAAAGTGGTAATTTTGTTCGTTTCCAACAACATATACCAACTTATCAGGATGATAGTCATCGTAACGAAGTTGAGCAGTGCCAATATCCTGGGTCATATAAACAGAAGTGCCATCGGCTCGCAGTAACAACTTCTCATCCAACCCATCCGGGGTCAGGTCGCACCAAACCGAACCATCTTCTTTTTTATAGAAAACTCCTTTTCCCAGACCTTCCTCCACCAATGCTTTACCTGATAAGTAGGTTTCAGATTCATAATATATTTTATCGAAATCGATGCCCATGCGGTGGTAGGTTACATCGAAACCCGTATAAACCCATTGGTTCATTTTTTTCCACAACTCCCTGACCTCTTGATCTCCATCTTCCCATTTTTTCAACATGAGTTTGGCCTCCAATAGGAGGGGTGCCGAATTTTTGGCCTTATCGGCATCCATGCCATTTTCGATCAGCGTGTTTATTTCCTTTTTATACTCCTGATCGAAACGCACATAGTATTCACCAACCAGTTTATCGCCTTTTTGACGGGTAGATTCCGGGGTACTTCCATCTCCCCATTTCTGCCATGCCAGCATCGATTTACAGATATGGATTCCCCGATCGTTAACCAGGTTTACTTTCTTAACCGGAATGCCATTGGCTTTGACTATTTCAGCCACCGACCATCCCAAAAGGTTGTTCCTGACATGGCCAAGGTGAAGAGGTTTGTTGGTGTTGGGAGAAGAATATTCAATTACGACAGGAGCAATATCCTGGGGTTTTCCAAACCCAAAGGTGTTGTCAGGTAGCACGTTGGTGAAAAACCTCATCCAATACTCATTGGATACTGACAGGTTTAAAAATCCTTTAATGACATTAAAATCAGTGATTTCAGGTGAGTTATCCATCAGGTAGTTTCCAATCTCATTGGCTGTTTGCTCAGGATTTTTCCGCGACATTTTCAAAAAAGGAAAAACCACAATGGTGTAGTCGCCCTGAAATTCGGGTCGTGTTTTCTGTAACTGAAGTAAATCTTCGGAAGGTTCCTGGCCGTATATTTCAAATATTGCCTGACGTAACAAGTGTATAATGGTGGTTTCGATCATGAGATTCAGTTTGGCGCTGCAAAAATAGCAAAAAGGGGGTATAAGTCGAGGCCATTTTGCCTGACTGGTGCAGTTGACTTAAGAAAACTTTATTAACGGTTAATTTCGATACTACTCAACACCCTAATCTTTAATACAGCGTACACTCAGTCCATAACTTTTTGTGAGATTAAATCGTCCCATGTCGTTTTGATAGCATGAAATCGACCGATACCAGGCTTTCGACTCGTTATAGGAGTCAGCGCTCCACCATTCACCATACGTAGTCAGGTAGTCATAAAAGTCAACAGAAACCCGGACGCCACCCGGCAAACCTGTAAAACCTACAGCATCTGAACCATTCCATCCATTATACCATCCACTGGTACTTTTTAATTTGAAACCAATGTTGGTTCCGTTCCAGGCATAGACATTGCAGTTGACCGTTGGGTCTACATAAGTGGTCATTGTACACCATTCTGCATCACCCGGTAGATGCCATCCTGCCGGGCAGATTCCTTGCACTGTTGCACCTGTTGTGTATTGCATCATTTCGTTCCAGTCGTAGAGCCCGCCATACATATCGCAATTTGATGCCTGACCGGCATAACAGAACTTTTCAATAAGTCCGTTATCAGTTGGCGTATTGTTGATCATTGTTCCAATATTCAAATTTTCCGCCATCCAGCATTGTGATCCAATTAAAACTGTGGCATAAATGCTTCCATCTCGTATATCTGTTATCGGATCACCACAGACCCAACAAGTTATCGTGTCGGTAGATTTCCACATAGAGATCCATGCATTTCCGTTAAAACCGTAAAAATCAGAGGAATCAGTATTGAAGACCAAAAGCCCTGCCGCAGGGTTTGAAATATTCTTAAGTTGCCATGTTGTCATCCTTGGAAGCAAGAACCCTTTGGAAGTACTTTTTAAGTCTAAAATCGCCGAGGCATTTGCCTGGCTTCCATCGGTATTAATGGATACTTGTGAAAATGCGGTATTCCACATTATGGTTGCAATTGTAATAATTAATAACTTTTTCATTTCCAAGCAATGAGGTTACTATTTTATATTTTGATTCATTGTTATCATGGCCTCTGCGATTTACACGGTAAATCGTAGAGGCTACCAAATTTCCTACCTTTGGTTTAATTTATGTTTTAATGCAAATGTAAATAAGCCTGGGGCAAAATTTGAAATCGCTTGTCAACTGTAGCTGGTTGTTGATTATTGGTTATGAATGAATGATTATTTGCATCGCGGAGAATAGATAATGATCTCACTTATTTCGCTGCTTTTTCTACAGTCCGACCAGAAATTTCATTCTTTTATATTGAACCTATTTCAGATGGACACTACTTCCTTTGTCTGAATAACCAGTCCAGCATGAGGGGATCGGTATAGGCACCCAGCCAGGAAAAATGACCCACTTCAGGATATTGAGTAAATCCGGGATGCGCACCGGCATTGGTCAGGGCAGTGAACATATTGAGCGAATAATATGGATCGACTTCCGGATCTTCCGCACCATGAAATATCCAAATGGGGATATGTGCAATGGAGGCCGCCCGGGAAGTATCACCGGCTCCACACACAGGAACCGCCGCGGCAAATAAATTGGGATTCCGTTGAATGGCATCGTAGGTTCCGTGACCTCCCATGGAAAGTCCTGTGATATAGATGCGACAGGTATCGATGGGGAATTCAGCGATGAGATGGTGAATAAGTGCAATGACCAACTCCATCGGTTTGGACGGAGAAGGTTTTAGTGTCATTGTCATGGTAGTTTCATCTTCATCATAGTTTGCCCATTCCATGTCTGACGGGCATTGAGGGGCAAGGACGAATGCGGGATATTGGATCATCAATCGCTCATCGGCAAACTTACCAACACCCCACTTCAACTGTGCCTCATCGTCGTTTCCACGTTCGCCCGATCCATGCAAAAAGACCACCAAAGGATATTTCCTCATGGAGTTATAATCAGGAAAAAGAAGCCGGTAATTAAGTGTATCTCCGTTTTTATTCACATAGTGATTGTAACTGAAAAGAGAGGTTTGGGCAAAGGTGCCTTGTATTTCTGCACAGCAGAAAAAGATAAGTAGAAGGCTGGTCGATTTTATAAATTTCATTTGATGAAATTCGATTGACATTGCAAAATAATCTCGTATGCAATGTAAGTTAATTAATCGAACATATTTACAAGTTCTTTGCGAATTAATAAATACCGGTGTCCGGCATATTAACAGTGACCCTACCGGGGTCAAAAATCCCATGTTTATATATTCTGTCTTATGCTTTTATATTCTGCAAATATACTAATTATTAAGTTATTAACAATATTACATTATTTTACATTTTATTTGATAATGTAAAAAAAGTACTGTAAATTTGCCACTACATTACAATCTACAGTACATTATGAAACACAATGTAAAGTTTGCCCCGGAAAAGAGAAACGACAAAGCAGGACAGCCGATTGTTAAGAACGTGCCTATTTTCGCCTTCATAACTTTTGGAGGTAAGAAAATGTACTTTTTTACCGGATATAGGATTGATGTTGATAACTTCGATTATGAAACCCAGGAGGCCACTAAGAACAGCACGGGAAGCGAAGGAACAAGGAAAGTACAATACAACGAAATAAACAAGCGTATGAAGGCCATACGGGCAAACTTAGAACTGTTCTTCCAGAAAACAAATGAAGCCACCAAAGAAGAGGTAAAAACGTTACTGGATGAAGTATGCAATAAATCAAAAAAAGAGATAGCCCCGGATAACGTTAGTTTTTTTGGTATGTTTCAAAAGTACATTGATAACTATGTTTCACCGGTGAAAAGGAACCATGTAAAAACAGTGTTTAATCATTGGAAGCGATACGAGGCCAAGAGGAAATTTACACTATCTTTTGAATTTATTACAGTTGAGGTTTTAAGGAATTTTGAACGGTATCTGGAGAATGAAGGCACTAAGCCGAAAGGCGATAAAATGATTAAATCACCTAAAGGCCGAAATACAAGAAATTCAATTTTAAGGATAACCCGTGCATTCTGGAACTATTCAAAAAAAGAACTGAAACGGGAAGGGATCGAAATACATTACCCTTTTGGGGATGGTTACCAAGTGCCACCTGAAACATACGGCAAACCGATATATATAACCATTGAAGAGCGGAATTTGTTATTCAATGCCATTCTAAAAACGGAACGTTTGCAGCGTGTGCGGGATATTTTCGTGTTTCAATGCTTAATCGGTACGCGTGTTGATGACCTTTGCAAGCTGACAAAATCCAATATTCAAAACAATATACTTTCATACATTCCACGCAAAACCAAAGAAGGCAAACCCGTTACCGTTACCGTGCCTTTGCACCCGATGGCAGTTGAAATATTAAGCCGTTACAATAGACCTGATGGCAGTTTATTGCCTTTTATCAGTGACCAGCGTTACAACGTGTATATTAAAGAACTGTTTGAGGAGGTAGGATTAACCAGAACAGTAACCAGAATCAATCCGACCACAGGCAAAGAAGAGCAAGTAAGGTTATGCGATATAGCAAGCTCACACATGGCCAGAAGGGCGTTTGTAGGCAATCTTTATGGTAAAGTGGATAACGGTATTATCAGCAGCATGAGCGGCCATGTACCGGGTAGTAAAGCCTTCACACGGTACTACGATGTAAGCAGTGAACTACAGCAGGATGCAATTAACAAACTTTAAAACCTAAAAATCATGAAAAATTACAGCCTCATCTATGAAGACAAAAAAGGGAATGAACTTAAAAGGAGCGAAACCACAGCCCTAAATATTAAAGAAGCAAGAAAGTACAGGGATGCTATTTTAGCTAACTCAATGATTAATGATTTGTATAAAATAAAAGTAAGGGTAAAATGAATATAGATGAAATGAATGAATTTTGTAAGGATATGCCGGAAAGCAAACCAGTTAACCCGGCAAATTATATACCTATTGATTTGTATCCCGGCCATAGGTTTTATGTAGGGGAACCGCACGGAGCTTTTTCCCTTAATATTCAGGCATTAATTAGAGTTTCTAGGCGTGACACAAGAGAAATGCGCAGACTTTTTGAACAATGGTATATTTTGTATCCTGATAAAAATTTCCTGTTAAGACAAATAAGGAGGTTTATAGTTGAGGAACGCAAAAAAGCCTATTGGTCACACAACCAACCACAGCCCCAATTAGAGGCTTTGAGTGAATTTGTTGATGAACACCAAGAGGAAAAGGAAGGCACCCAGCCGAAAGGCATACAATGTTTGGAGCAATATACACCGGATAAATTAGGAAAGATTTTTGATAATTTGAAATCTAAATGTATTGTAAACAAACCTGATAAGATTACGTTTCTTTCTATATTCGATAACCCACAAGGGATAGTATTTTGGAATGCAAATATACATGGATCGCAAGCCGGATTATTTGACTTAATGGAAAGAATCACGGGCAAAGAATTTACAGCTACAGAATTGAAACTGTATTTTCGTGCTATTAAACCCATTCATGACAATTGGAATGGTAAAACCCAAACCCGATTAATAGATTTTGTTATGAAATAAATTTATTTTCCGACAACTAAAGAGAGCCTGAAACAAAACATTTCAGGCTTTTTTTATGCAAATTTCCGACAAATCCGACAAAATGCAGTCGGTTAATTGTTTGATAATCAGTTGTTTTCGTGTTTTTTTGGATTATCTTTGTGGTTGAATTTGAACTTAAAAGAACAAAAAAATGTTTGTAACAAATCTTGAGGAAACTGAATTTAGAAATTTGATTTTCGAGGTAGTTAAATCTGCTTTGTCAGAACAGGACACCCCACCCCAGACACCGGAACCTTTCATCAAAGGAATCCATGAATTGGCGAAGTTTCTTCGATGCAGCCCCGCGCGCGCTCAAAAGCTAAAAAATGAAGGGATTTTCCCCTACTTTCAGGACAATAGGACACTACTATTCGACCGGGCAAAAGTAAGGACTGCAATGAATTCCAAAACAAAATAATTGAAATCATGGGCGGCCAAATACTAGAAAAAACAGCACCGTTTGAATTAGGCGAAACAGATTGTATAAATCTGGATAACTTTAAAATTGACCTTTCACAACCCGTACCGGATCCACACCCTCTTTTTACAATCAATCAAATAATAATAACCAGCCCGGGAAATATTGAAGTAATAAAAGGTGGTGCAAAATCTGCTAAATCATTTTTGGTGGCCTGTTTGGTGGCTGCCTTCGTATCAGATAAAAGGATATTGGGGATAACAGCCAACCCAATAGATGGACGAAACAAAATAATTATTTTAGATACTGAGCAAAGTTTGTCACACGTGCATAAAATGGCACGAAGGATATTAAGGCTAGCAGGTTACCAGACCGACATAAACCACCCTAATTTAGAGGTTTACTACCTTAAAGAATTAGATACAACCCAGCGTTTTGAGATGCTTAGAAATGCCGTAACTGACCCACAGGCGGGAATTGTTTTTTTGGATGGTGCAATAGATATTGTTTTCGATTTTAACGACCTACGGGAATCAACCCAGGTACGCGATGAACTGATGCAATTGGTGGCTGTTAATCAAATTGCTTTGTTTGCCGTAATACATACAAACAAAAGAGATGCCAACAGCCGGGGACACTTCGGGGCGATGTTGGAACAGAAAAGCGAAACAACGATACAACTATCAAAACAAGATACTGTTTTTACCGCTTCGGCTGCCTATACAAGGAATGAACCGTTTGACGACATTCAGTTTATCATTGATGGCGAAGGTATGCCAATTGAGGTGGACAGCCGAATCGACAAAAAAGAAATTGCAGCACAAAAACAACGGGAAAATTTTAAACATATCCTATCAGGCCAAAAGCTGATGGAATACAGCGAAATGGTGACTTGTTATTGTGAGGTATCAGGACTTTCAGAACCCACAGCGAAACGACATATCGGGGCCGCTGTTTTATCTAAATGGATCAAAAAAGAACATTCAGGAAGCTATTCACTTAATAATAATACTGATGAATTTTAAAACGTTTGTACTTATTTTAATTGCCTTAGAACTGTTGTTTTTTGTGTGGAGTATCAAACAGGTATCATTCACTCCCTATCTATATAGGGGAGTGATACTTGATACTAACTGGAATAGTACCTGTGATACAAACAGTGATACTAAATTGATATTGATAGTCAATAAGTTAAAACAGTATGTTGATAGTGTTGATCCCAATGATACCCGTGTTGATACTAGTTGGTATCACGGGCAAATGATACCACCATTAAACAACTGATTATGAAAGCAATAACCGAAATATTGAATAAAAAAGTTAGTGTTTTCCCGGATGCAAATATTGTGAACAGGTGCATAACTACCACCGTTGGTGAATGGCTTAATGGCTGCAAGAATCCGAAAAACAAAAACCTGATGCCATTGGTAGAGCAGATCAGGCAAACCACCGATAAAAAAGAAAAATCAGTACTAAAATTGAAACTGCCAGGTGTAACAATGGCCGCGGAATTGACAACACGGGCAAAAAATGTACCGCTCGAAAAGAAAATAATTGAACGATCCGGACTGCTTTGTTTTGATATTGACGATCAGGACAACCCAGGATTAAAACCTATTGAGATCCGGGAAAAGCTATCACTTTGCACAAACGTAATATTTGCCGCTTTGAGTGTTTCAGGTAAAGGAGTTTGGGGACTGGTTGAAATGCAATATCCTGAAAAAATAAAACAGCACTTTGAACAGCTTAAAATTGATTTTCAAGCGTTGGGTATTAAATTAGATACCTCCAAAGGAGGGAACCCAACAGATTTGCGTTTTTATTCATACGATCCTGATGCTTATTTTTGTGAACAGTACAAAAATTATGACCGTCTGCCACAACCAAAGCCACAACCAAAGCAACCAAAGTACAAAACCACCACCAATGGAAGCGATCCAATAAAAATTGCAATTGATAAAATTAATTCTGCACCTGATGGCGAAAAGCACCGCGAATTATTAAAGGCCGCGAAGTTGTTAGGTGGTTATGTTGGTAGTGGATCAATCAGCTATCAGGAAGCGGAAACGGCGTTATTTGCAGCGATCAGCAGCCGGGACATACAATCAACCACCACAGCACAACACACCATTAGGGATGGCCTTAACTACGGTATGAACGAACCAATTTACCCGGAAATAAAAGAATTTAAACCACCTGTTAAAAAGTTGGATCCATTACTTGAGTACTTCAAAAATCTGAATGTAGACAGCTTTCAAGATACTATTGTGGTAGATGGTTTACCATTAAAGGATTGTATTGATACATGGATAAAGGAAGGCGATAGATTAAGTCTGCAAGCGTTACAAATCGAATTAAAGAAACAGCCCACCATACCGGGATTGAGTTTGTCCGCCCCAAATTCTCCTTTTGGTGGTGCTGTTTTTATAAACAATAAAATTCTATAAAAATGGGACTACATAAAGGATGCAAACCAAACAACCCAAACGGGAGACCTCCTGGCAAACCGAACAGGACAACAGAAGAGCTGAGAGGCTTGTTTCAGAGCTTCATTGAAAGCAATATAGAAACACTCCAGGCGGACTTTGATCAGTTGGAACCCAAAGACAGGTTAAGCTTCATGGAAAGAATCGCAAAACTTATCATTCCCGCACCAGTGCCGGAACTCCAGAGGTTGACCGATGACCAATTAAACGAATTGATTAATAAACTTAAAAATCAGACAGATGCAATCTAAACAGAGAATTGAAAAGCTAAAACTAGCCCAGAGGCTTCTAAACAATGAACCGGAACCCAGAGCAATGAGATGCTGGAGAATTGTTAACGGTGTGCCCGACGACAATGACTACCCGGACCACTACCAAGAAGGGGATATTGTTTTTCAAATTGAAATTATAAAGGACACCGATGCAATAATGCAAACCCACCGTAAAAGATTAAGAAATGAGAATTAACCTACCAAACAACCGATTTAAAATCGAAGGCATAAGAGCGAATCGACTAGGCCAAATTCTGGAAATGACGCCGCCCCGTTATGAATATACAATTTCAGACGGGGCAAATGGCACTGAAAATATAACTTTTTCAGATGAACAAGACTTCCAAGATTTTAGGCAGACTTTAAAATTCTATCTATACCATGAAAAATAAGAATGGTTATCAAAATAAATATTATTAACAATTAAATTTTAAAAAAATGAATGATTCAAAAATCTACGGACAAAAACAAATTATTACAGATTTGTTATTAAATGCGGGAATTTACTCTAAAGTTGCCAGAAAAGCCAATTTGGAACTCGTTTTCCGAGATCGAAATAAATTTTCAGGCGTATCCCTCGATGGTTCACTACTAAAGGTAAATGTTACGAGAGGCCTTGAGTGCCCCGCTGACTTTATGCTTCATCTGCAGGAGATTTTAAACGGCCATGAGACCACACTCAAAACAGATGACCGTACTGGCCGTTTGGAAATTATTGTGGATCTATTGAAAATTCGTTAAACCGTTCTCCATTTCGGTTTTTCGATACAGCCCCGGGTAAAATCCGAGGGCTGTTTTTTTATGCCAAAATAAGGGAGATAAAGATAAAAAAGTACTGTAAATTTGCTACTAAAAATAAAAAAGCAACTGTAAATAATTGATATACAGTTGCTTAATTTTTATATTCGTGACCCTACCGGGATTCGAACCCAGATCATCAGAACCGGAATCTGACATTCTATCCATTGAACTATAGGGCCGGTTTATGGTGTGCAAAGAAACAAAAATATTGCTTTGCTTTCAACTAAGTTTTCGTTATTTGTAATACTCTGAGAATGGAACACCATTGTATCCACAACCTACTTTTTCTTTGGACGTATTCTGTTTTCCTTCGTTAACTTCGTGAGAATTTCTTGTTTTTTGTCACCATTGGTAATATCAATAACCGGAGGTTTTTTCTTTTTATCTATACATAAAATCACATTTGTTTGGCATTGCCCTGCCTCCAATGTTATATTGCTTTCAACACCATTTTGCGATCGTATAACGATTTCTGTTGTTGAATTGGGACACACATGTTTTTCAAACCAGGTCGATTTTCCCAATTGGCAGATAACCTCGTCATTTATAATCAGATCCATCGGTTTGTTGGCAGGATTAAAAACTGATCCGTAAAAAATAATTCGGCTTAAACATTTGTGCACCATTGGGAATTCGTTTTGAACCAGTTCCTCAGGAACAAAATCACCTGAAATAATGTTAAGTCTGACCTTTGATTTTGAAGTGGTTGCCATGGCAATTGAAGTCCCTATTAAACCTGCCCAAACGCCAGCCTTAGACAATTTATCATCATCATACACCTTCATCTCAATGTAATAACTAATCGCGTCTTTTTCTAAGGGGAGGTATTTGTTGCCAAGCCTGTAGTAACTGATTCTGCCATCAGAAAATCCCCAAATTTTATCAATCTCCTTATTGGTGGTTGCGTCAAATATTTTTGCATTTTTTACTTTCATACTCGACTCAGTGTTTAACTTTATATTCTGATCTATTATAAACTGCCTGGAGGTATCCGGTGTGTTATCCTTGAATTGCTGAAATGATTTATATAGGCCTTTCTTTGATCTGTCAATAGCATTTAAAGTATTCATTTCCAATAGGTCATACGTAGGTTTCTGAGTTAGTTCAAACTCCGGAATTGTATCATTGAGTAGTCTGTTCTCGCAATCAGCCTCATAAAAAAGATCGAAACATTCTGCCATCGCTTCGCCAATCAGTTCAGGTTGATGTTTTGTAACTCCAGCAACGGCAGTCAACGACTGTACGGAATGTGAACTGAATTTATTGACATATTTATCGTTTTCTTTATAAATAAACGACAGGTCAACTTCAACTTTAGCAGTTTCAGTATAGCCATTATAGTATTCAGAAATGTCAATTTGGTTTACTCTTACAATCAATTCTTTTCCATCCACCTTGTCATCCATGTTGTTGTGGAGAAATGAAGAAACCTCTATGGCAATATCCTCGGATAGAAAGGCAGATATTTTGTTATAAACCACAGACTTCTGAACGGATCCAACTTTAAACGAGGTTCCCGTAGCGTTGGTAACCTCACTTAGGTAAAACCCAAAATTGTAGATATCTGCTTTTACATTTTTAATTGAAAGAATATGCTGAGCAGGGGAGTACTCGAAGCAAAGCAGAAGTACGAAAGCAATAAAAACTGATTTTAGCTTGTTCATGATGTTTTATTTGCAAATGTATTAAAGTCGGTGTTTTTATCCAAGAGTCTGCAAGAAAAAGAAAAGCCACCCCAAAGGATGGCTTAACCTTTTCGAAATTAAATGATGAGAATCTTTAAAACGTAGCTTTCAGCGAAATAATAAAATTCTTTCCCGGGGCAACAATTCCCGAGCTGTATGGACGATAACGCTGATCGGTCATGTTTTCAATTCCGGCACTGATTGATAGCAGGTCGTTAAGTAAAAACAATGCCTTAAAATTAAGCGTGTACCAGGCAGGTGAATAGGGGTTTCCATTGGCATCAACCGCGTACATGTAATCTTTGCCACGCTCTTCTTCCGGTAAGTTATCGTAACTCACTTCACCATTGTACATGCCATATAAATCGAGTCTTAAACGATCAATTGAATAAGTCAGGTGGGTAATCCCAAACCAGGGTGCCGCATGTCGCAACGGATTTTTTGTTCCATTATCAAGTTCTTCTTCACCTTTCTGGTAATTGAGTTGCGATGACAACCCAAATCCATTACCAAGCTTGAACTCCGCACCAAGCTGCACTCCATACACATAGGCGTTTGCCGCATTTTGAATGGCCAGGACACGGCTCATTTCGCCCTGATAGTTAATGCTGTCGTTCCCGTCAAGGGTATAATCACGACGTACCATGGCATCTTCCAACAAGGTATAATAAGCAGTCAGGTCAAACTTGGCCACGTTGTCGAACACCCGTGTAATACCAACCTCACCATTCCAGGCATACTCGGGTTTCAGGTCGGCATTGGGGACTACTACAGCGCCTGGTTCAGAATCAAAAATCTTGCCCAGGTCATCCACATTGGGGGCACGAAACCCTGACGACAAATTAACCACCAACGACCAGTTATTTGTCGGGTTGTAGACCATCCCAAAATTACCGGTTGCCGCCCCATTGTTGGTTTCGGTAGTAGTGAACGGCAATGGGTAGTAGGGTATGTTATTGGAAAAATCGGCACTCATCATAATCTGATTATACCGGATCCCGGCTTGTAACAACACTTTTTTGCTGAGCCGGTATTGATAGCTCAGGTAAGCAGCGTAGGATGACCAGGTGGATTGTGGATAACGCGATGGTCCGGTGATCATTTCCCCGGTCGTAATATCCTCATCCATCCCCAGTGAAACCACTTGGTCAACAACAGCTTCCATTCCGTAATAGAATTTATGTTTCCCGCCCATGGTTTTCAGGAAATCGGCGTTTGCCGACCAGGCATCCACTTCTTCGGTGCGGTGAAATAACGTCACTTTTTGAAAATTGCGATCGTTTCGGCTTTCTTCAAAATACTGATGAGCCAGCCGGACAGCCATTTCATCATAAAGTTTGTTTGCTTTCTTATGGGTGATGATCAGGTTATTCATCATCCATTTTTGTGGCCCGTAATACCATTCGGCACTTCCGGGCAACCCGTTTTTAGTTCTTATCAATCGGTCGTATCGCGAATAGTTGGTTGTGGCAGAATAATGAAACCCATATTGAAATTCCCAGTTTTGATTGGGTTGGAAGGCAATTTTTTGCATGAGATTCATCTGTCGGTAACCCGTAGGGTTTTGAGATTGAGGATCATCATTCGTCACCACGACATCCACACTGTCGATTCGTTGAACATACCAACTACGCAGGTATTCATCAGGGCCATGGCTTCCCATGCGTAAATCACCAAATTCATTGCTTGAGAAACTGGTAACCGAAGCCCATTTTTTCCAACCAAGGCTCACATCAAAATGACCCGTTTTTTCATTATTTGCTGACGAGAAGCGCATGTTGGCATGACCGTTTATGAGTGGTTTATCAGTGAGTGTGTATTCGGGCAGGATGGTCTGGAAGCTCATGACACCCCCGATGGCATCACTTCCGTAGATCAGGCTTGCCGGGCCAAAAATCACCTCCGCAGCCTCAATGGCAAAAGGGTCGAGCGAAATTACATTCTGGAGGTTACCGCTGCGAAAAATCGCAGTATTCATCCTAACCCCGTCAACCGTATAAAGAAGCCGGTTGGTTGAGAATCCCCTGATCATCGGGCTACCGCCACCCTGTTGGCTCTTTTGCATAAACACCTCACCAGAAGTACTCAACAAATCGGCAGCAGTTTGCGGGTTCTGCAAAGCCATTTGGCGGGGAGTGATCGTCAGGATTTTTGCAGGTATCTCACGCAAATTCTGCTTCCAACGTGTAGCCGAAACCACCACCTGATCGAGACTAAAGGAATTACGAATCATTTTTACGATAAATTGCTGTTGTGCAATGCTTTCATAGCTAATGACCTGTGATTCAAAACCTAGAATTTGTAGTTGAATTTCAGCCGCCGACTTGAGCTGCGATATATCAGCCTGGCCATTGGCATTGGTTATCAGGCTGATCTTTGGCGTATTACAGCTAATTGTTGCCAGGTCCAGAGGCTGGTTCGATTCCGAGTCGAGGAGCGTAATGATTTGCGAGGAGCCAATCAATGCCCAAAACATCACGCATATAATAAAGAATAATTTTTTCATAGGTATTTGACCCAAATTTGTAATGAATTAATTGAATGAAATAATGGTGTTTAATGCTGATAACCAGGAGATTTCATTTCGGAAACGACTCATGGCAACCATTTTTTCTGCATAAACACGCAGGCTACAATAGAAAGAAAATCAGGCTAAACGGGGAGGGGGAGCCAATGGTGATTTGATATAGGAAGACAGTTTTGCACTTCTGGCAATAAAGTATTCAAGTGATTGATTTTCTCTTGAAGAGTTGCTGGTTTGTACAGGTTGAAAAAATAAACCCTTGTAGTAATCGAGGGTCTCTTTTTGATGTTGTTGTCGCTGCTTATCCTGATTGATTAACTTATTTACCAATGATGAAAGTTGATTGTTCAGGCGGGTTTCCGCATGATCGGGAAAACACCAATAAATATGAGTCGATGAAGTGGATGACTGTCGGACGATGTCATACATTTGACCTCGATATTCAAATTCTTTAGCATGATGCCAGTTTAAAAGGGTCGCGATTTCATGCTGGGTGAATTCCAATCTCACCAATTTACTGTCATCCATACCCATCAAAAGTTCCTTTTTGACGGCTTTTCTTAAAGATGCTTTTTCAAAATGAAGCCAGCAATACGTCCCTGCAAAGGGAAATACCAGGAGTATCAACAATATTATGGAACCTATTTGTCTCAAATGAAAAATTTCCGCAAATATAAACATTGCCTCCCGGAATGAAATGCGAAATTGATACTTTCTCAGGATTATTAAATTATCATAAAATAATGCCGGATGGGAATTAACTATTTAGAAATGATCTAAATTTGCAAAATGTGTAGCATACTTTGTTAACACTCTTTATATCTATCATTTAAACAACTTACCATGAAAAAAATATTGATCATGATGGCTATTTTGAGCACCTCCTGGATGATTCAGGCTCAAAATATGACAAAAACGAAAGTTGAACATGAAATGGCACCATTGCCCTACGCCTACGATGCACTCGAAAAAGCCATCGACAAGGAAACCATGGAGATTCATTACGACCGCCATTACCGTGGTTACTTCAACAATTTTTTAAAAGCCATTGTCGGCTCGGATTTGGAAAACATGACAATGGAAGAAATCTTTGCCAACATCACCAAATATCCGGATGGGACCCGAAACAATGCCGGTGGCTATTTCAATCATGCCATGTATTGGACCGTGATGTCGCCTGATGGCGGTGGGGAACCAACCGGTGATTTGGCAGCTGCTATCGATAAAAGTTTTGGCTCTTTCGACGAATTTAAAAAGAATTTCAGCAAAGCAGGAGCAACCCAATTTGGAAGTGGCTGGGCTTGGCTGAGTGTTGACGCGGATGGAAGACTATTCGTTTCTTCCACGGCCAACCAAAACAACCCGCTGATGAACGATTGCGAGCAGAAGGGTACTCCCATTTTATGTATGGATGTTTGGGAACATGCTTATTATCTTCGTTATCAGAACAAAAGAACTTCATACATTGAAAGTTTTTGGTTGGTGGTGAATTGGGATGAAGTGGCCAGTCGTTATAAAGCAACAAAATGATCTTTAAGGATTGAAACAATCATAAAAAAGGAGTCGTAACGACTCTTTTTTTTTGGCACTATATGATTCGAATCTTGCCTGGTAAATACCTGTTTTCTATTGGTTGTCGGTTACATGCAAATAAAGACTACTTTTGCACTCCATTTTTTATCTATTCTAAACTATGATTTCCATTCGAAATATCGCTATCATCGCACATGTCGATCACGGCAAAACAACACTGGTAGACAGGATTTTATATCAGGTTAAACTTTTCAGGGATAATGAGGTAATGGGAGATTTGATTCTCGACAACAACGACCTGGAACGTGAACGTGGTATCACCATTCTGTCGAAAAACGTATCTGTTCGATATAAAGATGTTAAAATTAACATCATCGACACACCCGGTCATGCTGACTTTGGTGGTGAAGTCGAACGCGTGTTAAATATGGCAGATGGGGTGTTGTTGTTGGTAGATGCCTTTGAAGGACCTATGCCCCAGACTCGTTTTGTCCTTCAAAAGGCCATTGATCTTGGTCTGAAGCCATTGGTGGTAATCAACAAAGTAGATAAACCAAACTGTCGTCCTGATGAAGTATACGAAGCCGTTTTTGATTTGATGTTTAACCTGGGGGCCACAGAGGAACAACTTAATTTTCCTGTGATCTATGGTTCTTCTAAAAATGGCTGGATGTCTGATCATTGGTTAAATGTGACTGACAATGTGAGTTATTTGCTTGATCAGGTGGTCGCTCATGTTCCTCCGGCCCAATTTGTTGAAGGTACTCCGCAAATGCAAATCACCTCACTCGACTATTCGAGCTATGTAGGACGTATTGCAGTTGGAAAGTTATTAAGAGGAACACTTCAGGTAGGCCAACTTGTATCGCTCGTAAAACGTGATGGCGCCATTCAAAAATCAAAGATTAAAGAACTTTACTTGTTTGAGGGACTCGGAAAAGAGAAGTGTAAAGTTCCCGTACAGGCTGGTGATATTGTGGCCATTATGGGAATCGAAGATTTTGAAATTGGCGATACCGTGGCTGATTTTGAAAACCCGGAAGGCCTGCCTGCTATTAAAATTGATGAACCAACCATGAGCATGTTGTTTACCATTAACAACTCGCCATTTTTTGGTAAAGAAGGCAAATATGTAACATCCAGACATTTGCGCGATAGATTGTATCACGAAATTGAGAAAAACCTGGCACTAAGAGTGCAGGAAACCAATAGCTCCGATAGTTATTTGGTTTTCGGAAGGGGTATTTTACACCTTTCTATTCTGGTGGAAACCATGCGCCGTGAAGGTTATGAGTTTCAGTTGGGTCAGCCCAAAGTCATTATAAAAGAAATTGATGGGGTTAAATATGAACCCATCGAAAGTCTTACAGTGCTTGTTCCTGATGAATTTACGGGACGTGTGATCGATATTGTGACCTTGCGAAAAGGTGAGTTTTTCAACCAGGAAACGAAGAATGATCGCATGATGCTCGAATTTATCATGCCATCAAG
The DNA here is from genome assembly GCA_001769215.1 of Bacteroidetes bacterium GWF2_41_31. Classification (GTDB taxonomy): domain Bacteria; phylum Bacteroidota; class Bacteroidia; order Bacteroidales; family F082; genus UBA6244. The sequence continues at coordinate 72,879 of MEOL01000033.1, forward strand.
GGCCATTATCGGACTCAGAAATGCCATCCTTACCGCCACCGAAGGAGAAGCCATTATTGCTCATCGCTTTAAGGAATTCGCTCCATTGAAAGGGGAAATCAAAATCCGCAACAATGGTGCACTTATCTCGATGGAGACCGGAATTGCCATTCCTTATGCCATTTGGAAATTGAGCGACAGAGGGAGGTTTTACTTAAATACCAATGAAGAAATATATGCAGGCCAGGTAATTGGCGAAAACAGCAGGGCTGGGGATATGGTGGTCAATGTGTGCAAAACAAAAAAACTGACCAATGTACGGGCATCGGGAACCGATGATAAAATTTTGCTGCCTCCTCCGATCCGATTTTCATTGGAAGAATTTATGGAAATTATCCGTGAAGATGAATATCTTGAAATTACTCCCCGCTCGCTGCGTTTACGTAAAATATTACTCAACGAAAACGACAGGAAACGTGCGGGGAATAAGTATACCGCGTAACTAGATGAAATACACGGTAAAAAATACGGCCAACCTGCTCGACGCGGTGCTTGAAATGTACCATGGAATTTCACGACAGAAAGCCAAACAAATCATCAGCAAGTCATACTTCTTTAAAAATGGTAGCAGACTTGCAAACCATCCATTGGAGATGTTGAATACAGGAGATATTCTGGAACAAACCAATATTGACCGGGGTATGAAGCCTGTTAAGATGGCCAACAGAGCCCGTCCATTTTCTATTTATTTTGAGGATGACCGTCTGATTGCAGCATTTAAGCCGGCCGGGATACTCTCCTCCTTTGATCGAAATCGTCCCAAAGACAACTCCTTTCAAAAAGAGTTGCAGTTTTTTCTTAACCAACGTGGGGAAGAAAAGATCAGGTTATGGGTAATTCATCAGATCGACAGGGAAGTTGAAGGAATTATGTTGTTTGCCTTTTCTGAAGATATCCAGACCAAAATGATTGAGCAATGGCATGATTCGCAAATCAGATATTTAGCCCTCACTGAAAATAAACCTGTTGAAAAACACGGCGTTATTGAAAACTGGCTGCATGAAAATGCTCAACGAAAGTTGGTTGCCACTCCAAAAGAAGTAGCCAATTCAAAGTTTGCTAAAACGAGTTATGAATATTTAAAAAAATATGGCGACTGTCACCTGATTGAAGTGAAAGTTCATACCGGCAGAAGCAAGCAAATCCGTGTTCATTTGTCCGATTTAGGGTGCCCCGTGGTGGGTGACAGAAAGTATGGTGCTGATACACTGGTGCTTCGTCAAATCAGGCTGGCATTGCACTTAATGGAGTTTAAACACCCGGTCAAAGGAAATTTGATCTCCCTAAAATACCAGCCGGCCGCTAAATTTTTTAATCCATCAATCACTGAAAACGAGTTGTATAAGATTTTGTAGACTATCTTTGTTGACATGACAATTACCGATCACATCTCAAGTCGACATAATCCAAGAATAAAACACATTTTGCAATTGCAAAAAAGCCAGGTGCGCTCTTCGGAGCAACTGTTTGTAATTGAGGGTATAAAGGAGATCGAAAAGGCCGTTTATGCGGGAATCTCCATAGAAAGTGTATATTTTTGTCCCGCAATCATCTCTGTAGATCATCTCGGTGAATTGCTGGGTAATCAATTAAAATTTCCTGTTTTTGAAGTCACATCGGAGGTATATGGAAAAATTGCTTACCGCGAAAATTCGGGTGGGGTAGTCGTGCTTGCCCGAATGCCTGAACATTTGCCTGAGCAGAATACCAAGAATCAAAATCCACTTTATCTTGTAATTGAAGGTGTTGAGAAACCCGGTAACCTGGGTGCTATCTACCGCACCGCAGATGCGGCGGGCGTAGATGCCATCCTGATATGCGATCCAAAAACAGATATCTACAATCCAAACACCATCAGGGCTTCTTTGGGATGTGTGTTTACCGTTCCCTCCATCCTTATCGACAGCCCTTCGGCCATTGCATGGTTGAAAAAACAAGGAATTCAAATCCTGAGTACTTATCTCCATGCCGCAATTCCATATCATACAGCCAATTTTAAAATACCCACAGCCATTGTCATGGGAACGGAAGCCACAGGAATCACAGAGGAATGGGTGGAAGCCTCCGATGCTAACATTATCATACCCATGCGTGGGCAAACCGATTCGATGAATGTGTCGGTATCAACTGCCATTGTTGTATTCGAAGCCAGGCGTCAAAGAGGATTTTAACTTTCACGAATAGTTCTTAACTCCTACTTCTTCCAGAACATAGGTGTGAAAATCAATAAAAAAGAATAGATTTCTAAACGGCCCATCAACATGAAAACAGTGATGATCAATTTGCTGATGTCCGGAAGACTGTTAAAATTGCTCATGGGTCCCACAGCACCAAATCCGGGGCCAATACCGCCCATCGCCGTTGCAATGGCACTGGTGGAAGTGGTGCCATCCAAACCAGTGAGAATAAGCAGGATGCTCCCAATGGCAAAGACAATCAGATAAGTGATGATAAATGTCATCAGTGAGCTGTTGTTGTCTTCACTCAAAATATTACCATTCAGCTTCACAGTGAAAACACCCTTTGGATGCACGCTTTTTTGAAGAAGACGTTTGATGTTTTTAAGGGCCACCAGATGGCGTGCCATTTTTATCCCACCTGATGTACTGCCTGTGCTGCCACCGATAAAGAGCATCCCGAAAACCAAAAGGGTACCTAATTTAGGCCACAACAGATAGTCCGAAGTGGCGAAGCCCGTACAGGTAATAATAGAAACCGTTTGAAAAAAGGAATCCCGAAACGAGAGTTCCAGCGATCGGGGTGTTTGAAAATACAAAACTGCCGTTACAGCCAATCCCAACACCAGAATTACGGTGATGTAAAACCTGAATTCATCATTTTTCCTGATATGTGCTACATCGCGCAGAAACAGGTAGTAATGAATCACAAAGTTGGTGCCTGCAAGCACCATGAAAATGATGATAACATATTGAATATAGGGAGAATAGTTGGCAATACTGGCGTTTTGTGTCGAAAATCCACCGGTGGCTACCGTCCCGAAGGAGTGGCAGACACTATCGAAAAGAGGCATATTCCCCAGGAAAAGCAATATTGCCTCAATGGCTGTCAACAGGAGATAGATACTCAGTAGTCGGTATCCCATGGCCTTCATCCGGGGCCTGATTTTATCTTTTAGTGACGATTCCGCCGTAAACAGGTTGTAGTTCCCGATTTTTAGTGATGGTGAAACGATGATAACAAGCACAATGATACCGATTCCACCAATCCAGTGGGTCAGGCTTCTCCAGAAAAGCAGCGACTTGGGTAAGGCTTCTATGTCGTTTAAAATGGATGATCCGGTGGTTGTATATCCTGAAACGGATTCAAAATAAGCATCCATTATATTGGGTATGTATCCAGAAATGAGATAGGGAAGGGCGCCAATCATCGAAATGATTACCCACGCGGCAGTAACCGAAACATAGGCTTCTTTCTTTCCCATTTCAACAACTTTAGTCCCTTTTGAAAGTAAAAAGCTTATAGCCACCAGCACCGCAGCAGCCAGAAACGAAAGCAAAAATGGAGTTGCGGGTTCATCGTAATGCCAAGCCAGGGCCACGCAAAATAAAAGCGCTATAGCGGAAATGGTAATGACCCTTTGTAAGATGCGTAGTACAGTGTTGATATTCATAACGTTGCCTTTACCATTCAGGTACCAATTGCCTACCGAATGTTATCAGGTTCTCTTCATTTCGATGGTAAGTTACTACGTTTTCATTTTTTAATAAAAAAAACCAGTCATTGTCATGAACATATTTCCTGATTTTATGGGGTGCAAAAATAATGTTATTTTAATTGAAGATAACGGGTAACGGCAGTGTTTTCATCCGGCGATCAACCAAAAAAGGAACCCAAACAAGTTCAGATTGATACACAAACGATTGTAATGACAATTCCTATTTTATTATTTTGACCAAAACCGGCAGGTGATCCGATGGAAAGTGATTATTTTTCAGTCTCTTGTCGATGTGGATATATTCTGATACCCGATGATTTTGAACAAAGATATAATCTATGCATTTTTCTATTGGTTCGTCCATCTTAAAATCATTAAAAGTACCGGTTGGCCCGGATATTTTTCCTTTCTTATCGAAAACCGGTTTCCCCATTTGTTTTGAAATATATCGAATTGGATTCGATTCAGGCTCTGAGTTAAGATCTCCCATCAATATTACAGAAGTATTTGATTCTTCTGTAGTTATCTGGTTGATGGAATCCATTATCAACCGGACAGATTCCATTCTGGCCACTTTGCCTATATGATCGAAATGAGTGTTAAAAACCCACAGGACCGAATGATCAGTTTTACTCAAGAATTCACCAAACGTGCAAATTCGCGGTAATGCGGCATCCCATCCGGTTGAAACCTGATTGGGTGTTGGCGAAAGCCAGAAAGTGGAGGAGGTTAACACCTGAAAGCGGGTGGTATCGTAAAAAATGGCCGAATACTCACCTAATCCACCGGCTTCCCGGCCAATTCCAATAAATTGATAACCAGTCAGGTTATCTTCTAAATAGGCCATTTGTTGTGGCAAAGCTTCCTGAACACCAAAGAAATCAGGATGGTACTGTTTTACGATCTCCACCAGGCCAGCCTTTCGGAAATTCCAATTGTCGGCACTGTCAGCCGGGTTATCATATCGAATATTCCACGACATGATGCTTAGCGTTGTATCCTGGGCAACTGCGTTAAAGCAAAACAGGAAGGATAAGATAAAAATCAGCTGACTTCTGGCTCTCATGGTTAAAAGTGTTTTATTAAAAACGAAATTACTTCATATTTGTCAACCTGGATGGATGTGAATGCAATGAAAAAGCCGGCATCTTTAAGGATACCGGCTTTTTAATTGCTCAAATTCTAAAACAACCCATCGTTTCGATAGATTTCAAGTTGCACTTCGGCAAATGGTTCAATGAGTTGCGATTTTTGATTTTCCATTTTAATAACTTCACCGGTTTTAAAATTGATGCTAATCACATCTCCATCTTTCAATTGGAGCGCATCAAGCGATTTATAAGTCAGAATGGGGAAAGCCGCATTGATGGCATTGCGTTCGTAAATGGCACCAAACGATTCGGCCAGAATAGCCTGAACACCAAGGATTGCAAATCCATCTACGGCCTGTTGGCGTGAGCTGCCGGCACCAAAATTCTTGCCTGTAATCACGATGTCGCCCGGCTTAACGCGTTTGGCAAAATCTTCATAACCTGCCAGGTTGTCAAATATATACTGCCCCATTTCCTTTGGATCGGTAATCTGCAGATACCGGTTGTGGAAAATCATGTCGGTATCGATGTCATCCTTTTTAATCACCCACACTCTTCCTGAAATCACATCCTGTTTTTCGTTTACATTCTTATGCTGAGCAAAGACAATATTGGTTCCAATCTCCAGGTCCTGCTGACTATAATCGGCAGCTATTTCCGGAATATCATCTTCTGTGGTGATGTAACCTGCTATGGCAGAAGCAGCAACCGTAGCCGGAGAAGCCAGATAAACCGCTCCTTTTCCCTGTTTTCCGGGGAAGTTGCGGTTACCTGTGCTGATGGTTACCTCGCCTGGCCCGTTTTGCCCCACCTGACCGGCTGCACATCCGGCACATCCGGCGTTGCTTAACAGCGCACCGGCTTTTTTAAAGGTGGCAATGAGGCCTTCTTCAAGGCATTGTAACCAGATTTCATCGGTGGCTGGGACGATTTTCAGTACCACGCCGGGTGCTACCTTGCGGTCTTTCAGAATGCGGGCCGCTGTCCGCATGTCTTCGATTCTGCCGTTGGTACAACTTCCGATAAAAGCAGAATCGATGCGGGTTTTCCGTGCCACATCAACATCGACGGTGTCGTGCGGTTTTCCCGGACGGCTTACCATGGGCACATAGGTGCTGATATCGATGGTGAATTCATGTTCATAGGTGGCATCCGAATCCGCCATTGGTTTCTCCAATTTGCGACCGGTTTGTTCTTCGCAATACTGCATGATGGCTTTAGAAGGAGTAAACAACAATACGATTACTCCCATTTCGGTACCCATAGAGGCGATGGTAATGCGTTCATCCAGTGTAAAATCGTCTACTACTTTACCATAAAACTCAACCGAATAACCCAGCAGCGTGTTGGCTCCGAATTGATGCAATAAGTTCAGGACAATGTCCTTGGCCGTTACATTGGCAGGTCGCTTTCCTGTAAAAGTAATTTTAACGGAAGGCGGTACTTTAAACCAAACCTTTCCTTTGTTGAAAGCTACCGCGATGTCGATATCACCCATTCCTTGTCCAAAAGCCCCAATGGAACCCAGAATGTTGGCATGTGAATCGGTTGTTACAGCTGTTGATCCGGGCCATGCAAGGCCTTCGCTTATTAACGTATGGGTACCAATTCCGGTATTGATGTCAAAAACCTTAATGCCGTGTTTCCTGGCGTAAGTGCGTACAATTTGCTGGTTTACAGCATATTTCTGATCGCTACCTGTGGGGTTGGTATCGAATGTAAAAAAGGTACGGCTTACATCATCCACGTCCAGGCCATGTTCTTCCAGGGTTTTAACTACGTTGGGTCCGCCAAAATCACGGGCTACGCGGGCATCGATCAATATATCGACTATGTCGCCTGGCTTTACCTCAGATCTGTCGGTATGCTTCGTCAGAATTTTTTCAATTAGATTCATGAATTCAGATTATAATTTGCATCAAAAATAGAATAAACCACCTTTATAAAACGCTGGAATCTGTCTAAATTTAAGTATTCCTGGCCAGATAATCCGGAATTGTTCCCGATGGTCCTGATTCATAATACTGAAACAGGATTCGCTTCCCATATAGAATTAAAACTTCCGGAAATTAAAGGAGAAGTCCTGACATAGTAACCAGGAGTTTATTGAGATCAATTGGTTTTGGAATATAGGCATTACAACCTGAATGAAACGCTTTTTCTTTATCCCCGCTCATTACAAACGCGGTTTGTGCAATAATGGGCAACTCAGGATAAAGGATGCGAATTTTTTTGGTTACTTCGTATCCATTGACGTCAGGAAGTTTAATGTCCATCAACACCATGTCAAGGTCGGTATGATTTGTTACATAATCAATGGCCTCTTTGCCCGTTGTAACATGAATTATTTTTGCTCCGGTAGTTGAAAGCAGGGCTTCCAGCAATGCGAAATTGCTCATTTCATCCTCAACGATCAAAATGTTTTTGCCTGAAAAATCGTGTCGAAAATTTGTTTCCATTATTTAGTCTTTTTAAGCTCTATATTTAAAAAATTCTTGAACTGCTGAATTTCAACCGTCCAATCACGACTTTTTAAAAAGAATAATATGCGATCCGCATCAAATATAAAGAGTTGCTCAACCATAAACAAACATTGGTGCATTTATTTTTGCTCTATTCATTAATAATAAATGTTTAACATTTTTTAAATAAAAGAATATCAATATTATATTGCAACATATCTATAAGTTACTCTAAATAAAATCCAGAGACCCATTGTTTGAATTGGTTGGAATATGTTTCGTCTTCTTCACGAATGGCGAGCAATTCATGCTGGCATTCTAAGGAGGCATCAAAGGAGAATTCCATATTAATTCTATTTGGAGGTAAACCCCGTTTTGGGAATACAAGAAGTTGTCTACGCAGAATAAATTTGTTTTTTTGTGCCTCCAACTTGAAATTTACAGAAGCAGAGTAGGGTAGAACCACGCACAACCTGCCGTGATCCTGCAACAGCGTTTTACTTATTCGGATGAGATCGCCGTGGGTGAGTGTCCTGGTGTGTCTAGCATTGTTAATCCTTTCATCTGTCGCAAGAAAATGATGGTCAAAAAAGGGAGGATTAGAAACAATTAAATCATATTTCTTTGTTTGTTGTTTACCAAAATCTTCCAAACTTTGATGATAGGCGTGCAATTGCTTGCTAAATGGAGAGGTGCTAAAATTTTCATTGGCTTCAGAAATTGACAAACGATCAATATCAATGGCATCAATTTCCGATACACCACGACTGGCTAACAACATTGCAATAACCCCCGAACCAGTTCCAATATCCAGGGCCATGTTTACCCCGGATACATCGGCCCATATACCAAGCAGAGTAGCGTCAATGCCGACTTTCATGGTTGATTGATGGTGACTCAGACCAAATTGTTTGAATAAAAATGGACGTGTATCTGTTTTATGCCTACTCATCCTGCATCGGGTGTTTATTCATCAAGATACACAGCCAGCAAGCCATCGGGTAATTCCACCTGAATGGTGTTGTTTTCCCTGTCTACCTCTAGAATAATTTCATTGCTGATGGGAATCAGCACCTCTTTTTCCTTGTGAAACGTTTGAATGATAGCTTGTTTTGAATAGTGAAGCACTTCCGTAATTTCTCCAATGAATCCAAATTGCTTGTCCACTATTTTCATCCCAATGATTTCATGAAAATAAAACTGGTTACCTGTCAGTACAGGAAGCTCATCCAATGGAAGATACATATCCCTTTTTAATAATTTTTCGGATTGCTCGGGTGTATCGACATCTTTAAAAGTAACAACCGCCTTATTGTTCATTAGGTTGATGTTTTTCACAAAATAGGGTACAAGGGCGCCATCGAAATCAATATAAATAATAGGTGTAGCCAAATATGCATCAGGGTCATCCGTGTCTAAAAAAACACTCAATCGCCCATGATATCCATGAGGTTTTATTACTTTCCCCAAGAAAAAATAGTTATCAAAATTCCCCATAGTTATATTGTTCTGCAATTATTTTATATCCCTTTAACTTGCGGGTGCAAATTTAGGTTATTTCCATCACATGTTTTTTTAAACAGTGTAAAACCATTATAATTGAAAATGGAGTATCCAATCAGCTCCCTTGCTGAATTTTAGTTATTTTCATGATTCACCTTTTTAGACCAGACTCTTTAGTCAATGGGTGGAGCTGCATACAAGTATATTATGTATTGGTTTTGAGGGTGTATTGTAAGGTGCAGCACACCGAAAATATTTATAGCCAATTTAATACCAGTAGATTCAAGGTGCGGAGCACCGCAATATTGATTATTTGTTTAAACAAACGGGAAAATAGGACGGTGCGCTGCACCTTAAAAAGTGTGTTCTTGACTTTCTATAAATAGTAGCGGTACTCCGTACCTCTTGATATGCAACTTTAAATCTTGAGTCCACTCCGAAAAATATGTACTCTTTGATTTTCAACTCATTTACCCCCCTGCTTGCCGGTAGGCAAGTGACCCCTAAAGAGGGATTCGTTGAAAATCAATGAACTATCTAAAGTCCCCTTTAGGGGATTCCAGCCTGCGGTTGGCAGGTAGGGGTATTTGTCTTTTCGGAGTGGACTCAATCTTATAACGGGAGATGATCGGATACCCCATATAGTTGAATTGTTAAGCTCACACTTGCCGAATTTAATGCTGGGACATGAAGTCAGCGCATCGATTGAAGATATTCAAATCCCGGGCATTGTTTAAGATGTGTGTTGTTATTAGAAAATAGATTTTCAAGTATCTGAGATTTTATAATCGATCTTATCATTTGTATTTCAGTCTATTAAGAAAATTTGAAAAAATTAAAACGAAAACTTATTCACTGAAAAATTTAATAAGATGAATAACATATAGCATTGATATTAATATATTTGATACATTTATTCAATATTTGTAAAAAAACCTGTTAAAAAATGAAATACCCTAAGGTTCAAAATTTTATTAATGGAGCATTTATCGATGCTTCCGGCTCGCGGAGTTTGGAAGTTATTTCTCCCATCGATGGAACGTTGTTGTCTACCGTTCCTTTATCAGAAAAGTCGGACCTGGATAAGGCCGTAAAAGCGGCTTCAATGGCTTTCTCCGAATGGTCGAAAATGCCGATTAAAACACGTGTTCAGATATTTTACCGCTACCGGGAATTGCTCGAAAAACACATGACGGAACTGAGTAATTTAATTCAGGAAGAGTGTGGTAAAACCTTCGATGAATCGAAAGCTGAGATCGAAAAATCCATGGAACTGACAGAATTTGCCTGCTCGCTGCCGCAATTGGTAACCGGCGAAGTGCTGGAGGTAAGCCGTGGTGTTGAATGCCGTACCGAATACAACCCGCTGGGTGTTGTGGCTTCCATCACTCCGTTCAACTTCCCATCCATGGTGCCCAACTGGACCCTGCCCAACGCCCTTGTTTTAGGAAACTGTATGATCCTCAAACCTTCGGAAAAAGTGCCCCTCAGCACCGGCCGGATTGCCGAATTATTGAAAGAAGCCGGTTTGCCGGATGGCGTGTTTAATATCATTCACGGCGACAGCCAGATGGTGGAAGCTATTTGCGATCATCCCGGGATTGAAGCTGTTTCGTTTGTTGGTTCAACAAAAGTGGCAAGAATCGTCTACAGCAGGGCCACCTCCAACTATAAACGATGTCTCGCTCTGGGCGGGGCCAAAAATCACCTCCTGGTGTTGCCTGATGCCATTCCGCAGATGACTGCTTCCAATATCGCGGCTTCCATGAGTGGCTGTGCCGGACAGCGTTGTATGGCCGCTTCAGCCATGGTTGCGGTGGGACAAGTGGATCACATCATCGAAAAAATATGCGATGAAGCCAGAAAAATTGTTCCGGGTGTAAACCTGGGATCAGTCATCAATCAAGAAGCCAAAGAAAGAATTGAAAGGTATATTACTGAAGCAGAAAAACAAGGGGCCAAAATTCTGGTGGACGGCAGAAATGCAACGGCTGCAGGCAAAGAAAAGGGGACTTATGTAGGTCCAACTGTGATCGATTTTGTAACTCCTGATATGGCCGCTGCCAAAGAAGAAATATTCGGTCCGGTGCTCAGCATTATCAGGGTTAATACTGTGGATGAAGCCTTGGCCATCGAAAACAGAAGTCCTTACGGAAATGCAGCTGCTGTGTTTACACAAAACGGCGGGATGGCAAAATACATTATCGAACACGCCAGTGCAGGGATGATCGGGGTGAACGTGGGCGTACCTGTGCCGCGGGAACCTTTTTCTTTTGGAGGCTGGAACCAAAGTAAGTTTGGCGTGGGTGACATCACAGGAAAGAGTTCCATTGAATTCTGGACAAAGCTTAAAAAGACGACCACCAAATGGAATCCTGAAGCTGGCATTAACTGGATGAGCTAAAGCATATTAAACAATCTTTTAACATTAACACTTGATTAATCATGTCAGAAACAAAATCAGTTTCAAAAAGTGCCGGTATCATACAAAACAGTATGGACTATACCTTGTTTTCGTGGAGCAAGCAGAAAAGCGTATCTCCCATTGCCGTCAAAAGTGCCAAAGGTGTTTACCTGCACGATTATGACGGAAAACGCTACCTCGATTTTTCATCAGGGCTGATGAATGTGAACATTGGCCATGGAAATCAGCGGGTAACGAAAGCAGTTGCAGATCAAATGATGGAAGTAAGCTATGTAACTCCCGGCTGTGTAACGAAAGCCAGAGGTGAACTTGGTAAAAAACTGGCAGAAATTACACCCGGCAACCTGACAAAAACCTTTTTTACGGTTTGTGGGGCCACGGCCATTGAAAATGCCATTAAATTGGCCAGGTTGTATACCGGACGGCATAAAATCATTACGCGCTACCGTTCATATCACGGGGCTACCTATGGTGCCATGACGGCAGGTGGTGATCCGCGGAAATTGCAATCCGATACCCAACAGATGCCCAATGTGGTACATGTTGAAGACCCCTATTGCTACCGTTGTCCCTGGAATCAGGAATTGGGATCTTGTAAAATGGAGTGCATCAGCCACATTGAACGGGTTGTGGCATTTGAAGGACCAGAAAACATTGCTGCCATCCTGATGGAAGGGGAAAGTGGTTCCTCGGGATGTATTAAATATCCTCCCGGCTATTTCAAATTACTCAGGGCATTGTGCGATAAACACGGCATCCTCCTGATTGCCGATGAGGTGATGAGCGGCTTTGGCAGAACCGGAAAGTGGTTTGGCATCGAAAATCATGGGGTTGTGCCAGATATGATCGCTACAGCAAAAGGAATCACCTCCGGTTATTTACCGTTGGGTGCTTTGATTGTAAGCGACAAGATTGCCTCTTACTACGACGACAAACCCTTGATGATCGGATTGACTTATTCCGCCCATCCGGTATCTTGCGCCGCCGCACTTGAAGTGCTAAAAATTTATGAAGATGAAAATATGATGGAGAATGTGGTCAGGATGGGGAAATATGTTGAAGAGAGAGCCAATGAAATGAAACAACAGCATCCGAGCATTGGTGATTTCAGAAATACCGGTTTGTTTGGTTGTTTTGAATTGGTAAAAAACGGCGAGACAAAAGAACCCATGGCGCCCTTTAACGCCAAACCGGAAGAAATGTTTGTCATGAACAAAGTAGCAGCAAAGATTAAAGAACTGGGAATGTACACTTTTGTTCGTTGGAACTATATTTTCGTTGTACCCCCACTAACCATTACGAAAGAACAGGTTGACGAAGGAATGAATATTATTTCAAAAGCCATAGCTATCGCCGATGAATACTGTAATTAACTAAACCAACTGCCCATGAGCAATGAAATAATAGAATTAACAGAAGACGTCTCCGACTCACCTTTATACAGCAGCGATCTGGCCCCCGTTCCTGCTGCGCAAAGGACATGGAACAAATGGCATATTGCCTCCATCTGGGTGGGAATGGCAGTTTGTATCCCGACATATATGCTGGCCAGTAGCCTGATTGAACAGGGAATGAACTGGTGGCAAGCCCTGATTACCATTTTACTGGGAAACCTTATTGTACTGGCTCCCATGATTTTAAATGCGCATGTAGGCACAAAATACGGTGTGCCACTTCCTGTTTTCCTTCGGCTAAGTTTCGGTGTTCAGGGAGCAATCCTGGCTTCCTTATTTCGGGGATTTGTCGCTTGTGGGTGGTTTGGTATTCAAACCTGGATTGGTGGAGCCGCCATTTATCAAGTACTGCTGACCATGTTTCCGGAATTGGCATTCTCAGCTTTCCTTGGTCAATTCATTGGCCTTAATATAGCGCAAGCCTCTTGTTTTATGTTTTTTTGGGCAATCAATATCTGGATTGTGTACAAGGGGATAGACTCAATTAAAGTGTTGGAAACCTGGGCCGCTCCGTTTTTATTACTCATTGGTTTATTTTTATTGATCTGGGCTTGGAACAAGGTGGGTTCGATGAGCGAAATCCTGGATGCCTCCTATACTTTATCAGGTACAGGCAGTGTCGATTTCTGGAAAATTTTCTTTCCGGGATTAACCGCCATGATTGGGTTTTGGGCCACACTGTCGTTGAACATCCCTGATTTTACCCGATACGCCCGCTCACAGAAAGACCAGATAGTAGGCCAACTTATCGGTTTACCAACAACCATGGTATTCTATTCGTTTATCGGCATTGCCGTTACGAGCGCTACCGTCCTGATTTATGGAAAAGCCATCTGGGATCCTGTAGCCCTGTTAGGAAAATTTGATTCCCCGATTGTTGTGGCGGTATCCATGTTCGGTCTTACCATCGCCACACTATCTACCAATATTGCAGCCAATGTGGTTGCTCCGGCCAATAGTTTTGCCAACATGATGCCAAAAAAGATCACCTATAAAATGGGAGGATATATTACCGGAATCATTGGCATTCTTATTTTTCCGTGGAAATTAATCGCCGACCCTGAAGGATATATTTTCCGTTGGTTAATCGCGTATTCCGCTTTACTGGGTTCCCTGGCTGGTATCATGATTTGCGATTATTATATCATCAGGAAAACCAAATTCGATCTGGCTGAATTGTTTAAAGTAAATGGAAAGTTTAAAGGTTGGAACACACCGGCGTGGATTGCATTCGTACTCAGTCTTTTACCGGTGATCCCTGGTTTTGTGGTAGCGGTGGGCATTTCTGAAGCCGGATATTTCCCACATGTATTGGTCAATTTATACTCCTACGCCTGGTTTGTAACATTTGGAATTTCATTTTTGATTTATTGGATGATCATGAAAAAAGAACATTAAAAATTATTGTTATGTCAATACTTATTAAAAACGGAAGAGTCATCACGGTGGCATCCGACAGTGTAGCAGATATCTTTATAGAAGGTGAACAAATAACGGCCATTGGAAAAAATCTTTCCGTGAAAGCCGATAAAATAATTGATGCTACCGGACTGCTTGTTTTTCCGGGAGGAATAGATCCGCATGTGCACCTTGAAATGCCTTTTATGGGTACATTTTCGTGCGACAATTACGAAACCGGCACCCGTGCTGCATTGCACGGCGGTACAACCACAGTCATCGACTTTGTTATTCAAAAACAAGGAAACTCTCTACAATCGGCACTCGATGAATGGCGCTCCAGGGCCGAAAATAATTGTGTGGGTGATTATGCCTTTCACATGGCTGTGACCGATTTTAATGAAAACACAAAAAAAGAAATAAAAAAGCTGATTGAGAAGGAAGGCATCACTTCGTTCAAAACCTTTATGGCTTACAAAGGTGCTTTGATGATTGATGACCATCAGATGGTTGAATTGATGAAGGAAGTCAAGCTCCACGGGGGTATGGTTACATCACACGCAACCAATGGCGACATGATTGATGAGCTCGTAACCAAAAACAGGAGTGAGGGCCATCTTTCACCGCTCTACCATTATCTTTCTCAGCCGGAAGAAACTGAGAGGGAAGCAAGCGAGCGCTTTGTGGATATGGCAAATGCTACGGGCTGTCCAAGTTATATCGTTCATGTTTCATGCGAAGGCTCACTGAATGCCATTCGAAAAGCAACTCAACGCAATCAGATGGTTTTTGGGGAAACGTGTATTCAGTATCTTACACTCGATGCTTCACTGTATGATAAGGGGTTTGAAAGTGCCAAATGGGTCATGAGCCCGCCACTACGTGAAAAGAAAGACCAGATAGCTCTTTGGGCCGGTATCAACCAAGGCTTGATTGAGACTGTAGCCACCGATCATTGCCCATTTAATTGGGATCAAAAACTGATGGGCAAAGATGATTTTTCAAAAATTCCCAACGGCCAGCCTGGCATCGAACACCGGATGGAACTGCTTTATTCCGAAGGCGTTGACAAGGGAAAGATTTCACTAAGCAAATACGTCGACGTGACCAGCACCAGCGCGGCCAAACTCTTCGGAATGTATCCCCGCAAGGGAACCATTGCCGTGGGTTCTGATGCGGATATCATCTTGTTCGACCCCAACATAAAACACACCCTTTCTGTTGACACCCATCACATGAATGTGGATTATTCTGCATTTGAAGGATGGGAAGTGAGAGGGAAGGTAAAAATGGTGTTATTGCGTGGACAAATTGCTATTGAAAATGAGCAATGCAAACTCAATAAAAGTTACGGGAAATACATTAATCGTTCAAAAGTGAATGGGATTCTTTAAGAAAGTTTCAGTCCCTCTTGCAAATGAAATCATATTAAAAAGATCAAAATAGAAATCCGCTTTTTAACACTTAACATCAAAATATTATGGCAAGAATGATAAAATCAGGATTAATTCAGATGAGTCTGGCCCTCACCGAGGGTGAAGGAAGCATTGCTGAGATCAAGGAAGCCATGTTTCAAAAGCATATTCCTTTTATTGAGGATGCCGGTAGAAAAGGCGTTCAGATACTTTGTCTGCAGGAAATATTTAGTACACCCTATTTCTGTCCGGGACAGGACAGCAAGTGGTATGAGTCGGCAGAACCGGTTCCCGGCCCAACTACCCAGCGCCTGGCAGAATATGCAAAAAAGTATGACATGGTCATTATTGCACCAGTCTATGAAAAAGAACAACCCGGTGTATTGTATAACACGGCAGCCGTGATTGATGCAGACGGAACCTATTTGGGTAAATACCGCAAACACCACATTCCCCACACCACCGGTTTCTGGGAAAAATTCTTCTTTAAACCCGGAAACCTGGGTTATCCTGTTTTCCAAACCAAGTATGCCAAAGTGGGTGTTTATATATGTTATGACAGGCATTTCCCGGAAGGAGCCAGGTGCCTGGGACTGAATGGGGCCGAAATCGTATACAATCCATCTGCCACGGTAGCAGGTCTCAGCCAGTACTTATGGAAACTGGAACAGCCGGCACATGCAGTGGCCAATGGCTATTTCATGGGTTGCATTAATAGGGTAGGGGAAGAAAAACCATGGAACCTGGGCAAATTTTACGGCTCTTCTTATTTTGTTGATCCACGCGGGCAAATTTTTGCACAGGCTTCTGACGATCAGGATGAATTGCTTGTTTCAGAATTTGATCTGGAAATGATTAATGAGGTAAGAAGCACCTGGCAATTCTATCGTGACCGTCGTCCTGAAACCTACGATCTGCTCACTAAACTTTAATCATTATTCATCACCAAAATGGCTATTATAAATAACAGGTTAACCCCGGAACAGTACAATGAAAATTTTACTGATTTACACCCTCCTTTTGAAAGCAGGGATGCCGCGCTAACAGAAGTCAATCGCTGTCTTTTTTGTTTTGATGCGCCCTGCACCAAGGTTTGCCCAACCAGCATTGATGTACCAAAATTTATAAGACAAATTAACACCGGAAATATAAAAGGTTCTGCCTTTACCATCCTGTCGTCCAATATTTTAGGAGGGGGTTGTGCCCGTGTATGCCCCGTTGAAAAACTTTGCGAAGGATCGTGCGTACTTAACAAAGAGCTGGAAAAACCCATTCAAATCGCCAGGCTTCAACGTTATTCTACCGACATGGTGTTGGAGAAAAAATGGAATCTATTTGAGAGAAAGCCATCCATTGGTAAAAAAGTGGCTGTAGTGGGTGCCGGACCGGCCGGGTTATCGTGTGCGCATGCCTTATCCCGCCAAGGCATTGATGTTACTATTTATGAAAAGGAAAGCAAAGCAGGCGGACTTATGACGTATGGGATTGCTGCTTATAAGGTTACGCCTGAATTTTGTCAGGAGGAGACGGACTTTATTATTTCACTGGGTGGAATCGAGATAATCTATAACCAGGAACTGGGACAGAACCTTTCTCTTGTTGACCTTCAAAAAAACTATGATGCTGTTTTCCTGGGTATTGGCGTTGGCCTCACCCGGCAACTTGAAATTCCGGGAGAAAATATAGAAGGTGTAGTAGATGCCATCAGCCTTATTTATAAAATCAGAACGGAAAACTTTTCGAAGACTGCCATTGGCGATCAGGTAGCTGTTATCGGAATGGGGATGACCGCTATAGATGCAGCCACACAAGCCAAACGTCTGGGAGCCAAAGCGGTTACATTGGTGTACCGCCGTACCGAAAACGAAAAACCTTGTACCGATGTGGAGTTGGAAATAGCCAGACTCGATGGATGTCAGATTATCTGGCTGGCATCACCAAAAGAAATCATAAGTGAGAACGGAAAAGTGAAAAGCTTGGTTTGCAGTAAAATGGAACTGGGAGCACCTGACGAATCAGGTAGAAGATTTCCATTCGATACGGGCGAAACATTTGCCCTTGAGGTAGATATGGTGATTAAAGCAACAGGACAAGTTCCTTATGCAGACTTATTGCAAAACTCCGGAATCGAGTTAACAGAAGGCAAAATCAGAATTGATGCCAACCACACTTCCAATATCGGGACTGTATTTGCAGGCGGCGATTGTGTAAACGGCGGAAAAGAAGTGGTAGACGCCGCACAGGCAGGTAAGGAAGGGGCCAAATCAATTTTAAAATATCTGGGGATTAATGAATAGCAATTCATTATTTATTCCAAAAAAGGAATTGGCCAATGACACCTAACAAATAATACATCATTTTTAAGAAAAGAAAACCATGGCAGATCTATCTTCAAATTTTCTCGGAATAAAATCCCCAAACCCTTTCTGGCTGGCCAGTGGCCCGCCAACAGATAAAAAATACAATGTAATGCGTGCCTTTGAGGCAGGCTGGGGCGGCGTTGTTTGGAAAACATTGGGCTCACAGGTTAAAAATGTCTCCTCAAGGTATTCGTCGTTAGACTTCAATGGCCACCGTGTGATGGGATTCAACAATATTGAACTCATCAGCGATCGTCCGCTTGAGAGTAATCTTCGCGAAATTAAAGAAGTCATACGTGAATTCCCCGACAGGGCAGTAGTGGTTTCGCTCATGGCTGATAATGACAAGGAAAGCTGGCACAAACTGATCAAACAGACCGAAGATACAGGGGCACATGGACTTGAATTAAATTTTGGATGTCCTCATGGCATGAATGAACGTGGCATGGGATCAACCGTAGGTCAGAATCCGGATATCGCGAAAATGATAGTTGAATGGGTGATGGAAGTAGCCACGATTCCGGTAATAACTAAACTGACCCCCAATGTTCATTCGGTTGTCCCAACAGCTACAGCCTGTGTGGAAGGCGGAACCAATGCACTGTCATTAATTAATACCATCCAGTCCATTACCGGTATCGATTTGGATAGTTTTGTGCCCAATCCCAGCGTAGCCGGAAAATCAACTTATGGTGGTTATTGCGGACCAGCAGTGAAGCCCATCGCCTTGAAAATGTTGGCCTCTTTAAGTGTGAATAAAGATACCAACAAAGTCCCCATTTCAGGTATTGGCGGTATTGGCACATGGAGAGATGCCGTAGAGTTTATGTTGCTCGGGGCAACCAATATTCAGGTGTGTACGGCGGCGATGAAACACGGATTCAGAATTGTGGAAGATATGATCGATGGTCTGAACAACTGGATGGATGAAAAGGGATTTAAAACAACAACTGATTTTATTGGTAAATCGGTTCCATTCATGACCAAATGGGAAAACCTGGACCTGAACTACCATATTGTGGCCAACATTAACCAGGAGAAATGTATCGGTTGTGGACTTTGTTATATTACATGCGAAGATACATCGCACCAATCTATCAACCTGGAATACGGAAAGCCATTTAATACCTACACCATAAAAGAAGAGGAATGTGTAGGGTGCAATCTGTGCAAATTGGTTTGTCCTGTGGATGAATGTATTACGATGCTGGAAAAACGCGTCGGACCGGAATATATCAATTGGATGGAATACCAGAAAAGGGGCTTGCCGCTAAATGATCATTAGAAATCAGGAGTCGTATCTTGATAAAACGATGGAATGAATTACATTGTTACGATGTCGTCCGTGCCGATGGAACTTTACCGAAGAAATTCCCAAAGGTGATAGAATACGCAAACGGCTATTGACAATCAGTCATTTAAATAAAACAAGCCAGGCAGTTTATATCTGCCTGGTGAAATCGGCAATATGGCAACATAATGTCGCAAAACAGCCTTACTTTTGCCACAAATTAATCTGTATTGCATGAATTTCCTTTCGGTTGAAAAACTTGATAAACATATTGCAGAACTCACCCTTTTCAGTGAACTAAACTTTGGTATTGAAAAGGGTGATAAAATAGCCCTGGTGGCTAAAAACGGGGCCGGAAAATCCACTTTATTGCGTGTATTGGCCAAAATTGAAGAACCGGACGGAGGGATGGTTACCTATCGTTCGGGAATAAGGATGGCACTGCTTCCGCAGGATCCGGATTTTTATGAAGATCAAAGTGTTGCCGAACTGATAAAAAGTCATCAATCAGGATTGTTGGAGGTTACCAACGAATATGCCAAAGCCCTGGATATTCAGTCGCACAAGCCAGGTCGTGAAGCAGAAGAAGCATTGGCCATTGCCTCCAATAAAATGGATTTGCACCAGGCCTGGGACCACGAACGCCGACTCGACATCCTGTTGCAGCGGTTTAATATTTCCGATCAAAGTCAACAAGTGGCAACGCTTTCAGGAGGACAAAAAAAAAGGCTCTCACTGGCCATGACACTCCTCGACAATCCTGATATTCTCTTGCTCGATGAGCCCACCAACCACCTGGATCTTGAAATGATTGAATGGCTGGAAAAATACCTAAGCCAGAGTCACATTACGTTTATCATGGTGACCCACGACCGGTATTTCCTCGACAGGGTGTGTAATCAGATTATGGAGTTGAGTTATGGCACATTATATTCATACACAGGAAATTACACTTCGTTTTTACATCAAAAAGCGGAGAGGGAAGAGATTGAACGCACTGAAATCGACAAGGCCCGTAAGTTGATGAAAAAAGAGCAGGAGTGGATAAATCGCATGCCCAAAGCAAGAACCCACAAATCGAAATCGCGGATCGATAGCTTTGAAAAAACCAAAGAAAAAGCCCATAGCCTTAAAACTGACAAGGAACTTAAATTACAGGTAAATCATACCCGTATTGGAGGTAAAATACTCGAAATGAAGCATGTTTCGAAAAGCTATGGCGATAATCTGTTGATTAAAGACTTTAGCTACCTGTTTAAAAAAGGTGAACGCATAGGCATTGTCGGTAAAAACGGGGTGGGTAAATCTACTTTCTTAAAACTGATCACAGAAAAAATAAAGGCCGACAGTGGAACCATTTCTTCAGGCGATACCATTGTTTACGGGCATTATTCGCAGGAAGGTATTCAAATAAAAGAAGACCAGCGCGTGATTGATGTTGTTAAAGAGATCGCGGAGATCATTCCGCAGGGAAAAGAAGGAAGCCTGACAGCATCGCAACTATTGCAACTTTTTATGTTTACTTCTGAAATGCAAAATCAGGTGGTGGCTCTGCTTAGCGGTGGCGAAAGAAGGCGTCTTTACCTGCTTACAGTTTTAATTAAAAACCCTAATTTTCTCATCCTCGACGAGCCCACCAACGATTTGGATTTGATGACACTGGACAAACTGGAAGAGTTTCTGGTCAATTACAAAGGATGTCTGCTGCTGGTTTCGCACGATCGGTATTTTCTTGATCACACCATCGATCATATGTTTGTATTTGAAGGGGAGGGGGTTATTCGTGATTTCCCGGGAAACTATTCGCAGTACCGTGCTTCGTTGGATGCGCGTGAGAATTCGCGGAAATTGGATCTCAAAGAAGAAAAACGGAAAATCGAAGCCTCCGTTTCGCAGTCGCCACAAGTAAAGAAAAAGCTTACCTACGCTGAAAGAAAGGAATACGAAAAACTGGAAATCGAAATAGAAACACTGGAAAAGGAAAAATCAGATTTAATTGCCTTTATGGATTCAGGAACACACGACTACGAAAAATTGACCGAATCGTCAGAAAGAATTTCATCGCTCATTCAATTGATTGATGAAAAAATGATGCGTTGGCTGGAGTTGGAAGAAATGGCCTGAATCACCTATGCTAACTATAGGTAATATCGACAACACTTGCGTAGAGTATACTTTTATCTAAATGAACACCGTCAAGCCGCTTTGCTGCTTTGTTCGCTTTTTTTGATGAAACGGCCTGATAATAACATTGCTCGCCTACCTCAAAAAGGCCAATTTCATCCCGGTGCAGTTTACCGTGAGTTAACATTAAATTGATGACATCTTCCTGGCTTAGCGAACCCTTTCCTTCCACAACCAGCTTTATTGTTGACCACCATGAGTTTAAAGGCAATTCATGATTCAGGTTAAGGTGAATCACGTCTGGCAGGGTTTGAATAAAATCAGGTTGGTCTTCATCCTCTTGTATCAGATGAAATGCTGTTCCAAAAGAGCGCTGGTTTAACAGGATTTGATTTCTTCGTTGATAGGATTTCGAATTCAATGGCAAATGATAGTGGACGATGTATTCAATTTCCGGTAGTTTTGTATCCATCGTGGCCAGGTCCGTGGTGATCAAAACATGGATGGTTCCATTACGGAACATGGCCATCAATTGTTCGTACTCTTCATTACTTAATCCACCATGAATGCTCCCTGCTTTTAGCTGTTTACTAAGGAGAAATTTTTCCAAACGGATAACAGCACCACGGTGACTACAAAAAACAAGGGTTGGACGCAAATTTAATTCACATAATAAACCAAAACAAGTCTCGGGTTTCTCTGCTTCATCTGCAATAATGGTAAAGGCGTGGAATTTAAATGGAAATTTTAGACGTAATTCATTTACAATATGAACACTATTGCGCAACGGAATGGGTAGATCAAGTTGATTTTCAAGCTTTGAAGTAAAAATAACCTTGGTATGCTGATCCAGCATGTCCAATAGGTGTTGGAGGTGATCAAAATAGCCTAAATACTGAAAATAACTGACATCCTCAATAATAATGGCATCAAACGTGTGAATGTCGATATACCCTTTTTGGATAAATTGGATAATTTTGGCAGGCGTTCCGGAAACAAGATTTGGGAAAGAGATGAGTTGCTTAATTAAACTATTTGTGTGCTTGCCCGGCACAATATTGGCCATCCCCATTTTCTCAACATCCAGGATTCCTGAAGATATTAGTTCAGCAACCATGCCCGGATTGCAAAGAAGAAGCATGATGCGGGGTTCGTGAGCCGAAAACATGGGCTGACTCTGAATGGCTTTTACAGCATTTAATATTTTTTCCGTTCCTGTACGTGCAAGTAATAGGATATCCTGATGCTCTGACAATGCCAGATAGAGCGAACGATAAAGACTTTCAAACTCATCTGCACAAGTACGCTTCAGAATTTCATGATCTAAAGACATTGGTTTCTTGTAATTGATTTTGGTGCAACAAATCTAAACTAAATAAAGTCACTTTTACTTTTATCTGAATTAATTGTTGAAAGATTAACGTAGTAAATGAATAGGGATATCATTTATCAATGCTTAAATTACTGTGAGATTGTTGTTTAAATGATTCCGACTCATGGATATTCAGATTTTACGTCAATTTCATATTGTCCTATAATTAATATTATGTTAAATACAAATCCTGATAAAGAAAAAGGAAAAACCTTTCGGTTCTCCTCCACCTTTATAATTAAAAACAACAAAAAAGGGAGAACACCCCGATTCTCCCTTTTTATTTTAATTGAAGAGTCTACTCCTTTTCCATCAAAGCCTTAAGCTTATCATTCATCTTCAGGTTGGCATAGGCTTCCTTCAAAGCTGAAATCACGACCTGGTCGGTTGGATTCAATTCCAATGAACGTTCCAGATAAGGTAATGCTTTGTACAGGTTGTCATCAGCCTGTTTTTTTAATTCATCATACTTCTTCTGCTCTTCAAATGGTAGATTGTTGGCTTCTGTGTACAATTCCGACGCGTCATTCACATAGATGGCACCCAGGTTGAAAATGGCATCACCAAAGTCAGGGTTAATTTCAATGGCTTTTTTATAATAAACAATCGCGTTTTCTTTGTCGCCGACATTTTCGAATGTTTGACCCAGCACACGGTACAAGTTTTCATTTGTTGGATCGGCTTCAATTGCCTCTTTTAAACTGCCTATCAGTTTTTCGTTTTGACCGGTTTCCAGGTACAGCTGCGATTGTTCCAGCTGAAGACTCAGTTCCTGTGGAAACAATACCCTTCCCTTTTCCAGGGTAGCAAATGCGGCAGTTGTATCGCCTATTTGTTTTTCCGATCTGGCATAAAACAGGTATACCCTTGGATCCATAAAGTTTACGTCAATGCACTTTTTAAGATATGGCATGGATGATTCAGCTAAAACCTTGTCCTCAGAATAAACGCCACTCATCCCAATGTTAAATGCTGCAATTGTATCGAAGCGACCGTCGGCTTCAGCAATTTTATACGCAATTGTAAAGTTTTTAATGGCTGATGCATAGTCAGAATTTTCAAATCGCTCTGCTCCTCGTTGATAAAACAGATTGGTTAATTGAATGAGATAAAGGGAAGTCTCTCCATCCAGTTGTTTTTTATCATCAAGAAGTTTCGATTTTAGCAATGATTCGTATGAAATTTCCGGGGCATCGGGAGCAAGTGCCTTTACCTGATCGTCTTCTGATGTTGCAATATGAAAATAAATGATCCCTCTGTACATCCAGGTTTTGGCATCATTTTCAGTTTTAGGATGAAGAATGGCTTCATCAATAGATTCCCTGGCTTTGTCGTACTGTTTGTTTTTATCGTACATGTACGCACTGGTCCTTTTGTTGGTTTGTCCAATGCCAATACTAAAGACCAAGGCTATCAGGCTAATGGTTACGAGTATTTTTTTCATTATATGTTAATTTTAGTTACGCAAAGATATTGTTATACCAAAGATGTGCCAAATGTTTGTCATAATTTAAATAAAATCTAAACAAACACCTATTACTGCTATTCATCCTGAGGTTCCACGCTGGATATATTTTTGTTATCTGCTTCATTATGAGTTATATTCGCATTATCTTCCAGGGAGCCACCGACTTCAGGCATTTCCGATTCAATTTCTTCTTCTGCAATACTAACCTTGGCAACAGCAGCAATTCCATCCCCTTCATCAATCCTGATCAATCTGACACCTTGTGTCGCACGCCCCATGACCCTCAAATCAACCACTGGAATGCGTATGGCAATGCCCGATTTATTAATAATCATCAGGCCGTCTTTATCGGTAACATTTTTTATTGCAATCAAGTCGCCGGTTTTATCGGTGATATTGAGCGTTTTAACACCCTTCCCTCCCCTATTGGTTACACGGTAATCGTCCACTTCCGAACGCTTTCCGTATCCTTTTTCCGAAACAACCAGAATACTTTCAGCATCTACGGAATCCTTGTCGAGACAAATCATACCTACCACTTCGTCTGATTTTCCGGCAAGCGAAATCCCACGCACACCGGCAGCATTTCTTCCCATTGGACGTACTTTGATCTCGTTAAACCTGATGGCCCTTCCCGACTTGTTAGCTAGAATTATTTCATTAGTCCCGTTGGTGAGCCTGGCTTCGATCAGCACATCACCTTCTCTTACCGTGATGGCGTTAATACCATTTTGACGTGGGCGCGAATAGGCTTCGAGCGATGTTTTTTTGATGACACCTTGTTTTGTAGCCAAAATAATGAAGTTGTTGTTAATGTACTCCTCATCCTTTAGGTCCTTTGTGTTAATAATGGCCTTAATCTTATCATTTTGCTCAATGTTGATGAGGTTTTGAATGGCCCGTCCTTTTGAATTTTTCGATCCTTCCGGAATTTCGAACACGCGCATCCAAAAGACTTTCCCCTTTTCAGTAAAGAAAAGCATGTAATTGTGGTTGGTAGCCACAAAGAGATGTTCAAGGAAATCTTCGTCGCGGGTGATGCCGGCTTTTGAACCGCGCCCACCTCTTTTTTGTTGGCGGTACTCAGTAAGTGGGGTTCGTTTAATATAACCCAATCTTGAAATCGTAATCACCACCTCTTCATCCGGAATAACATCTTCCATCCGGATATCTTCGGCCGTATATACAATTTGCGACTTTCTTTCGTCACCGTACTTTTCTTTTATCCTTTTAAGTTCTTCTTTAATCACTTCCATGCGCATTTCCTTGCTTGCCAACAGCTCATTCAGCCTGGCGATCAGGAGCATTAACTCTTCATAATCGGCTCTGACCTTGTCTCTTTCCAAACCTGTTAATTTCTGAAGACGCATATCCAGGATTGCTTTTGCCTGTAATTCTGAAAGTTGAAATGAGGCCATCAGTCCTGTTCGGGCTTCATCAGGTGTTGTTGATGCACGGATCAGGGTGATTACTGCATCCAGGTTGTCGAGAGCAATCATTAATCCAATCAGGATGTGCGCTTTACGTTCAGCTTCTGCCAGTTCAAATTGTGTGCGCCGAACCACTACTTCGTGGCGGTGTTCAACAAAATAAACGATCAGATCCTTCAGATTCAAAGTCCGTGGCCGTCCCTTTACCAAGGCTACATTGTTGATGCTGAAGGAACTTTGAAGTGCCGTAAGTTGATAGAGTTTGTTGATGACTATACTTGGAAGTGCGTCTTTTTTCAGATCGTACACGATGCGCATACCATTGCGGTCCGACTCATCGTTAATATCTGATATGCCATCAATTTTCTTTTCGTTTACCAGATCAGCTGTTTTTTTGATCATTTCAGCTTTGTTAACCTGGTAAGGAATGGAAGTGGCAACCAATCGTTCTCTCCCGTTGCCGGATTCTTCAACTGTAACTTCGCCCCTGATCACAACCCTTCCACGTCCGGTTTCAAAAGCATTTACGATACCTTCGTACCCATAAATAATTCCGCCTGTAGGGAAATCGGGTGCCTGAACCAACCTGGTTAAGCCTGGAATGTCTATATCATTGTCGTCAATGTAGGCCAGAATACCATCAATTACTTGTGACAGGTTATGTGGCGCCATGTTGGTTGCCATACCAACAGCAATACCCGAAGCTCCATTGATTAATAAGTTAGGTATTTGAGTTGGCAGGACGGTAGGTTCGGACAAGCTATCATCAAAATTCAACTGGAAATCTACTGTATCCTTGTCAATGTCTACCAGCATCTCTTCCGCTATCTTTCTGAGTCGTACTTCTGTATACCTCATGGCTGCAGGACTGTCACCATCAACGGAGCCAAAGTTTCCCTGTCCATCTACCAAAGGATAACGCAACGACCAATCCTGGGCCATTCTCACCATAGAATCATATACTGATGTATCGCCATGGGGATGGTATTTACCTAATACTTCCCCTACGATTCTGGCGGATTTTTTATAAGGCCTGTTAGAATAGACACCCAGTTCATGCATGCCAAACAATACCCGGCGGTGCACCGGTTTAAAACCATCACGTACATCGGGCAAGGCCCTTGAAACAATAACCGACATCGAATAGTCGATGTAGGCCGATTTCATCTGATTTTCAATATTTACCTTGATAATTCTCTCAGTATCAAATAGATTCTCCATAGGGATTTACTTTCTTCTCTTAATTCAACTAAAAAGTATGCAAAGGTACGAATTTAGAAAATTCGGACAAATGTTTTTAATGATGAATCCAGATTATATCTTAACAATTGTCTGTTTAAAAAATAAGTTTATTGTTGCTTTGTTGTGTTGCACACACGATTACTTTCGTATTTGTAATAAACGAAGTGTGATATAATTCATGAGGACAACTTTTATTGGCACAAAAATTGACAAGTTTGGTTTACATCAACTTTTGGTGAGCATTAATCACAATGAATAAATACGTGACGGTAAAGTTTTATGTAATTTTGTCACCTGAAATAAAAAATCAATATGGAAGCTAAATTTTCTCAGCGGGTAAAGGACGTACTGGCTTTCAGCCGTGAAGAAGCTGTAAGGTTGGGAAATAACTATATCGGACTAGAACACTTATTATTGGGCATTATCCGCGACGGGGAAGGAATGGCAGTTCAGCTGCTGAACTACTTTGGCGTAGATTTAGAAAAATGTAAGCATGAACTCGAAGACTCGATAAAAAATCCAATTTCACAAAGGGTAAATATCGAAAACATTCCACTGGTAAAACAAGTGGAGAAAGCATTAAAAATTACTTATTTGGAAGCCAAAGTTTTTCATGCTGACCTGATAGGGACCGAGCACTTGTTACTGGCTATATTGAAGGACGAAAACAATTTGGTTACCAGTAAACTGGGAAAGGATGGCGTAAATTACAAGTCAGTAAAAGATGAACTTGCGTCAATAGTAAGAGAACAAAAGGATATGCCCCCTCCTATTGAACCACGTGCTGAATTACAGGATGATATGGAAGATCAGCCTGAAGAATTTGGACGGACTTTTGGGAGTACCGAGAAAAAACCCGGTGCACCGAAATCAAAAACACCGGTTTTGGACAATTTTGGTCGCGACCTTACCCGTTATGCTGAAGAAGGAAAACTGGATCCCATCGTTGGTCGTGAACTGGAACTTCAGCGGATCGCCCAAATATTGAGTAGAAGGAAAAAGAACAATCCGATTTTGATTGGAGAACCTGGTGTGGGTAAATCAGCCATTGCCGAAGGACTGGCATTGCGTATAATCGAAAGAAAGGTTTCCAGGGCGTTATTTAATAAACGCATTATTACACTTGACCTGGCTTCTATTGTGGCCGGAACCAAATACAGGGGTCAGTTTGAAGAGCGAATGAAAGCTGTGCTTAATGAATTGACCAAAAATCCTGATATCATTTTGTTTATAGATGAGATACACACCATTGTGGGTGCAGGAAATGCATCGGGAGCTCTGGATGCCTCAAATATGTTTAAACCGGCATTGGCACGCGGCGAACTACAATGTATAGGTGCTACCACACTGGATGAATACCGGCAACATATTGAAAAAGATGGGGCACTCGAACGCCGTTTTCAAAAGGTTTTAATCGAAGCCACCTCACCCGAGGAAACCATCGAGATATTAAATAATGTGAAGGGTAAATATGAAGATCATCACCTGGTAAAATACAGTGATGAAGCCATCAAATCATGTGTGACACTCACAAACCGCTATATCAGCGACCGGTTTTTACCTGACAAGGCGCTTGATGCTTTGGATGAAGCAGGTGCACGTGTGCACATAACAAATATCCATGTTCCTTCCGAAATTATCAACCTGGAGAACGCCATAGAAGAAATTAAGACAAGCAAAACTTCAGCCATTAAAAGTCAGAAGTTTGAAGAAGCGGCTCAGTTTCGGGATATAGAGCGTCGTTATGTTGCTGACCTGGTAAGAGCTAAGAAAAGATGGGAGGAAGAGTCGAACATTCATAGGGAAAATGTAACCGCTGAAAACGTTGCAGAAGTTGTTGCCATGATGACCGGTATACCGGTTCAGAACATAGCTCAAAAGGAAAGCCTTCGCCTGATCAATATGGAAGATGAACTAAGGAAAGAAGTCATTGGACAAGACAATGCCATTAAAAAAGTGGTAAAGGCTATCAGGAGAAACCGTGCAGGATTGAAAGATCCAAATAAGCCCATTGGTTCATTCGTCTTTTTAGGACCAACAGGTGTTGGAAAGACTTATCTGGCCAAGATGTTAGCCAAGTTTCTTTTCGACAGCGAAGATGCCCTGGTAAGGGTGGACATGAGTGAATATATGGAAAAATTTGCCGTGAGCCGACTTGTTGGCGCACCTCCCGGATACGTTGGTTACGAAGAAGGCGGACAATTAACTGAAAAGATCAGAAGAAAACCATATTCCATCGTTTTGCTTGATGAAATTGAAAAAGCACATCCGGATATTTTTCATATCTTGTTACAGGTATTAGATGATGGACAATTAACCGACGGGCTTGGTCGTAGGGTGGATTTTAAAAATACCATCATCATCATGACATCCAACATTGGTTCACGACAACTAAAAGATTTCGGACAAGGTGTGGGATTTTCAACTCAAGCCAAGGTAGCTGCCAAATCGACACACAATCAAACGGTCATCGAAAACGCGTTAAAGCGTGCCTTTTCTCCCGAGTTTTTAAATCGCATTGATGATGTGGTTATTTTTGAATCTTTGCAACGAGATGAAATTCATAAGATTATCGACATAGAATTGTCGCATTTGATTAACAGGATCATCCAAATGGGATATCAAATTACGGTTAGTCCAAAGGCAAAAGATTATCTGATTGATAAAGGCTGGGATGAACAGTTTGGGGCACGACCTCTTAAAAGGGCTATTCAGAAGTACATCGAAGATCAACTGGCTGAAGAGATCATTAAAACCAATATGATTGAGGGCACCCACATTAAGGTGAGTTATGATGGCAAAAAGGATGAAATAAAAATTTCGTTTTCAACTCCAAAAAGTCTTTTAAAAAAGACCTAAAGCCTTATTAAACAGTATAATAAGTTAAACCCCTCTCACTAAGGGGTTTTTTTATGTTTTGATACAATCTAAATAAGCCACTAAACTGACCACCTTTTAATTCAAATTTTATCTTTGCCGGCAGATTAATAACTAATTCAAATATTATGATAACAAAACCTGCCGTTGTTGGTGGAGAATTCCTGTTAAAAGAAATCACCCCGGATCAGATTTTTATACCAGAAGAATTTGATGAAGAACAGCGATTAATTGCTGAATCGTGTATCGATTTTGTCGAAACTGAAGTGGCTCCTTATTTTGATGCCCTCGACAATCACCAGGCAGGTTTAATGCCTTCATTGCTTAAAAAAGCAGGCGATATGGGCCTGCTTGGGATTAGTATACCCGAAGAATTTGAAGGATTTGGACAATCGTTTCTGACCAATATGAAGGCCAATGAAGCCATGGGTTCAGCCTATTCTTTCTCAGTGGCATTTATGGCTCATACCGGAATAGGCACACTTCCGCTGCTCTATTACGGAAACCCTTTGCAGCATCAAAAATATATGCCGAAATTGGCCACCGGTGAAATGCTGGCCGCCTATTGTCTTACTGAGCCGGGTGCCGGTAGCGATGCCAATGCCGGCAAAACAAAAGCCGTATTGAGTGATGATGGAAATCATTATATCTTAAATGGTCAGAAAATGTGGATCACCAATGGTGGATTTGCCGATTTACTGACTGTATTTGCCAAAATTGATAACGATCGGGTTTTGAGTGCCTTTTTGGTAGAAGCCAACACTCCAGGCATCACCATGAATCCCGAGGAACATAAAATGGGTATTAAAGGATCTTCCACACGTCAGATCTTTTTTAATGACGTAAAAGTGCCTGTTGAGAATTTACTGGGCAAGCGTGGAGAAGGGTTCCGTATTGCTTTGAATATACTTCATATTGGCCGTATCAAGCTTGGTGCCACTGTTTTAGGTGGAATGCGCCGCGCCATCAACAATTCGGTAACCTATTCTGGAGAACGCAAACAATTTGGCTCCCCTTTGTCGGATTTTGGAGCTATTAAATTTAAACTTGCCGAGCAGGTAATTTTACTGTTTTCTACTGAATCAGCCGTTTATCGCGCCAGCAAAGACATTCAGGATACCATTGAGAGCAATCTGGAAGAGGGTAAATCCTATGGCGAAGCCAACATCGAAGGTGTAGCAGAATATGAACCCGAGTGTGCACTACTTAAGGTATATGGTTCAGAATCTTTAGATTACATCGTTGATGAGATGGTTCAGATTTTTGGTGGAATGGGTTTTTCATCCGAAGCTCCTGCCGATCGTTCGTACCGTGATAGTCGCATCAACCGCATTTTTGAAGGAACCAATGAAATCAACCGCTTGATTACCGTGGATTCGGTGATGAAAAAAGGACTGAAACACCGCATCGGTCTTTTTGAAAAGGCCAGAGAAATTTTAGCCCATATCGATCTCCTGGAGGCCGTTGACTTTTCGGGAGATTATTACCGGGTTAAAAAAGATCAAATTGCTAATTTGAAGAAAGTGGTACTGATTCTGTTGCCACTCGCCCAGGATATCTTCCAGAGAAAACTGATGTTTGAAGAGGAAATTTTAATGAACATTTCTGATGCCATCATGAGTATCTACGTGGTTGAATCGACGGAACTCAGGGTTGAAAAACTACAGATGATGGATAAAAAACAGATTGAATTATACAAAGAAATGCTAGATGTTTTAACTCATTCAACTGTTCAGAAAGTTCATCAGGCTGCCTTTGATGCCATTGGATCGATGGTTGAAGGGGATCAATTAATACCGCTCGTCAATGCTTTAAATAAACTTACTTACGCCCCGGCGTTTAATGTAAAGGAATCGCGCAGGCGCATTGCAAACCAACTTATTGACGACGGAGTGTATAAATTTTAGCGGTGAAAAAAAAATCAGGTTCAAATCGGCATGGACGTACACTTTTTGACTCTGATTTTCCGGGTAAGTTCGTTAAACCATCCTTTTTTCGAGCAATGTTCCCTGACTATCTAAAATAAGTAAATACCTGACAAGGTCTTTTTGGCGGATAATTATTTCATAATGTTCTTTTTCTCCAAAATAAATAGCAATGGCGCTCATAATTTCTCCGTGCTCGCAGGTTTTCAACCTTACAGTCTCGGGGATTTCATTCTTGCGGATATTTTTTTTGTACTCTATCAGCTCACCTTTGTCATTAAGTTTGGCAATAAGTTCAACCTCATCCATGTAAAAAAGAGCCTCAAATGTATTTTGGTTTTTATTCCATTCAATATTAATGGCGCGTGGAAAAAACGTGAACAATTTTAGATTTATAAATTCAGGAATTGATTTATGGTCTTTTTTTAAAAAACTGAAACTCATAATTG
The DNA here is from genome assembly GCA_001769215.1 of Bacteroidetes bacterium GWF2_41_31. Classification (GTDB taxonomy): domain Bacteria; phylum Bacteroidota; class Bacteroidia; order Bacteroidales; family F082; genus UBA6244. The sequence goes on from MEOL01000033.1 coordinate 104,880, forward strand.
GTACTCGATTTTAATACAGTAGTTTGACGCAAAAAAAAGGTAAAGTAACAAGTAATGGGTGTTTTTAGTTGCTTTCATGATAATAAATATATACTACCCTGGATCGTGCCCGTTTTAATCTCATTTTCACAGCATCATCACTTATGACAAGACTGTGTGCAATATCTTTTATCGAAAGCCCATCTTGATATTTCATTAATAGCAACGCTTTTTCTTCAGGATGGATTTTTTCAAATATCACCATGAGTTTTTCATAACTTAACTCTTCCACGTCAGAATCAGATTCATCAATAATTTCAGGTATCTCGTTTTTTTCGTTCCAGCTTGGATAATGTAATTGCTTTTTCTTTCTAAGATAATCTATCAAATGGTTATAAGTAATAGAATACAACCAGGAAGAGAAGGACGAATGGCCCTTAAACCCGGGAATTTTTTCATAGACTTTCGTTAATATATCATTGGCAAATTCGGCTGCCAGTTGTTTATTTTTTAAAAAACTGTAGCAACGGTCTTGTACTTTTTTAAAATATCTATCATAAATTATTTCGAATAACTGAGAATTATCGTTCTCAATCATTTTTTTTAGAACAGCTTCATCACTTAAGTTGTTATCTTTCTGTTCATTCATACAATTCGGTCTTCTATTTTGTAAATAAGAGAGTATAAAAATACAATTTTTACGATTGTGTTGTTACCTTTATCAAAAGATTCGTCTCAATAGGTGAATAAATCGCATGATGCGTTTAACAATTTAAATTTATAAAAATCAATTAAAGTTATGAAAAAAAGTTTTATTGCAATGGCCGTTGTTGTAATGGCCTTGGTGTTTGGTGGTTGTGCTAAAGTACCACAAGTTGAGTTGGATGCAACCAATGCTGCTATTGAAAAAGCTAAAGTTGCTGAAGCCAATGTGTATCTTCAACCAGCGTTTACTGCTATTATGGATTCATTAAATGTAATTAATGCTGAAATAGAAGCAAACAAAGGGAAATTATTTAAAAATTTTAACGATGTAAAAGTTAAATTGGCCGCTCTTGAAGTACAGGCAAATGAACTTGTTGTTAGCACCGATGCAAAAAAAGAGTCGATTAAACAGGAAGTTAACGCCGTTTTAGCTGAATTACAAACACTTGCCACCGAAAATGCTGCTCTTGTTGAGAACGCACCAAAAGGTAAAGAAGGCAAAGCCGCAATAGAAGCAATAAAAGGCGAACTTATAGTAATTGATGGGGCTACCGCTGAAGTTACCCAATTGTTGCAAGCCGGTAAATTACTCGCCGCTCAATCAAAGGCAAAAGCAACTTACGACAAAGCTTTATCAATTAACCAGGAGCTTAAGGCCGTAGTTGAAAAATACAATACGAAACGGAAGTAAAATCTGGAGAAATAAAATCTGCCGGGAACATTTCCCGGCATTTTTTTTAGTATGAAAAAGAAACATAGAATAATCGCTGTATTGGTTTTATTTTTTCTGGTAGTTATCGTCGCGGTAGGTGTTGCCACTTATAAACACCTTGAAAATATACCTCCCGATAAGGAAATCAAGATTGCCATTGAGGCCCTGGCCTCGGTAAAAAAGGCACAAGCCGACAAATTTGCAGCTAAAAAATACCTGGAAGCGGAAAAGATTTTCGAACAAGCCATGGATGAATGGAAAATTCAGAACGAACGATTTTTCCTTAAAAGGGACTACACAAAGGTAAGAAGCTTAGCAAATCAAACAATTGAACTGTGCATGGAGTCGATAAACGATGGCTCATCCGAAAAGACCTCTCTCAACAGTCAGGTAAAAAAACAATTGGCAACACTGAAAAATAAAATCAATCAATTTGAAAAATATTACAAAAATCTGCCACTTGAAAAATCAGTTTTTCAACAATTTAGTAAAGCCAGATTAAAATGTGATGAAGCGGAGACCTCTTATAAACATGGACAGGTCCATGAGGCAGCAGAGTTAGTTGATGAAGCTGAAATTCTGATAACAAAAGCATCCGCAAAAGGGAAAGAAAAATTGGAGGCCTTTTATGATGAATATCCAAACTGGGAGAAAAATGTAAAACTGGCGAGAGAACTTTCTTCTGGAGGAAAGATCGTGGTTTTGGTTAATAAACTTGAATCTTCTTGCAGTGTACTTAAATCAGGGAAGATAATTGAAACCTTTAATGCCGAATTCGGTAAGAATTGGTTAGGTGGAAAAGTGAGGATGGGCGATAAAGCTACTCCTGAAGGTGTTTATAAAGTGTACAAGAAAAAGAGCGGTAGAGAGACTAAATATTATAAGTCGTTACTTATTAATTACCCGAATGAGGATGATAAATCCAGGTTCTCTACCTTATTGAAAACCGGCAGGATTCCTAAGAATTCCAGAATTGGCAACCTTATTGAAATTCATGGGGATGGCGGAAAAGGAGTTCATTGGACAGATGGTTGTATAGCCGTGACCAACGACGATATGGACAAGATTTATAGCCTTTGCAGTATTTCTACTCCTGTGATTATTATTGGCTCCGAAAAACCATTAAAAGAGTATTTGAAATAACCTGATGATGGAAAAAAAAGAAAAATTGATCCGATCGGCAATTTATATCATTTCTGTGCTTTGCGCTTTGATGATTTTCGGTATTGGATCCCTGTATTTGGTGCCAAACATGGAATACAGGCTGTTTAATATGAGGATAAATAACTTGCACACTTCCCCCCAGGAAGCCAGTTTACCCGAAAAGGGATTTGATTTGAAAAAAGAGGTGTCTGCCTTAAAAACTAAACTTGAAAAGCTAAGTCCGGGCAAACAATACCTGGTAATCAACTCTACTGACAATACTTTTAAAATGTTCAAGAATAATAAACTTGTCCGTGAAGGTATCTGTTCAACCGGCAGCTATATTGAACTGGATGTAGGCAATGAAAAAACCTATAAATTTGAAACTCCCAAGGGCGTTTTCACTGTTAAAGGTAAAATAGTTGATCCGGTGTGGAAAAAACCAGACTGGGCTTTTGCAGAGGAGGGATTGCCCATACCACCGCCCAACCATGACTCACGATATGAATATGGTGTACTTGGCGATTACGCATTAAATCTTGGAGATGGTTATTTGATTCATGGAACCTTGTACCAGCGGTTTCTTGGAATGGCTGTCACGCATGGTTGTGTGCGTTTAAGCGATGGTGACCTCGAGTTTATATATAAGGAAATGCCTGTAGGGGCTAAAGTTTTTATCTACTAACATGAAATTAAAGCAATTTTTATCCGAATCACCTTATAAAAGTGCCATCATTTTCGGTATGGCATTGTTGGTTTTCACGTTCATGTTGTTAATCGCGAACGTGATCTTCTCTTTTTTTGCTGTGAATAAGGCTTTGAATTTTGTTAAATCAACCACTATTGAAAATAAGGAGGTGTTCCACAATTGGGAAAACGAAGAGCAACAAAATTTATGGAAGGAGAAATTCTGGATCGAAAATCAAATAAGGGTTTCCAAAGAAGATTCAATGAGTTTGGGAATCAATTTTAAAGACAGCACCATTCAACTTCAGTTCAAAGGGCTACCCCTGATCAAAAGTAGAATTGCCCGTACCTGGCCTGAGCACTTCTTATCATCGCTGAGTGCGGAAAATTACAGCAAAATTTTCGGGCATTTATTGACCATTGATAATGCCGATGCAAATATTTCAAAACGACCTTTTCGCAAAATGAAAGTTACGGCGGAAGGTAATACACAGGCTGTTGATTCACTAACTTATAAGCCAAAAGCATTTTCATGGAGTTTTGTTACCAACAACAATATTCGTATTGTAATAAAAGGCTATGGGACTGACTCGCTTGAAATTGTTCCCTCTTTTCGATCCGATGTATTAAAATTCCGTATAGCCGAAAAAACGATAAGCGCCTTTACTGACTTCACTCCTACCCTGTTTATCTGGATAAATGATAAAGAGGCTGAAGCCATTTACCGGGCACTTCCCAAAAAAGCCTCCATCGTTATACATAATTAAATTTGTTTATTAAACAGGTCGTTATTGCACACTTTTTAATTAGCACAATACAGACATAATACACATAAAAAAATCCGAATGAAATCATTCACCCGGATTTGTTTTTTCTATCAGGTCAGGCTATTTTATCACTCCTTTACCAATAACCAACCGTTGAATTTGGTTAGTGCCTTCGTATATCTGACACAGTTTGGCATCGCGCATCATTTTCTCCACCAGAAATTCAGTCGAGTACCCTTCACCTGCCATAATCTGCACGGCATCGGTAGTTACTTTCATGGCCATATCTGAGGCAAGCAATTTGGCCATGGCAGATAGGGTATTGGCTGTTTTCTGACCTGTATCATAAGCCCAGGCTGCATTCCATGTTAATAAGCGGGCAGCTTCTATTTCAGTTGCCATATCAGCAATCATAAAACTGACTCCCTGGTTAACGGTGATGGGTTTACCGAATTGAATTCGGTTTTTAGCCCAGCTCTTCGAGGTTTCGTAAGCTTCGCGTGCATTGCCGATACTCAAAGCGGCAACTCCTGTACGGGTACGTTCAAAGGTTTTCATGGCCAGTAAAAATCCTTGTCCATCTCCTCCAATCCGCTGATCGATGGGGATTTCAACATCATGGAATTTAAATTCGGTTTGAACAGAAGCCCTTTGCCCCATCTTCTTCAGATCGGAAACAATTTCTACTCCCGGAGAATTGGTTGGAACAACAAAGGCGGTTAAACTACGTGCACCTTTTGAAGGATCAGTCAATGCAAAAACCGTAATAAATGAAGAAACGCTTCCATTGGTGATATAGCGTTTATGTCCGTTCATAATGTATTTATCGCCATGAAGGATGGCCTGGGTTTTGATTCCGGCCACATCTGAACCGGCATTGGGTTCGGTGAGCGCATAAGCGGCCACACTTTGTTCTTCACTAATCTGTCCAAAAAATCTTTTCTTCTGTTCTTCAGTAGCTCCCAGATACAGAGGGGTTAAAGCCAGCGTGTTGGCATCCATGCAAATACCAATACCTACGCAACCTGCCCCCAATTCTTCAGAGGCCAAAGCGCTTTCAAAAATGGTGTGTTCGCTGCCTCCGTAAATTTTTGCCATCGGTCCGTTCATCAGACCTTCTTTATAGGCTTGCTTTACCACATCCCAGGGGAAAGTAGCCAGCTCGTCGTACTTTCTGGCATTCGGGCGCATGTGGCGGTTAGCGAAATCACGAACTTTCTCCTGAAGTTCAATCTGTTTGGGTTCTAATGAGAAATCTACCATTTTGTAGTGTGTGTTAATGAATGAAATGAGTTGTGAATAATTTGACCCCGAAAATAGATAAAAAATCATTACTACCACGAGTTTTTGGTTAATTTCGTGCAATCGTTCAGTTATTTATTCAATTGTATTCATTATCAATAAGGCCGGATAACTGAGTTAAGTACCTCATTTTAAAAATATCTTCCATTGAGTCACTCTTCCATACGCAACGGATTTAAAACTTACCTTCAACTCGAAAGAGGTTTGTCGGTCAATACATTGGAAGCGTATTTGCACGATGTGGATTTATTCCTCAGGTTTCTGGAAGAATCGGGTCAAACCTCCGGATTAAATACCATCAAACTGGAAAATCTTCAGGATTTTATTGGTTTTATTACCGAAATGGAACTCGGATCGGCTTCTCAGGCACGGGTTATTTCTGGAATCAAGGCTTTTTTCCGTTACCTGGTCATTGAGAAGCTGGTGGAAACGGATCCCACAGAATTACTGCAATCGCCTCAAATGGGAATGAAACTCCCGGAATATCTCACCATAGAAGAAATAGAGCTTCTCATCGCGCAAATTGATTTGTCTTCATCACAAGGTGAGCGAAATAAGGCGATTATCGAAACTTTGTATGGATGCGGGCTGAGGGTTTCGGAGCTGATCAATATGAGCGTTTCTGATTTACACTTAAAAGAAGGAATTATTTCGGTAACGGGGAAGGGTGATAAGCAACGGTTGGTACCACTCGGCTCGATGGCCGAAAAGCAAATCACCACCTATCTGAAGCAAATCAGGGTACATGTTTCTCCAAAGAAAGGTTCGGAAGATGTACTGTTTCTTAACATCAGAGGTACCAAGCTTTCGCGTCAGATGGTGTTTCTCGTTGTAAAGGAACTGGTTCAAAAAGCAGGAATAAAAAAGAGGGTCAGTCCTCATACCTTCAGGCATTCTTACGCAACCCACCTGGTTCAAAACGGAGCCAATTTGAGAGCTGTGCAGGAATTACTCGGACATGCTTCCATTACCACGACCGAAATATACACTCACCTCAATATCCGTGACTTGCGAAAGGCTATTTTAAAATATCATCCACGCAATACGTCTTATTAGATTATGAAAAATGAGCTAAAGCCAGGTTCTTATACCAGAAAATTAATCAGGGCATATACAATTCCCAACTTAAGGCACTTTTAACTTAAGGCACTTTTAACTTAAGATACTTACATTAAACAGCTTGTATATTTCCGTGTTCGTCAATAAACATTCCGAAATTCATATATACCAAAGCACCTTCGCGAAAGAAAAAATCCATCATACTTTCTTCATACGACAAGCGGATTTCATGTCCTTCTCCCCCCTCATCATCTTCGGTTTCGGTTTCGTAGGCTTTCATTCCGTGCTGTTTCATCAAATTGATAATGAACTCCTGCGGTTTACCCAATATTTCTTCACCAAAGAGAGTGGTTTTGGGATGATCTACTTCTATGCCTGCCAAAATTTGCGATGCAAGACCAACGAAAAAAGCAGAAAAACCCGCTTTCCAATAGTGCAGGACAGTGGTATTCATTTGCTCATCTTCATCAAAATGGTCAATTTCCTCGGGTTCACCAAATTTCTCTACAAATTCATCCATACCCAATCCAAAGGTGATGTTTCCATAACCGATATTAGGTTTAATCTCAAAGTTATTCAGCATTTTAAAACATTTATATTGTTAGTTGTTATTGATTTTTGAATCAAAATAAAAATTTACTTAAATGGTGAATCTGGTTCCTTTGCCATGTGATTAAACACCATTGCATCAAGCATATCAGGAAAAAACTTATTGATTAAATTGGTTAGTTTTCCCTGTTTTGTCAGGATTATTTTATTTTTTCGTCGGCCAATGGCTTTGTAAAGATGAAGTGCCACTTCTTCGGCAGTCATCATGCTATTTTCATCACGAGGCGATTCACCTTGCATCGACCCATCGGCTGCCAAGGCTGTCATTCGGATATTGGAAGCTGTAAAACCAGGGAAAGCCAGCATCACATGCAGGTCTTTTTTTAAATTTTCGATGCGCAGTGATTGCATAAATCCGTTAATGGCAAATTTGGAAGCGGAATAACCAGTTCGTCCGGGCAGGCCTTTGATGCCGGCAATAGAAGAAACACTTACAACACTCCCCTTCTGTTCTAATAAATAGGGTAAAGCATATTTGGTACAATAAACAGCACCCCAGAAGTTAACACCCATGAGTTGTTTTATTACCGCTAAATCGGCTTCCTCAAAAAGTGCCCTCATGGAAATTCCTGCATTGTTAATTAATACATCGATAGTTCCAAAGCTATTGACGGCAGTTAATATCAGGTTTTTGCAATCGTTTTCGATGCTTACATCCGTTTTTACAAAAGCAACCTCCCCGCCTGACAATTTGATTTGTTCAGCGACTTCCATCAACTTTTCATGGTTACGGGCACCAATGACTACTTTTGATCCATTTCGTGCAAAAAGTTGTGCCAGAGCCTTGCCAATACCTGAACTGGCTCCTGTAATAACGACTACCTTTTCCCTCACTTCAATTTTTTTACAATGATAGCAATAATTCCCAATTAAAAGAACTACTTAACATTATTTGTAATTAGTGTAAATTTGCAGAAAATTATTGCGATGCAACTCACTAATCGACAACTTTTTCTGCAAAACCTGGCTATACCGGCAATTGTTCCCGATGCCCTGGAAATTGTTTATGCCGAAGGTATCTATTTGTATGAATTGAGTGGCGACAGGTATATCGACCTGGTGTCGGGTGTATCGGTAAGCAATGTTGGGCACCGCCATCCAAAAGTTATTAAAGCCATTGAAGATCAACTTGGTAAATATATGCACCTGATGGTGTACGGAAAATATATTCAGTCGCCCCAAGTGCAATTGGCAGGTGCACTGGCAGCTAATTTACCTGAATCACTGCAATCGGTTTTTCTGGTCAACTCAGGCAGTGAAGCCATCGAAGGCGCATTAAAATTAGCCAAAAGAGCCACAGGTCGTACAGAACTTATTGCATTTAAAAATGCCTACCACGGAAGCACGCATGGTGCCTTAAGCGTATTGGGAAATGAAGAAATGAAATCGGCTTTCAGGCCATTACTCCCGGATGTGAAATTTTGCACGTTTAACGACCCAAACATGCTTCCGGAAATCACTGAAAGAACTGCATGCGTTATCGTAGAACCCATTCAGGCGGAAGCCGGTATTGTAATTCCGGATACAGAATGGATTAATGCATTGCGGCATCGGTGTTCAAATACCGGTACTTTGCTGATATTCGATGAAGTTCAAATGGGTTTTGGCCGAACCGGCAAGTTGATGGCATTTGAACATTTTGGCATTGTTCCCGACATTCTTTGCCTGGCCAAAGGCATGGGCGGTGGCATGCCCATTGGAGCTTTCGTGGCTTCCAGGCAATTGATGAACTTGCTGACACATCATCCGGCCCTGGGCCATATCACCACTTTTGGAGGACATCCGGTGTGTGCAGCAGCAGCGCTGGCCAGTCTTCAGGTCATTCTGGACGAGAATCTTTCCTTGTCGGCGCAACTCAAAGGAAAACAATTTGTTAACTTACTTGAAAAACATCCTTTGGTTGCCCAAATCAGACAGATTGGTCTGATGCTGGCAGTAGAACTTATCCCCGGCTATTCAGTGGATAAACTGGTCAAAATATTTCAAAAGAACCGACTTATCGTAGATCAATTCCTGTTCAATTCTACTGCTTTCAGGATAGCTCCTCCCCTGACTATTACCAATTCGGAGGTTGTAGAATCTGCAAAATTGGTTATTCAAAGTTTAAACGAACTTTAATCCAATGAAAAAACCAGTCCAGCTCATCCTGCTTTTGATTACTTGCTTCCGGCTTACCGCACAAATGGCAGTAACCATGCCGGGAGATTTTGAAAAGAGTGAAGGATTAATCCTCAATTGGAACAACCAGGAAGAGATCAATCTGGCGACTGTCCAAATGATTACCTCGGTTCAACAACAAGCAGTACCCATCTGGATTCTTTATCAAAGGGATCCTGTTCCCATGGATACCACGGAGATCAGTCTTTTTCTTATTTCTCAAGGAGCAACTATGGAAAATATCCATTTCCTTCCTGCTCATTATCAGGGCTCTTGGATTAGAAACTTTGGTCCCATGATGGGTTATGGTGTTTTTAATCAAAATCTGGAACGGTTTATTTATGATGCAGGTTATACTTATAATTACCCGCCTGAAGATGACAGCATTCCTGCACAACTGGCACATTACTGGCATTGGCCCTTAGCGGAAATTCCATTGGAGTTGGATGGAGGAAACCTGTTAAATGATGGTCTGAAAAGAGGGTTTTCAACCAAACGCGTATTGGAAATGAATCCTCTGCTATCAGAAATAGATATTAAAAACATGCTGAAAGAAAAATATAACCTGAATGATTGGGTTTTTCTGGAGACTTTGGAGCATAGTGGCGGCGGTGATGGTAATCGCCTGGATGGGTTTATGTTGGTGCTGGATTTTGAGACCATCCTGATTTCAGAATATCCTGATACCCTGCCCGATTATGAGGCTATTGAGAGCAATATATTAACACTACAAAGCTTAACCAACGCTTTTGGCCGTCCGTATAACATTTTCAGGGTTCCGGCACCACCTATAGCCGATGGTACATTTACTACCACGCAGCAGGGTGAAATGCGCACCTATACAAATGCCTTAATCATAAACAACCAGGTGGTGGTCCCGTCCTACGGATTACCATGGTATGATTCTGTAGCCCGTACAGTTTTTAAGGAAGCCATGCCCGGTTATCAAATCAGTATGGTGGATGCAAGCGCACTTACTCCCCAATATGGAGCCATCCGCAGCCTGTCTGAGGTCATTCCTCCATCACATTATTTGCGTATCGAACACAAGAAAATTACCGGACCTCAACCTTATCAACCCAATGTTCAGGTGACCTGCATTTCCAAAGCAGGAGAATTGGTCGAAGACATGTGGTTGTATTACCGGGTTAATTCAGATACCAATTATACAAAAACGCCTATTTATTTGGTTTGCCCTGAACACTTTGGAGTAATAGAGGGTCTGGCTGAGGATGACACCGTTCACTACTATCTGGAAGCCAACTCTACTTCTGCCACTACGACTTATCCTCTTTCGGCTCCCGATGGAAACTTTACTTTTTGGTTCGACGTGGTGTCGGAAATTGATCTCCCTGAAAAATTCAACACCTCCTTTGTTTTTCCAAATCCCGGGAACGGTATAATTAGGTTTCAACTTTCTGATAAAATGAATCTGGCTGAAATGCGGCTTTATACATTAAATGGTCAGTTGTTATTTGAAACCTCCGTTACCAATAATCAACCTGTAAATATTAAGCGTTTTGTATCGCCCGGAGTGTACCTTGTCAGGTTGAACACCAAATACGAGGAAGAAGTCATCAAGTTAATCATTTATTAGCATGCCTGTTTTCGAACTAACTAAAGATTGCCTGTTCCCTGATCCAACTCTTTCTGAGCCAGATGGCTTGTTGGCTTACGGTGGCGATTTGAGCGTGAAGCGTTTATTGGCAGCCTATTCAGAAGGTATATTTCCCTGGTTTTCGGATGAAGACCCCATCTTATGGTGGTCGCCCGATCCCCGGATGGTGTTATTCCCACAGACATTTATCAGGCACAAAAGTTTGCGTACCCTGATTAACAAAGGGAAATTTCAGGTAACATTCGACACGGTCTTCGAAAAAGTCATTAGAAAATGCGCGGAGGTGGAGCGTTTAGGTCTGGAAAATGGCACATGGATAACGGAAGAGATGGTTCGTGCGTATATAAGACTACACAGGGCTGGTTATGCCCATTCGGTTGAAACCTGGTTTGAAGGTGAACTTGTGGGAGGATTGTATGGCATTTCTTTGGGTGGGATGTTTTTTGGTGAATCCATGTTTCATACCATGAGCGATGCCTCCAAGGTTGCGCTGTGGCACCTGGTAGAGTTGTTAATTGCATGGGATTTTGATTTGATTGATGCCCAGCAGGACACAAAGCACTTACGAAACATGGGAGGAAAGTTAATCCGTAGAAAAGATTTTTTACATTTGTTAGTTCAATCGACATCAAAACCTTCGAAAGTTGGAAAGTGGACAGGGGAAATGATTGACGCCCAAATTTAAATCGTTGTTTGACAGCAAAAACCAAATGGTATGGAAGATAGAAAAGTATTTATGAAGGAGGCCATCACATTGGCGCTTAGTAATGTGGAAAACAGCCATGGAGGGCCTTTTGGTGCAGTGGTGGTTAAAGAGGGAAAGGTCATAGGTTCGGGTGCCAACCAGGTAACAGCTTCCAACGACCCAACGGCACATGCTGAGATAGTTGCGATTCGGGAGGCAACTTCAAAATTGGGAACTTTTGATTTAACAGGATGTGAAATCTATGCCAGCTGTGAGCCTTGTCCCATGTGCTTGGGAGCCATTTACTGGGCAAAAATTGGAAAGCTCTATTACGCGGCTACCAAAGATGATGCTGCCAAAGCTGATTTCGATGATTCACATATTTATCAGGAATTTGCATTGCCAAAAAATGAACGCGCCCTGGTTTCGCTTCAAATGATGCGGGATGATGCGGTAAAGGTGTTTGAAGCCTGGAATAAGAGTGATCAAAAGGTTCCATACTGAGTGTTTCTCATTCCGGCTGATAATTTTACGGGGTTTTACATCCGACGATTATAAAAAAATCTAACTTTTTGAACGCTGTAAAGAGCGATTAATTACGCATACCTCAATGCCTTAGAAGGTGAAATATGTGTGATGGTAAACGCCGGAATCATCAATACAAAAAAGGTAACTATCAGCACACCTATATTTAACATCAAAAAAGCGGCCACAGATAATTCGACCGGGACATAGTCAATATAATAGGATTCGGGTGAGAGTTTGATGAAATGAAAAAAGTCCTGAAGAAAGATAAAGGCCAGTCCTGAAAGGTTGCCCCAAAACATTCCCCGGAGGATTATTCTGCCTGTTTTAATTAAGAAAATTCGTTGTATGGTTCTATTGTTCGCGCCAAGTGCTTTCAGCAGACCTACCATATTAGTCCGCTCGATGATGATGATCAGCAGCGTGGATATCAGGGTGATGGAGGCTACCAATGCAAGCAAAGTGAGAATGACAATCACATTCATGTCCAATAAGTCGAGCCAATCGAAAATCTGAGGAAAGGCATCCAATACGGTTACAATATTCAGGTTGTATGGAATTTGTTTGTAAAGTTCCATGGAGGTTTCCCTGATGCGGTTCTGATCTGCCAGGTCCACCTCAATCATGCCTGCCTGCTCCGCTGTCCAGCCGTTTAGTTTTTGTATGTGCCTGATATCCCCTACCAGGTAAGCATTGTCAAATTCCTCCAGGCTAGTATTGAAAAAACCCAATACAGTCAGTTTTCTTCCACGGGCCTGGGTTTCATCGTCCTGGACAAACCAAATCCGTAAATCGTCATGGATCTTCAGCTGTAATTTATTGGCCAGGGTTTGTGAAATAAGCACTTCGTTGGTACTCACCTCTCCATTCAAATTTGGGAAGCGACCTTCTGTTAATGCTTTAATCAGAAAGGTGGAATCGTAATCACTCCCAACTCCTTTAAATATAACCCCCTGGATTTGATCTTTCGTTTTTACTACTCCTGCTTTTTTTGCTGTAAATTGTATATGCCTGATTTCCGGATTTAGTTTCAGGTTGTAAACAAATTCGCTTTTCGTATCAACTGGCTGTCCTTCAAGCGATTCGTTATTATCGAATGGCACAATTTGCAAATGTGAGGTAAAGCCGGTAACTTTGTCGCTAATGCTGTGCTTAAAGCCGACTACAATGGCCACACTGATCAACATGAGCATAACGCCCAGGGCAATGCTCACAACAGAAATACGCACCACCGGACGGGACAAGTTGTTTGTTCCCTTTCCTGAAATGCGGTTTGCAATGAAATATGAGAAAGAGGGTGTCGCCATAGTGGGCACAAATTTAACAAAAGCAATTTTATATGAGGACTTTCGGTTGGTTGATTAGCGGTTTATTTATTTTCATGGTTTTTCCCTTTCAGGGATGTACACAGAATTCACCACAACTGGTTGAATACGATGAAATTGTTACCGGAGCACAACAGTTGCACGCGTATCTTCCACTGTTAAAAGGTAAACAAGTGGCGTTGGTGGCCAACCAGGCTTCCTTTATTGGAGAAACACACCTCGCGGATACGTTGTTGAGATCAGGGATCCTCCTGAAGAAGATATTTTGTCCGGAGCACGGCTTCAGAGGTACTGCTGATGCAGGAGAACTGGTTAACGACAGCATTGATCCTGTAACAGGTATTCCGCTGGTTTCACTTTACGGAGCCCACAAGAAGCCCACGCCCGAAGATCTGAAAGGAATAGATGTGGTGGTATTTGACCTGCAGGATGTCGGCGTTCGGTACTATACCTATGTGAGCACATCGGCTTTCGTGCTGGAAGCGTGTGCTGAAAATGGCATCAGCATGGTACTTCTCGACCGTCCCAATCCAAATGGGTATCTGATTGACGGACCTGTGCTGGAAGTCCCGTATCGTTCTTTTGTAGGAATGCACACAGTCCCCATTGCCTATGGCATGACCATTGGCGAATACATTCGGATGGTGTTGGGGGAAAAGTGGATTAATCCCTCCGAAACGGCCAATCTGGTGGTGATTCCACTCAAACAATACAACCATCAACTGATAGTGAAATTGAAGGTGAAACCAAGCCCCAATCTACCTACCTGGCAATCGGTTTATCTTTATCCTTCACTGTGTCTTTTTGAGGGTACCGATGTAAGCGTGGCGCGAGGCACCTCTTTTCCATTCGAAGCCTACGGAGCACCCTGGATGAATTTGGGGAGTTTTTCGTTTACACCGAAATCCATTCAGGGAATGAGCACCCATCCAAAATTTGAGGAGCAGGTTTGCTACGGACAAAACCTGAAAGGGGTTGCGGAAAATTACCAGCATAACCCGATAGAATTAAATCTCACCTGGCTGATCGCAGCTTACCAGGTATCTCCTGACAAGGCAACCTTTTTTAATAACTATTTTGATAAACTGGCAGGATCAGATCAACTTCGGATGGATATCATTGCCGGAAAGGATGAAAAACAGATCAGGGAAAGCTGGAAAAGTAATTTGGATAATTTTAAGGTAATTAGAGAAAAGTACTTGTTATATCCTTAGGTACTGCAATCTATAAATTAAAATTCAATAACCAATCCCACCAACACCTGGATAAACCTCACTTTTCTTTCATCGATGCGAACACCTGTCGGAGTACTAAAAGGAAAGGACATTTGCCTGCTGATGTATTCCCCATCAAGTTTACAACCCAGACCTCTTTTGAACATATATTTCATTCCCAGACCAGGGATTACAATAAACCCATCATCCCGTGAGGAAGTAATTTCATAGGTAAGTGGGCCTACAAAGTAGAACTGTGCACGATAAACCTGATAAGGCGTATTAGATCTCATATAACCTGCAAGCAGCTTTCCTGTGACGGTCAATCCCTCCAGAATCGGATATCTCCCATAAACGCCACCCATAATGGTGGTGGTCTGAAAAGACTCGGATCTGATGGTCAGGTTTTCCAAAGAGGGTTCAGCCTCCATTTTTTGCTGAGTCAGTGTAGTTAAATCAATGGGATTATTATTGATATTCGCCTCTATACCAACTCCAAAATTTGGGAGAAAAAACCAGGTTGCTTCACCACCATAACTGATGCCAGGACGGGCAAAACAATCTTCATCTAAAGTCGTTCCGGCAAATTGCCCCAAAGGCATTGAAATTCCTGATTGTAAACACACAAACAGGTCATTTTGTGCTTGAAGTCCCGAATTTAATATTCCAAAAAAAGCGATACTTATCAGGGTAACAATTCGAATGACGATCCTCATATTCATTTTGTTTTTTAAGCTGGTAAATCTATGATTTATTACTGAACTACCCTTGAATCAAACCTGACAATTCACACAAATTATTAACATGAATGACAATAACCAATTCTTTTGATGATACAATATCAACAATCAGGTTTTTGTTTATGCAACTCTTGTACAAATATCTTGGTCATCAATGCTTGAATCAGATATATCTTTATTTTTACCAGGAATTAACATATCACACCAATGAAGTATTTTACACGATTTTTCGCTTTGTTCTTTGTCATCCTGTTGGTAGAAGTTGCCACTTCTCAACCATGGACAAATTTGCTTCCACAAGAAAAGGCAGACAAAAAGGAGCTTAGTTTTTATGATTATCAAAAGGCTTTTTATGAATATTGGGAGCCATTTCATGTGGATAAAGGCTATTATCTCAACCGCGACGGGGAGAAAACAAAAGCACCCGGCTGGAAACAGTTTAAACGCTGGGAACATTATTGGGAAACACGAGTTGACAAACAAACCGGTGAATTTCCTACTACATCCACCAGGGAAATTTATCAAACAGCCAAGGCTTCTTTATCCCCGAACCGCAGCCTTTCGGGTGATTGGTCAGCCTTGGGTCCCGATATTACGGGAGGTGGTTATGCTGGATTGGGCAGAATCAACTGCATTGCATTTCATCCAACCAACGACAACATGATCTATGTAGGTGCAGCTTCAGGAGGTATTTGGAAAACGAGCAATGGCGGGACGAGTTGGACTCCCCTTGGTGATGATAACGCGGCCCTGGGTGTAAGTGATATTCTGGTTATTATGAATGGCAGCAGTGAAACCATTTATTTGGCCACCGGCGATAAGGACCACTCAGATACCTATTCCATTGGCGTGCTGAAATCAATTGACGGTGGTGCAACATGGCAAACCACCGGTTTGAACTGGACTGCCAATCAGCAGCGACTGATTTACAAAATGCTGATGGACCCGGTAAATCAGAATATTTTATATGCAGCCACTTCCAATGGTTTCTACAAAACCGTCAATGCAGGAACCACCTGGACGCAACTGATCAATTCGAGTTACGTGGATGTGGAATTCGACCCATCCAACAACAGCATTCTGTATTCAAGCGACACCGATGGAAAAGTTTATAAGAGTATTAATAGTGGACAGAACTGGACAATTGTAAATAGTGTAGCCGGGGGGAAACGAACCGAACTAGCTGTTACATCCGACAACCCCGCGATAGTTTATGCTTTGGTTTCCAATGCTGGAAGCGGGTTAAAAGGAATTTACAAATCCACCGATTTTGGAAACTCTTTCACCTTGACTTTCAATTCATTTAACCTGATGGGATGGGATTGTGATGGCAGTGATTCAGGAGGACAAGCCTGGTACGACCTGTGCATTGCTGCCGACCCTAATGATGAAAACACGCTCTTTGCCGGTGGCGTTAACACCTGGAAATCAATAGATGGTGGTTTTACCTGGAACATCAGCACCCATTGGTCGAGTTCGTGCAGTGGAAACGCGACCACAGTCCATGCGGATAAGCACACATTGGTTTATCGCCATAATACCTCCGTTTTATTTGAAGGAAATGATGGCGGTATCTATAAAACCGATGACAGTGGAAGTTCATGGGACCATATTGGAAACACACTGGAAATTAGCCAGATGTATCGCATTTCGTGTGCTCAAACCAACAATACGGATGTGATGACCGGGTTACAGGATAACGGATCGAAAATGCTTGCCAGTAATGGGTGGACAGATGTTTATGGAGGTGATGGCATGGAATGTATCATCGATTTTACCGATGACAATACACAATATGCTTCTTTGTACTTTGGCAGCGTATTTCGCACCATCAACAAGTGGAATTCCTCATATTACATTACCGGTGGGGTATCGGGGAACGCTGCCTGGGTAACGCCTTACACACTTGATCCAAACGACCATCTGACCCTGTATATCGGATTTCAGGATGTTTGGGAATCCACCAACCAGGGTGCCAATTGGACACAAATCAGCAGTTGGGGAGGAAACACATTGCAATCGCTTGCCGTAGCCCCTTCAAATTCGAATTTCATCTATGCTGCCACATACGAAACGATTTATGGTACTACCAATGGTGGAGGAAGCTGGAGCGACATTACGGGTTCGTTGCCGGTAGGAACAGCCAGCATCACTTACATTTGGGTAAAAAACGACGATCCATCTACACTCTGGGTCACCATGAGTGGTTTTAATGCACTGGGCGTTTTTCAGAGTACTGATGGAGGCAGCACCTGGTCAGATATTTCAACCGGCTTACCAGAAATCCCTATCAACAGCATCATTCAAAATAAACAGAATACCACCGAAACGGAATTGTATGCAGCAACAGATGTTGGTGTTTACCTAAAAGTGGGGTCTGCAAACTGGGTTCCGTTTTTTGACGGACTACCCAATGTGGTAGTGAATGAATTGGATATATTTTATGATGATTCCAATCCTCAAAACAGCCTGCTCAGGGCCGGAACATTTGGCCGCGGATTGTGGGAATCGGATTTGTATTCAGGCTCTCCGGCAGGTCCTGTGGCCGATTTTGAGGGGTCGCCCATGACAGGAACTGAACCACTGGAAGTTACTTTTGCCGACCTTTCCGTTGGAACAATCGACACCTGGGATTGGGATTTTGGAGACGGCGAACAGTCATCGAATCAGAATCCGTTACATACTTATACTTCTTATGGAGTTTACACCGTCTCCCTGACGGTAAGTGGTTCAAATGGTAATGACACAGAGACCAAAACAGACTACATTGAAGTTACTGCCCTGCCCCCTGTTGCTGACTTTGAAGCAAATCCGACAACCGGAAATGCTCCTTTGTTGGTGTCGTTTACCAGTTTGTCCACCGGTATCATCGATAGTTGGGTTTGGGATTTGGGTAACGGAAGTGGAGCCTCGGGTGAAAATATCTTTTACACTTATGAAACACCTGGTTATTATACCATTACACTCACTGTAACAGGTCCCGGTGGGTCAGACGTGATGACCAAAACCGATTATATCGAAGTATTTCCGACAAGTCCTCCTGTTGTCGATTTTTCGGCCACGCCAACTTTCGGAGAAGCACCCCTTCAGGTTACCTTCACCAACCTGACTACCGGCGAAGTGGATCAATACGATTGGAGTTTTGGCGACGGTGGCGCTTCACAGAATGAAAATCCGATTCATGAGTATGTGGCCGTGGGCAATTATACGGTAGCGCTTACCGCCACAGGACCCGGTGGAACGGTTACAGAAACCAAAGTGGACTATATTTTGATTCCTGTGGGTATAGACAATGAAACAACAGGAGCTTACATTGTGTATCCAAATCCGGTAACCAATACCCTTCAAATACAATTTCCTAACAAGCAGAAACGTGTTTTAATCCTCACCAATGTGACAGGAAATCAGTTGTTTGAAACGACTTCGGAAGATATAGAAAGTCATTTGGACATGTCAAAATACAAATCTGGAATCTATTGGCTTACCATTCGCGAAAAGGACGAAGTGGTTGCCAGGGTAAAGGTGATCAGAAAATAGCCATCAAGTGGCCAAATACAACAAACGCTGTCGTTAGACGGCGTTTTTTGTTTTTGCAATGATTCGTAGCAATAATAAATCCACTGTTTACCTTTCGGAAATGATAAAATTCACCGAAGCGGTTGCTCCACTGGCATCTACTACAGTCATGGTGTGGTTTCCGGGTTTTGGCACAACTGATAGTTGATGGATGCTTTTGGTTACACCCACAAATTCATTGTCAAGGTGCCAGAAAACCTCACTCTCAGGCTCCCGGTGACTAATCTGCAATACCAGTTGTAGACGTGTTCCGTCACCGTCACGGGGAAGCAAAATGGAAGCACCCGGAATGGGATAAATAAATTTCATGAGGTCGGTTTCAGATTCAGGACTGCATCCGGTTTTCCATGGTGGCAGGCCACGATACAGTGGATGTCCTTTTTTGTAATACCACTCCTGAATGGGCGGCAAAACAAAACAGTCGTAGGGCACCATCTCCCCGATGGTGGCGCAGACAAGGCTTAACCTGACAGAATGCAGGCTGTCGGTAAAAATCCGCTGATGATATGGGCAAACACTGCTTTCCAGTCCCTTTTCATATATCTGGATGGTGTCGGTATCAGGACAATAAAGTCCGGAACGGTGGCCACTTTGTTTGCAAACAGCTACGGAAACCAACTCATCGTAAGGCGGATAAAACTTGTTTGGGGTCTCAAGTTGTTGAAAAACCTCGAACATAAGCGGAGCGGCACTGGCTGTTCCGGTCAGGCCCGTTCTTCCTTCACCATCTGCATTTCCCACCCACACACCAACAACATAATCGGCTGTAGTTCCAATGGCCCAGGCATCGCGAAAACCAAAGCTGGTGCCTGTTTTCCAGGCGATATTCTGTGAAGAGGCGAATTGCTCCCACCCTGCTTCCGACCCGGGCCTGTTGACTTGTTCCAGCGATTGGTAGGTTAACCAGATGGAAGCCGCATGCAATGGCACCTCTTCGGATAACTGCGCTTTTTGAACAGGTGCTGCTTCATCCAGGAACAAAAGAGGTTTGTCATACTCCTTGCCGGTATATTTTCCATATAAATGATCGTAATTTAAAACAGTTCGTGCCATGCCTGCATACATGCCGGTGAGTTCCCACAAGGAGGCCTCTCCCCCACCCAAAATCATGGAAAGGCCATAGTAATCAGCAGGTTTGTCAAAAGAAGTTATTCCGGTCTTCTTTAGGAGCCGCAAGAAATTTCCTTCTCCAAAATCGCGCAACATGAAAATAGCCGGTACATTCAGCGAACGCGACAAAGCCTCAGATGCCGCCACCGAACCCGCATAGTGGTCGTCGAAGTTGGTTGGATGGTAGTTGTTGTAATAGCTCGGAATGTCTGCTACCAGGGTATTGGGCAGTAGAATTCCGGCTTCCTGCATCCCGGCATACAACAGCGGTTTCAGAATACTTCCGGTACTCCTATTGGCCCGGATAACATCAACCGAGTTCTGGTGATCTCTATCTTCTGATTCACCTGTATTCCCCACATAGGCCACCACATGGTTATCAGGGACAGATACCACCAACACGGCAGCATTGTGTATGTTGTTGCCGGATAATTGCTGGTGGTGCTCTTCCACCAGTCGGTTTACCTGCTCCTGGAGCCTGAAGTTGACATGGGTAGTCAGCCGTTGACCGCGAAAATTATTTAAACAATAGTCAACCAGATGAGGTGCAACATTTGGCAAGGGATAGGGTTTGTCGGGCAGAGGTTCCAATTTGGAAGCAACCATCGTCAGGCTATCCACAATTCCTTCCTGGTGCATTGTCTCCAATAGGTGGTTTCTTTTTGCCAAAAGATGGGGACGGTTCTTTCCCGGATTGATCAAAGAGGGTGCATTGGGCAATACGGCCAATGTGGCCGCTTCGGCCCAGCTTAACGACGTAGCCGGATGACCAAAATATCGCCACGCTGCGGCCTCCACTCCTACTATATTTCCTCCCATGGGAGCATGATCGGTAAAATACTGAAGGATTTCCTCCTTGGAAGCGTTTAATTCCAAAGCCACGGCTTGCGTAACTTCGGTAATCTTCTCAGGCAAGGTCCTCGATTTTCCCTTTCTTGACAAACGAATTACCTGTTGACTTAAGGTGCTTCCCCCACGTACTACTTTTCCTGCTTTGAGATTGGCCACCAGCGCATGATAAATGGAAACCGGATTAAACCCGGGGTGTTCATAAAAATGACGGTCTTCAAACAGCAAAACAGCCTGTTTAAATTTGGCCGGGATGGTGTCGCCCGCCGGGAATCGCCACTGACCATCCAAAGCAATCCGGGCACCCAGCAACCTGTTTTTTTTGCTGTAAACCACCGTAGCATACGGATCGTTAAAGAGCGGTCGGGGCAACATCAGGAGACCCGCCAGCAGCCAAAGCAGGATGAGCATACTCAAACCTGCTATCCAACGAAAGTTCCATTTATAGTGCATAACCCACATTTTATTTCCACTTGTCTGCCGCAGGCATGAAATGAAAAACATTTCAATCTCCTGTATTACTGATTTATAAACAGACTAATCTATATTTATATACAGATAAAATTAGTCTATTTTGTTTTGGTCACCGTTGCCCAGCCTCCGCCTCTTGCAGCCTTAATATCGTTGTTATACATGGCTTCGCTGGTGGAGGCAGGCATAAACCACCTGCCGGCATAGGTGGCATGAAGCAGGATATAAAACACCTTGGTTTGATTGGATCCCAAATCAAAGAAGTAGTCGATACCATCATCACGGATGTCCTGATAATCAAACTGACTGCTCTTCAGACCCGATCCTGCATCATAAAGCCGGGTGTTGATAATTTCCCATCCGGAAGGCAGGTTAACAGATAGTGCCATGTTATGAACATGGCCATACAACCTCGAATTAATTACCTCGGCTCTAAGATAAAAGTCCTTTCCTTGTCGGAGCGAATCCGGATTAAGTGGTTTATTGTTCATATCGAAATACTTCATCTCAAGTTTCAGGTTGTCTTCAACCAAAATTTCCTTGGACGGAAGGGGAATTCCCGAACCGGTAAAGGTTACATACAAGTCCTTTTTTCCGTTATTATAAACCCTCACGGCCTGTTCAGAAGAGGCATCCAGGGTATCGATGACAACAGGTTTAGCCAGAACAAAATTCTCCGATTTGAAGTTACCTCTTCTGTATTGGTATTTTGTCGGTGCATCCAGGGGCTGATCGCCAACAAATTGCGACATGGCATAAAGTGCATAAGCCGTGGATTGTGTGCTTAACCAATCATTGGCTCCCAACGTATGGGCCAATTGTTCAAATAAAGCAAAGGCTTTTGTCTGATCCTTGAGCATCACGTACGTCATCAATTGAAACGATTGATCACGTGTGTTTGAACCATACCAATCGTAGTAGGCATTTCTCCAGTTGGCTCCCGATTCGCTATTTTTATCGAGCAATTTTTGGCCCATCTCCGGTTGACCGGCCATGGCATAGGCTGCTGCCAGATGGATCAGCGCTGCATGAGAAATACCTGGCATTTCTGCCATTCTGTTCATGGCGCTGAGGGAAGGTTGATGTGCCAGAGCCAGCGTGTACAGTCGGTAGGCCTGACTAGCATCACCAACGATATAATCAGATTTTCGTTCTGCAACCCAACTGTTTGCGGTTTTGGTTTGATAGGATATCCAATTGGTAATCAGTGTTTGCGAAACCGGATAACCCTGATCGCGGGCCAAAAACAGGAAATGGCCGGCATAGCTGGTAATCCAATCATCAATGTTGTTATTTCCGGGCCAGTAAACAAAACCTCCTGAAGCTAATTGCCGGAATGAAAGTTTACTTATTGCAGCCATTATATTTTGTGAAATTCGGTCTTTCTGAATGTCACTGAGAACCATAAAACGGCCCAGAAAGAGCTGTGGGAATGCCGCTGAGGTCACCTGCTCGGTGCATCCGTAGGGATAACGGCTCAGATAACTCAGTCTGCGTTGAAGATTCATGGGGTAAATACCGGACACCGTCATGGTCAGTTGCCTGGTATTGAGGATGCCCACAGCAGGAACCGGATAGGTAGAATCTGAATCAGGAACTAACCGGTGGTGTTCGGTCACGGTGACCCGTGGATTTGGATTTCTAACCCCTACCTCCACATCATACATTGCTTTCTCATTCCCGCTTTGCACCTCTACCCTAATGGTGGCCACCCCTTGAATGTCGCCAACGTTGATCTTAAACCAGGCCAGTTGTTCGCCAGATTTACTGAAAGTAACTGTTTTTGAAGCATTTTCAAGGCTTAACAAATTATTTGTGCTGACGATGATCTTGACTTCCCTGATAAAGTCTTCCATGGCAAAAACCGATACGGGCATTTCCATGGTTTCTCCCGGCCCAAGCACGCGGGGAACTGTAGCGAGTACCATGAGCGGCTGCTTTACGGTAATGGTTTTCCAGGCATTACCATAGGCATTGTTATCGGCCGTAACTACCATACAGCGCACCGACCCAATATAATTGGGCATGTGAAGACGATGTTCATTTACCGCCCCTGCTTCGAGGGTAAACGGTCCGATAAAAGTTACCACCGGTTTAAAACGATTGGCCTTTTTTTCTCCATTTCCATCTTCTTCTTCGCTGCCATCGCCACCCACAGCCATGGTATTCAAAATCCTTCCGCCGAAAGCGCCCAATACATCATCATAATCGTCCCAGGTGCGCACACTAAGGGCCTCCTTGGCATAAAAATGACTGTGTGGATCAGGGGTTTTAAAGTTTGTAAGGTCCAGCAACCCATCATCCACCACCGCAATGGTATAGGTCATTTTACGTTTTTGTTTTTCTGTAATTTTAATGACATAATCGCTGTTGGGGCGTATGCTCTCCGGGCCGTTGATGACAGGAGTAAGAATGGATTCAGGATTTTTCACCAATACGTTGGCCAGTCCGTACAGGCGTATTGGAAGGTCGTTGATGGTTTGGCTGTATGGCTGAATCACCATCACGGAAGCATAAACATTGGGAACCATTTTATCGGTGGCCACAAAACTGACCACGGTTTCCTTTTTGGTGGTGGCTTGCTGCCAGCTTTGGATGATGGTATCCCCGCTTTCGATACTGACCAACAACCTCGCATTTTTAGGCACGTCCATGGTGAGGTGAACGGTATCACCCATCAGATAGGAAGATTTATCGGTACTCATACTCAGGTGGCTCACATCGCCCGGGGCTTCGCGCTGATCGCGGTTGTAATAGGATGGCCAATCCATATAGAATCTCACGCCGGTGCTGTGGCGGCTTTCCGGATCTGAAATTTCAGCGTAATACCAGCCCCAGGCAGGATAATGAAGTTCGAGTTTGAAGCTGCCCTTGCCCTGAGGTGTGTTGATGGTTTCTGAATAGATACGTTGGTTAAAATGGCTGTTCAGGTAACTGGCCAGGTTGGAGTTTCCACTGCTGCCATACCACCAACTCCAGTCAAGTTTATATACCGACACTTCGAGGTTCTTTGCTGAAACGGGCAGGCCCTTCCGGTTAACGGTCACCACGTCAAAGGTAACCGGTGTATCCACTTCCAGGTAGTCGCTGCCTTTAGGAAATTCAGGAGTCCGTATTCCCACGTAAGTCTCAAAGGGTGAATAGGTTATTTGAGCCTGATTTACACTGAAGTCTCCTCCCCGCTCCATCACCTTGCTAAAGAAATTTACATTGATCATGCCCGTTGCATTTTTTTTGTCGGGCAACTCCACATTAAAAGTGGCTTTGCCATTGGCATCCAGCTTGCCATCAAATACCGTTTTTGTTTCAGGGTAGAAATTTCTGGATGGGCAATCGAAATGATAGCGCGGGTAATTCCCGAACCGGGTAGTCTGTGGTTTAAATGAGGCGTCGATAATGGCCTGAAAATCCGAAGCAGGACCTCCGCTTAACCACCTGGATGAGATTTCAACTTTGTTATTCTTGCCGGTCAGCAAGCTATCCGGGAAATTGAGTTCTACTTTGAGCCGGTTTGGTTTTATGTTCTCGATGCGCAACGACTTGGAAAAGGATGCATTCCCAATCCTTGCACTGGCATAGTACATCCCTGTTTCAGCTTCAGAAGAAGTCGTCAGTTTAAAGCAATAAAACCCATTGTTGCCTTTGGATACTGTTTTGGTTTCCACCACTTTATTTTTTGGATTTCTCAATTCGATGGTAGCAGGATGATTATCAGGCAGCTTGCCTGATTTGTCTTCAACAATCAGGGTGAGAAAAATAGTATCTCCCGGCCGCCACACTCCCCTTTCTCCGTAAAGAAATCCTTGCAATCCGTTCTGGCGCCGGATTCCACGGGTATCGAATTTAGAATAGGACAACGATTGGCCACCGTTAAGATTGATATAAGCTGCTTGTTTGTTCTTCTCGACTACGATAAAAACGGGATCATCCGTTACCGGAATTTTTACCATTGCTTCCCCTGCCGCATTGGTGGTTGCAGCTACCAAAAGCTGTTGTGTAAATCCATATACCCCGACTTTTACGCCACTTTCGGGTTCCGTTGTCATCAGGTTATGCACCAGTATCCGGTAACTGTCCCCTGAGTTTTTCACACTCACTCCCAGGTTACTGGCCAAAATATTCTTCAAGGGGAAATGGTCGTTGTAATAATCCGAATAAAAGGCATTCTTACATGGATTATTGCGGTTTTCCCAATAGTAGTCATCGTTGGAATCAGGTTCATCAACGCAGGGATAAATCACATGATTTCGGTCGTACGACAATTTAATCTGATAGATGGCACCGGGTTCCGTCTGGATATATTTGGTCAGGTCGAGTGCATAGGCTGAATAATTCCAGGTGTTTTCGGTGGCTGCACCAGGCAACACATAGTTCCCCGTGTAGATTTCCTTACCAACCCGATTCATTTCATAATCGCCATTCAGGTTGTTCACCTGCAGGAATTGGAGGATGTTGTTTGTAAAAATCTTTTGGATGGTAATTTTTACTTCGGTTACATTTCTTACTTCGAAGGGGACAATCCATTGGTTTTCACCGGGAAGTATATTGCCTTTCCCCGTAAACCTGACTTCAGGCGGGGCAGCCTCAAAGTGAACGATCATTTCCGCGTTTTCACCCAGTTTGTTTCCGCTCCTGTTTTCAATTCCTGAGGTGATAATCAAAACCTGGTCCTTTGTCTGATGGGTCTTGGGTGTCACCCGAAGGGTGTTTTTGTCTATTGCCAGGCTAAGGGGCGATTGATCCTGAAAATACACCAGTCCGTTCATATTTTGTTTTGGATTCAACGGATCGGAAAAACGAACGAGAATCACCTGTTCAGGTTCTTCTTCGGTGGTGATGTTCATCATGTTAAATTCACCCAGCGGTGGCACCTCAAAAGTGCCCGGAGGAATGGTTCTCACCGTATTGGGAATGTCCCAGGTAAGCGTCAGCGACTGTGCAATCTTTATTCGCTCCACGCTGTCGATGGTGAACCGGTATGTGGGTGGCATGGAAGATTTGTCCCAGGTAACCGGTAACACCTTATCGGCGAGGGTGGCGGTCATCCATTTTTCAATTGATTTTGAATCAATCAGGTCGGAGGCGGTGATCGATCCGGTTAGCTGATTCATCTGCAGGTTCTCGCTGTTGTATGGGGTCATATTCATCTCCCCGAGTTTAAAATCCAATTCTATCACCTGAAACGAAAAGGTAATTTGCTGATTTTCTTTTGCCAGTTTAGGGAAAAGTTTTTTCAACTTCAGGCTTACCTGATACTCTTCTCCATTGGTCAATGGTTTATCCGGTATAAACCTGATCACTTGTCTCGAAAGCAGGTAGGCTTTTCCCGCTAGGGACGGTTTGAAGGTTAAAATTCCGTCGGGCAACGCCTGACTTTCAGCAAAAGGCTCCTCAACAGGCATGGCCAGCCGAATTTCGATGTTTGAGGATGATGGAATAATTCCACCTGTGTGGCTCGATACAAATTCCACCATCACTTCATTTGAAGTGGTTTCGGGTTGGTGGTTACAGGAGGTCATGAGTGTGATTGCGATGGCTGCAGCGAAAATAATTCCGGTGCTAAACAGGAGCCTGGTCTTCATAGGGATTTGTTTAGATAAAGGTTAACAATCTCGTTCTATCCACTTTTATACTGATCATGCACAGGTTGAAGAGTAGAATAAAAGTGTTTCTAAAATTACGCAGGAATCCCTTTGGTATTGTGGAGGTTACAAAGATTTTTTAAGAAGTTTTTAAACAGCTTAAAAATCGGTTGATTTGTGCAGGTTTCTCCCGGAGGTACCACATAATCGTTAAAGCTAAAAATCTCCCGAAAACCGGATAAACCAATACATTAAAGCCTTGTATTCATGAAAAATAAAGGCAGAGCGCTATAGTTTGGCGTTTCGCTTTCAGCGAACTTAAAAGGTCAAAATCTTGTCACATTCAACATTCCATTGAGCGAACTCCTTCATATTACTCAATTTTACACCTTCTATAAAGGGTAACTTGTCGATGCCACGGGCCTCTGAACAACCACCACAACTTTTTACTTCCCCACCGTTTCTGATTACGATTTTCAACATCCTTTCAATGTTGTAATATCCATTTGGTGTGCTTTGGTTAGGCAAACCGCAGAATACGGCGTCGGCAAGTAAAAATATTTTTACTTCAACTTCTTCGGCATGTTCTTTTTGTAAGGTTATGGCCATTCGCAAAGCATTGTAGGCTTTTTCGGTCCCGTAAGGAGCATCGTTGATGACAATTAAAAACTTTTGCATTTTGGTAAAAATTAAATTGTTAAGGAGGTCATTAATGACTTGAATGAACTAAAAAGTACTTTTGCCTCATTGTAAAGTTCCTTATCGGAACTAACCGCTTTCAGCAACAATTCCATATTCATTGTTGAAATAATTGTTTCGTTATCATTTTCATAAATGGCTAACGTGCAAGGCATAAAAATAGCAAAGTGCGGATTTGTAGAAAGCATTAAGGAGGCTGTTTTTGCCTGACAAATATCGTAGATAAAGACTTTGCGCTTCATCGGGAAACCTTTGCTTTCAACAATTTCGTGATAGTTGTATGTTTGCAGCAATGCGAAATGATTCGATTCACATGCGTTTTGTACCTGTTGGGCAACTAATTCAATTGGTTTTGTACTACTCATTTTTAAAGTAAACAAATCAATCATTTTTTTCGGAGGCATAAATGCCTGTAAAATTCTCTGTATCATATCTTTGATTTTTTTAACAGGGCGATTATTTCTTGCGACAGTTCATTGGTTACCTTATAACAAGTTCTGGTTCCGTGCTTTTCAGGATAAATAATTCCGCTGTTCTTTAGTATAAGTAAATGTTGGGATGTGGTAGATTGCGAAATTTTTAATGCTGTCATTACGTCTGTTACGCAACATTCATCGTCGGACAATACATCTACCATTTGCAATCGAATCGGGTGCGACAGTGCTTTGAATAGTCGAGCGCTTAATTCATAGTCAATTTTTGTCATTGAATCAATATTATTTAATTAGGATACAAAAGTATTATAATATTCTAATATAACAATATATATCAAATATAAAATGGTCTTATCGAAAAGCCGTATGTACTTTTTAAATGAAATGCGCTCAAAGATCAGTGAAACTTCTCTTCCCTGGCAAGCATTTCGAGTATCATTTTCATTCGTTTCTCTCTTGTTTCAGGCTTTTTAGCTGTTTGTAGCCTCCATCCGATGGCAAAGGTATTGGTTTTATTTAAGGTCTTGAAAAAGGCCAGTGCTTTTTCATTTTTTGCCAGTTCTGTAAGAAAATCTTCAGGCATAGTCATATTGACAGGTGAATCATACGCCCTGTCCCATCGGCCATCGGCTTTCGCCGCCTCAATCTGTTCCCTGCCGGCAGGCTTCATCCTGCCCTCTTTTTCAAGTTGTGCCACATATTCAACATTTCTTTTCGACCAGATACTTTTAGTCCGGCGCGGGGTAAATTTCTGTAGGTATGAATGCTCATCATATTTTTTTGCCTGCCCGTCGATCCAGCCAAAACACAATGCCTCCTGCAAAGCCTGTGCATGGGTTGTGGTAGGAATTCCTGTGTCTTTTTTAAAAATCCGCAACCATACACCATTTGAATTACCGTGGTTTTGCTCAAGCCACGAATTCCATTCCTGTGGCGAGTTAAATGAAATAATTGGCTGATCGCTATTATTTGATTTTTTCGTGTCACTCATCACTCAAATACCTTTTTTCCGTTAATCCATGTTCCCTTCACCGAAATGCCCGTTATGTCCTGTTCTTCAATGGTCATGACATCATGATCGAGCATCACAAAATCGGCATCTTTTCCTGCTTCGATGCTGCCTTTGCGGTCTTCATCAAAACTTCCCCTGGCAGGCCAAAGTGTGATGGAATACAGGGCTTCCTTTCGCGTTAGCGCGTTTTCCATCTGGAAACCAGCATCCGGCGTTCCGTCCAGGTGTTTCCGGGTAACAGCTGCGTAAAAAGTGTACAATGGGTTGATGACTTCGATGGGGAAATCGGTGCCATTCACCAGCCACCCATTTTCTTCCAAAAGTTGTTTGTAGGGATAGGCTTCTTTTATCCGATCAGGACCTACCCGCTCATCTGCCCAGTCCATGTCCGAGGTACAATGTGTGCTCTGGATGGACGGGATTACCGAGAACTTGCCAAACTTGTGCATGTCATCGGCATTTACAATCTGGGCGTGTTCGATGCGCCAGCGTAAGTCGTTTTTACCTTTGAGGATGGCTCCATAAACATCCAGCACCAGTCGGTTGGCCGAATCGCCAATGGCATGGGTATTCACCTGAAAACCATTTTCATAGGCCAATCGGCACAAGCTGTCATAATACGAGGCCGGTTCCATCTGCAACCCCGGATTTCCCGGATCATCCGAATAGGGTTTCAGCAACAAGGCTCCCCTGGAACCCAGCGCTCCATCGGCATACAACTTCACGCCGCTTACAGTTAGTCTATCCTCATGAAGTGGGCCTTTCGGAAAAAAATAATCCAGGTTTTCTTTCGTAGGACTCAGCATGGCATACACTTTCATCTGAAGCTGTCCTGCTTTCTGAAGCGAATCAATTAAGAGAATATCTTCCTTGTCAAGGCCTGCATCGGTAACGGTAGTCAATCCTTTGGCAAAACAGTTCTTCTGTGCCAGCATCAAAGCGTTGATTTTTGGGATATCGGTTGTTTTTGGGATAAAACCCTTCATCCGGTCGGCGGCATTGTCGAGCAAAACGCCGGTAGGCTTGCCATTTTTCAGGATAATTTCACCACCCGCGATGGAGGTGTTTTTATCAATTCCGGCAATGGCCAGGGCGGCTGAGTTGGCCAGAACAGCATGTCCGTCGATGCGGATGAGGACGACAGGAATTTTAGGAAAGATCGCGTCAAGCCGGGTGTTATCGGGAAATTCTTTTATTTCCCACAGGTTTTGATCCCAGCCTCGGCCAAGAATCCAGTGGTCCGGGTAGTCTTTGTGAAACTTCTGTAAGGCAGCGAGTAAGTCATCAAAGGAAGTTAACCCAACCAGATTGGCATATTGGGTCAGCGCAAGTCCATAACCCATAAAATGACTGTGACCATCATTAAAACCCGGATAAACAGGCTTTCCGCCGGCATCCAGTTTTTGGGTACTTTCAAAATCGGCCAGTATAGTGGCATCCTGGCCAACTGACACAAATTTCCCCTTGTCTACTGCAAAAGCGGTGCTCTTCGAAAAGGCGGTGTCGAGGGTGTAAACAGCAGCGTTATAGACGATTAAATCGACAGTTTGTTTTTTTTGGATGCAGGATGTCATGGTTACAAAGGATATTAACAGAATCAGAAAAGTAGGTTTTTTCATAGTCCGGTATTTAAAGTTTAAGTTTATCATGTTTTGATTCAAAACGCAGTGTAGTCGGATTAAAGATCACTCCTTCCTGATCGAAAAGCTGGTTGATATGCCCGTTTTCGATCAAAGATTTGGGAGTTCCTGCTTCAAAAGTATGATTTTTTCCAACCAGCCAAAGTTCATCGGCAAATTGCAGCGCCAATTCGCTGTCGTGGGTGGTTAGCAATACAGTCTTCGTTTTGTCAGCCACCAGGCCCTTTAACAATTGCATGATGGCTACCTTGCCGGGAGAATCGATAAACGCGGTGGGCTCATCCAGACAAATCAAGGGCGTGTTTTGGGCGAGTGCCCTGGCAATCATGGTTTTTTGCTTTTCGCCATCACTCAGCGAGAAAAACCTGCGCTCCGACAATTGCGTTACTCCGGTGGATTTCATGGATGATGAGATGATTTGCCTGTCTTCCTGCGTTAACCTGCCCGTGAGCGATCCGTAAGGATACCTGCCGGTGGAAACCACGTCCATGGCGGTCAGATAGCGGTCATCAATTTTATCAGTCAGTACTGCCGACATACATCTGGCCACTTGTTTTACCGACATCTGATGAAGTGGCCGGCCATTCCAAAGCACCTCACCCGAAAGAGGACCAAGGTGTCCGAGAATGGTTTTCATCAAAGTAGATTTGCCTGCGCCATTGGGCCCCAGGATCGCCACAAACTGACCTAAAGCCAGCGACGTTTCTATTCTCCGACTGATAACAACAGGATTTTTCCCACCTGAATAACCTGTTTCAAGTTCCTTTAGCTGAAGCAATGTTTCATTCATTAATGCCTTACTTGCCATAAGACCTCCCTTTTATAATCACCCAGATAACAATGGGGGCGCCAATAACAGAAGTAACCGCGTTGATGGGCAGCGATGAATCCCATCCCGGCAAACGGGCAATGAGGTTACAAAGCAGACTAAGCGCCGCACCAATAAGCAACACCGACGGAAGCAAAACCCGGTGGTTGGAGGTATTAAAAAATGTTCGGGCCAGATGGGGAACTGCCAATCCGATAAATGCAATGGGACCTGTAAAAGCCGTGCCCAACGCGATGAGGATTCCCGAAATCAGAATAAGCGACCGTTGAACAAGACGTGTGTTAAAACCGGTGCTGCGCGCATAGGATTCTCCCAAAAGGAGTGCATTTAATGGCCTGATAAACCAAAAGGCTGATGCCGAAGTGAGCAATATCCCAAAAAGCAGTCCCAGTGCCTGCGTAAGGCTGGTTTTCGAAAAGCTACCCAGCCCCCAGAGTACATACGCTTGCAGGTCCTGCGAACTGCTGTAGAACTGCATGGTTCCAACGGCAGCACTTACCAGATAGCCAATCATGATGCCAATAATCAACACCGTAACCGCGTGGCCGATACGTGATGAAACAAATACAATCACCGATAACACAGTCAGCGCGCCTGCCAGAGCGGCAACTACCATCAGAAAATCACGGTACAGCCAGTCGTTGCTTACCAGATATATGCCGGAAACACCTCCAAATAAAAGTACCAGTGCTACTCCAAAACTGGCACCGGAACTGATACCCAAAACTGATGGGCCTGCCAGTGGGTTTCCAAAAGTGGTTTGAAGCAACAAACCAGCCACACTCAGGGCCATCCCAACGGCCAGGGCGGTAATGGCCTGAGGCAATCTGTACTGCAACACAATGACCTGCGAAACAGGATCGAC
Source organism: Bacteroidetes bacterium GWF2_41_31 (assembly GCA_001769215.1). Classification (GTDB taxonomy): domain Bacteria; phylum Bacteroidota; class Bacteroidia; order Bacteroidales; family F082; genus UBA6244. The sequence goes on from MEOL01000033.1 coordinate 137,174, forward strand.
CAACTGATTTCCGGTTAAGATGCCCCAAACATCCCGCCAGGCCAGCCAAACGGAACCATACCAGAGATTGGCTGCAAAAAGCACCAAAATAAACAGCCCGACGATGGCCATCCACAAAGTTCTATTTCCTGTTGTCGACATGCAGGCCAAAAGTACAGTTTTCCGGTCTACTCTTTAAACAGGCCACCAATAAGTTTTCAAGAAAGGATTTGTTGAGAATCGGGTAAAACAGGATGATATCAGGGAATCAATTTGTAATAAACAGGCTTATAATCAGGAAGCAGTTCCGGATGAAAGGCATGGATTAAGTCTGCAAGCTGAACCTGGGGCTGTAGTGGTCCCTGTTCAAAATATCCGGTTTTGCGCGAATCACAAAAAAGCACTTTCCTTTTTTTAAACGCATCGAAATGGGAATAAAGTTCATTTTCACTGCCCAGCTTTTCGTAGGATGGATCTCCATCATACGAACCTACAATGCGCCAGAAATCAGCGTGTGAGGCTTTGCTGAGCACCGTTTCCAGATTCAGGGGAATGCTGGCGTTGTGTGGGTCGTCTTTCCAGATATAATCGCCTCCGGCATCGGCAATCATCATGGCCATGTAGCTTTGGCCACCGGGTACATACCACTGATCGGCAAAATACTTGTCCGACATTACGGTAGGACGGTAATCAACGCTTTCGACCAGCTGTTTCAGGCTGTCGTAGGATTGAACCATCCTGTTGAACAGGCTGTCAGCTTTTGGAAGCTGACCAAAAAAGAGAGCGGTAAATTTAATCCATTCGGCTCTGCCCAGTGGATTGGTCTCCAGAAAATCCAGAAACGGAATCATAATCTGGTGGCTGGCTGCCAACGGATGCGCTTCATTAAGCTGATAGGGCGAGTAAAAAATTACCTGCGGATGTAAGGCGAGTGTTCTTTCCACAAAAAAGGCGCCGTTGTTTCCCAGCTCCACAGCCTTGCCTTCTTCAAGGCGTTGTTTCATGACAGGATTGGTGATATACCTGGCTTCCGACACTCCCACTACCCTGTCCAACTGGTTTAAAATGGCCATGCTGCTGAGTTGGGTTGCCGAAAATACCGCCACGCTATCGATGGGAACCTGCAGGATTAACTCATCGTTATTTGGTTTGAAAGTGCGATTATCAGGAACCAGTATGCATGAAAAAAAAACCTCTTTTGGAGATTCAGGGTTAAAAATTAACAACCGGTAAACTCCATCGCCCTGATCGAGAATGTTGAAACCATGTGCATATCTAACAATGTTCTTTGACCTTGGATTTTTATCGGATTGGGTTTCGCTTGTTTGAGGCCCGTTACAACCTGAAATCAGCAAAACAGCCATCAGGATGAACAGGCCTGAACCCCGAAGTGTATTACCGAATAAGGTAGAGAGAGATTTCATGGAGCAAAAGTAAACATTTAGTGATGGAGATACTTTGTGTGAATTGTTCTTGTTTTAATAAATTTCACCTATTTTTATCCTATGAAAAAAAGTATCCGCACATCCCGCACTTTGAGTTTAGGATTCGTCCTTGTCTGGTCGTTGATCCTGATCGGTTGTACTACTGCAACCCAACCTTCGCTAACCATTGCTGTCAGCAAGCAAAGTAATGCCTATGTTCAATGGCTCCAGCGCAACGACAGCACGGTTAAAACCATTAATCTTTATCCATTGGGAATTGACTCGGCTTTGTCTATTTTAAACGAGTGCAATGGACTGCTCCTGACAGGCGGTGAAGATGTTTATCCTGGATATTATGATCAACTTGCCGATACTTCTCGTTGTGGTGAATTCGACCACTACCGCGACAGCCTCGAAATGGCCTTGATCGATTTTGCTGTTCAGCATAAAATTCCTATTCTCGGAGTTTGTCGGGGTGAACAGATTTTAAATGTGGCTTTGGGAGGAAGCCTGGTGGTGGATATTCCAACCGATTTTGATACCACTATCATTCATCAGCAGGAAGATTATCTGCATTGTTTTCATCCGGTTACAGCCGTTTCAGGTTCCGTTTTAATGGAAATGGCAGGAGCCAAATCAGACTCTGTTACCAGCAATCACCACCAGGCCATTGATCGGTTGGCCGGACTACTCTCGATCGTGGCTTATACACCCGACAGTCTTCCTGAAGCTATTTCCTGGAAAAATCCTGAAAACAAGGGCTTTTTGTTTGCGGTGCAATGGCATCCTGAACGGATGAAACCCGGTCGTCCATATTCTGATCCCATCGGACTTGCTTTTCTGGCCAAAGCCAAAGCATATCACAAAAAGTAGTATGGGTGATTTGAAACACTCCGAAAAGACAGAATACCTGTTGATTACCGGTGCATCCAGTTTTACAGGCACCTTTTTAATTGAGAAATTATTAAATGAAACCAGTTTCGATCTGGTGGCAACAGGAAGAAATACGGATAGAATTCTTCAGGTTAATCATGCCCGTGTTCATTTTGTGGAAATGGATTTGCTTCTTCCCGATTCATTTGTAAAGGTGTTTACGAATTATCACATTTCAGCAATCTTTCATCTGGGGGCTTTGGCCCGGTTATCGGAAGGTGAGAACGATCCCATCCGATCCATCAGAATCAATTACATAGCTTCGGTTGAGTTGATTCGTCTTTCCATACAGCATCAGGTAAAAACCTTTGTGTTTACTTCCTCTGATTTGGCCCGACATGCTACCTCTGTGGTAGGCATGTGTAAATACCTGGTGGAAGATGCCTTCAGAAAAATTCAAAATGTAAACACCCAATTTATCACCATTCGTTTGGCCAATGTAATCGATAGCCCGGGTGCGGTTACTTTGATCTTTAAGAAGCAAATTGAACAGGGAGAACCCGTTACCATCACCGAACCACGAATGAGCCGCCGTTTTATCACAGGCCCTCAGGCTGCTGAGTTTATCTACCATGCTTATCTTTTCGGCCAACACAACGACTTGTTTGTCAGTACCGATAAGGCTGTTATCATTACCGATCTGGCCCAGCGTCTCATGCACCAAATGGATAAAACCGTTCCCATCAGGTTTATCGGGGCGAAACCCGGTGAACGGTTATCGGAAAAGGGTTATTCAGCTCAGGAGGTATTTCCAACTTCAATGTCTGGCTTGGGAAAGCTGAGAAATAACCTGTATAATCATGAAGAAACTTCCCGAATTCAGGAGCAGTTATTAATGAAAGCAAAATTACATGGGGATTTGGAAGTTATACACAAACTCAATGAGTTATTTGAGAATCAGGAAGCATAACTTTCTCTGATACATTTGTATTTAGCAGTGCGAAATAGCATGATTTTCAATTAAATGTTTAAAAAGAGGTTGAATTGATGTATATTTGCAAAAAATAATCAGCCTGCATTTCAGCTGACCCTCAAAACTAAATATTAAAATATGGCCAGATCGCAAGATACATTTAACAAAAAAGAAGTAAGAAAAAATAAAGACAAGAAGAGAAAAGACAAAGACGCCAAAAAATTGGCCAGGAAAGACAATGATAAGACAAGCAAACTGGAAGATATGATAGCCTACGTCGATGAAAACGGAATGCTTACTTCCACCCGACCTGATCCAAGTAAAAAGCAGGTATTTGAAATTGACGACATCGAAATAAGCATTCGCAAACGCGAAAACGTGGAACTCGATCCCATTAGAAAAGGTATTGTGACGTTTTTCAACGAATCAAAAGGTTTTGGTTTTATTAAAGATACAGAAACACAAGAAAGTGTGTTCGTTCATGCTAACAACCTGCTTGAGGAAATCAAAGACAACAACGTGGTCAGTTATGAAGTTGAGATGGGACCAAAAGGCCCTTCAGCTGTCAGGGTTAAAATACTCAGGTAATTTCTTGCAAAAACCGCATTGTACATTCATCAGAACAGGTAGTAGGCAATTTTCGTTGAAAATTTAAACGAGGGTCTGCATTACAATCAGAATTTTTCATTCAATGTAATCTTTGGCAAAATGAAACTCAGTACCTTTGTGTCATGAAGAAATCGATCCTCATCCAATTGTTCCTGGTTTTTTTGATGTCAGCTTCGCTTACTTCAAGAGCCGCATGGTTGCTAATCCCAATGGACCAAACCCAAACCAACCACCTCAAAGCATATGGAATAGCCTTTTGGGTACTCGAAAAAGACATTACCATCGAATGGCTGTTGAATTACCGGGGAGGCAGCTACCTCATCCCCTATTATCAGGAAATTCAACAGGAATGCGTTATAAGAGATGTGGCAAATCAGGTGATTACTGATGTCCAGGCCAGCGCCATCCGTCAGGAAATAGCGAAACCGGATGTCAACATGGATGTGATGGAACTTCAAAAAGCCCCACGTGTGGCAGTTTATTCTCCCAAAAACAAGCAACCCTGGGACGATGCAGTAACTTTGGCTCTGACCTATGCCGAGATACCCTATGATGTGGTGTATGATGAAGAAGTAATGAGTGGATTGTTACCTACCTATGACTGGCTCCATCTGCATCATGAAGACTTTACCGGACAGTATGGAAAATTTTGGGCACATTACCGCCAATACCCCTGGTACAAAGAAGATGTGAAAATGTCGGAGGAGATGGCCACCAAACTGGGTTTTTCAAAAGTTTCAGATTTAAAGCTGGCGGTTGCAAAAAAAATTAATGAATTTGTATTGGGAGGTGGTTATTTGTTCGCCATGTGCTCGGCAACTGACAGTTACGATGTCGCGTTGGCCGCCGACCAGGTTGACATTTGTGATGTGATGTTCGATGGGGATCCCATGGATTCGGAGGCTCAGAAAAAACTGGATTATTTAAAATGTATGGTATTTACTGATTTCAAAATTGTGATCAATCCCGTTGAGTACGAAATTTCGAATATAGATGTCACCAATGTACGGTCCAGGGTTATAAACGAATCAAACGATTATTTTTTGTTGTTTGACTTTTCGGCCAAATGGGACCACATTCCTACCATGCTTTGCCAGAACCATGAGCAGCTCATTAAGGGTTTTATGGGGCAAACCACGGCTTTTGATGAAGACCTGATCAAGCCCAATGTGGTGATTATGGGAGAAAACAAGGCTGCCGGCGAAGCCAGGTACATTCATGGAGAATATGGCAAAGGGTTTTGGACTTTTTATGGGGGTCATGATCCTGAAGACTATCAACATAAAATCGGTGATCCCCCAACTGAACTCACACTGCATCCTAACTCACCCGGCTATCGGTTGATATTGAACAATATTCTTTTCCCGGCAGCAAAGAAGAAAAAAAGGAAGACTTAAGTTTTCGCTATTCAGCAATGCTTTTTAAATTGTCTTTCGCTTGAAATGTCCAATTTACCCGAACCATTTTTCAAACAAGCTTTTTAAACAATCCTTTGCCATTGCCCAATCTGGCATCCCATTAGATGAAAACTACAAATCTGTTTTGATCAGGGCTTAGGTTTTTTATACTGTTTTCATTTACCCTATGAGATAAAAAAATGAAAAAGTATTGAAAATTTTGTTGTTTTTCAGCTAAGTTCTTTGTTAGGCATTGGTTTTTATTTTCCTTATTTATTCCGTTTTATATAACTCAATTACTCTGGAGTAATTGAAAATTCTGTATCGCTTCTTTATATTCCATTTCTGTCATTGAGTTATATTGAAATTTAATAATATTACAGAAATCTGAGGAAGGATTGTCAATAAACACAAGCATCATTTTTCTATTATATCGGGAAACATATTTTGTGTCAGAAATTCTATACCATTTATAGCGGCTAAATAAAGATTTCCCCCTTTTTTCTGCGCATTCACCACATGTCGTGACAATCTCTTGATAATCGCAGTAATTATTTTTTAGATTAAATGTCATTTTTATAATGGTAGTTAGTTCGTTTTCGGAAACTCTATAATACAAAGTATCACCAACTTCTTCTAAACTAATTTTGATTGTTTGAGAGGTATTTCTTTGTATGCCCTTCTCAATTTTTTTTACAACTTGATTCTTATTATACCTATTTACATAAGGACCAATATGTTGTCCGTGTAAAAACAATGGAAACAACAGGCTCAAAAAAACAATTATTTTCATAATTAATATGTGGTTGCTTATAAACTTGTGCCTAACTTTTGGCTATAAGTGCCGTTTGGCATTTCGGAACACGTACGTTTCAATCTGGTAATAATTTTCATTAGGTGCACTGCATTATATGTACGTAATGCCCGCCAAATGGCATTTATAGCGTGTTATAGCCTGTTGTTTTTACTTTATTCTTTGGTCAATTATCTTATCTTCAGGGTCCCTTCGACAATCCCAAATCATTATTACTAAAATTAATTGGTCAAATATTTCATATATTATTTGATAGTCCCCTGTTATTAATGCTCTTACTGAATCATAATCTGTTGGTACCCCTAGAAAAGGATTCTTACTTAATAGTTTTATACTCCTATTAATCTTTGCATTTAACTTAATGCTATATGTTTTTGATTTATTACGTTTTATATAGTAGTCTAAAATGTCGATTAAATCCAATTTGGCTTCAATCGACCAGTCTATTTTGAACTTAACCATTGGTCAATTTCTTTTTGCAAAACATCGTGGGAAATAGTCTGCCTATTTTTAAGCTGCTGTCTTGCAGAATCTATACGAATTTTTTGATAATCACTTAATTGATAAGTATCTTCGGATACTTTACTTTCGATTATCGTCTTTATTGCATTCAAAAAAGAAACATCATGAATGTGAGATAATCTCTCTGTAATAATATGTCTTAATTCTATTGTTCCCATATCATTGAATCATTTTAGCAAAGATACGTTTTTTTAATCCTTTAAAATTATCGCAAATGTCTCTTTCACAATTGGCCATAACGAGCGTATAAACCCACCTCTGTCCGTTATTTGTTTAATACTCCTTTTCTTTAACCTCTTTATCCATAATAACCTACCCATTTTCAATCGTTTTAAATTAGCTAAATCGGTTTCTTTCTGCTTTATTGTAACTGGATCATCGGGTGTTTGGTGGGGTAAATCTAGAATTATTATTACCGGTTTGATTATTAGAGTCAACCTTTTAGTGATTTATTTTTGGGCGGTGGGGAGTTATAGAGATTGATTCCGCTTCTAAAACCTTTCCGCCGTGAAACGCGGCCGGCGAGTCAAGTATAACCTGGGAAAAGAGTTGATCGTGCACCCCTGTCGCATGCTCGTTACCGCTACGCTCAAACGAGAATGAGTTAGGGGGTTCTGCTGCTGTGGCACGGTCACGCTCCAGGTCGTCCAAATATTTCAGGAACAATACCCACGAAGTCTGCTCTACATAATCTAATTCGCTTCCACAACCAGCATCTTTGTGCAGTATGTCGTCTATATTCTTAAAAGTCTGTTCAAACATTATCTAATCTTATATTTTTTCGTTCATTAAAACGCAAATGTACCAATTTCCATGGGTGCGTCGGCAAGAAAACTGCTCAATTCGACAGGCTCACTGCAGGCGGACGGGCAGGTGTTCTGTTTTGTGGGTTGGCTGTTCATTATATAGTTTTTATTTTTCTGTCATTATGTAGCAAATTGTCTGCTATGTAGGTCGCCTTTAAACTTGGCGGTAAAGGTTGGTACATGTTGTCGGGGCGGATTTCGGAGAGCGTTCCTGTCCGAAGGGCACGGAACTGCGAAACGGGAATCCGCAGTTGGCGTACCACCGAACCCGCCCTGCAATATGTACTGTGTTAGCGCAAGTTTTTTATAATAAATTATACAAGTTTATCTGTTTCTCAGATTTTAAGAAATCAATGAATTTCATTATTTTTTCAATTGTAATGACTGTTTCTTCGGAAAAATCTAAAACTTGATTTTCATGCCATTTTAGATTCTCTCGAATTATCTCGGCTAGTTCATCTGAGTTAATATTTTCTCCATTTTTAAGGCACTCGAATACGACATTATAAAATCGTTCCATGTCATATGGATGAGCACTTTCTGGTGCAGCACCTCTAATCCAACGAATTAAAGCATCTTTGGTTTTACGTTCCATTTTTATTGATTTAAAGCATTTTTATTGAATTGTCTTTTTGAATTTGAATGAAGTTTGCAAATCCATTTATAAAGCCAAACTTTCCCATTAAATCATCATCCCAATTTTGGATAGCTATTTTTTTCCTGTCATTGTCAGGTATAAATAATGAAGTTGCCTCATAAACATAGATTATTGGGATGTTTCTGGGGTCTTCATTTTTTAACTCATTTCTAAAGTAGTTCCAATAAATTTTTTGTTTATTCTCTTTGTCGAAGATTAAATCACAGATAGATTCTAAGTCGGGAACATTTAATTTAATAGTGTCGCTATAATCGGACGAATTTTTAATGATTTGCTCCAGATTATACAACATAAATCCTTGAGTCATTATTGCACATTCTTCTCCTTTGTTTAGTTCTGCCTTTTCTAACATTGGAATCATCGTTTGTCGATATTCATCTGGAAGAAACAATAACTCAAAGTGTTCTTTAGGAGCCATTGAAAGCCAAATTTGTAATACTCCACGGTATTTTGAATTTATTTTTCTGTCAATGCTCTTTATTGTTTTTGTTATTACTTCTAAAAATTCAAAATGGATTTTTTCTGTCTCCGAATAAATTATTGGTCTTAGAAAATTGCCAAAAACTCCTCTTGTCAAGAAAGTTTTTGTTACGCCATGTTTCATTATTCCTCGTGCCATTTTTTTGTTTTAAAATTTGCGCTAACATGTGGGCAAACCCACCTCTAGCAGTTATCTATTACCATTTATTTTTAACTTCTTTATAATTAATAACCTACCCATTTTCAATCGTCTATAATGAGTTAAATCGGTTTCTTTCTACTTTATTGTAATTGGATCATCGGGTGTTTGGTGGGGTAAATCTAGGGATTTATTTTATAGGTTTTACATTGGGGATTAAAAATTTAAGGAGCCAGATGGAACACGCCTGCCCACCAGCCAGAAATGAATGACACTCATTGGGCGAATAAACACGGATATTTTGATTTATGGCGACATGATAGCATAAAACTTCGCTTTAGAGGGATAAAAACTTCCTCGTTGCGGAGGCATGAAAAGCAGATGTGCTTTCATTTATCACAGGCTATCAAACTGTTCTCATTACTATGAATTTGCAAGATTGTTAAATTTCACTTGTGTTATTTAAAAGTATTATATACTTTTATCGCAAATTATTTTGATATGGTTAGCCAACAAGAATATGGTTCACAGGAAAAGCATTTGCTGGCAGTGGATTGCGTTATATTTGGATATGAACGTGGTGAGTTGAAACTGTTGCTGTTCAAACGACAATTGGAACCTGAAAAAGGCAATTGGTCATTAATAGGTGGTTGGGTGGAACCCAATGAAACCATAGAACAGGCGGCTGAACGGGTTTTGTTAAAAATTACCGGTCTTAGCCGCATTTTTCAGGAGGAAGTCAAGGTGTTTTCTGCGCCTGACCGCGATCCCGGCGGACGTGTGGTAAGCATTGCCTTTTACGCATTGATTGACATTAAAAGCCACGATAAAGAACTGGTAAAGCAATATGGAGCGCAGTGGTGGCCTGTTACAAAACTCCCTGAACTTATTTTCGACCATGCCCAAATGGTGAACTTCTCCCTTCAGAAATTACGGAAAAAAGCCAGCTTCGATCTGGTGGGGGCCGATTTGCTTCCCCCGGAATTTACGATCACACAACTCCGACAATTGTACAACTCCATATTTACCAGGGAATTCGACCCGGGTAACTTTCGTAAAAAAGTACTTTCTTTAAATGCGGTGGTTCGTCTGGAAGAAAAAGATACCCTGGACTCGAAAAAAGGAGCCTACTATTTTACATTTAAAAAACCGGATGAAATAGATGTTTCTGTTAGAATTGTTAATTCTTAAAGTATGAAAAAGATTTACTTGATGATCTCCCTTTTCTTGTTGAATATTGGATTAATCGCACAGGATTATTCAGTTGGCGCTGATCTTTCCTACGTAAATGAAATGGAAGATTGTGGTGCTGTGTATTATGAAAACGGAACCGCCAAAGACGTTTATGCTATTTTCAACGATCACCAGGCACGATTGGTACGCCTTCGGTTGTGGCATACCCCGGAAGGTGGTTACAGTGGATTTTCCGATGTAAAAAAGAGTATATCAAGGGCAAAAGCTTCCGGGATGAAAGTATTGCTCGATTTTCATTATTCCGATACCTGGGCCGATCCGGGAAAACAAACCCGTCCTCAGGCATGGAGTGGGATCACCGATTTAAATGTGCTGGCAGATTCGGTTTATAACTACACTTTTCAGGTGCTTTCCGATCTAAAGGCTGAGAACCTGTTGCCTGATTATGTTCAGATTGGTAACGAGACCAATGGGAACATCATGGTAGAAGCAGGCGAAACTCTTTATCCAATCGATTGGCCACGAAACATTCAATTGTTCAAGGCCGGAATTCAAGCTGCAAAGGATACCGATTCGTCCATACAAACCGTCATTCACATTGCAGATCCAACGGTGGCCGCATGGTGGTTTACCACTGCTGCCGCCAATAATTTCTCAAACTATGATATCATCGGATTGTCCTATTATCCTGAATACCACGATGTGGATATTGAAGGCGTGGGTCAGGTGGTGGCCAACCTGAAATCCCAGTTCAGCAAACCAGTCTGGATAGTCGAAACAGGATATCCATGGACATTGGATAACAATGGTGACGCGGGAAATATATTGGGAGAAGCCTCCATTTGGCCCGGTTATTCCAACCCTCCCACCATCAAAAGCCAGAAGAATTTTCTGATCAACTTAACTTATGCTGTTATCTCCAATGGTGGCATGGGTGTTATTTATTGGGAGCCTGCCTGGGTTACTACTACGTGCACAACACAATGGGGACAAGGCTCACATTATGAAAATGCCACCTTTTTTGATTTCTCAAATGAACTCATCGCAGGGATCGATTATCTGAGTTACGATTACTCTCAGGCTCCTTCCACCACATCGGAGGTTTCTTTTTATGTGGATATGACCGATGTTGAAATAGTGGACGGTGTGTTTGTAACGGGAGATTTTACGGGTACAGCCTGGCAGTTTATGACCATGGAACTCATTGGTAACAGCATTTATAAGTATTCCACTACCATGCAAAAAGGATCTGAAGGAGCCTATATCTTCACCATCAAGGCCGATTGGAATATGGAATTGTATCATGAACAGGTACCTTTGGAATGTGCCCCCATGTGGGGAACGCACCGGAAATACATCATCGAAGACGACACCGAAACATACGCATTTTACTGGAGCAGTTGCGATAATCTGCCCCTTTCGGTGAATAACACGATGGCACAGAACTCCTTTTCAGTTTACCCCAATCCCTTTCGTGATCAACTGAACATCCGCAATTTTAACCATGAATCAAATTCTATTCATGTTTATTCTGCTGATGGCAGATTACAGGGCATTTACGATGATTCAACCGAAACAATTGATGGATCGTCATGGAGCCAGGGGCTTTATCTGATACAATTATGGAATGAGTTCGATACAGTCATTGATAGTGTTAAAGTCTTTAAGTCAAATAATTAGCCATGAAAAAGTTTCTGCAACTAATCTTGCTTTTTAGCTTGTTGAGCGGGATGAATTCATGTAAAACGAGCCACGATGAACGGGGTAGAAACGATCGAAGTCTGAATAAGAGTTGGCTATTTGCAAAGGATTTACCTGAGGGCGATTATTCAGGGTCCAGTGTAGACGACTCGCTTTTTACAATGGTAAATTTACCACATACCCCCAACATCGAACCTTTGGTAGTCAACCAACAATGGCAGGGAACATGTTGGTATCGTCATTTATTGAAAATACCTCAAAAACAACGAAATAGAAAGCACTTTCTCTATTTTGAAGGAGCCATGCAAAATGCAGATGTCTATTTGAATGGAAAACACCTGAGTCATCATTTGGGTGGTTATCTGCCTTTTATTGTGGATATTACCGATGAGATTGATTTTTCGAAAGAAAATTTGTTGGCAGTAAAGCTGGTTAATGTGGATGATTCTTTGGTTCCACCCGGGAAAGCCCTTAATAAGCTTGATTTTAATATGTACGGCGGAATTTACCGTTCAGTTAAACTCATTTCCACCTCAAAACTTTATATCACAAATCCACTCCAGTCTCAAAAAAACCCAGGTGGTGGCATTTATAATCGCTTCGATTCGATTTCGGAAAAATTCTGTCAAATCAAGGTTAGTACTTACATACAGAACGATTTTAATACCGACCAGACTTTTAGGGTACGGCAATCTTTGTTGGATTCAGCAAATGAAGTTGTCGCTTCCAACACTTCAGAAGTACTTCACCTTAATTCACAAAGCGGCATGCGATCAGATCAGGAATTCGGGATGAATGATCCTATCCTGTGGAGTCCGGACAGTCCGTATTTGTATCTTCTGGTAACAGAAATCTATCAGGGTGATGAAAAAACAGATAGTCTGTCGAATCAGGTTGGAATCAGGGATATACAATTGACAAAGGAAGGTTTGTTGCTGAATGGTAAAAAGATATTCCTGAATGGCACCAACCGTCACCAGGAGTACCCGTACATTGGTTATGCCTTGTCGGACCAGGCCCAGTGGCGTGACGCGGTGAAAATTAAAAATGCAGGTTTTGATTTGGTTCGGCTGTCGCATTACCCACAATCAGAAGCCTTTATGGATGCATGCAATGCTCTCGGAATTGTGGTAATGAATTGTATTCCTGGATGGCAATACAATGGAAATGAGGAATTCAAAGAAAATGTCCTTTCTAATGTCCGCGATCTTATTCGCCGCGACCGAAACCGCGCTTCTGTTTTCTTCTGGGAACTTTCGTTGAATGAATCGTGGATGGAGCCCCCTTTTATGGATCGCATTTTGCAAATAAAGAAAGAAGAATTTGAGGATCAACCTGCACTTACTTGTTCGTGGATTGACTATGCTGGTTATGACCTGTTTATTCCTGCCCGACAGCACGGGCAACCTCCCTCCTATTGGAACGATTACAAATCCGGAAATCGGCCTATCTTGATTGCGGAATATGGCGATTGGGAATATTATGCTCAAAATGCAGGGTTTAATCAAACTGCCTATCATGATCTGAAAGAAGAGGAAAGAACCAGCCGGCAATTGAGAGTATCCGGTGAAAAAGGAATGCTCCAACAGGCCCTGAACTTTCAGGAATCTGCCAATTCAAATAGAAAAGGTAGCTCCACGATTGGTCATGCCAACTGGCTGATGTTCGATTATAACAGGGGTTATGCTGATGACATCGAATCATCAGGGTTAGCGGATATCTTTCGCATTCCTAAATTTGCTGGTTATTTTTATCAAAGTCAGTGCAATGCTGATGAGCCGATTTCTGACCCTGCTGTTGGTGGACCTATGGTCTATATAGCAAGCTACTGGCAACCTGAATCCTCTACAAATGTCCGGGTTTTTAGTAATTGCGATGAAGTTGAACTGCTGTTGAATGGGCAAAGTGTAGACAGACAAACTCCTGATCAGAATGCCTTTAGCGACTATTTGGCACATCCTCCTACCACCTTTAAACTAAAAGAATTTGTGCCTGGTGAACTGAGGGCCATCGGATTTATTGATGGAAAAAAAGTGGCAAGTTATGTAGTAAGAACACCGGAGCCAGTTGATCACCTACAACTGACTATAGACGAATCGGGTATTCCTGTAGCAGAAAATGATGTGGTTTTTATTTATGCCTCGTTAAGAGATGAAAACGGTACTCTATGCCCTGTTAACGGTGAATCGATTACCTTCTCAGTTGAAGGGGATGGAGAGTTGATTGGAACCAATCCCATGGTCACGGAAGCAGGGATCGCTACAATTCTCATAAAAACAGAGATAAATTCAGGAAAGATTTTAGTTAAAACCCAATCTGGAACCATTAAAAATGACTCTATTGTCATTGAGTTTGGAAAAACCAATCAATAATAAAACGGTAATAAACAGGGTATATGATTCAGAATATTAAGAATACATTCATTCAAAAATTTGGTACGGAGCCATTTATCGTAAAATCTCCCGGCAGGGTTAACCTGATTGGCGAACATACCGATTATAACAATGGATTTGTTTTACCTGCGGCAGTTAACAAGGCCATCTATTTTGCCGTTGGTCCCAATGAATTGAATCTGTTCCGGTTTTATGCCATCGATCTGGATGAAAGCCTCGAAACCGCTGTTGATCAAATCGAAATCTGCTCAGTTCATTGGGCCAATTATTTGCTGGGTGTGATCGCTCAATTTGTTAAAGAAGGACACTCGGTGAATGGGTTTGATTGTGTTTTTGGTGGCGATGTACCTTTGGGTGCAGGCATGTCGTCGAGTGCTGCCATCGAATGTGGGATGGCCTTTGCCATCAACCACCTGCAACAATTTGAATACAACAGGTTGCAATTGGCAAAATTTGCCCAAAAAGCGGAACATGAATACGCAGGCGTTCAGTGTGGTATCATGGATCAGTTTGCCTCTTTGCATGGGAAAATCAACCAGGTCATCAAACTCGATTGCCGCAGCTTGGAATATGAACTTTTTCCTTTCAATATGACCGATTACCAGTTGGTATTGGTTAATACGGGGGTGAAACACGCGCTGGCTTCTTCTGAATATAACATCCGCCGTCGGGAATGTGAAGCCGGGGTTGGATTGTTGCAAAAATATTTTCCGGAAGTCATGTCGTTGCGTGATGCGAACATGGAAATGATCAGAGAACATATATCAGAATTTCCTATGAATGTTTATAAGCGCTGTAGCTACATCATTGAAGAAAACCACCGTGTCGATCTGGCTTGTGCCGCCCTGCAGCACAGCGATTTTGAAACATTCGGACAGTTGATGTACCAGTCACATGAAGGCCTTAAAAATAAATTTGAAGTCAGTTGTCCCGAGTTGAATCAACTGGTAGAGATAGCTTCCGGTATAGAAGGTGTTATTGGTGCGCGCATGATGGGCGGTGGTTTTGGTGGCTGCACCATTAACCTGGTAGAAAGGAATGCTGTGCCTTTGTTTGAAAAAATGATAAATGAAAAATACCAAACCCCTGAGGGTAAAAAGCCTCAAATAATAGAAGTCGTGATTGAAGATGGGACGCATTTATTATCCATTACAGGAGCTTGATTTTTTTAATATCTTTAGCCGGAGAAATTTGAAACCATTGAACTTAAAATAACAACAGGATGAATGAAAGTTTTGCCCTACTCGATTATCTGATTTTTGGAGCCTATGCCGTATTAATTATTTCTGTCGGCCTCTATGTTTCCCGAACGAAAAAAGGTGAAGAAAAAACAGCCGAAGATTATTTTTTAGCCGGGAAGACACTCCCCTGGTGGGCCATTGGTGCCTCGCTGATTGCTGCCAACATTTCGGCCGAGCAATTTATCGGCATGTCGGGATCGGGAATGGCAGCAGGTTTGGCCATCGCTTCCTACGAATGGATGGCTGCCATTACACTCATCATTGTTGGTAAATATTTCCTGCCCATCTTTATCAAACAAGGGCTTTACACCATCCCGGAATTTGTTGAAAAACGCTTTAATACCTCATTAAAAACCATCCTGGCGGTCTTCTGGATAGGATTGTTTGTATTTGTAAACCTGACATCGGTACTTTACCTGGGCGCCAAAGCCCTGGATACCGTAATGGGCGTAGGAAACGGCGAAACCATTATTCCGTTTATGATCGGGCTGGCACTTTTTGCTGCAGCCTATTCTGTTTGGGGTGGATTGTCGGCAGTGGCCTGGACGGACGTTATACAGGTGGCTTTATTGGTTATCGGAGGGTTGATTACGACTTTCATTGCGCTGGATCATGTAACACCCGATGGTGGTGCTATCAGGGGTCTGGCCCATATTTATGACGTTGCCGGTGACAAGTTTCACATGATCCTGAAAAAAGACAATCCTGAATTTGCTAATTTACCCGGAATCGCCGTGCTCATTGGCGGTATGTGGGTAGCGAATCTTTATTACTGGGGTTTTAATCAGTATATTATTCAACGTGCGCTGGCTGCCAAATCGCTCAAAGAAGCGCAGAAGGGAATCGCCTTTGCCGGATTTCTAAAACTGATTGTTCCGTTAATTGTGGTTATTCCGGGAATTATTGCCTACGTGATGTACACCCAGCCTGCTGGAACAACAGCTATTGATGGGGTAGCGGATGTGTTTGGTAAAACAGGCGGTGGGATTGATGTTGACAGGGCCTATCCCTGGCTTATCAGCACTTTTATTCCGGTTGGATTAAAGGGATTGGTCGTGGCCGCCCTTGCGGCTGCCATTGTTTCTTCATTGGCCTCTATGCTCAATTCAACAGCTACCATTTTTACGATGGATATTTACAAACCTTATATCAATAAAAAAGCCGGTAACAGGCAATTGGTCACTACCGGTAGAATAACCGTGCTTGTAGCACTTGTTCTTGCTACCTCAGTAGCCAATTCATTGGGTTCCATCCCACAGATGTTCCAATATATACAAGAATATACCGGTCTGGTAAGCCCTGGAATATTGGCTGTATTTTTGATGGGATTGTTTTGGAAAAAGACCAATGTAAAGGGTGCTATTGTGGGTGTTATGGCTTCCATACCTGTGGCATTGGCCTTAAAATTCCTGCCTGTCGAAATGCCATTTCTCGATCAGATGTTTTATACCTTGCTCATCACCATGGTCATCATCGTAGGGATTTCTCTTTCAACTGGTAAAGGTGACGATAACCCCAAAGCCATTCCTCTGTTAAGAGAAACCTTCATAACTGGTAAAGCATTCAATATCAGTGCCTATATCATGATGATTATATTGGTGGTATTGTATACGGTTTTCTGGTAAGGTCCCCGGAGTTTCATTTCCGGAATATGACAATTGCTAACCGGGGAAAAATCCAAATAATTCCATTTCAATGAAGAACAAAATCTATCAACTAACCAACAAAAATGGATTGGTAGTTGAATTTATTTCTCTGGGAGGAAGGCTCATTTCGTTGAAGATTCCTGAAAACAACGGATTTGTGGATGTATTGATGGGGTATGATACAGCAGAAGGATGTGCCACAGGTGATGTATATATGGGTGCAATATGTGGCCGGTTTGCCAACCGCATCGCCCACGGAAGGTTTAGCTTGGATGGAAAATGGATTCAACTGGATCAAAACAACAGGACCAACCATTTGCATGGCGGAAACAATGGATTTCATAAAAAATATTGGGAGGTTAAAGGTATAAACCTAAAAGGATACGCGAGTGCCTATCAGCTTTCCATGATCAGTGCCGATGGTGATGAACACTACCCGGGCAACCTGAATGCAGAGGTGATATATGCCTTAAACAATGACAATGAATTGCTGATTGAGTTCAAGGCTGTCAGCGACAAAAAAACAATCATTAACCTCACCAGTCATCCGTATTTTAATCTAAAGGGAGTTGGAGGTGGCACTGTTCTCGATCATCTGTTGGAAATCAATGCAGGCTTCTTCACCCCTATTGATCCGGTTTCGATACCAACTGGCGAATTGAAATCTGTTTCGGGGACAGCCATGGATTTTACGACACCCACCGTTTTAAGCGACCCGATGAATTGTGAAGATCAACAGATTAACCTGGTAGGAGGTCTCGACCACAATTGGGTACTCAATAAAAAAGAGGGGGAATTGGCTTTGGCGGCACGTATCACGGAACCCGTCTCCGGCAGGTCAGTTGAAGTATTTACCACTCAACCCGGGCTTCAGGTATATACCGCCATGCATTTCGATGGTACTTCAATTGGTAAAGGCGGACATCCAATCCTACCCTATTCATGCATTGCTTTAGAAGCCCAAAATTTTCCGGATGCGCCAAATAAAATTCATTTTCCCTCAGCAGTACTGGAGGCCGGGGGAGTTTACAATGAAAGAGTAGTGTATCGGTTTTCTACTGGAAAGTAACCTTGTCTTCATACCAATCGCACACATGTAATAGGAAGATCAGAAACAGCTTATCATAAATTGTTGAGAAAATCCCAAATTCATTTACTCAAGTGTACACCCACCGGTAAAATCTTCCGCGCTAAAGGTCTCGGTCATCTCTCCGCTAATCCGTTCAGATGTCACTCTTATTTTAAGGCTATGGGTGCCCGACCTTTTCGGTGAACAATATTCAAACAGATAATAACTCTTGGCTTCATCTTTCACAAATTGGGCGATTGCTTCAAACTTGGGGATTAATTCACTTAGATTTTCTGCAAATTCAAACCCGTTTTTACCAAACTTCTCCAGCGTATTTTTGTCGATCTCCCCACCCAACCCTATGGTATACAGCGCAATGGAAGGGTTTCTTTTATTGATCACATCAGTCACCTGATTGCTGGTATACCAACCGGCCTGATCCGACCCATCGGTAAAGGTAATCAATGCTCCTGCAGAAATGATGCCGGCTTCCGCGAAAAGGGTTACCCTGTTGTCAATATTGCCAATTCCCTGTATGATACCTCCGTAAAGATTGGTCGAGTTATCAGATGAAATATTTTGGTCGATTTGGTTAATGCTGCTGATGAGATTCGATTTTAAAAAAGTATAATCAACCAGGTCATGGATATTTTTTTCACCATCGAACCATTTCACGGCCATTAATATTTCCTGATAATCGGAACTTCCTTCGTTGGGCATCACCGAATTGATAAAACTAATGCTGGCTTGTTTTAACGAGTTCAGGCTGCTGTCGAGCACACTTCCACTTAAATCCAACATCAGGAGCAAATTAAATTTAAACTTTTCCGGTTTATCCTGAATCTTACGGGCGGCTTCGAATTCGGAAATGAGTTTCCCGTCTTCATAAATCTCAAAGTTGGATTCTACCAACCCGGGAAGCGGATAATTGACCGCATCGTTTACCTTGAAAATGATTGAAACGTTGGCAGGTGCCTCCACCATCTTGTCGATATAAGTAAGTTTTAAATGCTTCTGGTCAGGATCCTTTTTACACGAATGAACAGAAAATGCGATGGTAAGTATGAGTAATAACTTTAAATACTTCATGATTATTTTGAATAAAGTTAATATTAATTGGCACCTTGGCAAAGATGTAAAAAATCAAGGGAATCAACAAATTTAAAACGATATAGTGAGCTAATTATTTTAACGTAAATTAAATTTTCTCCAGTCAATATCATTTTTCGCTGGCGAACCAAACCCAATATTTAACGACAAGAGCGAGACAAGGGTGTTGTCAGGATTCAGGACGGGTTCAAACCTGTTGCCCAGGCTATAGCTCAGTACTACCTGTTCGGTTAGGTTGTAACTAAATGAAGCGATGTACTGAAAATCAGAGTTCTGTTCCTTTCTGAACAACTTGTTTCCCTCTGCATCCGTACCCGCTGGAAGTTCAGAATGGCTGTTTCGTCCAACCATTTCAAAACTCAATGCAAATTTCCTGAACTCACCTGCCACCGACAATCCAAAGTCCAAATTATTTTCATAGGTTTTGATGCCTGGAAAATAGGCGTTATAGTAGTCCGCATTGTACCATTCATAACGCAATACACCCAATATTTTTAGAAAACTAAACTTGTCTTTAAAACGGTAGGCAGGTGTAATCCAGAACGACTGCCGGGCAATATAGGACGATTCAAACTTGTTTGCCGGAAAATTAAGCACTCCCGCGAAAGCCACATCCAGGCTAAAACCATAACGCTCGCGAATGTAGGTTTTGAATTCATTGAATACGATTTCCGCGGAGAGTTTTTGGTCAATTAATGAATACAGACTATCCAGAAACGGGTCAGGTGCAGCCGTGTCGAGCGGGGGAATCAAGATGGATTTTGCAACTATGTCTTTCATAAACTCCTCCGCTTCCTTCAAACTGCCAATCTTACCTGATTCATAAACTGCGTTTACAATCGTTGCTCCAATGGCCGCCATCAACTCTTTTTGGTTGGTGATTTCCTTGTTTGCGATAAGGTATTCTGCAATGCTAACGATCTTGGCTTTCACTTTTTGATCCGTGCTTAACAGACCGGTAAATCGTTCAACTTCTTCCCTGTCTTTATGATTACCAAAATAAAAGGTTGTCCTGTACCCAAAAGCCAGCGCGTTGGACATGGTACTGTCGCCCAATTGAAAATGCTGTGTAGAGGCCAGTGAAAAGGAGGAGTTCCTGATAACCTGGTCAATTGAACTTTTCGGATATAAATACTCGTCAACACTAAGTGAGTGGTTTTGAGTCCAGTAAGGTGTGAATTCCAGGGCAAAATCATTTGGGACAATTGAACCGCTATTGTTGTTGATGAAATTAGAAAAGAGTGCCGTTTCCAATGCCTGATACGATTTGGGTGCCAACACGGTAGTAGGTTGCAATCCCAAAATACCCGAAGCAGGTGAAGAGGGAGGTTGTAGTTTGCTGAGTTTCTCCTGTGCAGTTAACCATGTTGGCAACATAACCAGGACTATCCATGCTTTGCTGAGTTTCATGGTGCCGGAAATTTGATGTATAAAATAATGGTGGCTCTCTCAGCTTCTGATTTCAGGTTAACATGTTCTTTAATTAATTGCCCGTTGAATCGGTATTCAATCCTTATTTCGTCTTCCTCAGGAATCAAATTTGCAACTTCCGTCGTGACGATGGTTGTGTCACCCCTGAGGCCGCTTCCTATTCCAATGTTTTGTGTCCCCGAGTCTTCAATCTCACAATCGTTTGATCCCGGGATATTGATTGCGGTATGTCCCTTATCGCCATCCGATTTGAATACAACTGAAAGTATAACTTCAGTTTCATCAGCCACTACGAAGGACAAATTCCTGTAACGATAAATTTTATGCATCATCTAAATATATTATTTCCGGTTATGATTACAAAACCTAACTTAAACCATTGGCGTTCTATTCTCTCGATTTAGAGAGCTTCGTCAAATGGTGAATGGTGCTGCCTGTCAGGCCTGAGAACAACATACTTTCCTTGATATTTGGAAGGGCGAGCAAACTGGTTTCCGGTAATTTGGCAAGAGTGGGTCGTTTCAATACGATTGGATTAACTCCAAATTTGATATCCAGTGAATATTCTTCGGTAGATGTCGCCAACTCACCCCCTATATTTAAGCCATAGGCACCACCCTTTGCACCCGCTTTAAATTTATTGTACTTTTTTCGTACGATGTTTTTTTGCACAAATCCCGATATCGCGAACAAGTAACACACTTCGGGATCATTCATTAATTCCTGATTGTCAGCTTTCCATTGACGCACATTTGACGACCAATCAGGATCGTGTTGGTTAATTACACCCGCTGCCTGGTCGAAAATCATGAGCGAGAAGAAATTTTCCGATGACAGCTCTGCACTTAAATAACTTAAAAACGAAACATTCGCCGCCAGTTTCTGATCCACAACAATTGAACTCCTAAGCAAGGGTGAGGTAAGTTTTGAAAGTTCATCCACTTTTCGGGGTATGGGAAAGGGAGTGAACTCAAACTGATAGTTTGGATCATTCAGATTTACGGGACAATGACCGTTGATTTTTCTTATTTGCAATACCATGCCCAAAAGTGCGTAAGGATTCGCTATGTAAGGATCAGCGTCAATGTAGGCTGTATGACTCCTCAGGTTCAGTTTTGTAATCGCTTCTTCCTGGTCTGCGACATTTGTTTGTTGAGCAACATTATTGTTCATTACGTCATTAATGTGCTCTGTTGAATTATTTCCTGCCATTTTTCTTATAGTTTAATTGATTAACAATCGGGTGCATTTACTTCTTTAATTTTTTATCATCTGTTAACAATTCGTTTTTATCCATATCGGCAATCACAATATCGAGGAATTTTCGCGCCATGATGCCCTTCACTTTCTTCTTTGCAAACCACAGAAGCAATCCGGTGAGAGGTTGATACAGGGTTGTATTCAGTAGTTTTTGGTGCCATGGTTTTTTACGAAGGCGTTTTACGATATCGTTTTCATTTTTCTCCCTTTCGGGAGCTTCTCCGTTGGTGATATTTGATACGAGTGAGGATATTCTTTTCTCCAAATCATCCTGCAGTCCCAATAAATAGCTTAGTTTAATTTCAGGGAACTTAAAATTGACTTCTTCAAAATCCTCAACGTAAATAATTGAATACTTGCCTGTTATTTCATCATGTTTTACCCTTATATCGGGCAGTAACGGGAAATAGTCTCTATGGTTCACCGACACTTTGTACCGATCTTCCACGCCTTCGTAACCATAAGCCAATATGGGATTGTCGGCATCCACCGGAGCACTAAAGTGTTTTCTAAGAAATTGCTGGCAATTCCTTCGCCCGAGCAGAAAATCATGCTCCCTGAATTGTTTGTTGAAAAACCCGCCAAATCCTCCTAACGAGCCACAAGCAATATAATTTTCAATTTCCGGGTTGGCTCCTGAACGTGAGGGGATGATTAGGAATTTGGTGTAATCTTCATCGCCATAGGCTGATTTCAGCACCTCTTCTTTCATTCTCAACTCGCCCAGCATCGCGGATAAGATTTGTGAAATGATAAACTTGAACGCCCTCAAAGGAAGATAATTGGTATCAGGCAAATCGCTGTGGTTTGGAAAAGGATCGATCATCAAAACTACTGATTCAAAATCAGAGGCTTTCGTTTTACGCTCACCCGGAAGAACGCCCATCCGCTCATCCAACAGCTCCTGGGTAAGCTCAAAAGGATCGTTGTTGATGGTTCCTCCGTCTACATTCAGGGTCAGAAATTCATCAATGGCATTCACCGTGTGTAAATCGGGCCGGTTTCCCAGGTTCAGGTATTTATTTTCTTTGATGTACTTTCCAAGTCGTTTGATGATACGTGGCTCAAGACCTATGGGAAAACCTCCTGTTGCCATGGCCGATTGAATGAGCAGCTCTTTGTTCAAGCCTTCAGCATCATTAAAGTTCAGGGGAATTCTACCATCCTTTTTATACTCACTTTCAATTCCCAACCTAAAATGGGCAATATCAAAATGCCTTTTCATGCGGTGTACACGGGTGTACGAAGAACTCCCAAAAGCCACTTCAAAAGGAATTCCCCGCAAGTTGGTTAGTGTGGCAAACACCTCCATATCACCCGCAAAATAAGGTCGATACACCGCATTGTCTTTTATTATGCTGTTGATATGCCTTTCGGCGACGGTTTTAATAAAACTTGAATTAAACACTGATCTGACCTCCATATCAGGATTTCCCTGTCGATCGTTTTCAATATCTTCTGTTGACAACATCTGGCTCATCATGTCGCGGTGATTTTCTTCGGTCAGGTCTACCCAGGAATGATACAATGGATTTTTAGCCAACTTTTCCGCGTTGTTCTCCACATCTGCGAGGCTAACATGATCAAAATTTGTTTGGATTGCAGCGGCTGTGAGGGCTGCCGTCATTCCCCCGGCTGATGCCCCACTGAGAATGTCAATCACAATCTCGTGTTTGGGAATTCCCGATAGTTTGCCTTCTTGTTGCAGGTCCTTTGCTTTTTGCCAGTTTTCGAGTGCTTCGAGCAGGTAGTCCATAACGCCGGCGGTATAAGCACCTGCCGATATGGCTCCTGCCATACTGATGCCAAGATGAATTGTTTTTTTTTCCATGATAACCGGTTTATTTGTTTAGTATAACGCTTGAGATAACCTATTTCCACTGCTTTATTGCAATGTGCCAGGGTATTCTGCCATTTTAATTTTATGTAATCAGGTGCCTGGTTATTCGGTAAATAAAATTTAACGATCGAAAAATACATAATTAATTGATTGAAAGTGTAAATAATGTATATTAAATTTTTGGAGGAGCGTATTGATGTTTCGTTGCAATTAACCGGATATTTATTTTGAATCAAACACGGTTATTGAAATTTAGCACTTTCCGTTTTATTAAAACCGCTTACATTCGCAGTGCATTTGAATACACATCATGATACAAATATCCAACCTTACAAAAAACTTCGGTCGAAACACCGTTTTGGAACAGATTAACCTGACAGTTGAAAAAGGACAGGTATATTCACTGCTTGGAAAGAACGGGGCAGGCAAAACAACCCTGATCAACCTCATGCTCGACTTACTGAAACCTGATACCGGAACCGTACAATTGCTTGGCAAGGAAAGCAGCCAGGTTAAACCTTTCGACAAATTGAAGATGGGTATTGTTGGTGAAGATATGGCACTCATTGAAGAGTTTACGGGGTTTGAATATTTGACCTTTATCGGGAAAATCTACCAGATTCCGACTGCCACTCTCAAAAAGCGAATTGCTGACTTGTTTCAGTATTTCTTTGAAGATGAAAAAGATTTACGGAAATTGATCTCCAAATATTCCACCGGCATGAAAAAGAAACTGGCTTTTTGTGGCGCCATCCTCCACACACCAGATTTACTCATCCTCGATGAACCCTTTTCAGGGCTTGACCCATTGGTAGCCAGTCAAATGGTTCTTTTTTTAAAGAAATACCACAACCAAAACCGCACCATTTTCATCTCCTCGCATGACCTGTCGTATGTTGAAAAAGTAAGTACACACATTGGTGTACTTGACCAAACCAGGCTTGTCTATAACGCTACTTTACAGGAGTTTACCTCCGATGGCGCCAGGGAGCTGGATGCCGCTTTGCTGAAAATACTTAAGCCAAACGAAAACGAACTGGAAAAAATAGACTGGCTATGATGGGATATTTTCTGTTTTTAAAGGTTAAATCAAGTATCCTGGATTTAAAGAATCCATTGAAATTGTTTCTGTTTTTAATGCTGACGTTAACCGCCGTACTCTATGGTTGGTTGTTAGCACTTTTTTCACAACAGGTATTAATGGGCGATGTAGGCGAATTGACCATTAACCTGTTGTTTAACTACATCTTGTTGTTTATTTTTATCATCACCCTCCTGAGGATGATTTTTCCAACTTATAAACCACAACAGGCTTTATTTCCGCTCTCCTATCCCCTATCCAGGTGGCAAGGTTACCTTTTTTCTGTTTTCAATGGTTTTTTTACACCATATTTCTTTTATTTAGTGATGTTTTTGGTGAGTGGCTCTGTGTTTCTCGGAGAATACAACATAGTCTTCCTGGTGTCAGGATTGCTTGTGCTGGTATCTTCGCACCTTTTCAGGCGGCTGATACAATATTTTATTGATTTTAGGTTAAAGAAAAAAGCTTTTTTGGTGCTTGCCGCGGTTGCAATCCTGGTAACCTGTCTGTATTTCTTATCATTTACCCTGGTTGATTTTGGTAGTTGGCAGGGTCTTGTTATTATTGCGTTGTTGTTGACATCAGGTTATTGTCTCGATATCAATCAGTTTGAGCCAAAAAGACACGAAACTGCCGGAGATAGTAGAAAAAGCAGCCGGGTTTATTTAAAACTCATCACCAACAATCCAAAGGTTCGGATACCACTTCTTGTGGCAATGGTATTGAAAATCATTTTTTTTGGAATCGATTTGTTTTTGATGGAAACAAAGGCCGGGCACCTGATGAATGGGGAGTTATTCTATTGGATTGTTGCTTCCCCGATGATCATTTTTACCTACGTTTATAACAATACCTGGGGTTTCTGGAAAGCCATTTGGATGAATATGGAAGTTCGTACGGGCGATGCTAAACAATTGCTATGGCAGCACTTCAGGTTGATGGCCCTTGCTTTGGTGGTCGACCTGTGCATTACACTGCCATTGCTTTATATTTCCTGGGGCGAGGCTGGTTTTATTCTAACATTTTATTTCACATCCGCCTTTTTTTTAATCGCCATGTCATTTATCTGGTCGATTTTTACTCCCCGGCAAATAAACGCTACTTTTCAAATGAAAGGCAGCACTTCCCCGGTCAGCGTTCTTGTATCAATGGCAGGAGTGCTGTTGCTTACCACCTTAAGAGTTAATAATTGGTTTTATTTAATCGTGCCTTTGTATGTTATTTTTGGTGGCATGGCCATTTGGGTCGCTTTAAATTATTATGAAGACGGTAAGGTTATTTTGATGAGGAAACTCAGGAAGGCTACCTAAATTCTTTTTTCACAATCAGAATTTGCGGCTTAAAGTGTTGTATCTTTGTACCCTTATTGGAAAGGATCGTAAAGTCACTCATTTTCCGATATAAACAGTTGATAATATGACAAAAGCACATTCGTTTCACATACCGGTTATGGGAATTGGGTTTACTATTGACACCCCGTTGAAGGTTTCTCAATACGGAATCGACTCTGTTATTTCCCTGGTTGATGATATGCTTCTTGAGAAGTTGAGAAAAATGTACTGTGAAAAATTTGAAATCCCCTATCAGGAAATAACTGAGAAAATAGATGATTTCAGGGCCAAAAGAATTACCTCTTATCTCAATTTGATTAACGATCAGGCAGAAAAGAAATTTGAAGAATTGAAAAATTCCGCTATCGGGAAAGGAAACGAAATAAAGGAATTCTTCAACATGTTGCCCGATACTTCGACTTTAAAGCAAGAATTTAAAAGCTTAACAGAAAAATATTTCAATTTAGGTGAAATCAAAACCTGGCTCAACAGCAACCTTTCCAGGGGTAGTATCGATGTCAATATCATGACCAAAGTTGACAAGGACAATTATGCGAAAGGTGAGAAACTGCCCATTGAATATAATGACGCCCATGCCGCGCTCAGGGGATTTGCCAATAGCGATCTGAGCTCTTCCATTGTGCTGTCGGCAGGAATGAACCCCAGGTTGTACAGTTACCTGGAGAAATTTGAAGATTTTTATCCCGATACAAACGGAACAATAAAAAAGAAGATTGTATTAAAGGTGAGCGATTACCGGTCGGCTTTGATTCAGGGAAAGTTCTTGGCTAAGAAAGGTATCTGGGTTTCTGAGTTCAGGATTGAATCAGGTTTAAACTGTGGCGGACATGCTTTTGCAACCGATGGATTCTTGATGGGACCCATTTTGGCTGAATTTAAAGAGCATAGAAAAGAATTAACACAAAATAACTTTGATATTTTGGTGCAGGCGTTGGCAAGCAAGAACAGACCCATACCTGCTGCTGTATTGCCAATAAAAATTACCGCCCAGGGAGGTGTTGGTACTGCCGAAGAGCATCAATTTTTATTGGATCATTATGAGGTGGACTCGGTAGGTTGGGGAACACCATTTTTACTTGTTCCAGAGGTAACCTCGGTTGATGAGGCTACCATCAGCAAATTAATAGAAGCTCAGGAATGTGATCTTTATCTAAGTAATATTTCCCCCTTAGGTGTTCCTTTTAACAGCCTGCGAGGCAATACCAAAGATATCGAGAGGCTAACCTTGGTGGAGAATGGGAAACCAGGTAGTATTTGTCCAAAAAAATATGTGGCTCTCAACAATGAGTACACCGAGAAAAGTATCTGTACAGCATCCCGTCAATACCAACGTGCGAAAATAAAAGACCTTGACAAGGAAGCCCTTCCTCCCGATCAACACCGTGAAAAGTTTAACAGTATTGTGGAAAAATCATGTATTTGTGTCGGGCTGGGAACTTCAGCCTTGTTGGTTAATCATTTGGACACCAAAGTGGAAGGAGTTGGGGTTTCTGTTTGCCCGGGTCCAAATATGGCCTATTTTTCTAAAATCATGAGCCTTAAAGAGATGACTGACCATATTTATGGAAGGGCAAACGTGATATCGCGCACCGATCGCCCCAACATGTTTATGAAAGAACTCGATCTGTACCTTGATTACCTGAAAAATAAGTTGGAAGAAACCAAGGTCTCGATGACTAAAAAACAAGAACAGTATTTCGCTGCTTTTGAACAAAATCTTCAGGATGGCATCAACTATTACAACCAGCTATTTGCTGATTTGAAGTACAAATTTGAAGGCACCAAATCAAATATTCTGCACGATTTAGATCTCCACAACAAGGCCCTGCACCTGTTGAAGATCAAAAGAGAGGTGATAAAACAGTATATCATTCCGATAAACACCGGGATGGAGCGCCAAAAATGCATGGTACTTTAAGTCCTGATCAGATTAACATTGTATTTTACCATTCATTCCGATAGTAAAAGGTTACCTTTGTTGGCACTGAATTTCTATTATGGAAGCACCTGTATTAAAATATTTTCCCGTCCCTACGTTTTTGATTTCGAAAAAATCCAGTGAAATCATACAACTTAATGACAAGGCAGCTGATCTTACCGGATTAGAAGTTGGAAGCTTATCAGGAATAAAAATAACCAACTTTTTAAAAACCAAATTTCTAAAGCTTGGTGAATATAGCAATATTGATTTCAGGCTCAATGACCGAAAAACACTGAATGTTCATCTGGTGGTACAGTCGTTAACTGAAAACCGCCAGAATTATTTGATAGTCTCCTTTTGGGAAGAGCCGAATAATGAGCTGGAAAAAGCAAGGCAAGCCATCATTGAAAGTGAGGAGCTATACCGGAAATTATTCAACTCATCCAAAGATGCCATTATGACCCTGGAACCACCCAGCTGGAAATTTACATCGGGCAATTTGGCTATTTTTGAACTATTCAAGGTGAAGAACCTTAGAGATTTTCTTTCGTTGAAACCGTGGGAAATTTCTCCAAAAAAACAACTCGACGGAAGTGTTTCCATTGAGAAAGCCAAAGAGATGATTCAATTGGCCATGCATGAGGGTTCTCATTACTTTGAATGGGTGCACCAACGAAAAAACGGAGAACCCTTTCATGCAACGGTGTTACTTACACGAGTCGATCTGGCCAATAGGTCCTTCCTTCAGGCTACAGTGAGAGATGTTTCTGAGCAAAAGAAATCCGAGGAGCAATTAAAAGAAAATGAATTAAAATACAGAACACTGGTTGAGGCCTCAAAGGACAGTATTTTTATCATTCAAGACGGACTTATTAAATTTGTAAACAGCGAATTGAAAAAACTTTCGGGGTATACCGCTGAAGAAATTGTAGGGAAGCCTTTTGCTGATTTTATTGCACCTAAAGATGCTGATAAGGTGAAATCCTATTATCAGAAAAGGAAAAGTGGTAAGGAGGTGCCCTCTAAGTATGAATTGGTCGTTCGCTTAAAATCAGGTAAATTTATTCCTGTCGAAATTTCCGTCGCTTTTATTGATTTTCTGGGCAAACACTCCGAGATGGTGGTCATAAAGAATGTGACAGAACGTCGAAAACGAGAGGCTATCCAACGTGTTCTGTTCGAAATAACAAGAATCTCGTTTCACGACATCGGGTTGAAAGAGTATTTAGCAAAAATCCATGTGTTATTTGGACAACTCATCAGTGCCGAAAATTTCTATATTGCTTTATATGATAAAGTCAGCGATCTATACACCTTCCCCTATTTCGTTGATGAATTCGATCACTTCGAGAGCGACCAAATGCTTTCATTAGAAGGTACTTTAACCGATTTCGTTCGAAAAACAGGAAAAGGCAGACTGATTACTGAAGAAACCGAAAAACAACTTTTTACAGAATCTGGTTTTAAGTTAATTGGAGAATATTCCCCGATTTGGGTAGGCGCTCCACTGGTCGATTCTTCAACCAATGAAGTGATCGGTGTTATTGTCATTCAGGACTATAAAAATAAAGAAGCCTATTCACCTGACGACTTACTGACACTTGAAATTGTAGCCAGTAGCATAGGTTTGTTTATCGAACGTGTCAGAAGCAATCAAGACTTAAAACTCGCCAAGGAAAAAGCCATCGAAAGCGACCGGCTTAAATCTGCCTTTCTTGCCAATATGAGTCACGAAATCAGGACTCCGATGAATGGTATCCTGGGATTTGCCGAATTGCTAAAAGAACCCAGGCTGAGTGGTGAAGAACAACAGGAGTATATTGATATTATTGAGAAAAGTGGTCACCGGATGCTCAATATAATCAACGATATCATTAGCATTTCAAAAGTAGAATCGGGACTTATGGAAGTGAATATATCGGCAACCAATGTGAATGAGCAGATGAAATACATTTACACCTTTTTTCGTCCGGAAACGGAAAAAAAAGGTGTCAGGTTGTTGTTAAACAATGATTTAAGTGACACGGAAGCCATCATACTTACCGACCGTGAAAAAATATATGCCATTTTAACCAACCTGGTGAAAAATGCCATCAAGTTTACCAACAAAGGGTCAATAGAATTGGGGTGTAAAATTGTATCGATGATTCATGAATCATCGATACCAGCGATACAGTTTTACATAAAAGATACAGGAACGGGAATTCACAGTGACAAGCAGGCAATTGTTTTTGAACGATTCAGGCAGGGCAGCGAATCGCTTGACCGCAATTATGAAGGTGCAGGATTGGGCTTGTCCATTTCAAAAGCCTATGTGGAATTATTGGGAGGGAAATTATGGGTCGAGAGCCAGGAAAATGTAGGATCCACCTTTTTCTTTACAATTCCTTACCGGGTTGAAGCACAAGGGCAAACCAGCTCCCGGAAGTTGCAAGTTACCGGATTACCTGCTGAAAAGGTTAAAAAACTGAAAATCCTGATTGCCGAAGACGACCCTACGTCAGAAGTATTCATAACGCTGGTGTTAAAAAGCATGACTAAGGAATTGATCATAGCCAGAACGGGAACTGAAGCTGTGAATGCATGCCAACATCATCCTGATATCGACTTGGTGATGATGGACATCAAAATGCCGGAAATGGACGGATATGAGGCTGCCAGACAAATCAGGCAATTCAATAAGGAAATCATTATCATTGCCCAAACCGCTTACGCATTGGTGGGTGATGGTGAAAAAGCAATTGCCGCAGGGTGCAATGATTATATTGCCAAACCAATTAATCGGGACCACTTAACCAACATGATTAAAAATCATTTTAAAAATTAGCTACATTTTTAGTTTAAAAACATCAATTATTCACTATCTTTGTCTCGCTAAAAATAATCCCAATCCGGAAACATGGTCATGCTAATGGAATAACGTGTATTTAAAGCATGTTCCGATAAATTGTAGTTTTAAAATCGTTGCGAGATGAAACCGCCCGAAAACCCACCAAACGATCTGCCAAAAATTCGTAAAAAAGCCGAAGAAATTGTAAAAAAGCTCTCCTCTACCAAAAACGCGTTGCGATCGTGGATGCCTGAGGCTGATGCTTTAAAATTAATCCATGAACTACAGGTGCATCAGATAGAGCTACAGTTACAGAACGAAGAACTGATGCTTGCCAATGAGCAAATAGAAAAGTTCAACGCCGAAAGGGAGAAGCTCCTCTCCATCATCACCCACGACATGAAAAGTCCCTTGAATTCTGTTGTTGTCTATAGCGAAATGCTCGTTAAGCAAGCCAGGGAAAAAGATTTTGAGGGCATGGAGAAAAATGTTGAATTGGTACTTCAATTTTCCCTTAGGGCGCTTGAACTGCTTGATAACCTGTCACGGTTAAATGTTAAGTAAGGAGTTGGTCGAAAAAAAACATGGACGGTCATAGGCCGAATACAATCCGGCAGGCATTGATAGTTCTGTTAACCATTGCGTGGAAGAAAAATAAGTTCGTACATTCTATTTTACCCTTCCTCTGAACCCAAAATAACCTTGATGGCATTCAGCTCATTACGGTTTGACCAACGATGATAAAAAACACTCTGTCAATGTGTTACTCATTTTCTGATTGTCAGGTGCAATTTAAACACTATATTTGTGGTGTTTAGTTACATATGTATTCGATTATCACCACTTATCGAAGCAATTGGATGTGATTAATACGTATGGTGGAGAAGAAGAAGATTATAGATTCGACCCATGATAAAGACAACTAACTTTAATACCGAGGCATCCATTTTTCGCCAAAAGGCTGAAAACCTTTTGAAAACCAGGAAAATAAAACTGCCAAAGAAAATTTCTGATTCCGAGACCCAAGGCCTTTTTCGCGAATTGAAATTAAAGCAATTGGAACTCGAACTGATGCATGAGGAGCTTAAACACACCGAAACCACCCTGCAAACAAATCAGAAAATCCTACAGGAAAAAGAAGACGATCTTACATTACTCGCCAATACCTCAATTACCTTGTTGGATTTTAACTCCATTGACGAGATTTATCATTTCCTGGGCTCTCAATTATTAAAGCTGTCCGGTGCCGATTACCTGTTGATTTCTGAATACAACGAAAAAAGCGGATCGACTTCACCAAAACAATGGTACGGCCTCAGTTCATCTATCGGGAAAATAGTGTCACTCCTGGGAAAGGATATCAGTCAAATTCAAATCCCGGTTCAGGATATTATAGTGCAGATGGATTTAGAATTAAGACAAAAAATCTATCATTTGGCGGGGGGATTGTACGAATTAACCATTCAAAAAGTACCAAAAACAATTTGCCGGTCCATTGAAAAATTCCTGGGCATCCACGAGATATATTCAATAGGGTTCATTTGGGAAGGTTATTATTATGGAGGTGCCAGTTTTGGTTATAAAAGGGGAAATCAGATTAAAAAAACCGATTTGATTGAAGCAATTGCTAACCAGGCATCACTTTCGTTAAGAAGAAGGTACACCGAAAAATCGCTGATGGAAAGTGAAAAAAAATACCGGGGCATTTTTAAAAATATCCAGGATGTTTATTATGAAACCGATGTAGATGGAAGTATTCTGGAAGTGAGCCCTTCAATAGAACGCTTGAGCATTGGACAGTATACCAGGGAAGATTTAATAGGCAAGCCCATTTATGATTATTACAAAGATCGGGATGCCAGGTCCAAACTGATCCATGAATTAAAAAAAAGTCAGTGTGTTGTTGATTATGAAATTGAGTTGATTAACAAAGACGGTTCGTTGGTAAACTGCTCCATTTCAGCCGAGTTGATATTGGAGGCGGGTGGTAAACCTAAAAAAATCATTGGGACCTTCCATGACATCACCAAACGTAAACAAGCCGAGATTTCGCACCTTAAATTATCGCGGGCTGTGGAACAAAGCCCTGTTTCCATCATTATAACAGATGATAAAGGTATCATAGAATACGCCAACCAAAAAGTAGAAGAATTAACGGGCTATCAACTTGAAGAATTGATTGGTAAAAATCTGAGTATCTTTAGCTCAGGAGAAAAATCATCGTACGAATTTGAGCAACCCTGGAAGACCATTGAATCAGGCGCTGAATGGCGGGGTGAATTACATAACCGCAAAAAAAATGGAGAATTGTTCTGGGAACAAGCCTTCATCTCCCCCATCGTTAACGAAAATGGCGTGACTACACATTTCCTTGCCGTTAAAGAAGATATCACCGAGCGGAAAAGAACCCAGCAAATCCAACAGGTGATCTACCAAATATCAAATGCTGTAGTCATTTCTGAGAACCTTGAAGGGTTGATTAAATTGATTCAAGAGGAGCTGAGTACCATCATCGACACTACGAACTTTTACCTGGCCTTATACGAACCTGATACCGATACCATTTCGTTGCCCTTTATAGCAGATGAATATGATCATTTCAAATCACATCCTGCGAAAAACACCATCACCAATTACGTGATTAAAACGAAAAAATCGCTGTTGGCCAATTTAGATAAGATCCGCGAATTGGAAAGTTCGGGTGATATTGGACACTATGGAACTGATTCGCTGATTTGGCTGGGCGTACCGCTTGAAGTCGGAAATGAAGTAATTGGGGTGCTCGCGGTTCAGAGTTACACCAATCAAAATGCGTTTACTGAAGCGGATCAGAAAATGCTCGAATTTATTTCCGGACAGGTGAGTATGGCCATTCGTCGGAAAAAAATTGAGGAAGATTTGAAATTGGCCTTGACAAAAGCGGAGGAATCTGATCGTTTAAAATCTGCCTTTTTAGCCAATATCAGCCATGAAATCAGAACTCCTATGAACGGTATTCTGGGTTTTTCCACTTTGCTACGGGAGTCAGGACTCACCGGCGATCTACAACAGGAATATATCAGCATCATCGAAAAAAGTGGTGAACGTATGCTCAATACCATCAACGACCTGATGGACATCTCGAAAATTGAAGCCGGACAAATGGATATGCTTGTTTCTGAAGTAAACATGAACGATCGAATCAATAATATGCATCATTTTTTTAAACCGAGGTGCGATGAAAAGGGGATTCAATTCTTAGTCAGAAATAATTTATCGCCCGACCAATTCAAAATCAATTCGGACCGAAAAAAAATTGATGCCATTTTGTCGAACCTGATCCTCAATGCCATCAAGTTTACACACCATGGGAGCATTGAGTTGGGCTGTAGCCTTGAAAGCACTGTATATACGATTCATGAATCGTATATACATTCAACTCATGAATCGTATGTACAGTGCTATGTAAAGGACACAGGCATTGGCATACCCCTCGATCGCCAACACGCCATTTTTGATCGTTTTGTTCATGCGGATATAGAAGACAGAGCAGTATACGAAGGAACGGGATTGGGGCTTTCGCTTTCAAAAGCATACGTTGAAATGCTGGGCGGCACCATTTGGGTGGAAAGCACTCCCGGTGTAGGATCCACTTTCTTTTTTACTATACCCGGCAGTGTTGAGGCAACAACAGCAAAAAATACAGAAGAAGTAAAGGTGTCTGACATAAGTACCGAACCGTTTAAGAAACTCAATATTTTGATTGCCGAAGATGATCGAAATTCAGAACTGTTCCTGACCATCGCACTTGAAATGTGGACTAAGCAGTTGTTTATTGCCAGAACCGGGTTGGATGCCTTGAAACTCGTCCGTAATCACCCCGACATCGACTTGATCCTGATGGATATCAGGATGCCCGACATAGACGGCTATGAAGCCACTAAACGCATCAGGGAATTCAACTCCGGAGTGGTTATTATTGCACAAACTGCGCATGGACTGTCCGGTGACCGGGAAAAAGCGATAGAGGCCGGCTGCAATGATTATATTTCCAAACCCATAAATCGAATCAGATTGTTGGAGGTGATCAACAGACATTTACGTGGTAAAATGACTAATTTTTAATTTGGACTTATCAACCATGAAGATAAAATTTGGAATTTACCATCGGATCATAATGGTTTTAATCATCACAGGAGTCATCTTTCTTGGATTGTTTACCGCGCTTTACTTTTATCAACGAATGGAAGAACAATTCATTTTTGACGAAGCCAACAATCAATTTAGTAAGGAGGTAAACAGCATCATATCACTTTATAGAAGGCAAACAAATCAAATTCTTGTCGATTATCGTGAATGGGAGGCCCTTGCCGAATATATTGACGAGTATGAAAAGTATTGGTTCGATGAAAACATCTCATCCATCTTGTACAGCTTTAATCTTGATTATGTAGGCGTATACGATTCCACTCTACAAACTATTCATGAAGCCTCGTTAGACGATATTTTTTCGCGCGGGTTTATAGCGAAAGAGGCGCTATTAAAACTCAAAGAAAACCAGTTTATTAATTATTATCAGGTTACAAATGATGGGATAATTGAAATATGTGGAACCAAAATTCAAATATCAAATCATCTGACACCTTCAAAAAACCTGACAAGAGGATATTTTTTTGTGGCCAGAAGTTTTAATAAACCTTTATTGAATGAATTATCAACTATACTAAAAGCCCGTGTTCAGGTTATAAAACTGACGGATACCATTGCAATAGCCAATACTTATACGGTATATTCGTCCATTAAACTCTCCGACTGGTCAGGGCGGCCGGTAGCAAAACTTGTATCTACCAGAGATTATTATGCCCTAAAACTATATGAGTACATGTCATGGCGCATGTTACTGATCTTGTGGTCGTTATCAGTAACAATCCTGGTAATTATTCATTTTTCGTTAAATAAATGGATAATCCGACCCATGAAATTGGTTTCAAATATTCTTGAAACTGATGATTTGCTGCTTATACGTAAACTTAAACAAGAACCGGGAGAGTTTGAACATTTAGGAAAGCTCTTCGAAAAAAATATTACTCAAAAGAACGAACTCCGGATAGCCAAAGAAAAAGCGGAAAAAAGTGACCTCCAGAAATCCGCTTTTCTGGCCAATATGAGCCACGAAATACGAACCCCCATGAACGGTATCCTGGGTTTTACAGAGCTTCTTAAGGAATCAGATTTACAAGGAAAGGACCAGAAAAAATATGTTGAAATCATCGAAAAAAGCGGTGTCAGGATGCTTAATGTGATTAATGACATTATTAGCATTTCCAAAGTGGAATCGAACCAAATGGAGGTTTCCTTATCAGAAACAAATATAAATGAACAGGTTGATTATATTTACAACTTCTTTAATCCTGAAGTAGAGAAAAAAGGAGTAATTCTTATCTTACGAAAAGGACTTTCGTCAGATCAATCGGTTATTAAAACTGATGCAGAGAAATTGTACGCCATACTGACCAACCTGGTTAAAAATGCCATCAAATTTACCAATGACGGCACCATCGAATTTGGTTATAAACTGGTACCGATGATTCATGAATCATCAATACAATTTTATGTGAAAGACACGGGCTCGGGAATTCAACCGCAACAACAACAAATTATTTTTGACAGGTTCAGGCAGGGAAGTGATATCCATAGCCCGGTTCGCGAAGGAGCAGGATTGGGATTGTCTATTTCGAAAGCCTATGTGGAAATGCTTGGAGGTAAAATATGGGTAGAGAGTGACTCCGATGGCAACCAGTCGGAGGAAGGAAGAGGCTCCTCCTTCTTTTTTACTATTCCGTACAAGACGACTTATAAAGAACAAATCAGGATCGATAATACAGGCTCCGGGGACAAATCAAACGACCTGGCACAATCAATTGTTAAGCAACTGAAATTTCTAATCATCGAAGACGACCCAACATCAACCATGTTCGTATCCATTATCCTTAAAGAGTTCAGCAGGGAAATTTTAACGGCTGTAAATGGTTTGGATGGCCTTAACATCTGTCGGAAAAATCCCGATATTGATTTAATTCTGATGGATATTAAAATGCCACAAATGAATGGGTATGAAGCCACCAAACAAATTCGTACGTTTAACAAAGAGGTCATTATTATTGCGCAAACTGCATATGGCCTGGCCGGTGATCGGGAAAAAGCGATAGAAGCCGGGTGCAATGATTATATTTCCAAACCCATTAATCGAATCGAATTAATGGAGATGATCGATAAATATTTTAACAAATGAAATGATGAAAATAATGATGCCTTCTGATGATAACATCGTTCAGCCTTGTATTCAATTTTTTTCTGTTTTTTTGAACTACCAGGCAATATAATCACAATGAAGAATACCCATTTGAAAATATTGGATTTCCTGAAAAGTGAAAGAAACTTTGATTATTCGGGCTATCATTTCGCCATGCTGGAACGCAGAATCCAGAACCGGATAATACATTTAGGATCAATAACGCCTGAAGCCTATTTTGAGTATCTGCAAAACAACCCGGAAGAGTCTACCCGTTTGATTGAAAATTTCATGATCAATGTGAGTCACTTTTTCAGGGATCCCCTGAGTTTCGAGTTGCTTGCCAAAGTTGCAATTCCTGCCATAATTGCTTCAAAACAACGATCGGATGAACATTCGATCAGGATATGGTCGGCCGGGTGCGCCCGTGGGGAAGAAGCCTATTCGGTGGCCATGCTTTTTAACGAATATTTTGCCAGGGAAATGGAGCAACTTAACCTCGATTTTTTTGCTACCGATTTCGATTCACAGGCCATCGAAAAAGCCAAACAAGGCATCTACACATCCACGAGCATGAAAGAGGTGAAACATGGGTTGTTGAAAAAATACTTCACCGAAGGCGATGAAACGTACACCATTATCCCTGAATTAAAAATGAAGATACAATTTTCGATATACGATTTGCTCTACAAAAATAGTTACGCTCCGAGCGAGAGTATTTTTGGCGATTTCGACCTCGTCTTATGCCGCAATGTATTGATCTATTTCAATCAGGAATTTCAAAAACTGATTTTAAACAAACTGATTAAATCGCTTGCACCCAAAGGGGTACTCATGCTTGGTGAAAGCGAGGTTCTTGGGGATTCCTTTAAGGAAAAGCTTCGCCAGATTTCAAAATACGCTAAAATATTCGAGAAGAAATAATTTACTACATGATAGATATGAAAAAATTTGAATTCGACAGCATCCGGACAAACCTTACCTTCTGGTTTTTGACTTTGGCATTATCCCCTTTGTTGATTGGCATGGTTTTTA
Source organism: Bacteroidetes bacterium GWF2_41_31 (assembly GCA_001769215.1). Taxonomy (GTDB): domain Bacteria; phylum Bacteroidota; class Bacteroidia; order Bacteroidales; family F082; genus UBA6244. The sequence continues at coordinate 175,223 of MEOL01000033.1, forward strand.
CCTATTGGGAGAGTTCTAGGGCTTTTCAGGAAAAGACATTTGAAAAATTAACGGCTATCCGCGACCTGAAAGTTGGACAGGTTGAAACCTGGATCGCTGAGAGAAAGTCCGATTTCAGTACATTCGCTCATAATACGGAAAAAACACTTTTAAATGATGCATTAAATAGCAATGATTCTAACAGTTCAGAAAACAAGAGTAAAAAGCAAATCAGGGATCGATTGCTCAATTATCAAAAAAACTATTTAGTTTATCAGGAGATTTTCATTGTCAATTCCAAAACAGGGCTTGTCGAAATTTCGACCAACTCCTCGAACGAGGGTCAATATAAAAAAAACGAAACTGCCTACACGGGAGCCATTATGGCAGACAAAATATTTATTGGCGATGTTTACTATTCTGCCTTAATCGGTAAGCATTTATTGTCATTCTCGGTACCTTTGAATGATTCATGGGACGAAAACCAAAAAACCATCGGGGTGCTGGTAGCCAATGTCGATTTAACGAATTCTCTCTCGCCCATGTTGCTTAACCGAATAGGTTTGGGCGAAACCGGAGAAACACTGATTGTTGATAAAAATGTAATGGCTATCAATGATTTGCGGTGGTACGATCATGCCCCCTTGCAATTAAAAATCAATGCAGAACCAGCCGTAAGGGCTGCTCAGGGCAAAACAGGGATTTTTATCAGTAACGATTACAGAGGGAAAAAAGTAATTGCCGCTTATACTTATATTCCTGAAACAGGCTGGGGTTTTGTTTGTAAACAGGACTGGAGTGAATTAAGCGAAGCGACTGTGTCTATGGGTCAATTTTTAATTACACTGCTGATTATTTCGGGTTTGCTTATCATTGTGATCGTTTATTTTGTCAGCAAGACCATCTCATCACCAATCATCGCCCTTAATGCCGATAGCAAAAAAATTGCCGCAGGCGATTATACAATAAGGAATGCAGTTAAATTAAAGAATGAACTGGGTAAATTGGGTGAGTCAATTAACACGATGGTCCAGGGCATCGAATCGAAGGCCATGATACAAAAAGGGGTCACGGCCATTTCGAAAGCCGTTATTGGTCACGCGAGCCGCATGCGATATTCTAATAATCTTCTCTCTTACCTGTCAAAGGTAACCGATGCCCAAATGGCTGTTCTTTATTCATTAAATGAGCAGGAGTTACTATTCGAACATTTTGATTCCATTGGAGCAAATAAAAACCTGATGCTGCCATTCATGTCCGGGAAACCGGAAGGCGAACTTGGAAATGCTGTGGAATCAAAGAAAATTCAACATCTTCAGGAACTATCAGATGATACCAAATTTACCTATCGGACGAGTGCCGGCGAAATTATTCCAAAAGAAATTATTACCATCCCCGTTTTGAATAACGACTCCGAGGTAGTTGCCCTTATTTCCCTGGCTAAAATCAACGGTTTTAGCCACGAGGCTACTGAAACAATTCAACTCTCATGGAATACAATTAATAGCTCCTATTCAAATTTACTGGCCGGCGAACAGACTGCCGTTCTGGCCGAAAACCTGATGTTGAGCAACCAAAAACTGGAAGCGCAATCAGAAGAATTGCAGCAACAGGCTGAAGAACTGCAACAACAAACCGACGAACTTCAAAAAGGAAGCGATGAATTGCTTTTACAGAATCAGGAACTGGAGATGCAACGAAAACAGGTGGAAGAAGCCACACGCATGAAAAGTGAATTTCTTTCGAATATGAGTCATGAGTTGCGTACACCATTGAATTCAATCAACGCACTATCGAGGGTACTGATCAATCAGGCAAACAGCAGACTAACTGCCGATGAAAATGAATACCTCGAAGTGGTGGAACGAAATGGCAAACGGTTGTTGTCACTCATTAATGATATCCTGGACCTGTCGAAAATTGAGGCCGGGAAAATGGAACTTCAGCCAAATAACATTTCCCTCCTCAGAATAATGACCGAGGTAGCCGAAAATATACGTCCGTTGGCCAAACACAAAAACATTTCACTCGATTTAAGCATGCCAAATGAGGAAATTGAATTGGAAACCGATGAAAACCGGTTAAACCAGATCCTGACAAATATCATTGGCAACGCGGTAAAATTCACCGATAAAGGAGGAGTTCGGATTTCAGTTCACTCCGATCCAACCGTAGCCTATATTCAGGTTAAAGACACTGGAATTGGCATTTCTAAAGAGATGCTTCCCGAAATTTTTAAGGAATTCAGACAAGTGGATGGTTCCACTTCTCGGTCGTATGAAGGAACAGGTTTGGGATTGGCCATCGTTAAAAATCTGGTTAAGGCTTTGCACGGCGAAATTACTGTAACAAGCACACCGGGTGAAGGATCGGTTTTTACCGTTTCACTGCCGCTGAATTGGAAAGGAAACCCGGAACAGGGTGATTTGCAGTGGATGCACCTGGACATTCCATCTGAAACCAGAAAAACGATCCTCGTTGTAGACGATGATCCGAGCATTATCCGCCAGATTTCTGACAGCCTTAAAGAGTCAGGTTATCATATTATAGCGACAACCTCAGGAACAGAAGCCCTACGGCTGGCTCAAAAGTACAAACCGATCGCTATAACACTCGACATCGTCATGCCTGATTTGGATGGATGGGAAGTATTGCAACAACTAAAAACAAATCCTGAAACCACCAATATCCCGGTAATTATCATTTCAATTTCCGACGAAAAGCAAACTGGTATTGCTCTGGGGGCAGTGGGCTATATCACCAAACCAGTTAACCGTCAGTTACTTTTGCGCGAAATCAAAAAATGGACCACTGCCCCATCCTCCGTTATGATTGTAGATGACAACCCCACCGACCGGGAACAAATTGCTGGTTTACTCCGACTTGAACAAATTGATGTTTTTCAGGCTGAGAGCGGGGCACAATGTTTGGAAATGTTACAATATCATAGACCTGATCTTCTGGTGCTCGATTTGATGATGCCCGAAATGGATGGATTTCAAGTGTTGAATGAAATAAGGACAAGACCTGAAACATGTGATTTACCTATTATTGTGGTAACGGCAAAGGACCTAACAGAACGGGATAAAAAGTTGCTTTCAGGAAAAGTGTCTTCAGTACTTACAAAGAGTACGGTGGCACTTCCGCAAATATATGACGAAATAAAACGAATAGTGGAACGGATAAAAGGTGAAAGGTCCGATAACCAGGATATTCGACCAAAGAAGCAAACAAGACATATTTTAATGATTGAAGATAATGAAATCTCGGTCATCCAGGTTCAAAAAATTCTTGAAAAGGAGGGTTTTGCTGTTGATGTAGCCAAGGATGGCAAACAAGCGCTTGAATTTGTTAAACATTCCGTTCCTGACGGAATAATCCTTGATTTGATGATGCCCGAAATGGATGGTTTCGAGGTACTTGAAAAGATCCGGGGGAGGCAAGAAACCCGAATGATCCCGATACTCATTCTCACAGCCAAAAACCTCACTAAATCAGATTTATCGCGGCTTTCAGCGAACAACATTCAGCAGTTGGTTCAAAAAGGCGATGTCAATGGCAGGGAATTGCTGGGTAAAGTTAAGCAGATGATGGGTATTGAAACCGATCAGACCCGGATAGTAGATCATCACAAGGAAGTTGATGTGCGACCCATCATGATTTCTGGTAAAGAGACCGGTAAAGCAAGTATCGGCAGGAAGAAAATCCTGGTGGTTGAGGACAACGCGGACAATAGACTGACTACAAGGGCAATACTTGGAGAGCAATATGATCTGGTAGATGCCATCGATGGAGAAGACGGGTTGGAAAAAGCCAGATTAGAAATCCCTGATTTGATCCTGCTTGATTTTTATTTGCCAAAAATGAATGGTTTTAAAGTGATTAAATTATTGAAAGAAAACGAGAACACCAAATATATTCCTGTTATCGCGGTAACCGCCAGGGCTATGAAAAATGATCGGGAAGAAATTCTTGAAGCAGGATGCGATGGATATGTTTCCAAACCTATTGACGCTGATCTGCTGTTGGAGGAAATTGGGAAGTTGTTGGGTAGTTGAGTAGTTAAGTGGTTAAGTGGTTAAGTAGTTGAGTAGTTATGAAATAAAAATCAGTGTAAATTTTAAGGCAATTAATGAGTCTATTCGAGTCTATTCAAAAAAGTGTGTCAGGAGTTTAATTAAAAAACGATTAATAATGTGCATCACAATTACCCCACTCAACTACTCAACCACTCAATTTTCTCCCCTCCCCACCCTTCTAATTTTTAGAAACATAAATCCATGAGCGACACGAAATCAACTTTTGAAACACTTGAAGTATGGATTCGATCCAGAAAATTAAGAAATCACTTCGCGAAACTTTCCAAAGATTTACCCTCTGATGAAAGATACAGGTTGAAGGATCAGATGATCAGAGCTTCCCGCTCAGTAACGGCAAATATTGCAGAAGGATATGGACGATACCATTACCAGGAAAATATCCAGTATTGTAGACAAGCCAGAGGATCACTGTATGAGTTAGTTGATCATTTATCAGTAGCAATTGATGAGGAATTTATCAACAATGATACCTATGAAAGCACTAGATTAGATATCTTTGAAATTATACAAATGTTAAACGGTTATATAAACTATCTTAAAAGCAGGAAACAGAGTGGTTGAGTAGTTAAGTAGTAAAAATCAGTGTAAATTTTAAGGCAATGAATAAATTAAAACGATTAATAATGTGCATCAAAATTCCCCCACTCAACTACTTAACCACTCAACTCCCCCCCCTTCACAATGAATAAATGATGAAAAAAATTCTCGCTATAGATGACCTCCCCGATAACCTGATTACTATTAAAGCAATCATTAAAACATATTTACCTGATCATCAAATAATAACAGCCTCCTCCGGAGCCGAAGGAATTAGATTGGCCGCAAAAGAACAACCTGATATTATTTTGCTTGATATTATCATGCCGGGAATGGACGGGTATACAGTTTGTGAAAAGCTAAAATCCAATCCGACTACAAGCCGAATACCGATCCTGATGGTCACTGCCATTAAATCCGATTCTGAGAGTCGGGTAAGAGGCCTGGAAACAGGTGCCGATGCTTTTTTGACGAAACCTTTCGACATCCCTGAATTCGTTGCCCAGATTAACGTATTGTTTCGTGTTAAAGAATCGGAGGATCGCTCAATAAGTGAGAAAAACAATGTGAATCAAATCGTTCAGGCTCGGACGCAGGAACTCTTACTTGCCAATGAAAGACTCCGAAAGGAGATAGAAGACCGGAATCGCCTACAGCAAAAATTAATTGAAAGCAAAGATCGCCTCGAAACGATCATTAAAACTTCTCTTGATGGGTTTTGTTTGATAGACCTACAGGGAGAACTGATTGAGGTAAATGAAACCTATTGCCGCATGAGTGGATATAGTCGCAAGGAATTACTCACCATGAACGTTTGCGATGTTGAAGCAATCGAAACTCCCATCACTATTAAAGGGCATATCAGCAACATCCAAAAACTGGGCGAAACCCGGTTCGAAACTAAACACCGACGTAAGGATGGATGCTTTTTCGATGTGGAGGTTAGTATACAATACCAATCGAATGAAGGGGGACGGCTTGTTACCTTTTTAAAAGACATTAGCGAACACAAGAAAGCTAAACAGGAACTTATTGAAAAAGAAAACCGCTATCGGACATTGTTCAACGTGTCTCCCAGCGGAATACTGTTAATGGACATGAATGGCGAAATTATTGATGTAAACGAGTCGTTTTGTCGGTCAGTTTTGTACGAAAGAAATGAACTAATTGGGAAAAATATTCTTTTCCTCGTCCCGGAAGAAAACATAGGTAATGTACCTGTTCATATACAAGAACTGGAGCAAGGAAAGATTTTAAAGCATGTTGTTAAAAACATAAAAAAAGACGGCACCTTGTGTGATATGGAGTTGATGGAATCGTTGGTCACCTTACCTGATGGCAGAAGCGGGATACTATCAGCAGCAAACGATATCACTGAACGCCGAAAAACTGAAAACGAATTGCGCCAAAGTTATGAACAATATAGGATGTTACTCGACTTTGCCCCGGATGCCTTTTTCCACGGAGATGCCGAAGGAAATTTTATTGCCGCCAATATTGCTGCTAACGAACTTACCGGCTTTAGCCGTGATGAGTTACTGAAAATGAACATGAAAGATTTATTTTCTGAAATGCAACTGAAAAACCAGCCATTGAATTATCAATTACTAAAAGAGGGGCAAAAAATCAAAGCAATAAGGGAAGTAATCAAAAAGGATGGCTCCACCTTGTTTGTTGAGATGAATTCAAAAAAAATGATTAATGGCTCCTACCAGTCATTTTTTAGTGATATTACCGAGCGTATAAAGGCTGAAGAAGAGATGATAAAAAGCCGGGAGCGAGCCAGGTTACAGAGAAACGCCATCACCCGGATAGCGCTTGATGACCTGGTTTCTATTGGCGACTTAAACGGAACTTTCCAAATGCTAACCAAGGAAATGGCGACTACCCTCCAAGTCGAAAGGGCTGGTATTTGGCTCTTTTCTGACAACAAAACTGAATTGCGTTGTGCCTCACTATACCATGGCATTTCCCAAAAGCATATTCCTGGATCGAGCTTGATAGTAGGTGATTTTCCACGCTATTTTGAAGCCATTCAAAATGAAAGCAGGGTTTTTACCAGTGATGCCCAAAACGATCCGCGTACCAGTGAGTTTACTGATGCTTACTTTTATCCGCTTGGCATTACTTCACTGCTTGATGCCTGTGTACACATTGAAGGTGAGTTGATGGGCGTGGTATGTTTTGAACACTGTAGCGAAAAACGCAACTGGCACACGGATGAAGAATCGTTTGCCAGCACGGTGGCATCCATTGTGGCCCAGGCACTTATCAACAATAAGCGAAGACAGGCTGAACAATCATTGCGCGAAAGTGAATTAAAGTTCAGGCGACTTTTTGAAGATCTTGGTGATGCTGTGTTTGTGACAGAAATTGTTGGCGAGAACGGTAAAATTTTAGAGGTCAATCTGGCAGCCGAAAAGCAAACAGGGTACACTAGGGCAGAACTTTTAAACAAAAATATTATCTGGGATATTGGTATTGGCAGTAGTTCAGAAATAGGCATCGAACTTTGGACTGATCACCTCTTAAAAGGGGAGAAAGTAAACGTGACCGAAAAAAAACGAAAAAAAGACGGAACCGAATACTGGACAGAAGTGGTGGTTACCCCCATTGAATATAAAGGAAAAAAAGCCAGTTTATCTATTAACCACGATATTACCGAGAGGAAACGTGCCGAACAAATTCAACGGGTATTATATTATATATCAAAGGGGGTTACCTCAACAGATAATCTGAAGGAGTTTATCACACTGATCAGGCAAGAGCTGGAAAGTATCATCGACACGAGAAACTTCTTCGTTGCTTTCTACAGCGAAAAAACGGATGAACTTTCGTTTCCCGTTTATTTTGATGAAAATGACCATTATACCAACGCTCCAGCCCGAATGACGCTAAGCAAATATGTGATTGAAACAAAAAAGCCTCTATTGGCTAAAAATGACTTTAAAAAGAAACTGGCCTCAGAAGGTAAATTAATATTTGAAGATAGCCGCTCAAAGGTGTGGTTAGGTGTGCCTCTGAAAATAGAGGGCAGGGTAACAGGCGTGCTTGTATTGCAAAGTTATACCGACGAAAACGCTTATACTGAATCAGATTTAGGGATGTTCGAATTTATTGCCAATCAGATTGGTATTGCTATTGATCGAAAAAAAGCGGAGGAAGACTTATTTGTGGCTCTGGAAAAAGCGGAAGAAAGCGACCGGCTCAAATCGGCATTCCTGGCCAACATGAGCCACGAAATACGGACACCCATGAACGGGATACTGGGATTTGCCGAATTGCTGAAACGGCCCGGTTTGAATAGTGATAACCAGAAAAAATACATCGACATCATTGAAAAAAGCGGCAGGAGAATGCTCAATATCATCAACGACATTGTCGATATTTCAAAAATCGAAGCCGGGCAAATGAATGTATTTATATCTAGCACCAATATCTTCGAACAAATTAACGAAGTATTTACCTTTTTCAAACCTGAAGCCGCGTCGAAAGGTATCCGTTTATTGCTGGATGTCCCGTTATTCCTAAGGAATGAAACAATCAATACCGATCATGAAAAATTATTCGCCATTCTGACCAACCTGGCAAAAAATGCCATTAAATATACCCATGAAGGGAAAATTGAAATGGGGTATAAAACGGTATCGATGATTCATGAATCATCGATACATGAACCATCGGTACTGTTTTTTGTGAAAGATACAGGCATCGGTGTGCCGGTCGACAGACAAGCAGCCATTTTCGATCGGTTTATACAAGCCGATATTGCCGACACCCAAGCCTATGAAGGCGCGGGTCTGGGACTAGCCATTACTAAAGCATACGTGGAAATGTTGGGTGGGAAAATTTGGATCGAGAGCCCTCCTGCCGGGCAGGAATGTGGCTCCGCGTTTTTCTTTACAATCCCGCAGCTGTGATCATTGTATTATAAAACGCTTGAATCAGGCTATTTTAGCCGAGTTGATCTGCATGTTTTGTTCATCCGCCAGATATACGGAAGATGGGTTCTAAAAGTAAAAAACTGTCTAAATTTTTTACGTAAGGAAATGAGATGGGTTAATATTCTAATTATTTGTTCCACCAGAGTCATACGTTTCAAACAAATAAAATGATTCTAATAATCATATTTGGCTCCTGACGGAGCCAAAAGCAAAATATAGACAATTTTATTAAAACTTTTTGTATTGTATTAATGGAAGGATAATTTCTAATCCCTGAGCAACCGATTCGGCAATGGTTGGGGTATCTGTTTTAAGCTCAATATCAGGATGCTCAGGTGGTTCAAATGGTGCACCAATCCCAGTGAAATTTCTTATTTCACCAGCCCTTGCTTTTTGATATAACCCTTTGGTATCTCTTTTCTCGCATACTGCCAGCGAGGCATTTACATATACCTCAATAAAATTTTCACTACCGATGATGTCTCTGGCCATTTGCCTGATTTTTTTTGTCGGGCTGATAAAACTGTTGATGCAAATAATTCCACAGTCCAAAAAAAGTTTAGAAACCTCCGCAATCCGCCTGATATTCTCGAATCGGTCATCTTCACTAAAGCCAAGGTTGTTATTTATCCCGGTACGGACATTGTCACCGTCTAAAATCTGGGTAAGATACCCCATTTTATTGAGTTCTATTTCAAATTGGCGGGCGATGGTTGTTTTGCCTGCGCCTGAAAGACCTGTCAGCCAAATTACCCTTGAGTTCTGCCTTAGCAGCCGCTCTTTTGCCTGACGATCAAGTATTTGATTAAATGTGGGATGTTTGTTCCTAGATTCTTCCATACGTTTAGTGCGTGAAATTATGTGTGAATTTTCTAACCAATGTTATCAGAACAGAAAATAAATTTTGATGGTTTTATTGATTTTACAAAATTAGATTTTTATTTAAAAGATGGATTAATTTAGTCATGTGCCTGGGTGTCCAATTCCTTATTAAGTGTTAAGGAAACAACGGGAATCAGTCTAAAATGTTTTGAACTCTCCCTACCTCCCCTGTTTCCAGCATCACTTTTATTCCACGGGTATGGTTGGCCGATTTGGTAAGTATTCTTTTGACGTACCCTTCGGTTAACTCACCTGAACGTTGGTGGTGTTTCTGAACAATTTCCACTTTCATCCCTACCTGAATATGAGCCCTGATCCGGCCATCCTTCTGAATATTCTCCATGATTAACTACAAATATTAATATAATAAGTTGATGCCATTTAAACCGCAGAACAGGTTATCGAAGCAAATCCCTGAACCATCAAATAGAAAATGACTTTATTACTGCTCGACAAAGGTAGATTTTCCTGCCTATCGGCGATTATCAACCCATATAAAAATCTTGTGGGGTCGATTCAATTCCGCTGTAAACAGGCTTCAAATTCAGTTATCTTTGCACTTTCAAAAATCATACGACAATGGCAGACGATAAAAAGATCATCTTTTCGATGGTGGGTGTTGGAAAAGTGGTTCCACCAAACAAAGAAATCCTCAAAGATATTTACCTCTCCTTTTTCTATGGAGCAAAAATAGGTATCATCGGTTTGAACGGTTCCGGGAAATCAACCTTACTGCGCATTATTGCTGGTGTTGACAAATCATTCAATGGTGAGGTTGTGTTTTTAAAGGGATTTTCCGTAGGAATGCTGGAGCAGGAGCCCCTATTGGACAACCAAAAAACGGTTCGTCAAGTGGTTGAAGAAGGTGTACAGGAGGTGGTGAATCTACTTAAGGAGTACGAAGCCATCAATCTTAAGTTTTCGGAACCGATGTCGGACGAAGAAATGGACAAGGTCATACAACGACAGGGAGAACTAACCGAATTAATTGAACAACACAACGGATGGGAACTTGACACCCGTCTGGAAAGGGCCATGGACGCACTCAGGTGTCCCGAAGAAAACAAAATGGTGGGTGTATTGTCGGGCGGCGAACGCCGCAGGGTGGCTTTGTGCCGACTGTTATTACAGGAACCGGATATCCTGCTTCTTGATGAGCCCACCAATCACCTGGATGCCGAATCGGTTGAATGGCTCGAAAATCATTTAAAACAATACAAGGGAACAGTCATTGCTGTTACCCACGACCGGTATTTTCTGGATAATGTGGCCGGATGGATTCTTGAGCTTGACCGTGGCAAAGGAATTCCATGGAAAGGGAATTATTCCAGTTGGCTGGAACAAAAATCCAAACGCATGGAAATGGAGGAAAAAACAGCCAGTAAACACCGAAAAACCCTTGAGCGGGAGCTGGAATGGGTGCGCATGGCTCCCAAAGCACGACATGCTAAATCAAAAGCAAGGGTCTCCAATTACCAAAAATTACTCACCGAGGACAAGAATGAAAAAGTGGAGCAACTCGAGCTTTTTATCCCCAATGGTCCGCGTTTGGGTAGCAAAGTAATCGAGGTGAAAGGTCTCCGAAAAGGCTATGACGATAAACTTCTGTTCGACGACCTGGATTTTAGCCTGCCTCCGGGTGGAATTGTGGGCGTGATTGGTCCTAATGGTGCCGGAAAAACGACTTTGTTCCGGTTGATCATGGGTCTTGAGAAACCCGATCAGGGCTCCTTTGAGGTAGGTGAAACCGTTGAAATTGGGTATGTTGATCAAACACATGAAGAAATTGATCCCGAAAAAAATGTATGGGAGGTCATTTCCGGTGGCCACGACATCATCAAACTGGGCAGTAAAAGCATGAACTCCCGCGCCTACGTATCCCGTTTCAATTTTAGCGGCACCGACCAGGGCAAAAAAGTGGGCGTGCTTTCAGGTGGAGAACGAAACCGACTTCACCTGGCCATGACACTCAAAAAAGAAGCCAATGTATTGCTCCTGGACGAACCCACGAATGATATCGATGTAAACACGCTTCGTGCGCTGGAAGAAGGCCTTGAAAACTTTGCCGGATGTGCCGTGGTGATTTCCCACGACAGGTGGTTCCTCGACCGCATTGCCACACATATTTTAGCCTTTGAAGGAGATTCAAAAGTGGTTTACTTCGAAGGATCGTATTCTGAATATGAGGAAAGTAAGAAAAAGCGTTTGGGTGATGTAACTCCGAAACGTTTGAGGTACAGGAAATTAAGTTAAGCTGAATGAATTTTACCAGACTTATTTTTTAGTGCAGTGGAAAAAGACCCTGACATCATATCCATTGCTGAATATTACCAAAAATATTCCAATCTGGCGATCATCGATGTTCGTTCGCCCGGAGAATTTACCAAAGGTCATATTCCGGGTGCTACCAATATCCCTTTATTTTCGGATGCTGAGCGGGCCAAGGTGGGAACTGCCTATGTGCGCCAATCCAAGGAAATCGCCATGAATATTGGGTTAAAAATAGTGAAACCCAAGCTGGAGTATTTTATCGAAGAATCCGAAAAAGTGGCACCTTCCGGTGAAGTGGTGGTACATTGCTGGCGTGGTGGAATGCGTAGCCAATCCTTCGCGCGTCATCTTTCTGAAAATGGATTTCATTCCATTCGGGTCATCGAAGGTGGATATAAGTCATTCAGGAATTATGTGCTTCATTTTTTCGAATATCCATTCAAACTCACCATTCTGGGTGGCTATACCGGCAGTGGTAAAACAATGATTTTGAAATATCTGCAAGAGCAATCATTACAGGTGGTTGATTTGGAAGGTGTGGCTCATCACCGCGGCTCTGCTTTTGGAGGTATCGAAATGGGAAAGCAACCCACAGGAGAACAATTTGAAAACAATCTGTTTGAAGAGATGAGGCATCTGGATCAGAATGCCACCATTTGGATGGAAGATGAAAGCCACCATATCGGATCGGTTTTTATTCCACTTGGGTTATTCAAACAGATAGAAAAAAGTGAAGTTTATTTTCTGGATATCAAAAAGGAAAAACGGGCAGAATACCTTGTGCAGGAATATGCCGGACTGGATAAAAAGGAACTCGCACTGTCCATCCGAAAAATAACCAAACGGTTGGGTTACGACAGGGCGAAAAAAGCCCTTGAATATCTTGAAAACAACAACTTTTATGAGGTAGCCATAACGGCTCTCACCTACTACGACAAGTATTATCTGGGGGGACTTTCCTTACGCAAATCAGGATCGGTTCATCGGTTGGAATGCAATGAAGTGGATACTCAAAAAAATGCCCGAATCCTATTAATGACAGCATCTTATGAATGAAATTATCAGGTTAACTCAATATAGCCACGGAGCAGGTTGTGGTTGCAAGATTTCTCCAAAAGTATTGGATACCATCTTAAAAACCGAAGTTATGCAGGATATCGACAAAAATTTGCTTGTCGGAAACGACAGCCGCGACGATGCGGCTGTTTATGATCTGGGTGACGGAACAGCCATCATCAGTACCACCGATTTTTTCCTTCCCATTGTGGACGATCCGTTTGCCTTTGGAAAAATTGCGGCTGTAAATGCCATCAGCGATGTGTATGCCATGGGCGGAACACCGCTTTTGGCCATCGCCATCCTGGGCTGGCCCGTAGACAAGATACCGCCGGAAATAGCCTCTCAGGTGATGGAAGGAGGACGGGCAGCCTGTAAAGAAGCGGGCATCATGCTGGCCGGAGGGCATAGCATCGATAATCCCGAACCTGTTTTCGGACTGGCCGTTACCGGAAGAATCGATATTTCGAAATTAAAAAAGAACAACAGCGCCAAACCTGGTTCAAAACTGTACCTGACCAAGTCGCTTGGTGTTGGTATTTTGGCTACCGCCCAGAAACAGGGAATTCTGAAAGAGGAACACCAGTTTATCGCCCGCGATTCGATGATGATTCTGAATAAAGTAGGTGCCCGCCTGGCAGACATCGAAGGCGTAAATGCCATGACAGATGTAACCGGATTTGGATTGCTGGGTCACCTGCTCGAATTGTGTGAGGGAAGCGGTGTATCAGCGGTTATTGACTATAAAAAGGTGCCCATATTTGCTGAAGCAATCGAATATTTGAATGAAGGGGCTATTCCCGGGGGAACCAACAGGAACTGGGACAGTTATGGGCACAAGTTGAAATTGAAAGATGAGGAACAAAAAAATATTTTATGTGACCCTCAAACCAGTGGCGGACTGTTAATTTCTGTTGATGAAAATTATTCCGAAGAGGTCGAGGCACTGCTGAAGGGAGAAAAACTGATCTCCCATTCATTTGGTTACCTGACAGATAAAGACGTGGAATTAATCAAGGTTATTCTCTAGCATTGTGGAAATGAGACATTCCTGGCGGAAATAAATCCACTTGAAAGTGAGTTTATCCAAACAATTAGGCCACCTTAGCTAATGACACTATTAGAATTCTAAGTTGATTTTAATTTATATCTTTGAAGACAAATTAGCTTAAAATGACTGAGAACAATACAAATATTAATGTCGAAAAAATTGTAAAACACTGGATTGAAACCTCGGAAGAAGATTATCAAACAATGATAACCTTATTTAATTCAAAAAAATACAGTTGGGCATTATTTCTCGGACATATTTCAACAGAAAAATTACTCAAAGCATTATATGTAAAAAGATTTAAGAAACATGCCCCTCTTACCCACAACCTCTATAGACTTGCTGAACAACTTGATATAAAACTCGCAGATGAATACGCAGATTGGTTGGATGAAATTACTTCTTTTAACATAAATGCCAGATATGATGATTATAAACGAGAATTTCTCACAATATGTACACCAGAGTATACAATGAGTTGGATTGATAAAATTAAAATTTTAAGGATATGGATAGAAAAGATGCTATAAATATTGCCAATTTATATGCCATTGCTGTCAAAACAAAGTATGATTATATAAAAATTATTCTTTTTGGTTCATATGCAAAAGGTAATTTCAATGAGGATAGTGATATTGATATTGCTGTTATATTAAAGGATTATAAAAACTTAATGGATATACAGTTGGACTTAATGCGAATAAGACGTAAGATTGATAGCCGAATTGAGCCACATCCGTTTAGAGAAAGTGAATTTGAGATTACAAATCCAATTGTAAGTGAGATTTTAAAATATGGCCAGGAAATAGGACATAACGTGGCCTGACCTTCACTTAAAAGTAATTACGCCAAGGGTTAGCTGGTTTTTGACTTTCAAAATTCCCAACAATAAAACAATTCGCAAACCACACAAAAAAAGCTACAGGTTTTTCCGTAGCTTTTAATGATGTGTTAAGTCTGATCGCGCTGTGCAACATTCACAGTAAACAATCTATTTATTAACAGAAGACCGTTCCAGCATTTTTTCTTTAATATAAGCCCAAAGCGAGATAAGAATTATAACGGCTACAGTATAATACACAAACGTTGGAACCGGAACCGGATCACCTTTGGCATAACTATGCAAACCCGACAAATAATAATTAACTCCAAAATAAGTCATCAGGATGGAGAAGTAAGAAATCAAGGTGGCAAAGTTATATGAGAACCTCGACTTCATTCCCGGCATATATTTCATGTGAGAAACAAAGGCGTAAACAAGTACGCTCACCAGTGCCCAGGTTTCTTTTGGATCCCATCCCCAATAACGGCCCCAGCTTTCGTTGGCCCACACGCCACCCAGAAATGTACCGATGGTTAGCATATACAATCCAACCATGACGGCACGTTCGTTGATGGCTGTTAATTCATTAATGCGTATGGCAAACAAACGGGTATTGCTTTTTCGCCTGAAAATCATCAACAACAGGTTTAGAAAACCAAGAAGCATCGACAAGGCTAAAAATCCATAACTAGCAGTGATAATGGATACATGGATCGTCAACCAATAGGATTTTAATACCGGAACCAGGTTGGTTACTTCGGGATCCATCCAGCTTAGGTGTGCTACCATCAGAATGATAGAAGTAAGTACCGTGGTCGCGGCAATGGTCATTTTCGACCCCCCTGAGAAAATCAATCCGGCCAGCAAGGTTACCCACCCAATATAGATCAGCGACTCATACCCATCACTCCAGGGAGCATGTCCTGAAATATACCAACGCATGGCCAGTCCCAGGGTTTGAAAAACGAACCCGATCACAATCAACACGACGAACCCTTTAATGACCCACCTCAATGCTTTCGATGTACGGAACATCTCAACAAACAGCAGGATCAGCAGCAATACGCCCATCATTCCATAATATTGGCTTAATCTATCGAAGATCAGCAGTTCGTTATACAACAACTCCATTCCTGTCCTGGAAGGATCAGGCAGGATTTTACTTCCGTATTTTTGTTGAAATTCATTGATTCCCTTGAGTAGTTCGTTGGCCAGTGCCAGATCACCATCATCAACAGAACCCAGGTAAGTTGGCACGATGGTTGAAAGAAAAATACTGTCCTCAGCGGGCATACCTACGAATTTTGAATTGGGAGCATACCAGGGATGATCCGCATCGGAGGGATCGGGTAATATTTTAAGCATATCGCCCGAGAAGACCATGAAACAAATATTCAGACGTTCGTCCACCTTCATAATCTCATTGTCGAATTTGCTGCGAGCCGCCGGCTTTTTCTCATACGCTTCGGTAACATAATCATTCAGTTTATATGTGCCGGCATTCATGTCGATAAAATCCAGATAGGAAGCATATTTTCCTTCAATTCCTAATACTTCTGATACCTCTGGATGGCCTATTTTTATCATGGGAACCTGTTGCCATTCTGATGGCCGGCTCATCATGCCCAGTAAGACCTGATCCGCTTTTTGTCCATCGAATGTATTGCTTCTTGATATTTTGCGTAAGATCTCACCTGAAAGGGTGTTTACAGGTTTTAACCTGCCATCGCGCGATTGCACCAATAATTTTCCAAAGCCGACTGCCTGCGTTTTATCAACGGCTGAAGGATGTGCAATATGCTTTACACCATGTTCCATCTGGGCCATCGTTTGACCGGAGAAAAACAAACCTGCCAGAACCAACAGAGTAGCAACTACTTTTCCAGCCTTAGCCGAGTTTTCCCTTATGGTGCGTCCCAGCATAGCAAAACGCGAGTTCTTGTTAAAAAGGGTCAGTAACATGCCCAATGACATTAAAAAATAACCCACATAAGTAAAAAAGGTACCCCAATAATCGTGGTTTACAGAAAGTACCGTTCCCATTTCATCCTGGTCGTAAGAGGATTGGAAAAACCGGTAACCTTTGTAGTTGAGTACATGGTTCATGTAGATTCGGTATGGCATTTTCAGGTTGTCTTTGGAGTCGAGTAAAATTACATCGCTCGCGTAACTGGATGGGCTTCTTGAACCGGGGTAACGTTCCAGGTCAAATTTCACCAATTGCAAGGCGAAAGGGATTTCAATATTTTTCGATCCGTATTGCATCGTAATATTGGCTTCACCCAATTTAAAATTTGTTGGTTCACCCATATAGCCTTTGCCTCCTCTGATTACGACTTCTTTGGTTTCGCTGCCCGATTTCACTTCAACCACCAAAGCATCCATGAAGCTTTCTTTCCCCTGGCTGGGAACATAGTCTACAGCCCCATGTGGGTTAAAGCTTGTGATGACGAGGCTTACCTGAGGAAGCTGGTACAAGGTTCTTGTTTCGAATGGATACCAGTTGCCGGGGAGGAGTGTGTCACGTTGTTGGGTGAGCATCGACAGGGTCGTAATGCTATCATTGGCATAAATAAATAGTTTTTCCTGCTCGTATTTCATGTTCACCGACAGGGGATTGAATGCGTCGCCGAACTGAAGGTTACAAGTTTCCAGAAATTTGCTGTCGCCATATTTTAAAACGAGGTTCTGACGCCCCGATCCGGCGGAAGCTACCAGATTAAGATATGGAATCCCACCCTCGGGAAGTTCTGTAACAACCTCCTGAGCATTTGGAATATACCGCACCGTTTGAAATGAATATGAAGTTCCGTTTACCGAAACATGATCTGAATACGCCTTAGGTGTAAGAATAGAAAGCAATGTTTCTTCTTCCGATATTACTTTTCTGTCTCCTTGGGTAATGGTGATATCCACATAAGTATTATCTGATAAAATACTACTCGAGGCAGCACCTTGACGGATGTGCATGACCCCTTCGTAACTGATAAAACGCGTGATGACGCTACCAATTAAAATGATGATAAAGGCGATATGAAACACAAAAATGGTTAGCTTTTTGGGCAAATACAGTTTGTTGACAAAAATATTGCCGACCAGGTTAACACCCAGCAAACCCAACAAAATTTCAAACCATAAGGCATTAAATACTACTGCTTTGGCTGAAACAGTTCCAAAATCATTTTCAATAAAAGTGGCCGTGGCAATGGCAAACGCAAACAGCAGGATCAATGTGCCCATTGTTTGCATGGAAAAGAAAAAGGATGTTATTTTTTTCATGTCGTGATTTTTAATAAATATTGCATTAATAACTTATACTGTATGAATCATTTCTTCATTTCATGAGCTAATTAAACTTAATTACTTTTTGTTTTAATGATGATATCAATGGCACCTACACCAAATTTAATGATGGAGGCCATTTTATTTTCCAGCCCTTCATAGTCACCTAAGGCTTTGATAATGGCACTTTTCAGCACTCCATTGCCCACCCCGTGAATAAAGGTTATTTTTTCATATTCATTTTCCATGGCGCTTTTTAGCGCCTTTGTAAACATATTCATCTGCAATTCAAACATATCATGGCTCGACATTCCGGCAATGTTATCAACCAGTTCGGCAATGTGCAAATCCACTATAGCTTCTCCAACATTCGTTTGATATTTACTGATAAATGGTTTTTCTTTTTTAACTACAGATTGTTGTGCAGCCATTTCACTGTTGTATTTTCGCACGGCTTCCTGATCAGATGCCACGGTCAGGGCCTGCATCGAAATCAGGTTGACCAGCAACGATTTTCCACGCAACATGCTGCTTTGAACGTAACTGCCTTCTTTAAAAAACCGATTGGCTTTGATATCGATGTCAATATGGGCCGGCATATATATTTTCTTTGGTTCATCGGCATGAAATAACAATTGAATTGCACCGGATGTCCAATTTGCAATTTCTTCACGGCTAATGTTGTCCAACACCATTTTGGAATGCGCAGGTATTGAGCTGAAATCCACTCCCCTCATCTCATCATCCTGTAATAAAAACAGGCTGAAAAGCAGATCGTAACCAGTGTTATTGAGTAAAATCACATCCAAATTGCCTGTAAGTATCCATTGCTGTTCGTGAGGCTCAAAAGCAAGATAAACACCAGGCGCATCTTTCACCTTGCCCCATGGATTGATCTCCGTGATGGAAGGCTTTTCAGGTACAACGGTTTCTGTGATCAAAGCAGCAGGATGGCTTGCTTTCGATTGCGCATTATCATGCTGACCCGACCTGTAATCTAAAATCAGGTTACTTGTCATGACAGGCATTTCAAATCCATCATCTGTTTCAACTTTCACCATTCGGTGATCAATAACGGAAATAACGGTCCCCCCCCCTACTTCATCCAAAAACTTTATTTTATCACCTACTTTAAACCGCATTCTCTATTTATTTAGTAGGCAAAATTAAGAAATTCCACTCCTAAGCCTTTAGGTGAACTTAATTAAATCATTAAACTTACAAATTAGATGGTACTCAACCCGTTTGAAGGTTAATTTACAATTTAAACTGACAAATATCATAGATTTAAGTGATCGGTTTTGAACAATTTGAGTGTTATCCTGATCATTAAAGTTCAAATCTCTCCGGCTTTTGATTGATCTACTTGATATTATCCATCTAATCGCAGGTTGGCTTCAGCCTATAAATAATGAACTTTTCTGTGTATACTACCACGGTCTGTTCTCGTTCCTCCGGCTGTACAAATCGGTTACCGGGACCTTAAATTGCAAGCATGCTCCATATTATTCCTGAACTAAAGAAATAGAATAGTTTACCTCCATGCTAATCATGCTCAATGAGATTCAAATGTTAACGACGATCTGTAAGTGAACCTATCCTGGCTGGTTATTTTATGTTTAAAAAATTCAATTATTTAAATTATTTTGCATCCAAATGACTACTTTTGATGAAAAATATCATAAAATGAATTCCCTTCATTACATGTCAATCCTGATCATTTTGTTGATGTCCGATTTTGCTTATGCTCAAACGACCTACCTTTCAGGAGTAGTCAGGAGCAGTGAAAATAATCAACCTATTGCCCATGTTGAAATCATGAATGTACAAAATGATGCATCAACACTTTCCGATCACAAGGGTCTTTTTTCGATTCCTGTAATGGAAAACTCAGCACCCGTTTTAATATTCAGGCATTTGGGATATGAATCGGATACGCTAATTATCAAAGAAATAACTAATCAACCGCTGGAAGTATTTCTCCACGAAAAAGTGTCGAAATTATCAGAAGTGGAAGTTTTCGGTGACGCCAATCAAAATTCAACTTTGTTAAAAACAGAGATTACCAGGATCGATCTCGAAAAAACTCCCTTTCAGGACATAGGGAGTTTTTTAAGAACAGAGCCAAACATGGGTGGCATTAGAAAAGGAGCCATGGGAATAGATCCGGTCATCAGGGGTTTTAAGTATACCCAACTCAATGTGCAGATTAACGGAGGTACCAAAATTGAAGGAGGTTGCCCGAACCGGATGGACCCGGCCACAGCGCATGTCGATATCAGCGATCTGCAAAAGATTACCATCTATAAAGGCCCCTATGCGTTAAAATATGGCCCAAATTTCGGGGGCCTGATCCGATTGGTGACCAACGAACTGTCCTTCAACGAAAGTTATGAAACCCACCTGAATATGATGGTGGGCGGTCAAACCAATTATCCGGGTTATAAATCCAGGTTGAACGTCGCCGGAGGCAACAAATTGCTGGCTTATTCCTTATCCACCAACTGGAATAAATACGGAGATTATTCATCCGGAAACGGAGAAACCATGCAGGGTGCATCCAATAATTATAACCTGAAAGGGCAATTGGGTATTCAACCGGTGGCCGGGCAAAAATTCTATGTGGGATACGACCGGTCGTGGGGGAAAAATGTTGACTTCCCTACCCTGCCGATGGACGAACGAAACGACAATACGGAGATTTACGATTTTAGCTATCTGGGTACAGGTTTTGGAGACGTGGTTCATTTTATCAGGGCACATATTTACAATTCGGATGTGAACCACGAGATGGACAATAAAAGCCGTCCTTTTTCTGATACCGTGGTGGCGATTTCCAACATTCACGCCATCAACACCGGTGGGCGGTTCGCCGTTAATTTCGATCTTGGAAAAGGTGTTTTGGAAGCAGGCTCGGGATTTGAAAGGATTTCAAAAGATGGTACGCGTTCAAAAACAATGATCATGCAGCCCAATATGCCTGTATTGTATGAAGACCTTTGGAACAACTCGCTGGTTTACAACCTGGGCCTTTTTGCAGAATATCAATATAAAACAAAGCGGTTTGACTGGATTGCTTCGGCACGGCTGGACATCAATCAGGGCAACTCTGATCCCATGACACGGTATAGCATGAAAGGTGACACCATTTTTATGGATGCCAACACCAAAAGCAATTATACCAACCTCAGCCTGAGTGCCGGTGCTACCTGGCATATAAACGACCATCAAAATCTGGCTATTTCTGTTGGAAAAGGAGTTAGAAGTCCGGATATCACCGAAAGGTTTATCACCCTTTTACCAGTAGGTTACGACAACTACGACTATCTTGGAAACCCGCAACTTAAACCGGAAGCCAATCATGAACTGGATTTAAACTGGGCTTATACGAATCCCCGACTGGGGAACCTCACAACGGGTGTGTTTTTCAGCTTTGTAACCGACTATATTTCAGCTGTCATGGTGCCAACCTCGGTGGTAAAACCGCAAACCAAAGGCGTTTTGGGAGTAAAACGGTTCATCAACATCGATAAGGCTTACCTGACGGGATTTGAAATCAATTATATTACACCTGCACGAAAATTTTGGGATGCCTCATTTTCAGTAGCCTATACGACTGGAATAAATCCAAAAGCCACCCGGTATTTGATTGAAAGTGGTCAGGTAACAGGTGAGGAAAACATTAACAACGACCCGCTGCCCGAGATACCTCCGTTGGAGGCAAACGTGGCATTTTATGTTCATCTGTTAAAAAATCAGCTTTCACCCGGTGTGAAATGGAGGATGGTGGCTGCCCAAAATCAGGTAAGCAAGGCGTATTACGAAAAAGCCTCACCTGCTTTCACCACCCTGGAGTTGATGGTTACTTACCATTACAGCGATCAGGTGACCCTTTACGGTGGAATCTCTAACCTCTTTAATACCAATTTCTATGAACACTTAAACAGGCGGATTGTCGGGTCTTCGTCTCCCTACCTGGAACCCGGACGAATTTGCTATTTAAACCTGATTATAAATCTTTAATTGAAAAAATAATGAAATCACACTATAAAATCGTCATTCTGGCATTGGTTTTGCTTTTTTCGGGCGCATGCAACGACACGAATCAAAAAAAAGTCACTTATATCAGTTCTGGTGCTATTTCGGAATATCAGCTTCAATACAGGAACGATCGACAGGAAATGGTGAACTTAAAGGTAACCCCGGAAAGTGCATCCGACAAATGGAAATTTGAATTTATGGCCGATCAAGGTGAAATAGTTTATATATCAGGTAATTATAAGGACATTCAATCATCGCTGCTGATACAGATACTGGTGGATGGAAAAGTATATAAACAGGGGAACAGCCAGGCCGATACCATTAAATACCTGACCGTTAGTGGCGTGGTTCCTTATAACTAACTGACAAATTAGAATGGACAAATTATTTCGACAACGTATTCAACTACTTTATTTCATTGTATTTACCTGGTGTATTTTTGTTTTTTCGGGATGTGAACCTAAATCGGATACACCTGAACCAACCACCGGAAAACTCAGCTTTCACTTCAGTCATAAAATTGACAGCGAGCCCATTGTGTTTGACGACATGCGATATGTAAATGCAGCCGGGAATCATTACCTTGTAAATGAAATTCAGTATTTTATATCGGATGTAACGCTTTACCATTCAAACGGAACTCCATTGTTACTTGATCAATGGGAGGACATCCATTATGTGGATACAGATCTGCCTGAAACACAGAACTACATTTTTAAAGACGAAATCCCCCAAGGAACCTACGACAGCATCAGTTTTACGTTTGGTATTTCTGAAGAAAAGAATTATTCACTGATGTTTGTTAATCCACCCGAATCGTTTATGTTCTGGCCCGAAAACCTGGGCGGTGGCTATCATTACCTGAAACTCAACGGCAAGTGGCTCAATGAACTCAATCAGGAAGCGCCGTTCAATTTTCATTTGGGTATAGGACAAATCTATCATTCTTACCCGGATTCTATCACTTCCTATGTTCAAAATTACTTTACGGTTCACTTCCCTGTTTCGGCTTTCGGTGTAAAGGCAGGAGAAACTCAAACTTTGGAATTGGTGATGAATGTTGAAAACTGGTTTCAATCACCCAATATATATAATCACGATACTTATGGTGGCGATATCATGCAAAAGCAAGAGGTGATGGCACTGGCTGTGGAGAATGGGTGGAATGTATTTTCTATAGAATTCATGACCTACAAATGAAAAACCTGACGGCCAAATTATTGTTGCTAATAATATTGATGTGGACGACATCGTGCACAAACAAATCGACAGTAACGCCCTATGAGCCTACTCCTTATGAGATAGAAATTCCATTTGGCTTTCCAACCAAATTAAACATTCCGGAAAACAACCCAATGACCATTGAAGGTGTTGAATTGGGCCGTTATTTATTTTATGATGGGAGGTTCTCGGGCCGTACCCATCCTGATTCGTTGATGAGTTGTGCCACCTGCCACCGACAGGAGCGTTCGTTTGAAGCCGGGGTTGACCATCCAGGTTTTCCGGGAGGGTTTCCTCATGGAATTACCGGCATCCCTACGCCCCATGCAATGTTGCCCATGATTAACCTGGTTTGGAATACCACCGGTTATGGATGGAATGGGTTACTTTATCCTACAAATCCCAACCCGGATGCCAGGAATATTGAGGATTTTGTACGCATGGCTGCCCTGGCTCCACATGAAGTAAATGGCGACACAACGCGAATAAAAAACTTGTTTCAGACCATTCCCGGTTATCCTGAATTGTTTGAAAAAGCCTTTGGAAGCAAATTAATTACCTTCACAAATATTGGAAAAGCCATTGCTCAATTTGCACGCACTCTTATTTCTGCCAACTCAAAGTTCGACCAATACATGCACGGCGAAGTACAGCTATCGCAATCGGAACTAAATGGTTATATGCTGTTTACGACCGAAGACGGGGGCGATTGCTTCCATTGTCATGGAGGATTTGGCAACCCGCTGTTCACCACCCACTTGTTTTACAACAATGGCAAAGACACGGTTTTTAATGATATCAGAGACCGGTTTGCTATTACAGGTGATCCGATGGACCATGGCGCCTACAAGGCCGCCACACTACGGAATATTGAGGTAACCGGCCCCTACATGCACGATGGACGTTTTGCCACGATTGAAGAAGTAATCGATTTCTATTCCACAGGTGTGCTCAGCTCTCCATCCATCAGTCCGTTGATGCACCATGTAAACAATGGTGGCGTGCGGTTAACACCCCAGGAAAAGGCTGATTTATTAAGCTTCATACACACCTTACGGGATGATGAATTCATGACCAATCCCAAATTTGGGAAACCTGAAAAATTTCCAGATGAGTAAGACAATTAACGACAACTCATGGTAATATATCAAAGTGAGTATCCGGTTCCGTACCACATCGATAAAAAAACTGCAAAAGATTTTATAAATTCATTCGAAGCATTAATTTAACTCTCTCTACCCTCCTGATTTTCTGGCGATCTCTCAAATCTTCGCAAAAAAGGGGGCGGGGGTTGAGTTGAGTGAAGTCAGATTAGAATGATTAAGTGATAAAACGGAACCTCATATTAATGGTAACTTATAGGTTTTTTTATATTAGATTTAACCCCTATCCCCTCCCGAAATGGTTCGGGATTCCCCAAAGGGGAAAGGTGATAGATTGTTGTGTTTTAGGCCGCATAACTTTAATATATGGCTTATATAAATCTAATTTAGAAGGATTTATCACTCCTCACCTTTGGGGAGGAGCAAGGAGGAGGGGTTATAAACCAGCATATTTTTTATTAAATGCACTTCAGCCTAATACCTAAAAAATTCAAATCCAAGGTTATCAAGCAAATAGTTACCCTGGTCTTTGTTCCAAACATAGAGTTTAACCTCTTTGTACCCGGGTAATATCGGTGGAAGTTTAACTCCCAGAGAAGTTTGCCTCCAGATATCCTTTTCTTCATCAGGCAGCCTTTTCATCCTGAATGCCTTATAAAAAACATGCTGACCAACTTTGTCGGTGATATCCATCACCAATAAAGCATGTAACGCAGCATTTTCCTGCTTTTCACAATAGCTCATACTGAATCTTACATAAACCAAACTGTCCTTTGTGTAGTTGTCAGGAATGGCAAACCTGAAGGAAGGGCTGTAAATAAACTCCTTGTTTTGCTCAATCACCAGACTGTTCGCACCGGGTGAATACACCACCGATTTTTCATTCAGCGCCCAATTGACCGGCAACTGATCTATCGTATTCAACGTTGTTAAAAAGGGAGGCTCATTTAGTTTTCCGTAAAAATACTCATCGCCTCCCGCAATGGCTCCACGGTATTTTGGCGCACTTTTCAGGAAAACATACCAATAGGATTGGCGGTTCATCGAATCAGGATGGAGGATGCCGGTGGAATATTGATAGCTTTGAAATAGATTTAGGAAGATCGTGAATCCCACAAACACAATGACCAGCCGTTTTAAGCCAACCCCCTTTAAACCCTGATAACCCATGGCAATCACCAGAATAAAAAGACCGTAATAATCCACCATTGGGCGCATGCCGAAGCTGTCGCCATAGAACCAGTTCCACCAGCTTGAAAAGACATACACGATGACCACCAGGAAAAAAGAAAAGGCTGCAAATTGCCCGAGGGATCGCATGTAAACCATGTATATGGCCGGCAAAATCAACAGCATAAAAGGCGTATAAACAAACCATCCCTTTTTATAACTGATGAGAAAGTCAACCAGGTGAGGTTGAAGAAAATAAAAACCTTCGTTTTGATATCCATCCAGCATTAATCGTCCGGTTTGCAGATAATTGATCAGGATTTGCGGGCTTAACGCAAGCATGAAAAGCAACGCCGCCCGTACTGCTCTCTTCCAGGTGATCAGCTGAAAAAGATTTCTCCGGAATGAAGAAAACCCTCCCGCAAGGAAAGGAATTGCCAATACCGACAATACATTCACCGGACGAATGATTACAATCAATCCCAACAAAAAGGCGGCGCGGTAAAAATCATCGGTTTGCTGTTTCTTGATAAATCTTGAACTATAATAATAGAATATAGTGATGGATGCAAAGGAATACACATGCGAGAAGGAAGGATTTACAAACCCGTAAAAAAAGAGGTTGGTAGCCAGGGTTCCTGCCAAGGCAAACCCGATGGCCACTTTTTTTTCAATTCTCCACAACCTGAGTAATTGAACCAAAAACCAGAGCCCCACAGCCAGCCAGAATACCCCGGCAAGGCCCACCGCATATTGAAAAACTACATTATACCCATCGGGCGGCAACCCGAAAAAACCTGAAATGACATACGCCAGTCCAAAGAAAGGTGATTGGAGTAAGGCCGTTCCACAGGTAAATTTGTTGATGGTAATACCGTGTTCGTTGTGATAATTGTGTCCCACATAATCCGCACTCTTCCGGCTTTTCTCGGCTTGGTAAACCGGAGTAAAATCAACCGAACGATTCAAGACAATGGCCGGCAAATAGGCATAATGTCCACTCCCGTCACCGTCAATAAAAATAGTGCGCATTTTGGTGAACAGATCACTGTTCAGTAAAACAAACATCAATAAAAGTACGGAAATAAGGCTGACAAAGAGTCCTGCTTTTTTTACCATAAGTGCAACATTCGGGAAAAGGTTACAAAAATAGAATAAAGAAGGAAAGATTGCTATATTTGAACGCCAAACACACCCTTGTTGTCAATAATAATTTCATGCCACAGAATCTGATTTCACTGATCACAAAAATACTACCCCTTTTTGGACTTCTATTGGTGATTCCTCTGTTATCAAGCCATGCCACCCTCGACCCCGGATTGCTAATCAAGTTCTTGGGCTTGCAACTGATTTTGGCCCTGCTGTTGGTTCAATGGGTAGTCAACAAGCAATTTAAACTGAGTGGGCTAAAATCTTCCTTATGGATAGTTTGGTTACTGTTTGCTGTGTATACCGGAGTACGGCTGCTCTGGGGAAATAGTTACAGCGATTCCATCTTTGAATGGCTGAAAATATTAAGTTACCAACTGTTGTTGTTTTTGCTTTTACAAAACTACTCATTCAAGGAACTGCAAAAAGGAATCACCTGGTCGCTGAGCTTTTTGGGGATGGTGTTGGCCGTTTGGGGTCTGGTTGAACTCGTGGAGGTGATGCAATCAGGTAAACTAAGCATCCCCCTGAGCACCTATCAGGTTAAAACCGTTTTCGGGCACCGAAACCTGTATGCTGAAATCCTTTTCCTGATATTGCCATTTCAAATTTACATGGCTGTCACAGAAAAATCGCGGCTTTTTTCAATACTAAATGTAACCTTCAGCAACCTGAGTTTATTTTTACTTATCGTATTGTCAAACAGAAGTGTATGGCTGTCGTTAGTTATGATAACCCTGCTGTTTACAGGATTCGTTTTGTGGAACCGGTTACAAAAATCAACATTTTTAAAGGATTTAAATAAGCCGTTTCGACAGATCGGTATCACCTTTTCGGCCACCCTCCTGTTGTCAATCCTTTTCTTCGTGTTTTTTACCATAACCAATGAAGCAGAAACCCATGCAGGCAACATACTAAAAATAGACAACGGCTCAGGAAAGGACCGGATTGAATTGTGGAAAAGAACGCTCCAAATAATGAATGAAAAACCCATTTTCGGCTGCGGGGCCGCCAACTGGAAAATTGAAATGTTGAAGTATGGCAACAAAGGATTGGTTTCCGAGGACAATGTCACCTACTATCAGCGGCCTCACAACGATTTTTTGTGGATTGCCAGCGAATACGGACTCATTGGAGGAATTTTGTATCTTCTAGGGTTTTTGATCGCCTTTTACCTGGCATGGGCACAAATCAAAAAACAGCAGGAAACTCACAACCAACTGTTTTTTCTATCTGTACTTTTTGCATTGACGGGTTTTGCTATTTTCTCGTTCTTTAGTTTTCCGCATGAGCGGATTGTCAGCAATATCATCTTGTTTACGCTGTTTGCCTTGTTGATCAAAGGAAATACTGAAACTGAAACGACCGGTTCAAAGAACAGAACACTAAAATGGATGAGTTTTCTCCTTTTAGCGCTTTTGGTTGTAGGCTCCTTTTATTACGGATATCAACGATATACATCAGAATCGCATACAAAACTGGCGTTGGAAGCTAAAATGGAAAACCAACCAAAGCGTGTAATTGAAGCAATAAAAAGAGGAGAATCGGCTTTTTACCTCATGGATCCGCTCTCCACACCCTTGTCGTGGTATGAGGGATTGGCATGGTATCAAATCGGACAGCCCGACAGTGCCGTACATTGTTTTACGAAGGCATTGGCGCTAAATCCATATCATGTGCATGTGATCAATGATTTGGCTTCGTCCTATGTTCAAATCGGGGAAAACGAACAAGCCATTTCATTGTATAAGAAAGCGCTTAAAATCTATCCTGAATTTGAAGAATCGGCCCTCAATCTGTGTGCAGTATATTTTAATGAACATCAAAACGACAGCGCTCTTTCCGCGCTTAGCTACCTCGACATTCAAACCTCCAACCCGAATTTTAAACCTTATATCAAGGCTATTTTAAAAGCAAAAATAATTTCTATCCTGACGAAGCAAGGTAAAACAGAGCTAATCCATTCGCTTCCAGACGATCCGGAGTGGTATTTTTTGCAATATAAAATCCATAAAATTGAAGGCCTTTCAATTGAAAACCTTATATTTGACTTTTCTAAACAGCAAAAGTAATATTAACCGACAAACACCACTTTAAATGAAGCGCACCTTTATCTTTAACTTATTTGCCTTATTTCTCTTTGTAACAGGTATGCAAGCGCAGACCATTACCTCGGTTGATCCGAATGAAGGAACGCAGTGTCAACAGCTTTCTATAATCGTTACCGGTGAGAACGTGAATTTCATGCAGGGGACCAGTAGCGTTCATTTAAGCCAAAGCGGATCGGATGGCATATATCCGGAAAATAATACCGTACTCAATATCAATCAAATTCAGAGCGATTTTTATTTTAGCCCTGATAATCAGGAAGGATCTTACAATGTAGAGGCATGGAATGGTTCGGGTTACATTGTGCTTAATAACGGATTTTACCTGAATCCGGTTGCCAATCTTCCTCAATTACTTAGTATTGACCCTGATACTGCAGTTAGCGGCGAAACTTTTGAGATGGAAATTATTGGTGAATACACCCATTTTGGAATGGACAATCTTGAAAATGTATATCTTTATGCATCAGGTACCTACATTAGCAAGTCCTACATAATCGTGATCGATTTAAACCACTTGGTAGTTGGTTTCAATTTGAGTACCTACAACCCTGCCGGTTCCTATTCTGTGAATTATAACAGCAGGCTCGATGGGAACCTCACTATGCCCGATGCTTTCACCCTGCTTCCTTCAGCCAATTCTCCTGAAATTGTGTCCGTTGAGCCCAATGCTGCCTTTCAGGGAGATCAGCTGACTGTAACAGTAACAGGAACAAATACTTTGTTTCAGCAAGGTTCTTCTATGTTGTATTTTTACAACGAATTTAACGAAATTTATCCCTTTAGCCACAATGTAATAAACGATACCATCATCACAGGTGACTTTTTATTTAATTCCGATGATGACACAGGGTATTATAATGTTACTGTCTATAATTGGGACTTGGGAAGTGTTATTTTAGAAAACGGATTTCATTTATTTTCGGCAGGAATCGCTCCGTCGTTGGTTTCGTGTTTTCCTATTGAAGCCTTTCAGGGAACCAGGACAATATTTGAGATCAAAACAGCCAATACGCATTTCAACAGCGAAACCAACATGCCTTCTGTAACATTGGTCTGTGAATCTGAAGAACTTTATTGTCATGATATCACTGTGGTGGATTCGGTGACGCTTTTGGCAAATTTTGTTTTCTCGCATGCCAATGCACATGGATGGCACGATCTGGTTGTGTATGCACCTCTGGATGGAACAATGAATTTGGAAAATGCAGTTAATTTGTTGGAAGCTATCACTATGCCAACCATTTCGTCTGTTGTTCCCGATTCAGCCAACCAAGGGGATGCACTTACCATCAGCGTAACCGGTAATAATATTGTATTTATGCAGGGAACCAGTCAATTAAGCCTTACCCAGGGGAATTTAACCATCAGTCCCTCCAGTCAAACCATTGTTAACGATAGCGTGTTGTCAGGTGAGTTTAACTTTTTAATTAATTTTCCGACAGGAAAATATGACGTAGCTATTGACAACGGTTATGCCTGGCCACCCATGAATTTGCCAGAGAGTTTTAATCTGATGCTTTTCGACTTTATGGATGAAATAAGCCATCATTCCATGCTGACCATCTATCCCAATCCGGCAAAAGAGGTATTGAATATCAGGCGAAATTTTGGTTCAACACTTGATTATCAGATTCAACTTTTCGACACACAGGGTCATTTGGTACTGGAGGATATCCTGTCGGGCAAAATTTCTGAATCACAACTTAGTTTAAGTTCAATCGAAAAAGGGGTTTATTTGTTAAAAGTAACTCAGGATAAATCTGTGCAAACAGAGCGGATTGTTATTCAGTAAGTTTCTTCTTATTTGTGTTTATTTCTAACGACAGAAATCACACGCTGCCCTCACTCTATTTATACCGATTCTACCTCGTGGAGGAGGGTTTGTTTACTACTTTTGTAACCAGAAAATCATTAATTTAAGACCTATGTCAGAAAAATTCAACCCGGCAACCGCCATACAGGATTTAAAACAATTTGGCGAGTTTGGGGATGTCAATCCATCCATCACCGATTCGGCAACCTATACTTTCCTGAAAGAAGATACGATGATCGATGCCTTTCATGGAGCGGCACAGGGATGCTTTTTGTATTCGCGTCACTGGAACCCGTCCAACAAATATCTTGCCGACGCCCTGGCCGCCATGGAGGGAACTGAAGCCGCCTGGGTAACCGCTTCCGGAATGGCCGCCATTACCACTGCCATTCTCCAATGCTGCAATGCCGGCGATCACATCATCACCAGCGTGACTACCTACGGTGGCACCTTTGCCTTTTTGAACAACTACGTCAAAAAATTCAATATCGACGTCACTTTCGTGAACATTGAAAACCATGAAAGCATCATCGAAGCCATTCGTCCGAACACAAAGATCCTCTACACGGAGTCGATGACAAACCCCATGTTACAGATTTCTGATTTGCCAAAGCTTGCCGAAATTGCGCATCGGCACGACATCAAACTCATTGTCGACAACACCTTTACACCCATGATTATCAGTCCCTTTAAACTGGGAGCCGACATCGTGGTGTACAGCATGACCAAGTTTATCAATGGGAAAAACGATTGTGTTGCGGGTGCCATCTGCGCTTCTGCTCAGTTTATCAACGACATCAGCGATGTAAACTCAGGAACAGCCATGCTTTTGGGGCCGGTGCTCGACCCCATGCGTTCGTCTTCCATTCTTAAAAATATGGCCACACTGCATATCCGTATGATGCAACACAGTAAAAACGCCTTATACCTGGCCGAAAAATTTAAAGAGTTGGGACTAAAATTCAACTACCCCGGATTACCTGATCATCCTCAATATGAATTGTTTAAATCGCAAATGAACGAAGGATACGGAATGGGTGGCCTGATTGCCATTGATTTAGAAACTGCCGAACGTGCCGCTCCGTTTATGGAAATGATGCAGGAAAAAGGGGTTGGTTACCATGCGGTAAGTTTGGGATATTTCAAAACGTTGTTTTCTAATTCAGGGAAAAGCACCTCTTCGGAAGTTCCCGAGGACATTCAAAAAGAAATGGGATTGTCGCCGGGTTTGGTGCGTTTTTCAGTGGGACTGGATATGGATATCGAACGGACTTTCAATCTCATCCATGAGTGTTTGGCAGAGTTGAAGTTTGTTTAAAAGATCCATCAAAACATACATAAAAAAAGAGCCGGCAAACACCGACTCTTTTTTTTATACAACTTTTCCAAAGTTTCAAACTTTGGAAAAGTTCAATTTTTAACTGGTGAGTATCCATTCACCTGATGGCTGTCCGGAGTATGGTCCTATTTCATATCACCCAGGATAATGGGCATTCCATTGCTGCTATTGCCGATGATCACTACTTTTGTGTTGTTCGATTCAGCAAGTTTAATGGTGGCGCTGATTCCTTTTTCCTGTAAAATTTTATCAGTTAAACTCGCATTCAGAATCTTGTTGGCCGCGGCTTTTCCTTCGGCGTCAATAATCTGCCGTTCGGCTTCTTTTTGGGCCTTTTGAATTTTAAATTCATACTCAAGTGATTCCTGCTCTTGTTTAAGTTTCCCCTCAATGGCCGATTTGATGGTTTCGGGGAGTACAATAGACCGGATTAATATCCTGTTAAGGCTTACATACTTATTGTCGAGGATCAGGCGTGCTTCCGTATAAATCTCATCCTGGATGGCATCTCTTTTCGTAGAGTAAATTTGCTCAGGTGTATATCGGCCAATCACACTTCGCGCCGATGACCGAAGGGCCGGGATCACAATCCGCTTAACATAATCTGTTCCGATTCTCGAGTGAAGCAAACCCAGTTGGGCATATTCAGGTTCATACCACGCTGATATGTCGGCTTTTATCGACAATCCATTGGATGAAAGTACGTCCATGTTTTCGGCAACTTCCTGCTGACGGGTTTCATATTCTATCATGTCGTTCCAGGGAGCGATGAAGTGAAATCCTTCACCGTAGGTATTCGTCGTGTCAATACCACCCACGAAAGTCTGAAATAAAACTCCCCCGTATCCCCCTTTAATGGTTACTGTCATCCTACTCCAAAAAATGATGATAAATACCAATGCACCAAAAATGATGGCTATGGGGAGCACTTTTTTAATGTTAAATTCTGGTTGTTGATTTGCCATAGTTACTATCTTTAAATTTGATTTACAATCAGGCAAAGATACTCAAGATTTTGGAGCAGGGGCAAATAGAATTGTATCAGAGCATTTTAAGTTAAGTTGTCGAGGTATTCATGGCTTCATTTGCCTACTCTTCGCTGAGTTGTATCAAATACAATTTTAAACCCAATGCTCCATTTATTGCAAGTGCCAGTTTTTTTCCGTCAGGAGAAATAGCAGGTTGCTGTATTTCAAGGCTATCGCAGGTAATTCGCTCCAGGTGGGTGCCATTTTCCCAAATGCTGTACAATTCGCCACCGCTCTCATCCCGATCGGAAACAAAGTATATTTTCAACCCGTTTGGATGCCAACAGGTATTTTGCGCATTTAACGAATCCAGCCGGTGGCTTTCTTCTCCATACCAGTTAATAAAAGGAATGGAAGCACTTTCGAAGGACGTACCCGATTGAACGAACATTAGGTGTTTTCCATCAGGAGCTACCTGGGGATCCATGCAGCCACTCTTGCTGAAAGTAAGCTGGTTTAAGTTGTCATATATAAAATCGTAGCTATAAATCTGCCATTCTGTCGAAGTTTTATCAAAACCCGAAAAATACACCTGTCGAGCCGAAGAAGCAAACGAAGCCTCCCTACATCTAATCAGTCGCTTAAACAAACGCCTGATTTTGCGGTCGGTGAGTTGGTAACTAAACAGGGTTTCTATTTCCAGGCTATCTGAATCGAACACCACACTTTTTCCATCAGGAAACCAAACCGGATGTTGATAATTGAATTGGCCGCTCACAAGCGGAAAAACACATTCCTGGTTCAAATCGTAGCAATAGATGTCCCAGGTTCCGTTTCTATTGGTTTGAAAAGCGATTTTGGTGCCATCCGGTGACCAGGCAGGGCAGTTGTCATCGCCCTGTTCAAAGGTGATTTGTTTTGCTGTGGCGAGATCAATTTCCTGCCCACAGAGGGTCGCGGCGAAGCATAAAAAAAACAAAACATTTCCAATTTGTCGGATCATGAAGTACCATTATTCTGCAAGCCTGCCGGCGATAATCTGATCTATCACATCAGACTCGACCATGGTCGATATATCACCAAAATCCCGCGTATTTCCTTCTGCAATTTTACGCAAAATACGCCTCATAATTTTACCTGAACGAGTTTTTGGCAATGAATGGACAAATTGGATTTGATCTGGCCGGGCGATGGGACTGATAAACAAGCTTACTGCTTTCAAAATAGAATTTCGAACTCCTTCCTCACCGCCACTTGAAAATTCGGGGCAAACCACGAAGGCATAAATTCCCTGCCCTTTGATGGCATGAGGTATGCCTACCACTGCCGATTCGGAAACCAACGGGTGCTCGTTGATGGCATTTTCTATTTCGGCCGTACCCAATCGATGACCCGAAACATTGATGACATCATCCACACGGCCCATGATGCGGTAATATCCATCTTCATCTCTGCGAACGCCGTCACCGGTAAAATACAAACCCGGGTATTGCGAAAAATAGGAGGTTTTGTACCTCTCGTGATCTCCCCAAAGTGTACGCGCTATCCCCGGCCAGGGAAATTTAATACACAAGTTACCTTCCACACTTTTATGGCATAGGTAGCGGCCTTCGGCATCCACAATCACAGGCTGAATGCCAGGTAAGGGCATGGTAGCAAAAGCAGGTTTGGTCGGAATGATTCCCGCCATCGGACTGATCATGATACCACCGGTTTCGGTTTGCCACCAGGTATCCACAATGGGACAGTGGTTTCCACCCACGTGGTCGTGGTACCAGTGCCAGGCATCTTCATTGATGGGTTCACCAACGGTGCCCAAAACCCGCAACGATGGCATATCAATCCCTTCGATCCATTGTTGTCCTTCGGCCATCAGCGATCGGATGGCAGTCGGGCTGGTATAAAACTGGTTGACCTCAAATTTACGGATAATATCCCAATACCTGGATGGTGTCGGAAAGTTCGGAATCCCTTCAAACATCACGGTAGTAGCCCCTTCGAGCAAAGGCCCGTAGACAATATACGAATGACCGGTGATCCAACCAATATCGGCAGCACAGAAATAAACTTCACCGGACGAATACTGGAATACATTCCGAAAAGTATAGGCCGAATAAACCATATAGCCTCCGGTTGTATGCACCACACCCTTTGGCTTACCCGTGGAGCCACTGGTATATAAAATGAAAAGCGGATCTTCAGAATCCATCACGGTAGCTTTTCCCTCTTCAGAAGCCGACTCCATGAGTTCGTGCCACCACAGGTCACGGTCCGGGTTCCAGGAT
Organism: Bacteroidetes bacterium GWF2_41_31; assembly: GCA_001769215.1. GTDB lineage: Bacteria > Bacteroidota > Bacteroidia > Bacteroidales > F082 > UBA6244. The sequence goes on from MEOL01000033.1 coordinate 210,348, forward strand.
ATTTCGGTGGCCGTTCGTTTCACCACAATCATTTTCTCGATGGTCGGACTTTTTTCCAGCGATTCGTCAGCAGTTTTTTTCAGATTTAACACTTTGTTTCCACGGAAGCCTCCATCCGAAGTAATTAACACCCGCGCTTCGGCATCGTTGTTTCTGTCGGCCAATGCATTGGCAGAAAATCCGGCAAATACCACTGAGTGAATCACTCCAATCCGCGCACAGGCAAGCATGGCAATGGTTAACTCCGGAATCATGGGCAGGTAGATGGTTACACGGTCACCTTTGTGAAGTCCAAGGCTCAAAAGCACATTGCTGAATTTTTTTACTTCTTTAAAAAGTTCGCCATAACTGAGTATCCGGTGAGCTTCATCAGGATTGTTGGGCTCCCAGATCAATGCAGGCTGATCCTGGCGCAGAAAGAGATGGCGTTCAAAAATGTTTTCTGTAATGTTGAGTTTGCCATTTACAAACCAACTGATTTTTGGCTCATGAAAGTCCCATTCAAGAATCTTGTCCCATCGTTTGTGCCAGTAAAATGTATCGGCCACATTGTCCCAGAACCCGGTAGGATTGGCAACGCTTTTTTGATATTCGTGGATGTATCCGCTGAGTGTTGAAATTTTTGGAACCATGTTAGTTTTTTTTAGTGAGTAAATCTGAAAAAGCAATTATCCGGGTTAAGGCAATTGCAAATCTTTTTGAAATTTAATAAGTGTTGGTCTACCCTATCGGGGAACTAAAGAAATACCGGGCTAAAATAAAGATTTTGTCAGTCAAAAAAAGAATTTTGTGATTTTTGATGTTAAATAATAACAATTGAATTGATTTCCAAACCAGTCAATTATGGAAAATATCAGAATGCAACGAGTTATCACTCAATTAGATGAAAACTATCTCATTTCGAAAATACACTCAACATTTGCATAAAATCACAGGAAATCGTTGATCACCTGACAAACTTTTCAATCAAATTGTCATGAACGACTAAGGGTATTTTACTTTTTAATTGTCTTATAGTCACTAAGCTGTTATTGGTGTTGATAACGAAGCCCCATTTCAGAGATACTAACATGAACTTAATGCCCCACATAACAAATGTATCTTATTCTACCGGATTAATGAAATTAGAAATCAGACCAGAGAATTTTGTGCAGAAACGGGATTGTATCGCAACATGACAAATTAAAGATTAGCCACCGGAAAGAATTTTAAAGAACCAATTGATAACTATTAGGGATATTTATCTATAAACAACTTAGCCAGCACAGAGCACCATTTCCAGGATGGTGCTTTTTTTTATTTGGAAGTGAAAGATTTAAAGTGGGCTCAATCTCCGTAGCCCTCTTCTTCCAACAATAAATCACCAAAATAATGATTCTAAAAATCAAACCGATAAAATAATTTACTAGATTTACCCCATCAAACACCCGATGATCCGTTTACAAAGAAGAAGAAAGAAACCGATTTAACTCATTATAAACGATTGAAAATGGGCAGGTTACTAATTATAAAGAGATTAGAAAAAAAAGGTAATAGATAAATAACTGCTAGAGATGAGTTTATCCACTCGTTGGCAATAATTATAAAGAAACCGAACCTTTAAAATATAAAATTATGGCATTACCATCAACTTACACAATGGCTTACGGATCTTTGGGAACATTCTTTAGTAAAATAAGAGATGGACAAGCTCCAGAAAAATTCACTAACCAAATACTGAAAGATTTAGGATTTACTTCTAATAATCATCGTGCATTTATACCTATTTTAAAAGCTTTGGGGTTTTTATCAGCTGATGGCGTTCCTACTCAAAGATATCATAACTATCGTAGCCATGCTTTATCAAGGGAAATAATGGGACAAGCTTTAAAAGAAGCATACTCAGACCTTTTTCTAATAACTTCGAATCCATCAAATAACGACAAGGATTTAATAAACGGTAAATTTAAGAGTTTCCATAATGTAAGTGACAACGTTGCAAAGCATATGACAAATACTTTTTATTCACTTTTATCTTTGGCTGATTTAGATAGTAAGAAAATCAAAAAAGAAGAACCAATAAAGTCAGAATCAAATGCTGAAACAATTATTGATCCTGCGAATAATGATTTGAATAAAAAGTTTGGAGAGTTAGGTCTACATTATAATATCCAAATTCATTTACCTGCGACAAAAGATATTGAAGTATATAATGCAATTTTCAAATCTATAAAAGACCACTTAATTGAATAAGAAAATAGATAAAAAAGACATTCGAGACTTCTTTTTTAGGGGTCTAATGTTTGAATCAGAAGCTACTGAATTTCAAAAAGCTGGTATTCAGATTGGCGCAAGTTCTACACAAGCTGAAGAACAATTACTTTCGGAATCTTTATCACCATTTAGCATTTCAAGAAGAAATAAAGCGCTTGAAATGGCTAGATTATATTCAGTTCTACACTGTTTTGAGAATGAAATTAGAGAGCTGATTAGAGAAACATTAAGTGAAAACGAAGGTCTTGACTGGTGGACAAAACTACCAAATAAAATTAAGTCACATGCTGAATCAAGGCAAGAAACAGCCTTTAAGGATTCCTGGCTCGAAGGTGAAAAAGAAGATTTACTCGGTTTTATTGATTTCGGAATGCTCGCATCCATAATTATTGAGAAATGGCAATATTTTACAAGTATAATTCCATCACAACATTGGTTAAAACAAAGAATGGAAGAACTTGAGAAAACAAGAAATTTTATCGCTCATAATAGAATGTTATTACCAAGTGAATTTCAAAGAGTTTATATGTATATAGCTGATTGGAATCGAGTGATTGGATTATAAATAACTATTTCCAACAATGTATAAAAATAATAGCAGAGACAGTAGTAAATTCAAGGGTTGTAGCCCGCTTCAACTTTCTTGTAACTTGACAGGAAAGTGCCACGCGGTCGGCTACTATTCTTATACTAAACGTTATGCGTCATGCTTTGGGATACAGCTAACTTGAACATTTCTACAGAAAACGAACAGACAAAAACCAAAAATGAGAAAGAAAAAAATAGACATGAATAATCAACTTGACATCCTTTGCTCAATTTGGATTTTAGCTTGCAATGACGAAAATCCGCAAATCACTTATCAGGGTATAAGAAGCCGACTTGGACTAGCTAAAGATTTTGATGTAAAGGCATTGGTTTATAGTAGAGGGGAACTTTTTCGTAAACAAACTCCCCAAAGTCAGTTGAACAAGTGGCAAGATGAGATGAGGCAAGGCAGACATCTCCCAACTTGGATTCGGGAAATTCAAGATGCTAATTCAAGAACTGAAAAAATAAATTCGCTGACACCAACAGATGTTTTTCGCAGCCAGTTTAGAGCCGAAGCAAACTCTTCCCGTTCTGACATTGAAATAATTAATTGGGGGCTGCAACACATTGACAGATTAAGAAAAGCCGAATTAGAAACTAAACAAGAACGAACGAGATTCTTTACAAGTATTATAATTCCCATCTTCTCTACAATAGTTGCGATTGTTGCTGTTATTAGCAGTTTCTATGTTCAGTATTCCAATAATCAAAACCAAACTTTTTTAAAGCATTACGAAGTTGAGTTAAAACCAAAGCAAAACGGATACACTAATTTCATGAAAGCAATTTCTCAATCTTACTTTTCTGCTCAAGCAAATAATTCAGAACAGATGACACAATCATTAGACAATGCAGAAAGTTCATTCTACATTTTTGAACCTTTTCTATCTGCTTATGACAGAGATAGAATTTGGGGGCAGTATCAACAATTTAGTGGCTTGTGTTATTCTGTTGTGCTATCTGATTCACTTCGCAAAGACTCAAAAAAATCTTTTGATACGTTCCTTTGGTACAAAACCTTTTTTAGGACGAATTTATATGACGCTTTATTTGTAGTACAAAATCAGAAAATCAAGTAGGTAAAGTAAAATGGACTTAGATAATAAAAAAATTTCTCCACAAGCAGTTTTAGCTTTAAAAGAAGCTTTGCCTATTATCTTTTGGAAAAAAGATGAATTAAAAGACTTCGTTAAACTAACATTGAAGAATTCTACAATTGTTGGCACAATCAATTGGGATGGGACTAAGCGAGAAAGTGTAAAAGAGCTTATTGAAAGGATGACTAACCGACCAGATATTTATAAAGAGGATTTGATAAATTTAATATTAGGGGTTACTGATTTTACTGACTTTCCACATTTAGAATTTTGGGATGATGATGGCTCTAAAAGGAAAAAAGCAAAAGAAGCTGTTCAAAAATTACGAGCACACACGAAGGGTTATCATCAAATAACTCAAGAGCAAGAAGAAGCAAAAATAAGACGGATGGAATCCGAAAAGAAAATAATAAAAAACAAGTCCCTTGATGATGAATTAAATGCTCTTAAAGAAAAATTTACTCAACTAACGAAGAAGAAAGACTTACAGCAACGTGGCTATGACTTAGAAAAATTACTTAATGAGCTTTTTTTGTTATATGAACTCGACCCAAGAGGATCTTTTAAGATTTATGGAGAACAGATTGATGGTGCATTTACTTTTGATGGTACGGATTTTTTACTTGAGGCAAAATGGAAAAGACAAGTTGATAGAAGTGATTTAGCTTCATTCTGCTACAAAGTTGAGACGAAATTAAAAATGGCAGTCGGATTACTTGTAACTATGGAAGGTATTACCAAGGAAGCAATTGCACCTGAATTTAAATCAATAATAATAATGGATGGTTTAGACCTTATTTCAATTTTAGAGGGCAGAGTCAGTTTACCTGATTTACTGTATAAGAAAAGAAGACGAGCCTCAGAAACAGGAAAAATATATGTTAGTTACTATGACCTATAATTTACCAAGACAAAAGCACGAACGCATAACAAAAACTATATGTCAATTGGGGTCTCCGTGGCACGCGGGCTTGCGGTTTTCCGCACAAACATTGAAGTACGCGGATGGCACAGGTTCCCGCAAATCCCCAACTGCACATAGTTTCGGACGATGTATGCAAGTATAAAAAACCGAAACTGAGACATGAATGATAACCTAAAAAATATAACGAATAGACTTTAGCTCTTTGACAGGTTGGTGCAAATTTGAAGGAATTTATTTTGTTTTTTTCTTCCTCCCGCAAAAAAAGAAGAAGAAACCCCACCCCACATTGCAGCACACCTGCCCGTCCGGCAGGCGGGTTTGCAAGCCACACGGGCCAACGCTGCAACCAATATCAAAACTGTCGGGATGCAAAAGAGCTTGCAAAACTTGTCCCGATTTTTCGGGAGCCAACGCTACAGAAGAAAATATAAAAAAAAGCTTACAATATAAATTAGTATGAAAGAAAACCATTCAGATTTTATTTTATTCAAAACCGAGGACGAAAAAATATCGGTAGATGTTCGCTTTGAAGATGAAACAGTGTGGCTGACGCAAGAGCAAATGGCCTTGCTTTTTGGTAAAGCAAAATCTACAATAAACGAGCATATACAAAATGTTTTTAATGAAGGAGAGCTTGATGAGACACTGTGTACACAGAAATTCGGAATTTCCGAATTTCAGCAGAAAGCCCCTAATTACTATAATTTAGACGTTATTATTTCAGTCGGCTACCGTGTAAAATCTTTGCGTGGAACGCAGTTTCGCCAATGGGCAACCAAACGACTGAACGAATATATCCGCAAAGGTTTTACCATGGACGATGAACGCCTGAAAAATTTGGGTGGTGGTGGCTACTGGAAAGAATTGTTGCAACGAATACGCGACATTCGTGCATCCGAAAAGGTATTTTATCGTCAGGTACTTGATATTTACTCAACCAGCATTGATTACAATCCCAAAGCTGATATTTCCATCACATTTTTCAAGAAAGTACAAAACAAAATTCATTATGCCGTACACGGTAAAACTGCCGCCGAAGTAATTTTTACCCGTGCCGATGCCGAAAAAGAATTTATGGGCTTGATGACTTTTCCGGGCAGTCGTCCGTACCTGAAAGACGTGGCAGTTGCAAAAAATTATTTAGACGAAAAAGAGCTTCGTTCGCTTGGACAAATAGTTTCGGGGTATTTGGATTTTGCCGAGCGTCAAGCCGAACGAGAACAAGCAATGTTAATGAAAGATTGGGCTGAACATTTGGATAAAATTTTGACAATGAGCGGCGAAAAACTGTTGCAGGGTGCAGGTGCTATCAGCCACGAAATAGCTATTGAAAAGGCTACCACAGAATACAAGAAGTATCAACAAAAAACATTGAGCGAAGCAGAAAAAAATTATATGGAAAGTTTGAAAGTATTAGAAAATAAAACCAAAAAAAAGGAAAAATAATGCCCACGCAATTGCAAGCATCTGGATATTTATCGGAACCAAAGGCATTTTTGCCATCGCACAATAAAACAAAATAAACCTGCCCGAGCAGTAACACAATATTACGATGATGAAACAGACGATAATCATTTTGACTTTAGCAGTTTTTGAACTGACGAGTTGTGCGCAAAAACAGACCACGGAAATTCGTGAGGACTTTAAAAAGTATTATGACAAATTTAACGTTGAAGGTTCATTCGTTCTTTATGACCAAAAACAGGACAAATACATTTTCTACAACAAAGAACAATTCAAACAGACCTTTTCACCGGCTTCAACTTTTAAAATTTGCAACTCTCTTATCGGACTTGAAACAGGAGTTATAAAGGACGAGAACTTTGTAATTCCTTGGGACAGTGTAGTTCGACAAAATACAAACTGGAACACCCACCACGACTTAAAGTCCGCCTTCAAAAACTCTACAGTTTGGTATTACCAAGAACTTGCAAGGCGAGTTGGCGGACAACAAATGAAATACTGGCTTGACAAAACAAATTATGGTAACGCTGACACTTCAGGCGGCATCGACAAGTTTTGGCTTACGGGTGGACTACGCATTTCACCCGAACAACAAATTGACTTTTTAAAACAATTACACAACAACCAACTTCATTTCTCCCAACATTCGGTGGACATTGTAAAAAACATTATGATTACCAAGGACACATTGGATTATGTGGTCAGAGCAAAAACAGGTTGGGGCGGACAAGACAACAAAGATATAGGGTGGTATATTGGTTATGTTGAGACCAAAGACAACGTTTATTATTTTGCTAATTGTATCCAGTCATCCGATTTTAATAACAAGGACTTCGCTAATTCGAGACTTGATATTACTTACTTAATACTTGACGAACTGAAAATAACGAAGAAATGAGAATTGCTACAGCTAACAGCACATTTGCAATAGGCGAGGCTTCATACTCCGCAGACAGTTATGCGGTTAGCTCCGCATCAACATTTGTGCTGAATATACCGCACATCGCTAATATGCAAACCATTACCTGCCTAAGAATTGGAGAAACCCAGGGCATTAACAGCGTATCCTTGGATTACATAATCTGAAAACAAACAACTCCGTTTTCAACCAAAAAAACTTAGTTTTGCCCGACCAAATTTTTTACAATGAGAAATCTGTTTTTGATTCCTTTTCTTTTTTATGGATTAACCGTTATGGCCCAGGTAAATGCCGGTCCTGATCAAATCATTTGTAAGGGTTCCTCCACTTCCTTGCAAGGTTCGGGGCAGCCCGGGTATACTTACCAGTGGAATTCCAATCCACCGGATATCAGCATCAGTAATCCAACCATCCTCAATCCTACCGTGCAGCCCAACAAGACCACGGTATATACGCTGGATGGCAGATCCGTAAGCCCCACAAACCTGGTGGTGAATGGGGATTTTGAAAACGGAAATACCGGATTTGTGAGTTCATACATCTATAGTCCGGGATCAAATGGATTATGGAATGAAGGTACATATGCCATTACTTCGGATGCCAGTTTTAACCACAATAATTTTTCTTGTAACACGGATCATACAACAGGAAATGGCTCTTTTATGGCGGTTAATGGATCTTCACAGGCAAATGTTGTTGTTTGGAAAGCGAATATATTTGGCATAACACCAAATACTGAGTATGAATTCTCTACCTGGGTGGCAAAATTGTCGACAGATAACCCTGCAAAACTACAGTTTAGTATCAACGGTATCCTTCTTGGAGATCCATTTATAGCTAAGGATCCTGATTGTCAGTGGTATAAATTCTTTGAAAAGTGGAACTCCGGAAATGCCACAACAGCGGAGATTAGCATTGTCAATCAAAATACAATTCCAAACGGTAACGACTTTTCTCTGGATGACATCAATTTTTCAAAAGTTTCCCATTTCATAGACGATTGTACAGTCACGGTTGCTTCCATTCCTTCCTCTGATTTTGATTTGTCGGCACAAACCTGTTCTCGCGATACCACAATGATCACTTACACAGGACAAGTCTCTACTTTGGCTGATTTTCAGTGGGATTTTGATAACCCAACCACCCTTATTGGCAGTGATGCAGGACCCTATTACGTTCAGTGGAGTTCCAATGGGCCACATACCGTGACGCTCACCGTGACGGACACCTGTACCTCTGTAGAAACCAGTAAAACCATCGTTGTCAATCAAAGCCCCGCTTCCACACTCACCGCTGATGCCACTTCCATTCCATACGGAACCACCACCATGCTACATGGCGCCATGTCAGGCAATCCTGGTCCGGTGAGTTTTGAATGGAGTCCTTCGAACATGTTGCTGAATGCGGGAATACAAGATGCTGAAACGGTGCTGCTTGAGCAAAATACCTTGTTTACCTTTGCCGTTACCGATGGATCAAACCTGTGTATTACTCCTGACACCCTCACGATTCATGTTACAGGCGGTCCGTTGCAGGTAACCTCACTTATAGCAAATCCTTACACCATCTGTTTGGGTCAAAGTACCGATCTAACGGTTAATATTCAGGGAGGATCAGGAAATTACACCTCTACCTGGTCATCAGATCCGCCGGGATTCAACCATTCGGGAAATGAATCAACCATCACGGTTTCGCCTGTGGATACCACCATCTATTTTGTAACCGTTACCGATGGTTTTTCTACCACCACGCCACTATCGGTTCAAATCATCGTCTTACCCCAAATCCAGCAACTGCTCCAACCGACGGATACGCTGATTGAAGCCGGTCAATCGGCTATATTTACGGTGGAAGCCAATAATTTACAGTACTATCAGTGGCAGGTAAGCAGCGATATGGGCGTAACCTGGACCGATCTCATCGATAACCTCACGTATTCCGGCAGTCAAAGCCGGGAACTTTCTATTACCAATGCAGAGGTTTCTTTGAATGGGAACTTATACAGATGTTTGTTGTCGGGAGCCTGCGACCCGGTGACCACGGATGCCGCAGAGCTTACAGTTATCCTGTCACCGGAATTTATTGGGATTTTACAAACTCAATCTGTTTGTCAGTCTGATACCGTATTTATTCCCTGCCAAATAACGAATTTTACCAACATCGACAGCCTGAGTTTACATCTGGATTACAATGCTTCGCTATTGCAGTTTTTGTCGCTAAAAAATGTAGTTCCTGATTTGAATGCGCTTGGTGTAAGCCAGGCAGGAAACAGTGTTAACCTTGAATGGAGATCAAATGCCGGAGTCAGCATTCAGGAAGGAACCTTGTTTGAACTTGGTTTTCTGGCCCTTACGGGAGGAGATGATACCATTGTCTGGAATCCTTCGTCTCTGGTAAGAAACAGTTATGGTTTTCTCCCCTCACTTAGCCTTATTCCCGGAATCGTCCATGTTAACGCCCTGCCGGTAGCACCGGATATAGCTGTAGCCAATCCCGATTCGCTGAGCATTTTGGATGAAATAAGTATCGATTTAAGTGCCCAGGGTGGTTCGGGAACAGATTTGCTTTGGACATCAGATTCCTGTTCAGGCAACCAGGTTGGTCAGGGAACCACATTGAGTATCTTCAGACCAGAGCATTCAACCACCTATTATGCAAAATGGAAAAATCAATGTGGCTTAAGCGAATGCATCCCGGTTTATGTGAAGATATCAGAACAGTTCTCCTTTGCTGTTCCCAACGCTTTTACGCCCAATGGCGATGGATTGAATGATGAATTTGGTGCGATTTCGGTTAATAAACTGGCGGTATTTACCTTTCAGATTTACAATAGATGGGGTGAATTGATATTTACTACAAACAACCAGGACGATCTGTGGAATGGGACTTTTCATGGTAAAAAGGTTGATGGCGGCACCTATGTCTGGAAGGTCGGCTATCGTTTCCGCCTCGATGGAAAAGGAAGCGAACAACACTCGGAAACAGGAACCGTTACCGTAATTAATTAACCATCCCTGAGCCTAATGTTTATGAAAAACATAGTGTGAATGGTAATGTTTGTGGGTTTCATCTCCATGTTTGTGCACATGTTTGTGAATCAGATTTACGCCAATCAAAAATTCTTCGTCGTTTAGTATCTCGGAGGCAGTGCCTGTTTTTTGAATGGTATGATCCTCCGAAAGTACGGCCACCCTGGGTTGCAGGTGATCGATCAAATCCAACTGATGTGTGGTGAAAATGATGGTTTTACCCGCATGGTTCAATTCCAGAAGAAGTTCTGTAACAAAAGTCTGGGTTTTTGGATCCAATCCTGCCAAAGGCTCGTCGATGAGCAGGATTTCCGGATTCATGGTCAGCACCGATCCAATGGCGACCCTCTTTTTTTCACCACCCGAAAGCAGGTAAGGCTGCCGGTCTCTCAGGTGGCTGATACCGAGGTATGAAAGGGTTTCTTCTACACGATCAACCGCCATTTCGTGAGGCATATTTAATTGCAACGGGGCAAACAGGAGTTCGTCATACACCGTGGGATTAAATAGCTGTATATCCGGATTTTGAAAAATAAACCCCATATTTTGCCTGAACTTTGTGACGAAGGCTTTGTCGCGCAGGATTTTCTCATTAACGGTTTCACCTTTAAACACTACCTCACCTGTATCAGGGAAGACAAGGGCATTGAGGATATTCAGCAAGGTAGATTTCCCACATCCATTGTGACCAATAATCGAAAAAAGTTCCCCTTTTTTCACAGATAAATGAATGTTTTTCAGGGCAGTTATATTGCCCGGATAGGTATAGTTAATGTTTTTTAAGGCGATGATTTCTTCCATAAGGGCACTAAATAAATTTAACTGCAATGCCAAAGGCCACAACGATGCCAATGGCCATGTAATCTTTGGTTGTTAAAGGTTGTGGCGGTTCAGGCATAATTTGTCCGTTGTAACCTCGTGAAACCATAGCGTAATAGGTGTTTTCGTATTGAGATACCGACCGTTTAAACATAAAAAAAACCCGGCCACTTATCAGTTTTCGCAGTTGGCCATTCCCCGGATTTTGAAAAAGCCTTGATTTTAATGCAAGGTAAGTTTCTTCAACAGTTCGCGACAGGATAAAGATGTATTTGTATGCCAGGGTGATCACCATTAAAAAGGTGTCGGGTACACCCACCAGCTTAAACGATTTAATAAAAGCAGGAAAGGAAGTGGTTAGCATGATGAGGATGGAAAACGAAACGGAATTCCATACACGAAGAAAAATCAATCCAACCACCTGTACCCCTTCGCTGGTGAATCCGATATTTTGGGGTATGTGATAAATCCAGAATTGGTACGACTGACCCAATGAAACCAGGTTTAAAATCACTTTGCCGGGGGTAATGATATTAAGTGAAGCCGGGAATACCACAAGAAACCCAAATAAAAATGCCAGAAACAATATCTTTCCATATATCCGAAGGATGTTGATCCGGCCCATCAGAACCAATATAAAAACAAAAACACTGATGCACATCTGTCCCGCCAGGTTGTTTACAAGACTGATAATCACAGCCATGAATATCAATGCGAAGAATTTTACTTTTGGATGTATGGAATGAAGCACACCACCTTCCGTCGCATTTTCCGCCTGAACATAAACCGATTTAACCGTTTTTGCTGCATTTAAAATGGTTTTGTCGATAACTGAAACCAGAACCTTCTTCCCGGAATTTACTTGGGAATTAAGCGGTTCGTTTTCCAACAGATATCGGGGGAGATTAGTCGCCATTTTTAACGATGAGTTTTGAAATCAACAGAGTAATCAGATAAGTCAATGTGGCACCAATGACCCCCGAAACAATATAGTATCCGGATTGATGAACCACCGATGGATCCGAATTATTCATTGAATAATCCGGGATTGGAGCATTCCAGATATTTGAATATTTTTCCAGTCCTGCCGGAACATATCCGATTAAATCGTTGAGGGTGGTAGCCGACCATTCGCCCCACGCGTCACCTGCATCGAAAACCATGGGAAGCAAAATTCCAATGGGAGTCAATACACACAAACCCAGTAAGAAATAAAGAATTTTCCTCTGAAGTTTAGTCATGATGCATCCCTTTCCTGTTTCTGAGGGCAAAAATTAATCCCGGATCACTTTTCAGAAAATAACGCACTATCAAAGCGGTGATCAATCCTTCAACAATTCCGAAAAGGACCAGGTGTTCGATGGCCATCACCGGAATGGCAACGCTCAGGTCGTAAGGACAGTAAAGCGCTTTACCTTCAGCGTCGGAAGCTATCAGGGGTTGAATGCCAAATTCCACAGCCGTGAGAATAGCGGTTAACACCAAACTGAAATATCCTGATATAAAAGCGGCTATAAATACCCTTGTTTTCTTCATCGGGTTTACCGAAAAGAGCTTAAACAGGTAATAGGCCGCAAACGGCATAAATATAGCCATGTTGAAACAATTGGCCCCGATGGCTGTAATTCCGCCATCACCAAAAACAAGTGCCTGAATGATAAGCGCCACCGAAACCGCGACAACGGCTGCCCAGGGTCCAAATAAAAGTGCGATGACCGCAGAGCCAACAGCATGTCCGCTGGTGCCCCCGGGTATGGGCAGATTGAACATCATGATGATAAACGAAAAGGCAGCGGCCATCCCCAGATAGGGAATATAACGTGCTGAAACATCCAGCTTCACCTTTTTTATCGCTACGGCCGTTACAGCAACAAAAACACCCATGAGTGGAAGGTAGGTCTGTGGACTTAAATAACCATCGGGTATGTGCATCGCCTTTCTTTTAAAATTATCCTAAATCAGTCATCACGAGTTTCCCGTGGTGAATTCCTTTTGTTCCGATAATTCTATCGGCCAGGTTGACCAAATCCCGTGACTTGCCTTTCACGGCAATGGTTTCAAGGCATAGATCATGTTCCAGATGTACATGCTGGGTTGATAGAATAAGGTCGTGAAAATCGTGCTGGACATTTACAAGCTTGCTGTTAATTTCCCTTTTGTGGTGATCATAGACTATAACGATAGCACCGGCAACCATTTTGTTTTGATCCACATTATCGGCTACCACAGTACTCTTAATCAAATGACGAATGGCCTGTGAACGATTGGGGAACTGATTGTTAACAACAATATTATCAAGTTCTTTAAGCAAATCTTCTTCCAGCGAAACACCAAATCTTCTCACCTGCATCGTGTTATCTATTAAATTTTCGTGCCACAAAGATATAAATAGAGGTTGATTTGAAATAATTAGAAATCTCCATGTATTTTAAGGATTCAACATTAAAATTCCCAATAGAGTTATTATTCCTTATATATGAGACTGTTACAAAACATAAAAAGAATAAAAAAAATTCAAGCAATAGGGTAATCAGCTTGTTGCTACATCCGTTTTGGAGACTTATGGGTATATTCGTTCACCACATCGCCTGTGTTCAATACGCTCGCCGGTTCAAAAAGGAGAATTTGGGTTTCATTTTCAGCGATTGGTCGGTGCTTAGTGCCTCGGGGAATAATGATAAACTCACCTTCGGCTACATCCACCATCCTGTCGCCATAATCCATTTTCATCGATCCTTTGATTACCAGAAAAAGTTCATCTTCATTTTCATGCTGATGCATCACAAATTCGCCTTTTATTTTTACCAGTCGTACCTGTTGCCCGTTTAGCTCACCAACGATGATGGGTGTCCAGGTTTTGGAGATCAGATCAAATTTTTCCTGAAGGTTTACTTTATTTAACATACTTATGGCAATTAGGGTTTTCTAATGTTGGTTCGCGCGTAATAATGAATCGACTTGAGAAAATGAACTGGTTTCCCCATATCACAAACCAGATCATGGCGCTGATATTGACCTATTTTAAAGATATTTCCGGTAGACGATTCATTTTTTTCTAAAAAATCGAGACAGACCAATCCACGTGAAATCACCAGTGATAATGTTCGTAGGAATTTCAATTTGTGGTTACGGGCATAAGGTGTTTTGTGAACCAGACCAAATACATCATGCATCAACGAAGTGTAGGTTTTCCGGAGTTCGCCAATGTTACTCGTGGTAGTCGCCAGGGTCTTCACTCCGCTTTTGTAGTCTTTGTAAACATCGAAAATATCGTTTTCAAGCTGACCAATGCCACCCAATATTTTTAACATTTGTATTTCTTCATCGGACATATTTTCCGAAAAGGTACTGCGGTAAAACAACAACGAACTACCTCCTTTTTGAATGGTGATATTCTTGATTTCACGGGGATCAATTTCCGACAAGAGTTGCTTTTTACTCATGAGTTGGGCATCAAAAACATCGAATGCATATTGTTTAACCAAGCCAGAATCTGAAGCATGCAGCAAAGCCTTCTTGTAAAATTCCAAAAAAATGGTTTCGTTGTTGGTAGTTCCTGTTACTGCAAAAGGATTGTCGATCAAAGTTCTGATATACTCAGCCGGCAGATGCCTCTTATCGAAAAAGTCGTCGAACAATCCGGTACAGGCCCCAAGGTATGTAATTGAATATCTTTCGTCTGATGACATATTTCGTCCTCTTAACAAGCAATAGGATTCGCCCAGAATGGCGGGAACAGCTACGCCATAATACCCTTTCATTTTTCTGTAATCATGGTCATCTAAACTATTGTCATCATTCTTTCTGCTTTCTGCAATATCAATTGCTAAGGTTCTACCAACAAAGCGGCGTTGTTTTCTTATGTTAAAGAATAACGACAGGATTATTCCTGTAAGATGAATTAGATTGGTGAAGTAATTTCTCATGATTAAAATGCAGAGTACAATCAAAAATTAAAAATACATCAAAATCCAGTATAACTGGTTTTTTAAAAGTAAAATGGATTTTTATGATATTTTGGTTCAAATCGGTAACCTGTGCAACCTATTGATAGTTTAAGGTGGTCTTCATTTTCATGAACCGTGATTAATCACTCTAATTATTTTATTATGAATAAACTTTACCCTTTTTTCTTGCTTATGGCGATGTCTGTTGGTGTGGTGGCACAGACATTCATCACCGAAAATTTTAGCAGTGGAACGATGCCCCCATCGGGCTGGACCATTGACAATTTAAACGCTCAGTGGAGCAACAGTGCTACGGCAACTGCCGGGGGCACAGCGCCGGAAGCAAAATTTACATGGAAGCAAACAACAGCTGTTTCGAGATTGGTTTCCCCTTCGATGGATCTGACAGGTTACGAATCAGTGGTATTGCGTTTTAAACATTATCTTGATAATTATGGTGGGGGACAATATTCAATTGGAGCTGCAACACGATCGGGAGGTGGCGCCTGGAATATTGTTTGGGAAGTGGCTCCAAACAGCTCCATCGGACCGGAAGATTTGTTGATTACTGTTGAGAATGGCGACGTTGGTCAGAGTGATTTCCAATTCTGTTTATTTCTGGACGGAAACCTGTATAACATGAATTACTGGTACCTTGATGATGTTTCATTGTATATACCTGCAAACCTGGATGGTGAATTGCAGTCCATCACTACCTATCCATTTGTAAATGGACCGACCCCTGTAACGGGTGTGGTATTTAATAACGGTTTATCTCCTATTACTTCGTTGGAAATACAATGGCAGGCTAACGGGGGCGAACTTTTCACCTCCGGCTTTTCGGGCCTGAACATCAACATGGGCGACACCTACAACTTTACGTGTAACGATTATTTTAACTACCCCATCGATTCTTACGATCTGCAAGTCTGGATTTCAAAAGTAAACGGGAATGCGGATGACAATCCTGATAACGACAGCCTTACAAAGGAAATAAGTGTGGTAAGCCATATTGTTGACAGAAAGCCACTCTTCGAGGAGTTTACCAGTTCCACCTGCAGTCCGTGCGCTTCGTTCAATTTGGGTTTTGTTCCATGGTGTAATACCCATATGGATGACATAACTCTCGTGAAATATCAAATGAACTGGCCCGGTTCAGGTGACCCGTATTATACCGAAGAGGGTGGTGTAAGAAGAGATTATTATGGTGTTACCTGGGTGCCCTGGTTGGTTGGGAATGGTTCGTTTGTCAATACAGACATGGGTGCCGTTAACAGCTTTTATAGTGGTGCGATGGAAACACCCGGCTTTGCCAGTTTCGTAGCAACACGCAGCACTGTTACCAAAGGAACGACGATGGACATTGAAGTAACCATTTTGCCTTATGCCAACTTTAATAATTTCAAGTTGGTGGTGGTAGTATTCGAAAACTTAACCACCCAAAATGTGGCTACCAATGGTGAAACTGAATTTGAACATGTCATGATGAAGATGGTGCCTGATGCCAATGGAACCGACATCAATATGTCAGACAGACAACCGCTAACCATCACTCAAAGTGTTGATCTGGCCGGAACAAACGTGGAAGAATGGGACGATCTGGGTGTTGCTGTTATAATTCAGGATTTAGCCAGCAAAGAAGTTTTTCAATCAGGCTATGCTGTTGAAAACGGCGTTTTTGCAAGTGATGCTTCGTTGTCAGAGCTTAACATGGATGGCGTACTCATTCCCGGATTTACTTCGGATGAGCTGGAGTACAACATTGAATTACCTGATGGAACCACTGAGGTTCCTTTAATTACAGGTGTTCCAACCGATCCAAACGCAACGGTCATTGTTGTTCCTGCCAGTGCGTTGCCGGGCTCAACCATCGTTGATGTATTTGCTGAAGATTTGAAAACACATCTTACCTATACCGTTAACTTTACCGTGATAGAAGGTGTTGGTGATCAACATGCCGACAAGATCAGTATCTATCCAAATCCCACTTCAGGCATGGTCAACCTGGCGGGAGCAACCAATGCCCACGTAACGGTATTTAATACCACGGGTATGATCGTTGCCGATTACCCGAGTTTGGTTGGTCATTCCATCGACTTATCGACGCAACCCAATGGAGTTTACTTTTTAAAGGTAGGCACCGACGAGTTTGTTACCACCAAAAGAATCTCTTTAACACATTGATATTGAATTGTATTTAATAAAAAAACCGGACTGAAATAGTCCGGTTTTTTTATTTTTTGTATTTGTCATTTAAGCCGATACGCTCTTTGATCATCGGACAGATTTTTTCGAGTCGCTTTTGCCGGGTTTTAGCTCTTTTTGCCTCATGAAGGTATTCGGAAAATTCTCGTTGTTTTGCCATAGTAAATGACTCAAAAGCCTGTCTTAAATCATCATCGGTTTTCAAACATGCCGCCAGCTCATCAGGGATAGTAAATCTCTTGCTTTTTTCAGACTTGATTTCCAGGCCTTTCTGTTGGTTTGAAATGGCCTCATCAAGGTATTCTCTGATGATTTCCGCGTCATTTTGAATTTCTTCCAATGAAGTAAATCGCCATTGTCGTAAGGCTTTGGTAACTCCTTCCTGTGCATTAAATAATTTGTTATGTTCATCCTTTAACAAGGCGCCCTGCATAAACCACAATCCAACATAGGACTTAAAAGCCGAGATGCCCAACACATTTTTACCCTCAAAAGTGTATTGGGGCCTCCCCCATTTCAGGGTTTCTGCCATTGGCAAGGACAGCACTATTTCGCGTAACAGGATGAGGGCTTCACGCCATTTTCGGGTGGTCATGATGTATTCATCGACAGATGAGTTGGTATTCATTTAGGTTCAATTTTAGGGTAAGTTTATTTACTCATTTACTTCTTCTTAGATCATGTTTTATTCATTTTGGCACCATGACAATATTAAAATGTCTTCACCTCGTTTTACCATTTTCTATTTTATAAACTCGGGAAGTGAATCTACATTTCTAATCATTCTGGCGATAAAGGGTTGCAACGCTTCGTTAGGACTTAGTTTGTGTTTCAACCTATTGTTTTGCACATACCTTAGGGTGTTGGTTAATTGTCGCTTAGAGGTGATTTTATTTCGTCCGAACTTCTGTGTCCACAGGTGGGTTTGTGTAGTGCCTCGGGTAGTTTCCTCAGGAAGTTTCGAGGAGGGCTGTCCGGAAGGGAGAGCCGCCAAGGGAGCATGCTCCCTTGGCAACGAGGGAGAGAGAGCGAACGGTGGAGCCGACAAGGGAGCCGACAAGGGAGCAAGCTCCCTTGTTGTGGGCACCGTCCGCCCCATAGAGATGTTGCATGCCCTTGCACTCATGCTTTTTAGTTTCTGGATTATTTTCGGGAGTTGTTCTTCTGTACATACCAGTACCATGTGCAAATGATCGCCACAGATATTGTAGGCCAGGATCGATAGATCATCTTTCTCTGCGATCTCTGCAATTGTCTCAGTAATTACCTGTTCTTCTTTTTCGGACAACCAGACAGGTTCTCCTAATTTTACATGGTTATCGAACATTCGGTCTGAATACCTGGAATTGTGTGTGGCACAAGTGATATGCCATGCCTTTATTTTATTATTACTCAGGAGATTCATTTTGGAGTTATATTTATGATAATCAGATCATAATGAATTTTATTCTATTCTATCTTTTCTAATCAGTTCCATTAACCTACTAAAATAAGATTCAAATGTTTCATCATCATTCATCGGATAATCTTCTATGGCAAATGCAACTTGATTTAATAATCCGGTATAAAGTGTAAAATTTTTCTGCAACAATGCTTCATCCCCGGTTTCCCAATATTGACCTTCATCGTGTACTTCAAAATCCCGGAAATACTTTTTATCCAAATACCGAAAGAGGTGTATGATCAGTTGATGTATTCCAATTCCGGCAAACTGGGTTTTAACCGAAAGCATAGTTAAATATTTTTGTTCGTCGGAATCCATCGACTTCCCATAAAAAATTAAATTCGGAAAGCTGGTCATCCTCAGGTTTGAGAGAAAGGCCAGGAAAACAGTTTCATAATTGGGCGGAGTAAAACTGATACCATACAGCGGAATTTCATCTGAATCTGTAACAATTTTGTCGTCAGGATATTGATCGTTATAAACCTGGTATTCCCACCTAAAGCTCTCACATACATCTTTTACTTCAACAATCATATCATAAAGATAAGCCTTGTCGCGTAAATAACCGCTGTAATGAATACTTAACCCCATTAATTACAAGTTTTTGGTAATTACATTTCAATTAACTTCAGGTCAGCCTTCTTCGCCATACTCACCATTAACGGACGGATAACATGGATCGAACCAGGTGGTGGATGTTTTTTGGTTATCCGGTACTGTACTGTGAACAATGACTCTACAAGTCTGACCTTTTTATTTGCTAAGATATAAAAAATAGCCGTAAAAGGAAGGTTCTTTGAATACGAAATACACCAACTGCTTGTTCTACAATTCTTCTACTTCTATGTTCAGTGTAAGCTAACCTCCACTTGTGCTTCCCGCTGGTTGGCTTTTAAATTTGGATATACATAATAGGTACCGGGGTTTAACTTGATCCCAATGGGTTCCTTCATGTCTTTAAATTTGTAAATGGTTTCGCTATCCTTTTGTATCCAGAATCCATCGTTGTTCCCTGTCACCTTGTCGATTTGCATGGTTTTGGTAATTTTCACAGGGATGCACTTAAGTTCCACTTTGCCAGAATCTGATATCCTAATCTGCTCCCCAACCAATTTGGTTACCTGTGAATATCCAGATAAAGCTAACATCAGCAGACTTATCAATAGAAGGCAATATTTCCAACCCTTGATTATCATATTACTTATCTGACAAGTTCCAACATTAAATTTTCCGGATAAAAATACACATCCGGGCTTGAAGATCAA
This sequence comes from Bacteroidetes bacterium GWF2_41_31, assembly GCA_001769215.1. GTDB lineage: Bacteria > Bacteroidota > Bacteroidia > Bacteroidales > F082 > UBA6244. Next base: position 230,306 of record MEOL01000033.1, read on the forward strand.
ACCCGGATGAATAAACGTTACCATCAATCGAACAGTTGTATCAGGCAACTGATTATACGAAATTTCGCTACATCAAAAATGCAGGGTGAGACCGGCCATAAAATTGAATTTTGCCTGTGGAAAATAGCCGTTCATTTCCTCCGGATGATCACCGCCCGCGTAATATGTATAAACCCAGGCATTGCTGCTGTATTCTTCACTAAAAATGTTATTCAGACTGACCATAAAATCAAGCTGTTTCACCCATTTTGGCATCACCGAATAATTAATCAGGAGGTTGTTTACAAAATAAGGATCGAGGCTGCGGCTTTTTGTTTGGGTATTGTCGATGTACTGACGACCTACATAATTGGATATGAGACTGATTTTAAGATCTTTCACTGGTAAAACCGACAGATTACTTCCGGCAACAACAGAGGGTGAAAACGAACTATTGGTTGTTCCCATTGAATCAATTACCTGTTCGGGCCAGGCATACCAATCATCGGTGTAACTTATAAAATCGAGGATCTTATTTTGGCTGTAAGCTCCATGAAGATTCCATTCCATCATTTTTAAAAACTTAACTCCGGCAACTAATTCTATGCCTGCACGATAGCTCTTAGTAACATTTGTTTTTATGGCTTCGCCCACGTTGTTGATTTGTCCGGTAAGTACCAACTGATCTTTGTAATCCATGTAGTAAAGGTTGGTTTCAATCTTGATATTCTTTCCGCCAACACGAACTCCCACTTCAAAATCAGTTAATCTTTCAGGCAATACCTTTTGGTTGGCATCTGAATCCCTGTATACCGACCTGCCAGGTTCCCTGTTGGCTACGGCAACTGAAAAATAAAGACTCTGGTTGCCGTTAAAAACATAAACTACACCTGCTTTAGGATTAAAGAAACTAAAGTGGTGCGATTGTGTCAAATCCCTGAAATCATCATGCAATCCACTCATATAATACTGTATACTGCGAAATTGCAAATCACCGTACAAGGTAATTCTTTCATTCAAATCGTAGGTTGCCTTGGTAAATACATTGATTTCAGTTTTACTTCCCGTATTGAAATACCAGTTGCGGTCGTATTCGCCCATGCGTGCTACTTGTGCCCAGATGACTTTTCCAAAATGATCGCCATCGTAGTTGCTCCAGCCTGCCCCTGCATTGAGGTTAAATCTCCCCAAAAGCGCATTCAAAGAAAGGTTTGCCCCATAATACTTATTATCGAGCCACTTTTGCTGTATTAAATTGGTGTTGTGGATTGTATCCGATCCAATGATGGTATCACTCAGTCCATATTCTGAAAAAGACCTGTTGTTTTTATAACTTTCATAATAGCCTTTTCCGGTGGTAAGAAAAGCAGCAGAAACCAGATTGACATGTTCATTAAATTCATGTGCATAATGCAACTGAAAGTAATTTTGATTGTAATGATCAATCTGGTTGTTGTAATAGCCTACGAATCCGCCATTCTGCGCATATATTTCCCCGGAAGGATTATAAGTACGGTTTTTGACCAGGCTGTCCTTGGGAACACCGTCCCAGGCCTGATCCGTTTCTTCCTGTCCCAGCATCACTACCGCCTTAAAAACATCCCGCTTACCATAATATCCGGTTGAAAAATATCCTGAATACAATGTTGATGAAGCACGATCGATATACCCATCGGACATAATGCTTGAAATTCTTCCGTCCATCGTCCAGCGGCTGTTGATTAAACCGGTTCCAAAACCCACTGAATTTTTAAAGGTGTTGAACGATCCGGCAGCACTGCTGATTTCGGCATACGGTTCGGAATGAAAGGTCTCCGTTGTAATGTTGATACTTGCCCCAAATGAGGCAGCACCATTGGTGGAAGTCCCCACGCCGCGTTGCACCTGGATGTCGCTGATTGACGAGGCCAGATCGGGAAGATCGACAAAGTAGACATTTTGCGATTCACCATCATTCACAGGTACGCCATTCAGTGTTACATTGATACCTGAAAGGTCGGTTCCCCGGATGCGAATACCCGTATAACCAACTCCTGCTCCGGCATCGGAAGACAAAACAGTGGAAGGAATTCCGGTTAAAAAATAGGGCAAATCCTTACCCGTATTTTGTGATCTGATTTCTTCCTTTCCGATGGTTGAATAGGTTGTTGGCGATTTTTCGCCTGCCCGGATGGCGGTGATGATCACTTCTTCACTCATAAATGAAATGGCCTTTAACATGAGGGTTAGCTTCATGTCTTGATCAACATCCACTTGTTTTACCAGGGTTTCAAATCCTAAATAAGTTACCCGGATTGAGAGAGTCCCCGGTTTTATTCCTGAAAATGAATAGGAGCCGTTTGGCTCGGAAACGGTGTGGAGATAGGTTCCATTAACAGAAACATGTGCCCCGGGCAATGGATTCCCGGTTTCCTGATTATAGATTTTGCCCGAGATGGTGAACTGGGCCATGGCGCCTGCTGATATCAAAAAGAGCAGGCAACTAAATAGTACTTTTTTTTTCATCATGCTAATGATTTAACTGATTAATAATTAAATCAATAGTGGATTCCTGATGGGATGTAACTACTCTTTTCCCTAACCGGCATTACCCGGATCAGGTTCAGAGGGTATGATCTCAGCCCGAATTTAATCTGCCTAAGGCAGATAGGCACCCCTATTGGTATTGATGGCAAAGATATGGTTTTTTATTCAGTTTGGAATAGAAAAACAGCTACCTTAAAAACTGTATTTAACCCAAAAGCGACCCTGTATCAAAATATCCAGTGTCTCAACCAAAAACACCCGGTTGTCATTTCGCTATCAGCTTAAGGCTGATGAGAAATCCCCAAGGAAGGAGATGCGCTTGTTCCCCGGGGATTTCTCTCCGCCAGAGGCGGATCGAAATGACAATAAAGTGATGCAGGAATTTCTCTTAAAACAGGTTATTGAATAATTTTACTCACCCAGGATTGAAGTATCTTTGCCTTTTGTTCTACTAACCTGAATCTATTTAAATGTAATAACTCACACAAAAAGACTGATTTCTTAATAACCGAAATCATCGCAATGCGCTGACCTGAAAGCAATTCTGTTGACATGATAACGCAACTCATACAAGCAGGAGCAAGGGTTTTAGGATTAACTCTTTATATTGAAAATCTAGCGAATACGATCAGTTTAAAATATTCCTACAATATATCATTTTAGGCCGTTTATTATCATTTTTATGTTGTTTCTTGAATATACATTTGAATGTAAATAATAAATTAAAAATCTATAACCTAAATATTCTATAAGAAACTATTCAATAAACCCGGGGAATCTTTTTTTAGAAAAAAAAAAAAAAAACCTTTGAAAACCTATTTAATAATTAATTAGATTTGATACTACTTATTATTAACCAACCTTAAAACATAATCTATGAAAAGAATCAGATCACTTCCAGTAGTATTGTTTTTAGCAAGCATGCTATTGATGGGTAGCGTTTATTCTCAGCAAGCAGTCGTTTCTGCAGGGCATGAGATCAACACAGCTGCCTATTCCATGAGTAATTCGACCGGTTTGCCTGATTTCGCATACTACCAAAATAGCCAAGGTAGTATTCAGTTCGGAGTTCAACAAAAAAACCCTTCTGTACCACTAAGCGATTATTCCGTTTATCTGGTAATTATGCTTATCTTATCCTTCCTTATGTATCGCCATCGCAGACAAATTAACTTAATAATTAAACCCAACAGATCATGAAAAGAACATTACTTTTAGTTATATGGTCGATCTTAACCATATCAATTTACGCCCAGGTACCACAGGGCATCAGCCACCAGGCAACCATCAGAAACAGCGACAACGAACTTATCA
>MEOL01000034.1 GCA_001769215.1 Bacteroidetes bacterium GWF2_41_31
CCTAATAGCGAAAAAATATCTTTGAAAGTTATAATCTCATCTTAAAAAAGAATAATCCAGAAAATGCACCAAAATCAAATTTTCACACAGCCTGTTTATTCCGGGTTGGTAAAAAAAGCAAGTTATTTCAGGAAATCCGCCAGTTTATAAATGGCCTTTCTGCAAATAACTTTTTCACTCAGAAAGCTGGTCCGAAAATCCAAAAGAATTGTAGTCTAAATCCTGCTATTTCCAATCTTCCGGCATAGTAACCAACACGCTGGCATAAGAGGAAGAAAAGGCCGCGAAGTATCCCACGGCATCGTTGTCGATATTGCTGATGACATTGGCGGGTGGACCACTAAACAACGGGTTTTTAGGCTGGATTTCCTCCTGTACATTGAGGATGAATTCAAAATAGCTTTTGGTGATGTTCGATAACGACAAGGTGAAGGTGTCTCCCGGAGAAATCTCGTCTTTGTAGAGTACCATTACCGTTATGCCACCGGTGTAATTGCCGTTATAGAGTTTGTCGTCCGTTACACTCTTTCGCGAAACACTGTCGGTGATCATTTCTCCGTTCACATATCCGTTGAATAGGTAATAATTAACGGCCGGTGGTTCCCAGGCATATAAATGCACCAGCCAGCGTTCCCATTGTGCATTGTATTCCAACTCAATGGAATCGATCACGGCGGGTTGATGTGGCATGGTTTCGGTAGATTGGAAATAAACCGAATTGTTGATGGCATCCTTTAGTTGAATTTCAAGCGAATAAGTTTGTTGCGGGATTCCCCTGAAATCGACCGGAGCCATGTAATATCCCGGATTTTCAAGGTCTTCAACAAAAATGACAGCCGAATCGCCTGTGGTAACCTTCACCTGAGCCTGCGTTACACCTTGCGGCGGATTATTATAGAAATAATCAGATGTTTTGGTGAGTTTTACATGTTGTTCCCCTTCTTCAGGCGTAATGTACCCTTCAACGGCAAGTCGTGCGTAACTTTCATCCAGGTCGATGTTGATGCGTTCGGTACACGAACTAATGGCCAAAATCAACATAACCAGAGAGATATAAATTTGGAATTTCTTTTTCATGATCAGAATTTAAAGTTGTAGGTAAAGGATGGAATGATGCCAAACAGGTAGGTAGATTCGGCATAAGTTACATTTGGGTTGTCGGGTTCGCTCTGGAAATTAATAACATACGGATTCTTGCGGTTGTAGGCATTGTACACGGAAACGTTAAATTCGCTGTGCCATTTTTTTTCGGGTTTGTACTTTTCGCGCCAGGTAATGCTCATATCCAGCCGGTGATAATCGGGCATGCGGTAACTGTTGCGTTTTGAATAAACCGGCACAGTGGTATTGTTGTAATCGAACCGGCCTACCGGGAAGGTGACCGGGTTCCCGGAAGAATAAACCCAGGTAAATCCGAAGCTAACCCGTGTATTCAAATCGTAATTCATCACCAGAGAGATGTCGTTGGGTCGGTCGTAGGGCGATGGATATTCGTTTCCATCGTTGATGCCGTTGATTTTACGAAGCGACTTCGACAAGGTATAACTCAACCATCCCGTGAGCTTCCCGCTGTTTTTTTTCACCATCAGCTCAGCGCCATAGCCCCAACTTTTGCCAAAAAGGAGTTCTCCTTCAAAATATTTATTCAGCAGCAAGTCGGCATGATCGCGGTAGTCGATGGCACTGTTTGAATATTTGTAATACACCTCGATGGAGGTTTCAAATACATTTTCCCTGAAATTCCTGAAATATCCCAACGCAAACTGATGCCCGATTTGGGGTTTTACGTTCGGACTGCTCGGAAACCAAATGTGCAGCGGTGATCCGGCCGTTGAATTTTGAGCCTGTTGAATATACTGGTGGTTCTTGCTGTAACTGCCTTTCACCGAACTGGATTCGTTCACCAAAAAAACGATGCCCAGCCGTGGCTCAAAACCGGTATAACTGTTATAAAAATCTCCAGGTCCATGCGAAGTAGAATCGGTAACATTTCCCTGACTGTCAAATTGATAGTTGGTAGCTGACCCGATGTTGTTGAACATGCTGACCCTAAACCCATATTTTAGGATAAACAGGGCACCTATCTTTTGTTCATTGCTGATAAACACGGCACTTTCGAGCGCATGCTGGCTGTTAAGCTGGTATTTGGTGATAAACGAATCCTTGTTGGTTCCCTGAATTACACCGGGAAAGAAATTGTGATATAAGGTTGAATATCCAAATGTCACCAGGTTATTTGGATTGGCAAACCATTGAAAGTCCTCCCTCAGGTTGTAATCGTCCAGTGATGATTGCCAGTCGAATCCATTGGCGGAATTTTCCGACACCCCCAATTGGTAATTAAACCGGCTGGCCACAAAGGTTAAATTGGAAAAAAGTTTCTTGTTGAAGATGTGGTTCCACCGTGCTGTTCCGGTGGCGTTTCCCCAATTCATTCCAAACAATCCGCTTTTAAACACATCCTTCCCAAAATAACCCGATAAATACAGGTGGTTGTTGCCGTTGATGTTATAGTTGACTTTCATGTTTAAATCGTAGAAATACAGGATGTTGCTGTTGATGTCTTCGTCCGGCGACAAACGGAGGAATAAATCGGCATAAGATCGCCTGCCCGCCACCATAAAGGCGACCTTGTCCTTTACAACCGGCCCTTCGAGCAACAACCTGCTGCTGATGAGCCCGATACCGCCATTTCCATGGAATCCTTTTGTGTTGCCGTCTTTCATCCGCACGTCTATCATCGAAGCCAGCCGGCCACCATATTTGGCAGGCAGATCACCTTTGTACAGGTCAACACTTTTTACGGCATCGTTATTAAAAACGGAGAAAAACCCCATCAGGTGACCTGCATTGTAGATGGTGGCTTCATCCAGCAGAATCAGGTTCTGGTCAGGCCCACCCCCGCGTACACTCAACCCCGACGATCCTTCGGCCACAAATTTTACCCCCGGCAGTAGTTGAAGGGCTTTTATCAGGTCCACTTCACCCATCAACGATGGGATGGATGCAATTGTTTTGGCGGAAATGCTGTTGACACTCATCTGGGCATTCACTACGTTTTCGTTTTTGGCAAGTCCAGTTACTTCAACCTCATTTAAATCATGACTTGTTGAAACCATTTCGATGGTGAGTGTTGTATCGTTATGTAACTCAATATCAATTATGTAATCGTTGTATCCCAAAAAGGAATAAACCACATGGTAAGAGCCAACGGGTAAGGTCATGCTGTAAAATCCATAGTTGTTTGAAGTGGTTCCTGACTTGGTATTGGAAACATACACCGTGGCACCCGGAAGCGATTCCCCGTTTTCCTTGTCGTAAAGATGTCCGCTCAGGGTAACTCCCTTTGAGATGTTTTCAGCAAAGGATCGGGCTGTATAAGTGCAGCAAATTAATAACAGGATGAGGGGAATCCAAAGGAGTTTATTCATATTAAAGGTGATTTTAAACTGAGGGTCAGTTCAATGATGTCGGAGCTGCCATCATCATTGTCGCCGACTCCAATCACCTCAAAAACGCCATTAGTGGTGGTGCTTTTAAGGGTGATGCTTTCAAGTTTTTTTGTGAATTGTTTGTCTTTAAAAGTGAGGTTGCAGATTGAATAGGTTCCTTTTTCGAGTCCGCAAAATGGGATGTATCCGATGTAACTGCCCAATACTTCTCCATCGGATGTTGCTGTTTTAGTGTTTTCAAGCGAAGCGGTAAACAACAATCCGGCTTGGTCAGGCGAACTACAAGCACCTGAAAATCCGGCGGAAACGCCTTCGAATTGGGGAAGCTCAAACCGGTAAATCATGATCTCAGGTACGGATTTATTGTTTAAAAAGTAATTAAAAAAGGCTTCGTGCGATATGCTAACGACAAAGTTGGATGTAACATTGCCACGTTGCAATAAATAAACGTGCTCATTGGCAACAGCCAGGCCCTCGATATTGAGCTCACCCGGCTTAATTCCTGATTGTGCACTAATTGTATCAAAAAGGTCGCGGACATTTTTTTGATAAATCGGGGCTTTTGTTGCCAAAGGAAAAAGATAAGCTGTATCGCGGGTAACAGCCTTCGAACCACTCGAAACCACCATCATCATTTCACGGCCGTGCAGTTCAAAAATATCCATCGATTCAAAATCGGCTTTGATGCTTCCCGGAGTTCGCCCGTTTATCAGGCTGTCAACATGACTTAATTGCGTTTTGTTTACAATGTTGTACCTGTTGTCGAGTTGAAAAAGCCATGGAACATCATCGCCGGCAATATAAGTGATGCCATCCTGATACCAGGCAGCTGACGCCGAGGACAGATTTTCGAGATAAGTCGTTTGATTCACGGTAGCCACAATTTTTTTTACTTCACAGGTGTTACAACCTGCAATAAGTATTAATGACAAGCCAATGACCAAAAAGTTTAAAGGTTTCATGAAATGGTGTAATTTTTTTGCAAATGTAAGCGGTTAATATCACTTTGAGGTTAAATTCAAATAAAGGGCACATTATTTGAGGATGAAAATATCAGCCTTAAAATGAATGGGCGACAAAGTATGAAAATTGAAAGAAAAAGATTCGTGGCCGCCCTGTTACCTCCGGCATATCTGCTCGTTTTCATGTGGTTGGTTAAAATCTTTGAAGTCTTATTAAAAACCGATGTGGGATTTTTAGGAATTCATCCGTTTTCGTTGGATGGATTGCCGGGCATATTCCTGATGCCATTTATTCACGGAGGCTGGAGTCATTTAATGGCCAATACAGTTCCATTTTTGGTTTTGTCCACTGCTTTGTTTTATTTCTATCGCGAAATTTCATGGAAGGTCCTGATTGGAATTTGGTTGCTTTCAGGAATGTGGGTTTGGTTTGGAGGTCGTCCATCATGGCACATCGGAGCCAGTGGGGTGATTTATGGGTTGTCTGCTTTTTTGTTTTTAAGCGGAATTATCCGAGATGTAAAAGGACTTGCGGCGCTTTCGCTGATCGTGGCATTTTTGTACGGGAGTATGATTTGGGGTGTTTTTCCCGATTTCTTCCCCAAGGAAAAAAACATCAGTTGGGAAGGGCACCTGGGTGGATTGATTTCAGGCGTGATTATGGCACTGTATTATCGCACACAAGGCCCGCAACGGCGTAAATATAGTTGGGAACTGGAGGATGAAGAGGAGGAAGATCCAAATCCCTATTGGCGATCGACTCATACCTGAAATTTACTTTTGGCTTTGGTGATATTCACCCGCAGCCTTTACAAACCCTACAAAAAGCGGATGAGGTTGTTTTACAGTACTCTTGTATTCAGGATGAAACTGAACGCCAATAAACCATGGATGATCCTTTAATTCAATAATTTCCACCAAATCTTCCTGTGGATTGATCCCCGTTATCGCCATACCGTTTTCCTCAAACCGGATGCGGTATTCGTTGTTGAATTCGTAACGGTGACGGTGGCGTTCTTTTATTATATTGGTTTCGTACAATCCATAAACCAGGCTGTCTTTTTTTAGTTCACAGTCGTACGATCCCAAACGCATGCTGCCTCCCAGGTTCTTTACGCTTTTCTGCTCTTCCATCAGGTCAATTACCGGATACGGAGTATTGGGGTCAATTTCTGTAGAATGGGCCTCTTCAAGTTTCAATACATTGCGCGTAAACTCAATGGCTGCACACTGCATTCCCAGACAGATTCCAAGGAAAGGAATCTTGTTTTCGCGCGCGTACCTTACCGCCTCAATTTTGCCTTCAATGCCACGGCCACCAAATCCGGGGGCTACCAAAACGCCATCCAGTCCGGCCAGTTTTTCGTTTACATTTTCTTTGGTGATTTGTTCCGATTGGAGGGATTTGACATGAACCTTGGTTTCGTTGGCCGAACCGCCATGTACAAACGACTCATGAATGGACTTATAGGCATCCTTTAATTCAACATATTTACCTACCAATCCGATGGTGATTTCCTGTTTTGGGTTCTTCAGCCTGCGGATAAAATTTTCCCAGTTTTTTAAGTCCAGTTGTTCCGGAACGGGAGTTTGCGTTTTTCTTAAAACGGCAATATCCAGTTGCTCGTCTTTCATGAGTAAGGGCACATCGTAGATGGTTTCTGCATCAATGGATTCGATTACATTGTTGTGCGAAACATTACAAAACTGGGCTATTTTTCGTTTAATACCATCATTTAAAGGATGTTCGGTACGGCATACGATGATGTCGGGCTGCACTCCCTGTTCCAGCATGGTTTTTACCGAATGCTGTGTGGGTTTGGTTTTCAACTCCCCGGCGGCCTTTAAATAAGGGACCAGCGTGAGATGAATAACAGCACAGTCATTTTCCAACTCCCATTTCATCTGACGAACAGTCTCGATAAACGGAAACGATTCAATGTCGCCAACTGTTCCGCCAATTTCGGTGATTACAAAGTCGTATTTGCCCGTTTCACCTAAAATTTTAATGCATCTTTTAATCTCGTCCGTAATGTGAGGAACCACCTGAACTGTGGTGCCCAGATATTCACCTCGGCGTTCTTTCTCAATCACGTTCTGATAAATTCGTCCGGTGGTAACGTTGTTCGCCTGCGAAGTGGGTGTGTTCGAAAACCTTTCGTAATGGCCAAGGTCGAGGTCGGTTTCGGCACCATCTTCCGTTACATAACACTCACCATGCTCGTAAGGGTTTAGTGTTCCCGGATCGATATTGATGTAGGGATCAAGCTTTTGAATGGTGACAGAAAAGCCCCTGCCCTGGAGCAATTTTGCCAATGATGACGAAATGATTCCTTTTCCTAAAGAGGAAGAAACACCTCCGGTTACGAAAATGTACTTAACGTGTTTATTCATGTGGTGGATAAAAAATTGATGCCCTAAGAAAGTGCAAATATAGCAATCAGGCGGTTTGTGGCAATTGAAATTTTTATTTATTCTTTTACCGGCTTGTTAGGATGTTTATTGTTGGTTAATAAATAGATAGTTATGTGGTTTACATGTGTTTATAAAAAAACCGGTATTCCCTTAAAGAAATACCGGCTGAATAACCTGTCTGATTTTTTAATAGTAGGTGGGTCGTTTAACCCCTGCCATATTTTTAGCTACGCGAATCACCTGTAAGGCATATCCAAACTCGTTGTCGTACCAGATATACAGCACCACATTTTTTTTGTCTTCCGACACGATGGTTGCCAGGCTGTCGAAAACGCTGGTAGCAGGCTCTCCAATATAATCTGAAGAAACGGCGTCGGCTGAGGTAGAATATTTTATCTGGGCCACCAAATCTCCGGAAAGGGAAGCTTGGCGCATCATCTCGTTGATTTCTTCCTTGGTGGTTTCACGGTTCAGGCTCAAATTAAGCACCACCAACGAAACATTTGGAGTGGGTACCCGAATGGCATTTCCGGTAAGTTTACCCTTGAGGCCGGGGATGATTTTTGTGACTGCCGAGGCTGCACCGGTTTCGGTGATAACCAGATTGAGAGGTGCAGAACGACCTCTGCGTGATTTTTTGTGCATGTTGTCCAGAAGGTTCTGGTCGTTGGTGTAGGAGTGAACTGTCTCCAGATGTCCTTTTTCGATGCCGATTTCACGCTCCAGAACCGATAAAATGGGCGCTGATGCATTGGTAGTACAAGAAGCTGCCGAAAAAATGGTTTCCTTTTTGTAGTCTACTGACTTTTCGTTAACGCCAAACACAATGTTTGGAATATCACCCTTTCCGGGAGCTGTTAGCAAAACTTTGGCAATTCCTTTGGCATTCAGGTGGCGGCTTAGCGCATCACGATCGCGAAAAATACCGGTATTGTCGATCAGCACGGCGTTGTTGATGCCATATTCGGTATAGTCGATGTCTTCCGGATTTGATGCATTTAGCATCAAAACCTTATGGCCATTGATATAAATGGTCTTGTCATCGAGATCTTCGATGGCTACTCCTCTGAAGGGACCATGAACCGAGTCGTGACGGAACAGGGAAGCGCGTTTTGTAATTTGTTCATCATCGTTGCCTCGGGTGACGATGGCCCGCACACGAAGTTGGTGCCCGTTGCCCTGGATAATCAGTTCGCGGGCCAGTAAGCGGCCAATGCGTCCAAAACCATATAGCACTACATCCACCGGGTTTTCAAAGTTCGGTTTATTGCCGATGTAGTCTTTGAGTTTGAAATTGATAAAGTCTTCTGCATTAACAAATTGGCCCTTTTCTTTGAGCCACTCTCCGTTGAGTCTGCCAATATCGAGTTTAGAAGGTCCGACACCACAATGGAGGATCGCTTTGGCCAGCATGAGAGAATCCTCTATTTCGAGCTGTTTGTCGATGATGTTTTCGACGTAGGAGTGCCGGTACAGAATTAAACTGGCACTTCTGTCGATAAGTTGGCTTCTGAACAGAACCAGTTCAATGGATTTTTCATAAAAAAGTTTGGTGAGTACGCTGATAAATTCATTGGCAATCATTTCCTTGTGAGCCCACTCACTCAGCGATTCTTCGTAATGGCCATTCATGTTTTTTTTTGGTACCATGTTCATCTTTTTTTGGGTAATCAAATTGTGTAATAGCTGTAAAGCAAATGTATAAAAAAAGGTGGTTTTGCAACAAAACCACCTTTATATTCTTAAAATTTAATTATTGTCCTAAATACGCCTTTAAAAGTCTGCTTCGTGCGGTATGACGCAGTCGCCGTATTGCTTTTTCTTTAATTTGTCGCACCCGTTCGCGGGTGAGGTCAAATTTATCACCGATTTCTTCCAGTGTAAATCCATGGTTCATGCCGATGCCATAATACATGTTGATAACGTCGCGTTCTTTGTCGCTTAACGAGGCCAGCGATCGCTGGATTTCGCTTCCCAGACTTTCCCGCATCAGCGACTCATCTGTTTCTTCAGCATCCCGTGGAATGTACATATCCAGAAAACTTGTGTCGTCTTCTTCACCCAGAGGTGCATCCATCGAAACGTATTTGGTGGCGATTTTCATGGCCGAATTAATCTTGTGATCGGCCACTTCCATTTCCTGGGCAATCTCAGATTCAGATGGCATACGCTCATATTTTTGCTCCAGCCTTGAGGTGGTTTTCTTAATTTTGTTCAACGAACCCACCTGGTTTAACGGCAATCTGACAATACGCGATTGTTCGGCAAGCGCCTGTAAAATGGATTGGCGAATCCACCAAACGGCATATGAGATGAATTTAAAGCCACGGGTTTCATCAAAACGTTGTGCTGCTTTAATCAAACCTAGATTGCCTTCGTTGATCATATCCTGTAAACTTAACCCTTGGTTTTGGTATTGTTTCGATACCGACACAACAAAACGCAGGTTGGCTTTGGTGAGTTTTTCAAGGGCAATCCGGTCACCGGTTTTGATGCGACGGGCTAAATCTACTTCCTCCTCTGCTGTTATTAACTCCTCTTTTCCAATGTCTTGCAGATATTTGTCGAGGGAAGCAGTATTCCGATTGGTGATCGATTTTGATATTTTAAGTTGTCTCATAGTGCGGATTTGTAATATGAAGTTTGCTTCAAAATTGGGGACGCAATTTATTAAAAATAAATCTAAATAACAAACATTATTTCATGAATTCGTAAGAAATTCTTGCCCCGTTGGGATAAATGCCTTTTAACCGGATAATATTACTCTGCGATTGGTTCAATGCCTCGTCCAGGTTCTGCTGGGTTTTTATTCTTATCCCATTGATTTCGTACAAGATAAGGCCTTTGTTGATACCTCCTTGTTTCAGGATACCGTCTTCAAGCCGAATTACTTTTAACCCTGCGGGGATTTGTAGGTGCTCTTTTTCTTCCTGGACAACAGGTTGTAATTCAGCTGACAATTGTGAGCTAAAAAATGAATCGCCTGCCCTGACAATGGCCGTTGTCCCACTTTCATTTTTAAGTACCACTTCAACGGTCTTCAATTTGTTGCCACGGTTTACCATGACCTTAACTTTGTTCCCGGGACTGTATTGGGCTATCACTCCCATGAGTGACGAAGTTGTATTGGTGGGTCTTTCATCGATGGACAGTATGACATCTCCTTTCTGAAGACCTGCTTCGTATGCCCCACTGCTTTCGACCACACCATTGATATAGGCTCCTTTAACCTCTTTCAAATTCAAATTTTCTGCCAATTCTGCATCCACATCCTGTATTTGAACCCCGATATAAGCGCGCTGAATTTCACCGTATTCCATCAAATCATCTACCACCTTACGAACGATGTTGACAGGAATCGCAAATGAATATCCCTCGTAAACACCTGTATGAGAGGCAATGGCGGCATTGATTCCCACCAGTTCACCCTCCGTGTTTACCAAAGCACCACCGCTGTTTCCCCGATTTACCGCTGCATCTGTTTGAATAAATGATTCAATGGCTGATTTTGATCCCAGGATGTTGATATTGCGTGCTTTCGCACTTACAATACCGGCTGTTACCGTGGAGGTGAGGTTAAATGGATTGCCTACGGCCAGTACCCAATCGCCAACCTGAAGAGCGTCCGAATCGCCATAAGTAAGAAACGGCAAATCGTCCCTGTCTACTTTTATTAAGGCCAAATCGGTTGATGGATCGAGCCCCACTATCCGTGCTTCAGCTTCATGCCCATCGTTGAACTTGATACTTACTTTGTCTGCACCATTTACCACATGGTTGTTGGTCACAATATAACCATCTGCCGATATAATCACGCCCGAACCAAAGGCAGCGTATACATTCTGCCGTTCAGGATAGTGATTTAAATAATCTTTAAACGGGCCAAAGAAATCGTAGTAAGAGGTATTGGCAGTTAATATTTCAGATTTTATGTGAACCACTGCATTTAATGACTTGGTGGCTGCTTTCCTGAAATCAGTAGTAGCTTCAGGTAAATAGGATGACTGATGGACGGGTATAGATTGCGATTGACTTATCTCCACACCCGAAGGCTGGGTGGACTCAGATTTGGTTTTATTATTCGATTCTGAAAAAAATACCAATAACAAAACCAGGGTTGCACCGGCGGCGCCTCCTAAAAAACTTTTTGTAAACGAACTTAGTTTCATTTTTCTCGTGTATTTTTGCTTGTTAACGTAGATTTGCCTACTGAAATTATTTTTTAAAGGTTAATAAATGTTAAGGTGCACCTTATTTTTCTAATTAAATAGTTTAGTGATTATGAATCTTCCGTTTTACAAATTTCATGGCAATGGCAACGATTTTATTTTGGTTGACAGCCTGTCTCAATCGGTCAAACTGACAGACAACCAAATCATGAGGGTTTGTCACCGCCGTTTTGGAGTGGGTGCTGATGGTTTAATACTGGTTCTTCCATCAGTAGAGCATGCTTTTACCATGAAGTATTTCAATTCGGATGGTTTAGAAGGAACCATGTGTGGCAACGGTGGAAGGTGTGTCGCGGCCTATGCCTTTATGCGTGGATATGCCACCGGCACATTTTCGTTTGATGCCATTGACGGGGTTCATCAGGCTGTTGTTGAGCGGGTGATCAAACCTGGTTTCGAGTGGTTTGTCTCTTTGCAGATGCAAGATGTTATGCATGTTGACCGTGATGGAGATGATTTTTTCCTCGATACAGGATCGCCGCATCTGGTAAAATTTGTAAATAATGTCCGCAGCCTGGATGTTTACGCCCTGGGAAAACAGATTCGCTATAACAAACATCCTGATGTCGGGGGTGTGAATGTCAATTTTGTAGAGGTAAGCCCGGAAGGCCTTTTTGTCCGTACTTACGAAAGGGGTGTGGAGGACGAAACCCTTTCTTGTGGAACGGGTGTCACGGCTTCGGCCATTGCGGCTGGAATAAAATTTGGTGAAAACAGTTGGAAAATAGAAACCCCCGGCGGACCTTTTTTAGTCGATTTTAAGGTTGAAGAGTGGGGGAGAACCCGGATTTGGCTTCGTGGTCCGGCTGAATTGATTTGTAAAGGTGAAGTGGAATTGATCAGTTAAGTGATGGTTGATTCATTTTTAAATAATGAAATGAAAGTTGATTAATGCGATTCGATATGAAAAACATGTTACAGATGAATGGGATCAAACTTCGGGCACCCGAGCCCGATGATGTGGATTTTTTATTCGACCTGGAAAATGACAGCCGTTTGTGGCACTTAAGCAATACCCAATCTCCTTTTTCCAGGTTCGATCTGGAACAATATGTACTTCAATCGGATAAGGATATCTATTCATCAAAGCAAATCCGCTTCATCATTGAAAAAGTGGATGGCAAAAAGTGTAGAACCATCGGCACAATTGATATTTTTGACTTCGAACCGAAACATAAACGGGCCGGCGTGGGTATAACGTTACTCGAAGATGAAAGAGGAAAGGGTTTGGCGGCCATTGCATTGAAAATTCTGATTCGGTATGCCCTTGGATATTTGAAACTCAATCAGCTTTATTGCGAGATTGAAGAAGACAATACTTCCAGTATCAAATTGTTCGAAAAAGCAGGGTTTAAGTTAACCGGAATAAAGAAACAATGGGTAATAAGAGGGATCGCCAGAATAGATGTTCATTTTTATCAATTGATAGAAACAGTTAAACCAGGTTAAAATGACATATTATCATCACAGATACGGAAGCAATAAAAAGAAGAAAAGTGTATTCGCGAGAATAATATTATGGTTTATTCTTCTTCTTGTAGTGGCAACTGCTACGGCCTCGTGGTTTATGTATGAAATCGTACTACAACCCAATGTATGGACTCCCTCCGGAGAACCGGTATCCGTATTTATACCCACTGGTGCTGATTTCAATCAGGTGAAATCAATATTGTATGAAAAAGGGCTCATTGTTCACAGAGCGAATTTCGAGTGGTGGGCTCGCAAAATAAACTATCCCGAATTAGTGAAACCGGGTCATTACGTTATTCAAAACAACCTGAGTAATAATGCGCTAATCAATATATTGCGGTCCGGAAAACAGGTTCCTGTCAGGGTTGTTTTTAACAACCAACGCGATATTTACCAACTGGCTGGCAGGGTTTCGGAACAAATAGAAGCTGATTCAGCCTCCATCGTGGCTTACCTAACCAATGAGGCTACTTTACAAAAATTCAACCTGACCAAAGAAACCATTTCCTGTCTGTTTATTCCAAATACCTATGAATTTTATTGGAATACCAATGCCGGCGGTTTTACTAAAAGGATGGAGGAGGAATACCTGGCTTTTTGGAACGACGCACGTAAGATGCAAGCCAGGAATATAAATATGACCATCCCACAAGTAATTACACTTGCGAGCATTGTTGAAAAGGAAACCAATAAAAATGATGAAAAAGCCCTGATCGCGGGAGTTTACGTCAACAGGTTGAATGCAGGATGGTTATTGCAGGCCGATCCAACCCTGGTATACGCGCTCAACGATAAGAATATTCATCGGGTGTTGAATGTGCATAAAGACATCGAATCACCATACAACACATACAAGAATCCGGGTTTACCACCGGGGCCTATTTGCATTCCATCCATCGCTTCCATCGATGCCGTGTTAAATCATAGTCACGAAGAAAACCTGTTTTTTTGTGCAAAAGATGACCTGTCGGGATATCATGTTTTCACCAAATCATATGCACAACACAATCGGAACGCACAGAAATACAGGAAAGCACTTGATGAAATGAAGGTGTTTAAGTAGGAGTTTTCGTATGCTTTATACCACCTCTTCTATCTCAATCTCATCCATTAAGTAAACCAACAACGCCTTCACCTCGCCATAACCAAGATTAGTTAGCGCCTGCCTGTATTTTTCCATTTGCATGGAATGTTCAGGGCTCTTTACGCCTGTTTTATAATCGATGATTACCAACTTGTTATCTGTCTTTACCACACGGTCGAGCCGGATGATTTCTCCACTATTGAGCAAGAGTTCAGTTTCGTTCCTGCACCAAACTCCGGGAGAGAAATAGGGCTGTAATGTTGGATGTTGAACAAGCTGATTTAAAATGGAGGTCAATAATTCGGCTTCCCCTGTAGTATAGTTACCCAATGAAACCCTGAAGTTCACCTGAAATTCAATATCCCGGTGATCGATAATATGGGCCAACAGCTGATGTAGCATGATTCCATAATCACGCCCGGAGGTTTTTATTGCATCAAAAAACAGCGTTTCATCAGGTTTGGTTACCCAACGGTCGTCTTCCCATGGGAAAGAGGACCAGGTGGAGAGTTGGTTTGGAAAGAGGTCTCTGTCATTTTGCAATGAATGACCCGGAAGTTGACCAAATTGGTAGGTAAGCTGGTTTTCGTCGAACAGGTTTTCTTTTTTTAAATACTCAACCAGATAGGAAGCGAGTTTCCCTCTTCTTTTTTCATCGTTGTTGTTTGCCAGGATGAAAAGTGCTTTTTTTGGCCGGGTAAAGGCCACATACAGCACATTCAGAACATCAAGCAGGGAGCGGTTTTGTTCACGCAAATAAACATCCTCTCGATCGATGAGGGAGAGTGCTTTTGTCAGTGGAAAGAGTCCTATCTCAAGTTCTTCGGGTTCTGCCAGCCGGATATCCATCCAAAATTCATCTTTTGTGTGTTTGATACGTTCAAGGTCAGTGTCCGCAATCACGACCGTAAAAGCCAATCCTTTGGATTTGTGGACAGTCATTACCTGGATGGCGTTGGTGTTTTCGGGAGAAGCAATGTAATAGTTGTTTTTCTTGTCTTCCCACAGGCGGATCATGCTTTCGATGGATTGAGGCGACTGTTGCAGAAATTCATAGTAATATTGAACAAAAACGTTGGCCTTACTCGCCTTAACCAGGTTCCTCCAAACGAAGTCGGCTATTTCTGTGAGTGGCTTTTGGGCCAGTTGGCTTTCTGTGATCTCAACGCCAAAAAACTGCAACAGGCATTTAATGGAATCACATTTCAGTGAAATAAGTTCTCTGAGGAATTGATCTGCATTTGTTTCGGGATGGTGCAGCAACCTCAGGTTTTCGGCGATGGTGGTTTGTGCGATGGCATCGGTGGGATTGGCCAATAGTTGAAAAAAAGCTGACAATACCTGTACTTCAGGAGCATTGGCCACCAGTAGCGATTCTTCTGAAAGCACCTCATAACCCAGCCCAATCAAAAATGCAGCATGCTCCCTCACCGCCTCTTTGGTCCTGCAAAGGATGCCAAGGTCATGCAACGCGTATCCTTTTTCCAGCAAATTTTCTACAATTTCCCTTATTTTCTCCTTTTTCCGAGCAACAAGTTCGGCCTTGTTTTCTGCTGTAATCAGGTCCACCCTTACCAAACCTCCCGATTTGTTGTTGCCCGGGACCAATTGTTCATGATGGGCATATATTTTCGCAATATACTCACCCGATTGGGATTTCAAAAAATCAAAAAACCGGTTGTTAAAGCGGATTATCTGTTCAAGCGAACGCCAGTTGGTATCGAGTTGTATTTCCTGATAGGCATGTATTAACTGGTTCTCACGTTGAGCCGAAAGAGAAGATCCGTTGTTTTCGTGCAATCTGGGCAGGTTTGCAAACAACTCTACTTCACCATTCCGAAACCTGTAGATGGCTTGTTTGGCATCGCCCACGATCATGTTAAACCGATTGTAAGCCAGCGATTCATCTATTAAGGGGAGGAGGTTGTCCCATTGCAGTAGGGAGGTATCCTGAAACTCATCAATCAGGAAATGTCGGTATTTTTTGCCAAGCCGTTCGTAAATAAATGGCACCGGCTGCTCAGCTACCTCGTTGTGAACCAATTTATTAAATTCAGAGATGTGTACCTTTCCCGTTTCTTCGGTATAAGCAGTCATCACCTGACGCAGTTCATGAACCAGGGCCAGCGTGTAGATTTTTTTACTCAGCAAATAAAACATGTAATAGGGCTCTAACAAATCGATCAGGCACTCAAAATGATGAAGGAGCTGTGATTTGATGGAGTCAATCTCTTGTTTTGCAAAGGCGTTGGCTTTGGTCGATGTCCATTTATCTTCGGCTATATTTTTTAATACAGTTGCTGTAGCAGGTAACTTTTCAGCATCAGTACTTTTTACCCGGGCAGCTTTGTTAAAGAAATTATAAATTCCATTGCTGCCTCCGGCCAAATCACCGGGCAAAATACCATGGATATTAAGCAGGTCGAGTGCTGTAAGTGCTTCTTTTTCGATGGTTGCTTTTTGAAGTTCGAGTTTTTCAAGCAGTTTTTTGATAAGGATCCAAAGTTCATCTGTTGACAATCCGGCCAGTTTTTTCACCTGAAGAAAACTCTCCTCGCTCAGCTGGCTGGTAATAAATCGGTTGAGCATGTAAGTGGGATCCGCGTTTTTTTCCTCCTCGGCCTGAGTGAGTACGAATTTTACCAAAATCTCTGTAAGAATGGCATCGCTACCCACTTTGTCGTATAGGCTTTGAACAATCTCAGAGGTCATGTCGTTTTGTTCGAGAACCACTTCAAAGTTAGGAGGCAGGTTCACTTCGTTGGAGAATGTCCGGATGACTTTATGAATGAAGGAGTCGATGGTACTCACCGAAAAATCCTCGAACCGATGCAGGATGAACGAAAGCACCTGTTTAGCGCTCAAACTAAATTCCTTTTCGGGAAGTTGTACTTTTTCAAACAACAAAACAATTCTGTCATCCTCTTTCCAATGTCCGTTGACGATGATTTTCAGGGTTTCAATTATTCTGTCTTTCATTTCATGCGCCGCCTTGTTTGTAAAAGTGATAGCGAGGATATGCCTGAAATCTTCCGGATGCTTCAAACAAATTTTAAGATATTCGTTTACCAGGGTGGTTGTTTTTCCTGATCCTGCTGAAGATTTATAAACTACAAGTGGCATGTTAGGGTATGGGTTTTTATGAATGGATCATCTGTTAAGGAATGGGTTTGTTGGGAAGGTTTTTTTCTTTCTGATCCAGTTGCTTTAGTCGTTCGCGTTTGCGTGTGTTAATAAAGAATTCAGAGATGTTATTAAATTCTTTTCTGAACACGATACCAACACCCTGCGTGTAGGGTGAAATCTGGTCGTAGGTATTTGAATTATACCAGGAGTTTACATTTGAATGATTAAAAACCTTCAGCACCCAACGACCATCCGGGGTGAGCTTATAGCCGATGTTGATGTCACCCACCAGGTTAGAAGCGCTTTGC
Source organism: Bacteroidetes bacterium GWF2_41_31 (assembly GCA_001769215.1). GTDB lineage: Bacteria > Bacteroidota > Bacteroidia > Bacteroidales > F082 > UBA6244. The sequence continues at coordinate 17,047 of MEOL01000034.1, forward strand.
TGGCTTCGGTTATAAGTCATACCAAAGTTCCCGTCAATCGTCAATCGGTCGTCGAACAGTTGTGTGGAAAGAGCCACCTCAAACTCTTCCTGCGAAACGGCATCGCCCGGTTTGTAGTTTACACCAATATCAAACGCATCACTGATCTGCGAAAGCATATTGCTGAGCTGGTTGGCGATGATACCATAATAAGAGCCTGCCAGGTTGATATTTGAAGCGTTGTTAAAACTGAAAGTTCCCAAAACCAGCAAGGAGATCATCTGTTGGTTCATCATGGCTTGGTTGGTGGTGTCGAGTTCGGCAAAAACCATGCGTTGCAAGTCAGGATCCAATTCGGGAATGGTAATACGGAATTGAATCTCGGGATTGAGCAATTCATGGGTCAGCATAATATAACAATTCACCTGCACCTTATTTTTGTACCCCGCCGTTGAATCCACCTCGATGCCAAGACTCCGTAAGTTGGTTTTTACCTTATACAATCCTTGGATATTCACATTGGCAGTATATGGGCTGCCAGTCCACGAAATGCGGCCCCCTTTTACCAGGATAAACCGTTTGTTAACTACATTGCCAATGGTAAAATGGAATGTTCCGTTATCGACAATATAGTCACCAAATAGATTAAAATCCCCATCTGAGTTAACATCCATCGTTAAGTTCCCACTTCCTCTGGCTTCAATATTTCCCATGTCGGATGGTAAGTCAATGGAAACTCCGGCATCAGTAGTTATCCCTGCATTAATATTGATGTCGAATTTCGACTTCATACTTCTTTCTGCATCTATTTTATGGATGGCATCGGCCTCGGCTATACTGTCGGGTGAATTAACAAAAACGATGTAGTCTTTATCCGAGATTTCTACCGAATAACTTAAAGGCAGGTAGACGAAGGTTCCTTTTTGAGTTCGGGTTGTGATATTCAAGTGAATGTTGTTGGGGCTCCCCTGAAGCGTGATTCTGCCGGAGGCGATGGCTGTCCCGTAATACAACTGGTTCATCCTGTGGGTGGTGTTAAAAAACAACAGCTTATCGGTGGTCACCACCACATCGAATTTCGAATCCCTAAAATGATCGTGTCGTAATTTCCCGGTAATCTCAGCCTTATTTCCAATGGTGTCGTACAGCACCAGGTTGTTAAAGTTTAACGCGTTTTCTTCAAACTCAATGCTGTTCGAAAACGAATATCTCGTGTTGAGATAATTCACAATCAAGCTGGTGCGTTGCAGCTTTGCCGATCCCTTAAACACTGGATTTTTCAAACTTCCGCTAACGGCCAACGAGCCGGAAGTGGTGCCTTCGATCTGGCGAACAAAATCTGCCAGAAAGGGTTCAAATGCTTTTAGTTTGATGCGGTTAAAACCTATCTTAAGGCTTAAGTTGTCTTCTTCCTTAAAAGGATAGTAATATCCATCAGCAGAAAACACTTCTCCAATTCCTGAATTGCCTTCTTTGATAATTTGCGACTTTATAAAAATGGCATTCGTGGTATTGTCCCAGGTGTTCAGTAACCTGGCTTTACCCAAATATTCATTATTAAACCAAAAATCTGTAATGGTCAGGTTGGATACCAGAGTCGGATTATCATTAATCATAGTTAATTGCAAGCTTCCGTTGATATAACCATTTAAATCAACTTGATACGGACTTGTCAGTATATCGAAATTCGATAAATTCCAGTTAACAAATTCGGCTGCCAATGAGTCGGTTTCAACTTTTGGCAATGTTCCGGTGAGTTTAAGTTCAGAAGTTCCTCCGGTAATATTGAAGTTGTTGAATTCGACCTTGTTATGAGCTATTATTATCATATTGGATGTGTCAATCTTCCACAGTGAATCGTTCAAAACCACCTGTGTTTCGCCCACATGTATATAAGTGGTGTCGTTGAGGGTGGCTATGGCTCCCTCGATTTTTCCCTGGTTTTTGAGAAGGGTGTCATTGTTGTTCCAATAAACTCCATAGATAATGGAGTCTTTGCCCATTCTGGCAGAAAGGCTCAGGTCATCAATCCCAAATACGGTTTTATCGTCGTCGGTGCTGTCCTTTAGGATTACCCTTGAGGTGCTGTAGTCAATTACCAATTTCTTATGTTGTGTATTAACAACCAGTAAGGTACTATCGAATTTGATACCCTGAAAGCTGAATTTTGGGGCAAAGCCCTTTAAATAAACACTGTCATTGTGAAAGTTTATTCCACCTTGAATGGTGGTTTGTGCTGACAAAATAATCCCTTTAAGTAACAGTTCTTCAAATAGTTTTGGCTGTTTTATTACGGCATCCACGTAGATGTCTTCATCTGATATGGAAAAAGCAGAATCGCTGACCCCATCAAAATCGTAATAATGATTCAAAAATTCATTCAGGCTATTGCCAATGGTAGTTAATCTAAAGTGCCCTGATGCCGTTAAATCTGCTATTTCCGAATAAAGGGTCATTTCGGTACTCCCGTCAGCACGAGTTGACTTTTGTAGTGAAACGCTGTCGATTACATACTCATCCTTGTTGTGGCTGATGGTCGTTTTTTTCAGGCTGATATTGGCAATCAGCCCATCCAGATCAATGCCCTGTGTTTGTGCCTCAATGGTTGAGGCAACCATCAATTGAGGTTCCTTTATAAATCCAAGTTTATTTAAATCCGCTTTCTCAAGTTTAGCCGACAGATTTACTTTTGTCTGATCAACAGATTGTATGTCAGCATGTGCTTCGAGCATCAGGTTGGGATCAACTACCCGGAGGTCGATGAGACCTGAATCTTCCTGATAGGTCAGCTCGTATTTGATGTGTTGGTAATTATAATCCAGAAGTTTGGTGCTGTCGAGGATGCCTGAGGATTTTATTTTCAGGTGATTCAGGTTTTTTCCCGAACCTATCGCCTCCAGGTCAAAAGTGGCTATTCCCAGCACTTCTTCCATGTCCAATAAGCTCCCCATATCCACCTGGTTACCCTGAGCGGAGAGCGTGAACCCTACAGTGTCAGCTTCTTCATGGATAAAACTCACTTGTGCCCGGATTAACCCATGGGTAGTAACGATGTTAAGATTTGTAGCGAAGTCTTCGTAATATCCATCAAATGTACCTGTTAAAAATAATGGCGCTTTGGCAGGATAGTAGGATGTAAAATCAACAAATCCGCTTTCAGTAGGGAGCCGGAAAGATCTTAAATCGCCGGTAGTGAGGTTGATCGACAGGCTGTCGCCGTGAATATCCGTGTTGAAAAAATCGGGTAGCCCTTTCATCGAGATATTTCCCGCAATCCGTGTGTTTTGGCCATATTTAATTCTCAACTGCGAGCCTTTTAAATTGGTTACGGTACCTTCTACCTCACCGGTGATGCCGACAATATTTGGCATTTGGTACATGATATCTGCAAAATATCCGATATCAGCCATGTTTACTGTTGAAGGCCTGAATGTCCCGGTCATGAAAACGGAATCAAGGTAGTATTGATAGGTGTCCCATGTTTTGGTATGCAGCCCGATATCGGCATTGATCTTTGATTCCCTTAAAATGATGATCGCCTGGTCGGCAATCAACCCGGTGGAACTCAGATAAAAATCACTACTGAAATCGGTCACTTTAAGGCCGCACTGCTCCGTGGCACTTAACGAATTAATTTTAAAATGGAGAGAATCGTCCGAGACAGAAAAATTCCTGATGCTCAGGTTGATACTGTCTACAACAATATTCGAATAATCCATCGAATTTGACGGGGGTTTCATGGTTTCTTCATTAAACAACCGAAAGTGTGAATTTGTCAGTTTCAGGTTTCTGATGAATATCTTAAATGGGTTGTCATGAACAATCGAATCGCCGGGTATATTTGCACCCGGCAGGCTGGCGATGAACCTGTTCAGGTTCATCATGCTATCGCCTTGGTAATAACCCATGTTAAAAACAACTCCATCTAATGTTACTGTATTGAAAACAAGTTTGTTATGAATGATGTCAGCGAAAACAGGAAGGGTGGTCAGCTTTTTGGCTCCAATGAGGACATTGCCATGGTCATCGCGAAGTTTTAAACCTTCGAGGGAAACCCCGCTAAACAGTTTAATTTGGATTCTTTCAATTTCAAATTGATGGTGTAATTTTTTACTCAGGACGTGGGTAATAAGTTTGGCCGATATGGTTTGCACCATAGGACTTGTGAAAAGCAAGGTCAACGAAGGTGGAATTGCCAGCAGTACCAGCAGCAGGTTTAAAGTAAAGTGCCAAATCTTTTTTTTAATACTTTTGCTCACCTGTAAACTATTCAAATGACATATATTTTAGGCATCGAATCATCGTGCGATGACACATCAGCTGCAGTGATAAACAACACCCGGGTGTTATCGAATATAATTGCAAATCAACATGTTCATAGCGCGTATGGTGGTGTTGTCCCTGAATTAGCCTCACGGGCACACCAGCAAAACATAATTCCTGTCGTTGATGTGGCACTGAAGGAGGCAAAGATAAGTAAAAATCAATTGGATGCTATTGCCTTTACTCGTGGACCGGGGTTGCTGGGCTCTTTATTGGTGGGCACTTCATTCGCCAAGTCATTTGCCTTGGCGTTGAGAATTCCAATCATCGAAGTAGATCATTTAAAAGCCCATATATTAAGCCATTTCCTGGAAGATACCTCAGGCGAAAAACAACCGAAATTTCCCTATTTGTGTTTAACGGTTTCTGGTGGACATACCCAAATTGTAAAGGTAACAAGCCCTTCTGCTATGGAAATAATAGGTTCCACTATTGATGACGCAGCAGGAGAAGCCTTCGACAAAGCAGCCAAAATTATGGGATTGCCCTATCCGGGAGGTCCTGAAATCGATCGGCTTGCCAAACAGGGGAATCCGTTGGCTTTTAAATTTTCACAGCCCCGAATCGCGGGTCTGGATTATAGTTTCAGTGGCCTTAAAACTGCTTTTTTGTATTTTCTTCGCGACAGCCTGAGAAATGATACCGCTTTTATTGAGGTAAACAAAGTGGATTTGGCGGCTTCCATTCAATATACCATCATTGAGATTTTATTGAAGAAACTCAAGCTGGCCGCTGAGCAAACAGGAATTAAAGAAATTGCCATCGCCGGAGGCGTGAGTGCCAATTCAGGTTTACGACAGGCGATGTTGAACCTTGCTGAAACTGAAGGTTGGGAATTGCACATTCCGGCCATGCGTTACACCACCGATAATGCAGCCATGATCGCTGTTGCCGGTTATTTTAAATTCCTGGAAGGCGATTTCGCCGCACAGAACCTTGTTCCTTATGCGCGGAGCAAATTTTAAGCCCGTAATCTATTGGAATATCTTGCAGGGTTCTGACTTTAATTCACCATTCCTTACTCCTCCAACGAAATAAACCGGTCTTCCCCCGCCAAAAAGAAAGTCTGACTAAAGGGATCGTAACGCCAATACCGGTCGGTGCGGTCTTCAGGAGGGAGCACCCTGTCTAACTCGGTATTTAACAGATAATCAAATGTGTAACCGGCGTACACTCTGCCCAGGTCATAAGCAAACTGATACAACATATCGGTACTCATGGGTTCGAGGTTATACATGTAACGCACCTGATCAGAAAAAACATCATAGTCGAAGGTGCTTTCTACCTGATCCACCAACATATCCGTCGCAAAATAAATGGATGATTTGTTATTGAGTGGAGTTATGTCGAACCATGAGTTGACAAAAACCGCGTTTAACTGATGATCATGAAAATAGTTTTGTCCGTAAATTTGTGTTTCATCGCGAAACGGGTACAATGTTTCCTCCAGTTCTATCTGGGCAACTGACACCTGAATAACATTTGAATCCTTCGCGGGAATCTTATCCAAAGTTGACGCATCATACACATGAAACCCAAACCTGGCAAGTTCATTTTTATACCCCAGCATGTAATTGTCAACAAAACGGGAATCGTTCAGGTCCTTTAGAAACAGGCTGTTTTCGAGTAGTACCTCAGCTTCACGGTCTTCGTCAACCGGACCCAGTGAATCGAGCAGATACAACTTTTGGTTGATTTTAAACAATTGATCCGGTTGAAGGACGATCAGGCTGGTAACATTGGCTTTTTTTGTAAAAGCAACGGCGGTCTTTCGCTCGATGGTGCATGCCTGAATCGACAATGCCAAAACCACGATCACCACGAAAGAGCCAACAATGTTAACTGTTGATTTATCAAGTTTCATATGGCAAAAATAGAAAGTTTATCATGACACTCAACTAACGCAGGTTAGCATGAGATATTTTCTGCAAATATAAAGAAGTGCCGTCGTACGAAAATGTTTTACTAAGAAGTCATCCGTGCGAATAATAATACTATTGAGCCAGATACAATTGAAATGTTTACGCTACGTTTGTAAAATAAAATCACTTAAAAATGCAGAAAATTCTTTCAGTTGTTTTAGTATTGTTGTTGGTGACGGGGACAAACTCCTGTGATGTGTTAGAACAAGTTGGTGAAACGGAACGCTTTGTCCAATGCGATTTTTCACTCAACGGTGTAAGGGTGGTAGAAATGGGCGGTATTGATCTGAGAAATGTCAACTCTGCCTCTGATTTAGGATTGGGAGATATGATGTCGTTAAGCCAGCGGTTTATTAATGGCAATCTTCCGGCAACATTGGAGGTGGACGTGAACGCCAGAAATAACAGCACCAAAGTTGCAGGTATTGCCGGAATGGCATGGAAGGTGTTTCTGGATGAGTCCGAATTCGTGGGAGGGCAGTTTAACCAAAGTATCCAGGTTTTTGCGAACAGTTCCACTAATTTCCCCATCCGGGTGCAGGTTGATTTGATCAAAATGCTCCAATCGGAGTCGCTCCCCAAAATATTAAACCTGATATTTGGAATGCAAGACAATACCAAACTTCGCGAACTTGGCTTGTCGGTTAAACTAAAACCGGCTTATAAAACCTCTTCAGGTGCTGTAATAGAGTTTCCACTATGGATTACCATTCGGCCATAAAGTTGTAATAGCCTTCGTTTTGTGCTGTTTCAACTTGTTTGAAGTTGAATAACTTATATTATATTTGTCTTTGTATTTGATTAAACCGAACTCCCTTGTTGGTTTCATTATTTTATAAAACCTACTGCCATGGAATCCCAACACAATGATATTGAAAGCCTATCAAGAATTCGTGAAATTTTATTTGGTGCACAGATCGAAGGCCTCGAGAACCAACTTTTATTAGTGAAAGAGGAAATCACGCAAACCATCAGGTTAATTGACGAAGAACACCAAAAAAAATACAACCTGCTCCATGAGCTATTAGACGAAAAAACGGAAACGAACAAACAAAAAATTCTCCAATTGCAGGAAAATTTGGAAGGGCTTAAAGATTCCATGAGCTGTGGATTAAGTGAAATTGAGAATGCCTTGAATACATCGGTGAATAAACTTGAAACGCAGATAAAAGATACTGAAGCCCGGTTTCAACTGCTTATCGACCAAAATTTAGAGTTGATCAACCAAAACAAGCAACGCCACGAAATCATGGAAAACAAGATCAGCACAATTGAAAACACAAAACTGGGAAAGGAAATACTGGCCAGGTGGTTGACTGACTTCGCCAGGGAATTATCAACAAATGATCCGGGAAAGCATGACTGAAAAAGATCATAAAAGTAATTTGTATAGCAGCATTTCGCTCGGTCAGCTTACCGAACTTCGTAAAGCCATTACGGGGCTCGATAGCGAGGACCTGCAGCGATTAAGCAGATTAATACAAGATCCGGAACTTTTTTCCATCGAAATAAGTCAGTTGCTTCCTCTTTCGATAAAAAAAATGTTTGAAAGGGGTGAGGTGGATGAGGAGCAGCTTCGAAAGTTTGTTGAACAGGTACTGCATCAGAGCGTTAAAAGTGATCCGGGCGTCATGGCCACTATACTTTTTCCCATCATGATGCCCGCCATCCGAAAGGCTGTTGCCGAAGATATAAAAAGAATGGTCGAAAGCCTGAACACATCGCTGGACCATGGTTTTTCTCCCAAGCGCATTGGCTGGCGCATGCAAGCGCTGTTCAGCGGAAGAAAATACGCGGAGATCCTCTTATCGAATGCGTATGTTTTTAAAGTAAGCCAGGTTTTTCTAATCCACAGAACCACGGGATTGTTGCTGAATCAAGTGCAGGAAACAGAAATAAAAGATGCCAGGGATGCAGATTTGGTTTCGTCTATGCTGTCGGCCATCAAGGATTTTGTTCAGGATTCGTTTCAAAGGGATGCAGAAGAAAACCTGGATTCCATCAAGGTAGGAAACTTTAATATCTGGATCGAACAGGGACCCTATGCCATTATCGCTGCTATTGTTGAAGGAAACGTGCCCGGAAGTTTACGGCTGATTTTGAAAGAAGCCATTGAGGCCATTCATGTAAATTTTAGTTATGAACTGGAACATTTTCAGGGCGATACGGAACCGTTTGTTTTAAAAGACCGCTTTTTACGTGCTTGTTTATTAAATGAGAAAAAAGAAGTAAAAGGGAAAAAGCCGGTTATCATCCTCATCCTCGTGGCTTTATTACTTGGCGTTTTGAGTTTCTGGACTTATACGCGGGTTGAAACTAAACTCCGGTTTAACCGGATGCTCGATGAACTCGATGCGACGAAAGGAGTTGCAGTCACGGGTACCGAAAAAAAAGACGGTGTTTATTCGATTACCGGATTATACGATCCGCTCGTAGGCAATTTAAATAATGTTGTAAAGCTACATGGATTTGATTTACATGATGTAAAGCTGAATTTGGAGCCCATGATTTCTCTGGATTATGATTTGGTTTTATTACGCGCCCGCAGGGTACTGATGCCTCCTGAAACCATCGACCTTAGTCTGAAAAGGGATACTTTGATTGCTGAAGGTGACGCGGATAATGAATGGCTCAAACGGGCCACTTCACTCGTTCTTCATTTACCAGGTATCTATTTTTTCGACATCACTAAAGTAAATGAAGAAAAAATACAGCAAACACCTGCCAGACAACTGGTTAAAAAGAGAATACTGGCCATCGAAAACTACTATTTCGTTTTTAAAATCAACGAGGTGAAGCTTGACAGCCTCCAGAAGATTGATTTCGATATTTTGATTAATGAAGCAAAATCTGTTCTGAATTTTCGATTCGATCAGGATTCGGTACCTGTAATAGAAGTATTTTCCCATACCAGTAGGACCGGACATATTGATGCGAATAAAAACGCCGCCAGGTTACGGGCCGAGAAGTTTGTTGATTTGATGTTGCATGCTGGTCTTCCCATCGAAACCCTTGTCCCTAAAGTTATTTTTGTCGAAGATGAAAAGGTACCTTTCCCTGTCAGGTCAGTTTCTTTTAAAGTTAAATATGTAAATCCGGCAGCCTTATGATTAAAAAGAAAATATGTATGTTAGGGGCGTTTGCCGTGGGGAAAACGAGTCTTGTGCAGCGATTTGTAAATAGTATATTTTCAGGGAAATACCAAACTACCATTGGCGTAAAAATCGATCAAAAGATGGTTTCTCTTGGTGAAACAGATGTTAATCTATTGCTTTGGGATATTCACGGAGAAGATGATTTTCAAAAAGTGAAAGCAACTTATGTGATGGGTGCTTCGGGCTATTTTATCGTGATAGATGGCACCCGAAGCGAGACCTATCAGGTTGGCCTGGAGTTGGAAAAACTGGCTAAGAATGCTGCTCCTCAGGCAAAATGTGTCATACTGATCAATAAATCTGACTTAATACGCGATTGGGAAATAACTCACGGACAAATCGCGAAGCTCATTAGCGACGGTTTCAAGGTTATACAAACAAGTGCCAAAGATAACCTCGCCGTAGAAACTGCTTTTACCGAACTTACCAGGATGATGATAAAATAACAGCCCATGCTTAAGCTACTACCCGAATCCATATTAAAATACCTCATCGATAAATTGCCCCCGTTTACAGGAATACTGATGGTTAAAACTACCTTTGAAGGAACCATTTGTGGGTGGTACGGAAAGCCGGACGATTACCTTGATCGCAACCCTGAAATTGGAGAAGATGTGTGTGAGCTGGTGCCCGCGATTTTTGGGATGATTCCCCCCATGGTGGTTCCTGTGGTGATGCCGAGGATACAAACCCGCGATCAGTGTATAGCCGATATCCATATTGTTCAGGATGAGATGACTGATGACTACTGGATATTTTTTGTAAACCAAACCAAAGAAGTTGAAAACATACGCCAGTTGCTTCAACGCTTAAATGAAATTCAGATTAAAACCGGTATCCTGTCTGTTACCAGCTTTTTGGATAACCCTTTTGGTAACTTGCATTTGCTCGATTACGTTACTTTCTTAAAGCAGGAAAACGGTTTTTTTATCCTCCTTGGAGAGCGACCTGAATGGTTTAAGGAACTTGCACAGCACTTTCCAGTTACTGATCAGCAAATAGCACTGGCGGAATGGTTTCCATTTATCGATGTTTTCGTTATGGAAGCAGATGATTTTTGGAAAGAGGGAAAACCAGGCAGCCTGAAGTCAGGTATTTGGAATGAGAATGCAGTGACAGGTAAAACATTTTCACTCAATGCATTTGCTATTAACCTGAACGAATCGAATTACCTGTTGATAAAGCCATTGTTTGATGAGTATACTGAGGAACAGGATTTGATGCAACGTGCCCGTGAGCAAAGCCTTGCTTATGAAAAATTAGCCAAAACTGAACGTAAGTTGCAGGCATTGCTCGATTACAAAGAGAAATTTGTTTCCATCGTTTCGCATGATTTGCGCTCACCGGTTGCATCCGTGCTTTCCATTGCCCAGGTACTCAACTCCGATGCCGAATTCATGGATCACCTCAGTGATTTTAATAGGGAAATGATTAAGAATATTCAGGATGAAATGCACAGACTGCTTGATTACAATGATAAATTATATCATTGGTCGAACCTGGAATTGGGTAATTTTGAATTGGTTACCTCCAGGATACCTCTGGTTGATCTGGTGAAATCGGCTGAACGCACCGCCAAACCCAAAATCAACGAAAAACAAATCCTGTTCAAAACCCGTGTTGACGAGGAACTCCTGGTGGAAGTTGACAAAACACTTTTCTTGCAGGTACTAAATAATTTAATTGGTAACGCTGTTAAGTTTACACCAACGGGTGGGATTATCGAGGTTATGGGTACCAAAAAAGATACCTATGTCGAATTGATTATTCACGACTCGGGGGTTGGAATCTCGAAGTCGGTGATGAATAATCTGTTTCACGGCTTTGTTCGCGAGAGTACGCAGGGTACCCAGGGTGAAAAAGGGACGGGCCTGGGCATGGGGATTGTAAAAAAAATTCTGGATGCCCATAAGGTGACCATCGAGGTGGACTCGTCGCCCAACCAGGGCACTTCATTTATTATCTATTTGCCATTGGTATAATTAATTCTATCTCATGTGCTTATGAAAACAAGTCGCTTCCATTGGTTTTTAATACCCAATTTGATGTTTCGGCTGTTTTATTGTTAACTTTGTGGCAATTGTTATTGTGAATAAATCATGGGTGTTAAAGAAAAATCTTTAGGTTCGCCTGATACTGTGTCCAAAGAGGAGAATTTACACAATTTAATCTTGTTCAACGATGAGGTAAATTCATTTGATTACGTCATCGATTCGTTGATTGCCGTTTGTGGACACGATTTTTTGCAAGCAGAGAATTGTGCCTTAATTGCTCATTATAAGGGAAAATGCGTGATAAAGAATGGATCGTTGGATACGTTAAAGCCCATGAAACGAGAGTTGGATTTCAGAGATCTGACGGTTGAAATTAACTAAAAGACAAAAATTAGGATAAACAAAAAACATAACTATGTGGTCGGTCATCATCATCTTAATATTAGTAGGTTACCTGTTGCTTTTGCTTGAAATCCTTGTCATTCCCGGAACGGGAATTGTTGGAATCATTGGTTTTGGCCTGATGGTGGCTGGAATCTGGATCGCTTACCGCGACCAGGGAATGATCGAAGGACACATTGCCCTGACGACCACTTTGGCATTCAATCTGGTGGGTGTTGTGTTGGCATTGCGCTCAAACACATGGAAAAAAGCCGCACTAACTGCCGAGATCAAAGGAAAAGCAGGCCTCAATGTAGAAGCTGTGGTTGGTGTTGGCGATCGGGGGATGACCATTTCGAGGTGTACACCCGGAGGTACTGCGGAATTTAATAACCGGCTGCTGGAGGTTACAACTCAATCAGAATTTATTGATCCCCAGCGTCAAATAGAAATTATTAAAATTTCAGGAAATAAAATTATTGTTAAACAAATTACTTAATTCACGTTTATGGAAGGAATGTATGTATATGTAGCCCTGGGAGTAGGAGTTATATTTTTATTGTGGATATTGCTCTATTTTATTCCTGTTGGACTGTGGTTCACAGCGTTGGTATCCGATGTAAGGATATCCTTGTTACAACTGGTACTCATGCGTTGGCGCAAAGTACCGCCAAGCGTTATCGTCAACAGCCTGATTACTTCTACAAAAGCCGGACTAAGCCTAAAGCGCGACGACCTGGAGGCCCATTACCTGGCAGGTGGTCGGGTACAAAAGGTAGTTATGGCGCTTATTTCGGCCGAAAAAGCCAACATTGTACTGGATTTTAAAACTGCCACCGCCATCGATTTGGCAGGCCGTGATGTTTTGGAGGCCGTTCAAATGTCAGTAAATCCAAAAGTGATTGACACTAAACGCGTTGCCGCCGTGGCTAAGGATGGTATTCAGTTGATTGCCATGGCCAGGGTAACCGTCCGTGCCAACATTCAGCAACTGGTTGGTGGAGCAGGTGAAGAAACCGTACTGGCACGTGTTGGCGAAGGAATCGTGTCGTCTATTGGTTCTGCCGCCTCGCATAAATCGGTGCTCGAAAATCCGGATAGCATTTCAAAAGTTGTGCTGAACAAGGGCCTCGACAGTGGAACTGCTTTCGAGATATTATCCATCGACATTGCCGATATCGACATTGGTAAAAATATTGGTGCCGAGTTGCAGATGGATCAGGCGAATGCCGATAAAAATATCGCGCAAGCCAAAGCTGAAGAAAGAAGAGCGATGGCCGTTGCCAACGAGCAGGAAATGAAGGCAAAAGCTCAGGAAGCCAGGGCCATCGTAATTTTAGCCGAAGCCGAAATCCCTAAAGCCATTGCTGAATCATTCCGTTCAGGGAACTTGGGTATCATGGATTATTACAAGTTTAAGAATATCCAGGCCGATACCAGCATGCGTGAATCTATCGCTCAAAACCCTACGATTGAAGGGGAATCTATAAAATAGCATTTAATCATGTGCCAGGGATATGTTGTCATATCCCTGGACTCATTACCTTATTTTCAACTGTTTCTATTTATCATTGTGTTTGTGTGCACATCAATTAGCTGTATCCACCATGAACCCTGGCATAGCAAATGATCCATTGCAGAGATTGGAGAAATTGATTTCCAAATCGCCAATCAAGTTTTCCTCACAGGATATTGAGCTTGTTAGAAAAGCCTTTGCCATTGCCAATAGATACTATGAGCATAAGGAAACACCCAATGGCACGCCCTATGTGCTTCGAAACCTTGATATTGCTGAAATAGCAGTGAAGGAAATCGGTCTGGGACCAACCTCTGCCATCTGCTCTTTATTGCATAGCATCGATATCAATCGCGACTATCCCATTCAATCGATTCGGGATGATTTTGGTGATCATGTGGCTGATATTTTAGTTGGTTTTAACCAGATTTCAAGCCTGGCCACCGAACGTATTTCATTGCAATCAGAAGCATTTCGTACGCTCTTCCTGTCAATGGTCGATGATATGCGCGTCATCCTCATTCGGTTGGCACACCGGTTAAGCGACATTCGTCACCCTGATTGGGTGCACGAAAAGCAGCAGTCGCTGATGGATGAGATTAAACATTTGTATACACCCATCGCGCACAGGTTAGGATTGTATCATGTAAAAACAGAATTTGAAGAGCGCATTATGCTCTACGAACATCCTGATGTGTACAAGCAAATTGAAGAAAAAATTCAACAAACCAAGTCTAAAAGAGAGGTTTATATCCAGGATTTCCTTCGCCCTATTGAGCATGACCTACATGGTGTAGGCCTCGATTTTACTATTAAATGGCGGACTAAGTCTATTCCTTCCATCTGGGCAAAGATGAAAAATCAACAGGTTGATTTTGAGGAAGTCTATGATTTATTCGCCATCAGGGTGATTGTAACCAGCAAGCCGAAAAACGAACTCGAAGATTGCTGGAGGGTTTATTCCATAGTCACGAACATTTATCAACCCAATCCAAAACGACTTCGAAATTGGCTCTCCTCTCCCAAGGCAACCGGGTATGAGTCGCTTCATACCACTGTTTTAGGTCCCGGCAACCGCTGGGTAGAGGTGCAAATAAGAACCACCAGGATGGATGAAATTGCCGAAAAGGGGCAAGCGGCACACTGGCAATACAAAGGGGTAATGGACCGAAAAAATACGGAGGATTGGTTGTCGCAGGTACGTGAAATTCTTGAAAATCCGCAACTTCCTTTGCACGACAGTTCGTATAGAAGCAAAACAACGAGTAAACACCAAAGTGTGTTTGTCTTTACTCCAAAAGGCGACCTGAAACAGTTTCCTGCCGGAGCAACCATACTTGATTTTGCCTTTGGCATTCACACCGATGTAGGGGCTACCTGTAAAGGGGCTCGTGTGAATGAAAAAGTGGTACCCATCAGGTATGTACTGCAGAATGGCGATAAAATCGACATCCTTACATCAAAAAACCAAAAGCCAAAACTCGACTGGCTTTCTTTTGTGGCTACAGAAAAAGCCAGATCACGTATCAAACGGACCCTTAAAGAAGAGAAATATAAAGAGGCGGACCTGGGAAGGGAAATTCTGATACGAAAGCTGAAGAATTGGAAAATAAAAAATTCAGATATCCTGATCAATCATCTGGTTAAACATTATAAAGTTGAAACCGGTATCGATCTGTATTATTTATTCGCTACTCAAAAAATCGATCTGGCACAAGTTAAAAACGTGATTAATAAGTTTCTCGAGTCACAACAGGAGGAAAAACCAATCGAAGCTTTGCAGGCGGAGCCTAAGCCGGAGGGGCGAAACGCCATACCTGATGATGACAACAACGATGTTTTATATATTGGCGAGCAACTTAAAAATGTGGATTACCGTTTTGCCAAATGTTGCACACCCATTCCGGGTGATCAGGTATTCGGGTTTATTACCATTCAGGGAGGAATTACCATCCACCGCAAAAGTTGTCCCAACGCGGCCCGCTTGTTCGAGCGATATCAATACCGCGTGCTGGATGTAAAATGGATAAGTTCCTCTGATGCAAAATTTTCACTGGCCAACCTTCGCATCACCGGCAGGGATGAATTGGGTGTGGTGGGTGCTATCACCAAGGTGATTACAAATGACCTGCGTGTCAACATGCGGGCGGTGAATTTTCAAACCAGGGGCAAGCTCTTCGATGGGCACATCACGGTGATGGTAAAGGACAATGAGCACCTCGACCAACTGATACATAAACTGGGCAAAGTACCCGGTGTGGACAAAGTGGTGAGGATTAAGTAATTATATACGCATACTTTCCTAATTTGTAAAAGCATTGGAATACAAAACGGATTTGGAAATTAATAATTGGTATATTTCCCGTTTTTTAGCAAAATCAATTGGTTGAAAATGGAACACGATTACGATTATATCATCATTGGAAGCGGTTTTGGCGGTTCGGTAAGTGCTTTGAGGCTTTCAGAAAAGGGTTACAAGGTTCTTGTAATAGAAAAAGGAAAGTGGTATCACCGGGACGATTTTGCCAAAACCAACTGGAATTTAGCAAAATGGCTGTGGATTCCCTGTTTGCGATTGTTTGGAATCATGAAAATCAGTATCTTCCGTCATGCAGCCATTCTCTCAGGGACAGGTGTTGGCGGAGGCTCTTTGGTATATGCCAATACTTTACCTCTGCCGAAATCTGCTTTTTATAAATCCGGTAGCTGGAGCAGTCTGGCCGATTGGGAGTCAGAATTGAAACCATATTATACCAAGGCTTTAACCATGTTGGGAGCCTCGAAAAACCCAAAATATTTTGATGGGGATATTGCCTTGTTGAATCTGGCAAAGGAAATGGATAGGGAAAAACATTTTGAAGCTCCGCAAGTGGCGGTTTTCTTCGGTGCCGAAGGTGAGGAAGTGAACGACCCCTATTTTGAAGGTAGAGGCCCTGCCCGGTCGGGATGTACTTTTTGTGGAGGATGTATGACCGGTTGCCGTCACAACGCAAAAAATACCCTGGATAAAAACTACCTGTATTTTGCACAAAAACAAGGCGCTGAAATACTGGCCGAAAATGAAGTGGTCAATATGGTTTCCCTTGATGGAGCCAATGGATCAACGGGTTACAAAGTCATGGTAAAATCGAGTGTACGACTGTTTGCAAAACCGAAAACCTATACCGCGAAAGGAGTGGTCTTTGCAGGGGGTGTTCTTGGTACTGTTAGACTGTTATTGAAATTAAAGAATAAATCCCTCCCGCTTATTTCCGATAAATTGGGCGATGACATCCGTACCAACAACGAAACATTAATCAGCGTAACCACTTTGGACACCACCCTTGATATGTCGAAAGGAGTAGCCATCGGAAGTATGCTGCAAACAGATGATAACAGTCATTTGGAAGTGGTCCGCTATTCAGAGGGTTCTGGTTTTTGGAAAATGTTCCATCTCCCGCTAAGTGATGGTTCAAACACCTTTGCACGTCTGATTAAAATGGTTGGCGTTTTCTTCAAATCGCCTCTGGGTTACTTGAAGGTATATTGGGTAAACAGTTGGTCGAAACATACGGTGGTTCTACTGTTTATGCAACATCTGGATAGTAAATTAAAGTTCAAAAGAAATGGTCTGGGTTGGATGGTTTCTTCCGTGAGTTCCGGTAAAAAACCCAGTCCCAATATCCCCGAATCGTTTGAATTGACTAAAAAATATGCCTCCATTGTCAATGGTAAGGCTACTTCATTTGCCCTGGAAACTTTTGCAGGGATTCCCTCTACAGCCCATATCCTGGGTGGTGCTGTCATGGGAAAGGACAAGTCAACAGGCGTGATTGATCAGGATAACCGGGTATTTGGTTATCAGAATATTTGGGTAGTAGATGGTTCCATGATTTCGGCAAACCCGGGAGTAAATCCATCGCTCTCTATTACAGCCATTGCCGAAAGGGCAATGGATCAAATTCCCACAAAAAAGTAAAACATTGTTTTTCTCTGTCACCAACTTGTAACCGTCACCATGCACAGTAATTTTGTGTACCTTCGACACGGATTATTATACTATGATCACAACATCACAACCATAATAAACAGGAAGGGTTAAGTATGATCTTGCCGACCATATTCGCGAAATACAAAACAGGCCTGGTGCTCAGCGGAGGAGCAGTTAAAGGATTTGCTCATCTGGGAGTACTTAAAGCTTTGCGTGAGAAAAACATGTTGCCCGATGTAATTTCAGGAGTAAGTGCAGGAGCCATCGTTGGCGCACTTTTCGCGGATGGATTTGAACCGGAAGAAATTCTGGAGTTGTTCAAAAAGAAAAAATTCTTCTCGTTGATCAAATTTAAAATGGCAGAAATGGGTTTTTTAAACATGGCGGACATGGAAAAACTCCTAAAAAACAACCTTAAAGCCACCACCTTTGAAGAGTTAAAAATACCTTTGTTCATCGCCGCCACCAATATTAAAACTGCTCAAACAACCTATTTTCATGAAGGGAACCTGATGCGTGCTTTATTGGCTTCTTCAAGCATCCCGGTACTTTTTAAGCCGGTCGTAATTGATGGTGAGTTCTACCTGGATGGTGGCATTACCGATAACCTGCCTATCAGCCCGTTGCGAGGAAAATGCAGGCAAATGATTGGCGTCCACGTAAATCCGGTCGGAATGGCCTCGGAGATTGATGGGATCATGACCCTGGCTATACGCTCTTTTCATATGAGCATCACGGCCAATGTACCCGAAAAATCAAAGGAACTCAAGTACTTTATCGAGCCTGTCAGGTTAAGGGACTATAGCTACTTCGATTTGTCGAAAACCAACGAAATCTTCGAGTTGGGATATCAGGAAGCCTTGCGGGTGCTGAATGCATGATAATAGATTATTGAAAAGTAGGCGAAAAGGTTCATATCGCTGTCGAATTGCACAAAGGTCAAAATAATTTTATTTCATTGACTATCAAATATAAACACCCGGAAAAATACATGCGAAACCTGTGTTAATTACAACTCAAACACCTTCCTTTGTGAACACAAATGGTTCCTCCACAACCGGGGCACATCCACCTGACATCCTCCATCTTGATAAATTGGCCCAAACCTACTTTCCTGATGTTCTCCAAATTTTCAAGCATACTCATTTGGTATTTGATCCGATATCGCTTGTCGAGTTGTTTTAACCGGGTGCATGGGTATTTTCTGCAATCATAACAGAACATGCTCTCTGTTTCCATTAATAACTCACAGTTTTTGATTACACATTTTCCACACGAAGGGGATTTGTATTGGTTCTCACCCCAACAACCATGACATTGGTTTTTTACCCTGAGATACGCCATGCAAATGCCGCAATTCATTCCACATGGTGCTATTAGTGAGGTTTCCACGTTCTTTAAATTTGAAATAAAAGTAATAAAGAGTTGTCAATTAATTATCGTTCCTGAAAAAATTAGTTGCAAATAATTGATTGGAATGAGACAGCGAATAATCACTTGAGAACTGATACTCATAATAAAGTATTACTTTTGGTTCAAAATAACTTCATCAACATGATCTTAACCCTTTTTATCGTTTCAGGCCTGTTTTTAATCGGAGGAACTATTTTTTTTCGCAAGCACAAAGCCATCCTGGGTTGGATGTTTGTGATGTTGGGCTTTTTTGGATTGGTGCTGGCCACCATCGTCAAGTGGCTGTATCCGAACGTGATGTAATCTGATTTTGATCTTATCAAAGATAAAATCCTTTTGCCGGGATTTTATTCCGGATTAATAATATCTTCTTCAAGGCTAAACCACTTCCTGATTCTCTCGTCACAGGTGGTGATTTCATGTATATGTTGAAACTCGTTGGTGTGCTGGTCGTAGGTGTAGTCATTTGACCAGAGCGCGTAATTGTCTGCAATTTGATTCACCGCATCAATGATGAACTCAAGTTCTGCATCGGTCATGGTAGGATGAAGCGAAATACGCACGAACCCGGGTTTCTCACTTAAATTGCCACTGTTGATTTTCTCTACGATGCGTTGTGATTCTTCCGGGGAAACGTTTAATAAAAAATGGCCATAGGTACCGGCGCAGGCACAGCCACCGCGCACCTGAACGCCAAAACGGTCGTTCAGGAGTTTTACAATCAGGTTAAAGTGCATCTTTTCGAACCAAAAGGAGAAAATTCCCAGCCGTTCCGGATCGTTATCAGCCAGGATATGGATGCCCGGAATTGCAGAAAATCCTTCAAATGCCCTTTTCACCAACTGGCTTTCTCTTTCTCTCATGCATTGGGTGTTGAGTTGATTTTTTAATTCAATGGCCAATGCGACTCTGATGGCCTGTAAAAATCCGGGAGTACCACCATCTTCTCGTAACTCGATGTCATCATAATATTTGTGTCCGCCCCAGGGATTGGTCCACTCAACTGTGCCTCCGCCCGGATGATCAGGAACCTGACAATGATAAATGTGTTTGTTAAAAACGACAACCCCCGAACTGCCAGGCCCGCCCAAAAATTTATGTGGCGAAAAAAAGATGGCGTCCAATGCCTGTTTTGTATTCCCGGGATGCATGTTGATGTCCACATAGGGTGCCGATCCTGCAAAGTCGATAAAAACCAACCCGCCATGTTCGTGCATAATTTCGGCCAGTTCATAATAGGGTGGCTCTACTCCTGTGACATTTGAACACGCTGTAAATGAACCTATTTTCATCTTGCGATGGGCGTAGTTACCTAACTGTTTGCGCAATTCGTCAGGAACTAAATTGTTGCCTTCATCGGGTTGTAATACCACCACATCGGCAATGGTTTCGATCCAAGAAGTGTGGTTACTGTGGTGTTCCATGTGGGTAATAAAAACCACAGGTCGGTCTTCGTCGGCTATACATTCCTTGCTAAGCGGTATTACCGAACAGCTTCTTAAACCCAGTATTCGCTGCAACTTGTTGATGACGGAAGTCATCCCAAAACCTGCCGTGATTATCACATCATCCTGGTTGGCGCCTACATGCTTTTTAATTGTCTCATGTGCTTTGTGGTAAGCCTTGGTCATTAAGGAGGCCGTTTCGGTGGTCCCTGTATGGGTGTTGGCCACAAAAGGGCCAATCTGGTTGGTTATCTTTTCTTCGATGGGACGGTACAAACGGCCACTGGCAATCCAATCTGCGTAAATCATTTTCTTTTTTCCAAAAGGCGTTTCAATCATTAAATCATCGCCAATGATATGCTTCCTGAATGCCGCGAAATGCGCTTTTAAGTCCTTCTGACAATGTCCCATATTTTTCCCGTTTACTGATCTTATTGACAACTTCACCTATAAAAAGGATGTCCCCATTTTATTGATTAAAGGTCAAGAAAGACAACCAACAAAATTAGGTTATTATTTTGAAGCCGCAATTGTGTGATTGTGCATTTTAAGCCATTGAAATCTCAAAAAAAACAATATATTTGATGCCATAACCTAATTTGATAACGAAAAGGATTCAGATAGTTCTCATTTGTAGGAAATTCATGATTCCGAATTGATGGTTGTTAAAGATGAAATTATGAATAAATCTATTCGACAGATTTTATTTCTATTTCTGATTATTCAGGGTACTGCTTACGCTCAGAATACCACTATCGATAGCCTGATTGATTTAAACCAGACACTCCAAAACGAGAAGAAAGTAAATAACCTGATTAATATTTCAAGACAGTATTTTATTGATGGCGATGATGGGGCTGAGAATTACGCATGGGAAGCCATATCACTTTCAACCCAAATTAACTTTGAAGAGGGAAAGGGAAAAGCCTATTTGTTTTTGGCCCTTTGCATGGATAATATCAATGTTGATTCATCATTAAAGTACTACAGTTTGTCGGGAGAGATCCTTTCAAAAATTAATCATCCGTGGGCAGGATATGCTTTTGAGAATAGTGCCGGCAAATTCAGGATCAGGGGATGGTATCCTGAGGCCCTTCATCATTACCTGCTTGCTTTGGAGGTTTACCAGAATTCAAAAGATACCACCCAGATTTGCAAAACGATTTCAGGTATTGGCTATGTTTATAACACAATGGGCGATAATCCAACGGCCATCGAATGGCAAAAAAAAGCGCTGTTTCTTGCTTCCAATATCGATGATCCTTCTTTGAAAGGTCTCATTTATGGAAGAATTGGAATTGCCTATGACGAGATGTCAAGGTTCGACAGTGCTCATTACTACAATAAAATGGCCATCGGATTATTCAGAAAGAGCAATGAATATAATTATTTAACCAGATGGTTATCAAATATTGGAAATACCTATGTTCAACAAAAAAATTATCCGGAAGCCGAAAAATATATCCTTGAAGCTATAAGCTATATTGATCAAGAATCCTTAAAAACAAGTTCATACACCAACCTCGCCAATATTTATATTAACACTAACAGATATCAGGAAGCTAAATTACTTTTGGACAGTGCCTTCTATTTCGCACAAAAATTCAAACAAAAAGATTTTTTAACTGAAGTTTATTTCAGAAATCATGAACTGTATTCAAAACTGGGGCAGTATGAAAAATCGCTTCAGTATTTCAGCGCTTATAGTCAACTCAAAGATTCGATCCTGAATGCTGAAAATACAAACCAGGTGGCCAATATGCGAGTGAGATACGAAACAGAACAAAAAGAAAACCAATTGCTCACCGAAATCGCAAACAGGGATCGGCTTGAGAAGGAAAATGCGCTCGCTGAAATTGTCATATCAAATCGTAACAGATTAATTATTATCATATTAAGTACCGGCGTTGCTGCGATATTCCTTTTGCTGTTTATTTATCAGCGCAAGAAAAGTAAACTGAAAGCAGAACAGGATGCAGCAATAATAAGCGAACGTGAGTCAGGGATTAGGGCAATATTTGAGGCACAGGAACAAGAGCGCAGCCGAATTGCCAAAGACCTTCACGATGGTATTGGTCAACAAATCAGTGCAATAAAACTCCATTTCCAAAATATGGTCTCCGACATATTGGAGGTAAACCCAAAACTTGGAGAAAATTTAAGCAAAATGATTTCGATGATACGTGATGTTGGTGACGAAACACGATCCATTTCACATCAAATGATGCCAAAATCATTAACACAGCTCGGGCTGGTGGATGCCCTTCAGGATATGATCGACAAAAGTTTTACCGGTACATCAATATCCTGTAGGTTTGAACATTACAACCTGGAAGTCAGGCTTCCTCAAAATATTGAAACCGGACTGTACCGGATTGCCCAGGAATTAATCGTTAATATCATAAAACACTCAAAAGCAACACAAGTTGACATACAATTAATGAAGATTGAAAACAATTGCATATTTATTGTTCAAGACAATGGTCAGGGGATGCAAAATGGAGGTAAAAAAGAAGGAATAGGCATGATGAATATTACCAACCGAATCCGCACCATGAATGGTAATCTGAATATTGAGTCGAGTCAGCAAAATGGTACAACCGCCACAATTAAAATATATCTTGGCTAATGGATAAAATACATCATATTGCCCTTGCTGATGATCATGCCATGTTATTGGATGGCATTTCTACTTTGATTGAAAGTCAGCCAAACCTTCATGTGGTTTGTAAAGCACAAAATGGGAAGGAACTCATTCATTTTGTCGAAATATCAGTCCCTGATCTGTGCATTATAGATATGGAAATGCCCATTATGGATGGGATGGCAGCCTCTGAATTGCTGTTAAAACGTTTCCCCGACTTAAAGATTATCGTACTGACGATGTATCAGGAGCAGAGCCTGGTAAAAAACCTTGTTAACATGGGCATTTCAGGATACCTGCTTAAAACTTCTGATAAAGATGAACTATTGTTTGCCATCAATCAGGTGTTAAAGGGAAAGACCTATTTCGATGGAAAACTGATGAATCAAACCCGCAATGCCGAAGAAGAATTAATTGCATCACCCAACGACTTTTCGAAAGTGTCAAGACTCAGTGAACGTGAGAAGGAGGTTGCTATTTTATTGTGTAATGGGTTGAGTAATAAACAAGTTGCCGAGAAATTATTTGTTAGTCCAAGCACCGTTGATAACCACCGTACCAACCTGATGAAAAAACTGGATGTTCATAATGTGGTTGAACTCATCAGGTTTTGCTTAAAAAACAGCATCACAAAATAGGAGAGTGTTTCCTTCGATGTAATAAAATCCACCGGTATTATCCCGGTCGAGTTTTACAATACCACTGGCAGCCGACATGGTAGCCTGCAATTTCAATCTCAGTTTCTAAGTCCGATTGGTGTAATCACCCCATTATTTTAGTGTTGTTGAACTATTGTTTCTTCAATCTTCTTGGATGAATTTTGTCATTGTAATTCATCCATATTTAACAACTAAACACTTATCAAAATGAAAAAATTGATTTTTTCGTGTATTACGATTGAGTTTGCTCTCTTAATATCGAGCCCGCTGACAACCCAAAAGGAAAATCCCTTTACGGAGAAAACATCCCAGGTCTCAAAGATTATTGTAAAATATAATTACTAACTCAAATAATTTTATGCCTTATGAAAAAACTTTTACTTTTTATTTTTAGTACTTCAATGGCCATGGTGGTATATGGCCAATGGACTTCAATCACGGTAGGAAATACAACAACAGAGCCTACTTCAATGTCAGGTGTTGGAGATAGTGTAGTTGTTAGTTTTGCCGGTGATGGGATTTTCAAAACCATTGATTTAGGTAACTCATGGGTTGATGTCAGTGGTAATTTAGCAAATAAATATGTTAATGAAGTTCTGCAAGGCCCGGGGCTAATGCTCTTTGTGTCGACTAATAATGGTCCCTACTACACTTTTGATCAATCATCTTACGTACTTGCTTCAACCGGACTCGTAAATACTGATGTTAGTTTTTATTATGTTGGAGGTGATTTGAATGATAAAGATTTTATGGTAGGCACAAATGGCGGTGGTTTCTATACAGGGCCTGAATTAGATGGCCCCTGGTCGGCTGCAAATAATGGATTAGCCAATGATGCGCTCTATACAAATGAGCTAGCAGGTTACGATTTTGGAGATAGCAGCCGTTTTATTCTGGGTACCAATGCAGGAGTATATTATTCCGACGACAACTTCAACCATTGGACTTCAGGTAATAATGGTCTATCGGGAGACCAGCTTATTATTACCGGTGTAATGCAATTAAGTACCCTGTCTTTAATTACTACCCATGCAGGATGTTATTACAGTATTGACAAGGGTGCCAGCTGGGTATCGCTTATTGCTGATGAAAAGTTTAATTTATTGGTGTTAAATATTAATCCGGGTGGCGACTTTATGATTTTTGTTTTGGGTGAAACATCCTATCTGACCACTGACCTTGTAAACTATATTCCTATTTCTACGCCTGGAGAGGTAATATGTGGAACAGTTACCACCAACGATTTATTTATCGCAACTGCATCAGGAAAATCAGATGTTAATTATAGTGGCGGGTTTTACAGACAACCTATAGATTGGATTATTTCAGGATTGCCCGACAATACTCCTGACTCGAAATCATCTTCTTTAGAACAAAATTATCCAAACCCGTTTGGCAGTTCTACTACAATTGGTTATACAATGAATAAATCAGATTTTGTTCAACTCAAAATTCTTGATTGTTCCGGAAGAGAAGTAACAACGTTGGTGAATGAATTTCAGGAAGAAGGAAGCTATCAAGTTGTTTTCGATGCCAATGATTATCCCGCAGGCATATATTATTACACGTTGCAAACCAGGAATCATCTTTCTGAAACAAAGTTGATGGTAAAACTTAAATAGTGGTTTCGCTATGCAAAGGGTATGGCAACAAAGTAAATTTATAGGTTTCTAGGTGTTGAAACCAATTCAAAATATGGATCCCGGGGGATGGCACGCTACAGGCAACCGCTTGGTTTGGTTGTTGGTATGGATGAAATTCTTACTTCCGGCTCAGCTCAATGTCTGGAGCAAAATTTCCCGGATCCTTTTTCAAATAGTAGGGTTGGCGTTAAGAAAATAGATTATTCTCCGGCTATGAGGCTCACCCAACCATCAAAATAACCTTAGGATTTTTATTTCATATTAATTTGAATATATTCGCTTTAAAAATTGATATGGAAACACCACTGGAGAAAATACTTGTTTTAGGGATTGGCAATATGCTGATGGGTGATGAAGGAATTGGCGTTCGGGCCATTCAATACATACAAAACCAACCTTTACCCGAAAATGTTGATTTGCTTGATGGTGGAACCGGAGGGTTTTATATCCTTTCGGTGCTCGAAGATTACCAAACCATTATTATGATTGATGCCACCATGGACGATGAAACTCCCGGGACATTAAAGGTAATCGAACCCCATTTTGCGTCTGACTTTCCAAAAGTGCTTAGTTCACACGATATCGGATTGAAGGATCTCATTGAGTCGGCTGCCCTGCTTAATCACCTTCCAAGGATATATCTCATTACAGTGACCATTTTAGAATTGCAGGATCTAACCCTGGAACTTTCACCTGAAATAGAAGCCTCCATCCCCAAAATTTATCATCTGGTAAACAAAATATTGGCCTCCTGTTAATTTAGAATAGTTCTAAATTTGTGCCGGATGGGCAAAAAGTGAGTTCGCTATTTAAATTCGTTTCTAAATAACAATATATTTGAGGCAATTAATTATGTAGATAGTTAGATATTTCATTTTATTGTACCAAAATTATGTGTTTAGCAGTTCCGGGAGAAATCATATCCATCGACGATAGCGTATCCGAAATGCGGATGGCTAAGGTAAATATCTCCGGAAGTATAGTGGATGCATGTGTTGAGTGGCTGCCCGAAGCAGGCGTGGGTGATTATGTGGTGGTTCATGTAGGTATGGCCATTGCAAAAGTGGAAGAACAGGATGCAATGGAAGCTCTTGAAATATTTAGGGAGATGGATGAGCTCCTTCAGAACGAAGAGTTGATTAAGACAGAGAGGCAGTAAGGAGCTGAACCAGAGGAGAAAGCTTAGGCTGAAATAGCCATTTGTTGGGCTTTCAGATGCCAGTCGTGATGTTATTGCAGGTATAATCATATACATTATATTAATACGCATCTTAATCTGTTTAGCTATGATCGACAAAAAACCCACCGTTTACGAAGAAGTGCTGGCAGCAGGCTATTCACGCCGCGATTTTCTCAAGTTTTGCGGCACCATGGCCGCCATGCTTGGTTTAAGCGCCAGTGGTGCTTCTCAAATTGCCAAAGCACTCGAAACCAAATCCAGAATCCCTGTTTTGTGGATGCATTTTCAGGAATGTACTTGTTGCAGTGAATCGTTTATCAGGTCGTCGCATCCCATTGTGGCCGACATCTTACTCGACAAGATTTCTCTGGATTATACTGAGACCTTAATGGCTGCCTCGGGTCACCAGGCAGAAAAATCACTCCACGATACCATGGAAAAATACCATGGTCAGTACCTGATGATGGTTGAAGGTTCTATTCCTACAGGTGATGAAGCTTATTGCTGCATTGGAGGCAGAAGTGCTTATGATATTGTAAATGAAGTGGCCGATGGAGCCAAAGCCATCGTGGCCTGGGGCAATTGTGCTTCAGCTGGTTGCGTTCAGGCTGCTTCTCCAAATCCAACGGGAGCCAGACCGGTGCATAAAGTCATCAAAGGCAAACCCATTATTAATGTGCAGGGTTGCCCCCCCATCGCCGAGGTGATGGCTGGCGTAATTGTGCATTTGCTTACCTTCGACCGCATTCCTCAGCTGGATGGATTGGGCAGGCCGATGGCATTCTATTCAAGACGTGTGCATGACACTTGTTACCGCAGACCCAACTATGATGCAGGCCTGTTCGTCGAGTCGTTCGACGATGAAAATGCCAAACGTGGATACTGCTTATACAAGATGGGGTGCCGCGGACCAAATACCTATAATTCATGTGGGGTTATTAAATGGAACAATGGTGTCAGTTATCCTATCCAGTCGGGCCATCCTTGCATAGGATGCAGTGAAGCCAGTTTTTGGGACAATGGCCCATTCTATAAACACCTGCAAAGTTTCCCGGGATTTGGTATTGAATCTACAGCCGATACCATCGGAGTGGGGCTGGGGATAGCTACCGGAGCCGGAATTGTGGCTCATGCCATTTCGACTAACATCCGCAAACGGAAACATACGAACAAAGGTGAAGTGAAAGCAGATATTGAAAACCCGAAAATTTAAAGTATTATGGCACAAAGAATTGTTGTCGACCCGATCACACGTATCGAAGGACACTTAAGAATAGAAGCTGAAATCAAGGATGGCGTTATTGTGGATGCTTACAGTTCAGGAACCATGGTTCGGGGAATTGAACTCATCCTGAAAGGACGCGATCCACGCGATGCATGGGCATTTACCGAAAGGGTTTGCGGCGTTTGCACTACCGTACACGCCCTCGCCTCGGTAAGAACCGTTGAAAATGCCCTGGGTATAACCGTTCCACCCAATGCCGATGTAATCCGTAACCTGATGTTCTGCGCGCAATATATGCAGGACCACGTGGTGCATTTCTATCACCTCCATGCCCTCGACTGGGTAGACGTGGTCTCTGCCCTCCAGGCCGATCCTGCTGCCACCTCGCAGCTGGCTCAAAGTATTTCGAGCTGGCCCAACAGCTCGCCCGGGTATTTTTCGGATGTTCAGAAACGAATTAAAAAATTCGTTGATAGCGGCCAATTGGGGATTTTCGCCAATGGTTACTGGGGACATCCGGGTTATAAACTTCCTGCCGAAGCCAACCTGATGGCGGTGGCACATTATCTGGAAGCACTGGAGTGGCAAAAGGAAATCGTTAAAGTTCACACCATCTTTGGCGGAAAAAATCCACATCCCAATTACCTGGTAGGAGGCGTGCCTTGTGCAATTAATATCGATGACAGCAATGCGCTGAATGCCGAACGGCTGGCTTATGTAGGTACCTTGTTCGATCAGGCATACGACTTTATTGAACAGGTGTATATTCCTGATTTACTCGCCATCGCTTCCTTTTATAAAAGTGATTGGGGAGCCATTGGCGGAGGGCTATCAAATTATATGGCTTATGGCGATTTGCCTACCAATGGCTATGCAGATGTGGGCAGCTTTAAATTCCCGCGTGGTATCATCATGAACCGCAACCTGAATGAAGTAATTCCGATTGATGGTACCGATCCCGAGCAGATCAAAGAGCAAATTGCGCATTCATGGTATGATTATTCTGACAATGATCCTTCCGGTAAGCATCCATGGAATGGAGAGACCAATCTTAACTATACAGGGCCAAGACCTCCTTACGACTATCTGGACGTTGATAATAAATACAGCTGGTTGAAGACCCCCAGATGGAATGGTCATCCAATGGAGGTAGGACCACTTTCTCGCATGCTGGTGGGTTATGCCTCAGGCAAGGATGAATTTAAAGAAGTGATTACCTACGCATTACAAAAACTGGATGTACCTGTAACCGCCTTGTTCTCTACCTTAGGGCGTACTGCCGCCCGTGGACTTGAAACCAAGCTGGTAGCCGGATGGTCAAGAGAGTTCTATCAGCAATTGCTTGCCAATATTAAAAATGGCGATACACGAACTTTTGTTGCTGATAAATGGAAACCAGAGACTTGGCCATCAGAAGCCCAGGGAGTTGGTATGACGGAGGCCCCAAGAGGTGCACTTGCACACTGGATTAAAATTAAGGATAAGAAAATAGACAATTATCAACTGGTAGTACCGAGTACCTGGAATGCTTCCCCACGTGATGCCAACGGAAACCGATCGGCTTACGAAGCCTCTTTAATTGGCACCCCCATCGCAGATCCGGAAAATCCCCTGGAAATTCTGAGGACAATCCATTCTTTCGATCCCTGCCTGGCCTGTGCTGTGCACCTGTATGATCACAAGGGAAAGTATGTTCATCAAATTCAAACCTTTTAATCTTGGCTTATGGAAACTTTAGTAAGTGAGGAATTAGTCCGAAAAGTGTATGTTTGGGAACTTCCCGTAAGGTTATACCATTGGGTCAATGCACTGTGTATCGTAGCTCTGTGCATTACAGGTTTTATTATCGGCAGGCCGCCCGCATTGCAAAGCGCTGCCGAAGCTTCCTTTAGTTATTGGTTTGGGACCGTCAGGTTTATCCATTTCGTCGCGGCTTTTTTATTCTTTTTCAACTTCGTTTTCAGGATTTATTGGGGATTTGTTGGAAACAGATATGCCCGTTGGAATAATTTTATTCCGCTTAAAAAGAGGCAATGGAATGAATTTGTTAGTGTTTTAAAAGTGGATATTCTGCAGTTATCCGACAAACCCATTTTGTCTATCGGGCACAATACCCTTGCCAGCCTTACCTATTTTATCACCTTCCTGGCCTTCATTTTACAAAGCCTCACCGGGTTTGGTCTGTATGCTGCCATGAGCACTTCCTGGTTTCCTGACCTGTTTTCGTGGATCGTCCCCCTGTTGGGAGGTGATTTCATGACGCGTCAAATCCATCATATTCTCATGTGGTTCTTCATCCTTTTTGGATTGGTCCATGTGTATCTGGTATTTTATCATGACTACATTGAACGAAATGGGATGACTTCTTCAATGATTGGCGGATGGAAATTTATTGATGCGGAAGCACATAAAGCTAAACCTGACGACAAGACAAAATGATATCTGGATAAATAGGCAGTATACTTATTTTAATTGTCATTGATCGATTTGGATATCAACCGGAAATATTTATTAAAATCACCACGCGTTTCACACTATTCATTCATAATCATCGGGTGTAACGCGTGGTTATTTTTAGCACTTTATTATTGAATGTCAGCTTGTTTATCAAATTAAAACCGGGATAAGAAAGAATGAGGACTTCGTTTCCTGCGGCAATAAAAAGCCTGCCCTTCTCCTGTTCCCAAGCCATATCTTCTATTTCGTTTACCGAAAAGTTTATCTGCGTCGCGATACCTGTTTCTGAATTCACCTGAAACAGCCCGGATGCTGAATTGATTAGAAATGTGATGTCACCGATGGGAACGACTTGATGGATACTTCCAAAATCGAAAATATGTGTGGAAATTAGTTGATTTTCATGTGGATCGAAATTCAACATACGACCTGAATTGTTAATGTTACCGAACAAAATAACAGTTTCGCTTTCGCCGGATTGGAGTCCAAAAACCAGTTCGAAATCAATCAGGTACTGATGTTGAAGTGCGCCTGTTGTCCGATAACAGGTGTTCAGCATGGAGGATAAACCTGTCCTGCTTTTATAAGCGATTACCAGTTTTGTTGTGTTAGCAACCAGGTTAGTAGGGTAGTAGCTACTGAATATGGGGGTGTTAAACACTTCTAAGCCCGTGGAGGCGTATATTGAAATCACCTGCCCCGCTCCGTTACCAAAATATAAAAGCGGTGAGTGGTACTGTACGAAGGTGAATTCAGGATAGGGCAGCTGGGGATCTCTGGACCATTGTAGTTTTAAATCGGAATATGAATAAGCAGATAATATTTCAGGAATGGCAGTTGTTAATATCAACAAATCAGATTCCCGGTCGGCAATGGCATGAGTGATTTTACCGATAACCGGAAGCTGTGCCGTTTCTGTCATGTGTTCGTCGTAAAAGTAGATACGTGATTTGTTTCCATCTTCCTCGGTTACAACGGAAAATCCCTTATAAGCAAAGGGTTTATTGCTCAAATTGATTTCCATGAACTCATGGGTGGTTTTTTGATCGTTTTCCACAACCAGGTGAACAAAGCAATTCATAGAATCGAAAGCTGCCAGGGCACCTACCGGGACAGGAATCTCAAAATGGCGCATGCTGTCAACGGGATAAATGAATAGTTGCGGTGATACCGGAATAAGGTCTTCATTATCGATGCTAACACGAACATAATGTATCGCTGACTTGCTCTCGATGTTAAATTTAACCAGAATAGTGTCAGGCACTTGAAAAATGGAGGATGCTTCGGGTGCGATAAACGTGATGGCCACCGGAGTTGCTTTTTCAGGTTTTTTACACCCCGCAATTGAGGTAAGCACCACCAAAAAAGAAAAAATAAATCTGTAAAAATGGTTTGTCATAACCTGCGCAAGTTACACATTTTTGTGTACTTTTAATTTTTAAAACCTGAGACATGCTCAATCAACTTGCTACTGACAGAATACTGTTTCTTGACATAGAAACAGTTCCGGGAGTTCCGGATTTCAATCAAATGAGTGATAAAATGAAAATCTTGTGGGAAAAGAAATCCCGCAGGTTACAGACCGAGGAAGGTGAAACTGCCGATGTGCTTTATAACAGGGCAGGAATTTTCGCTGAATTTGGAAAAATCGTCTGCATTTCATGTGGTTGCTTTTCAGGGAAAGAATTCAGGGTCAAATCATTTTTTGGTGACGACGAAAAAATTCTTTTACAGGAATTTGCCGACATGTTGAGGCGATACTATGACAATAAGGATTCGTTGTTGTGTGCTCATAATGGCAAAGAGTTCGACTTTCCTTACATTGCCCGCAGGATGTTGGTGCTGGGAGTAGAACTTCCTTCCATTCTGGATATGGCTGGTAAAAAACCATGGGAAGTTCAACATCTCGACACCATGGAGCTATGGAAATTTGGCGATTATAAACACTATACTTCGCTGGAGTTATTGGCCGCTATATTCGACATTCCCACACCAAAAGATGACATCGATGGCAGCATGGTTGGTAAAGTTTACTGGGAGGAAAAAAACCTGGAACGCATCGTGACCTATTGCCAAAAAGATGTCATTACCATTGCCCGGCTGTTACGCCGGTACCAAGGGTTGGATTTGATAAAAGATGAAGATATTGTGCTGACTTAGATTGGGTTGTTCATTCCAATTGGGTCATTTTTTATCATGGTTACTAAAAAGATGGAAACAGCATCAGGGTACTTTTATAGGTTAGCAAATAAAGTCATAAATCACCTTTTGTGTAAGCACAATATACATCTTATCATCTTCAAATATGCTTTTCCAATCGACCCATTCTTTTCTTAAATTAATTTATCAACATCCTTATCAACCAAAACCATTATTTGTATTTTTGGCTTTATGGAAGATGTCAAGAAAGAGTTCAGGAAATCAGTAGTTCCCAAAAGTTTAACCACGTCAGTGCAACCCGCTTATGAGCATGGCAAAGTGCCACCACAGGCTATCGATCTGGAAGAGGCGGTGCTTGGTGCCATGATGATAGAGAAAGATGCTGTTTCTGCAGTAATCGATATTCTTTCTGCAAAGGTGTTTTATAAGGACAGCCATCAGCGTATTTTTACCGCCATATCTGAATTGTTTGCGGAATCAGAACCAATTGACATTCTTACTGTTACCAATAAACTAAAAAGTAAGGGTGAGCTTGAAATGGTAGGTGGCCCTTATTTTATCACCATGCTCACCAGCCGGATCGCTTCGGGTGCCAATGTGGAATTTCATGCCAGGATCGTTATGCAGAAGCATATCCAGCGTGAGCTGATTCGCATTTCGTCTGAAACCATCAAGGATGCTTTTGAAGATACCACCGATGTGTTCAATTTGCTCGATAAGGCTGAACAAAGTCTTTTTTCTGTTTCGGAAACCAACCTGCGACGCAATTTCCAGGACATGCCTGCTTTAATACGCCAGGCCATCATCGATATTGAACATGCCAGGGATGGGGAAGGGCAGATGCGTGGTGTAGCCTCGGGTTATACTGCACTCGACCGCATCACCTCCGGTTGGCAAAAATCAGATCTGATCATTCTGGCCGCCCGTCCTTCCATGGGGAAAACCGCGTTTGCCTTGAACATGGCCAGGAATGTGGCCGTGATGTTCAACAAACCCGTTGCTTTCTTTTCACTTGAGATGTCGGCGGTACAGCTTGTGACGAGGTTAATTTCGAGTGAATCGGAATTGCGCTCTGATAAACTTAAACGTGGTGATCTGGCGAGCTATGAATGGCAGCAGTTGACCGATAAAATTTCCAATCTGGTGGATGCCAAGATGTTTATCGATGATACACCGGCCCTTTCGATTTTCGAGTTAAGGGCCAAATGTCGCCGGCTAAAGCAACAGCATGATATACAGATGGTTTTTATCGATTATCTGCAGTTGATGACATCCGGTGGCGATAGCCGGGGGAACCGCGAACAGGAAATCAGTCAGATTTCGAGATCGTTGAAAGCATTGGCCAAAGAGCTGGATGTTCCGGTGTTGGCTTTGTCGCAGTTGAGCCGTGCGGTGGAAAACCGTCCGGGACAGTCCAAAAGGCCGATCCTTTCCGACTTACGTGAATCCGGTGCCATTGAGCAAGATGCCGACCTGGTACTTTTTATTTATCGGGCAGAATACTACAAAATCGATGTATTCGAAGACGGCACACCTACCCAGGGCGTTTCGGAAATTATTATTTCCAAACACCGAAACGGTGCCGTTGGCGATATTAAGTTGAAGTTTATTGCCGAGTTTGCCAAGTTTGAAGACTATGGACCCGGGCCGTCTGATGGTGGATACAGGTCGTCGGATGTGAGTGCCGGCATTAAAAGCTTCCCCTCAAAAATGAATGATATGGACGATGATGAGCCATTTTAACCTAATAAATATGAGAATAATGACGATTAAATCAAACATTTTATTACTGACTTCCGCACTGCTTTTGGCAGGTTCAGTCAGCACTGCCGTGGCACAAAAAAGTATCGAGCTGAAATACAAGCTGCTACCGGGCGACCAATTTAGCAACAAATCGAATATTGAGCAAACCATCCAGTTTGAAGCCATGGGTCAGAAAGCCACGCTGGATCAGGACATGGTTTTTTACATGACTTCCTTTATCGACTCCGTTAAGGATGGGATGATTACCCAGCGAACTGTTTTCGACCACATTGTGATGGACCAACAGATTTTTGGGATGCAAATCAAATACGACTCCCAGGATAGCAGCACTTTCGACTCGCCCATGGGCGCGGAATTTGCAACCCAGATGAATAAAATGATTGGGGCCGCGGTTATTTCCGTGATGAACGAAAGGGGCCAGGTTGACCGCATGGATGTTTCGGCTCTTGGCGATGCCGGTGACATGTCGGGTAATTTGAATTCAGGAAATAATTATGCTGTTTATCCTGATCATAAGGTAAAAGTTGGCGACAATTGGACTGAGCAGATTACACCTCAGGAATCGAGCAATATGACCGTGAATATGACCTATACCCTCACCAGGTCAACACGTCAACAAGCCATGTTGTCGCTCAATGGGACATTGTCAGAGAACCTTACAAATCCGGAATCCAATGGTAAAGTCGACGGCACCATGAAGGGCGAGATGACCATCGATCGGAAAACGGGCATGGTATCTTTATCTAAAATTCAAATGGACATGACCATGCAGATGGAAAAGGATGGAATGACTTTTCCGGCTACCGTGACCAGCTTTATTGATACCGAGATCAAAAAGATAAAATAAACTCAACAGAGTTTTATCCTTCCTGCCCGAGCACAACAGAGTAAATCAGTTTATTCTTAAACTTCAGGCAGGATTTATTTTGCTTTCTTTTTCGAAAGGACCTGTATAAGCCAGGCGGTAAGCACCACTATAAGTGAGATAAAATAGAGGGAAGTCGTACTGCTCTTGATCACCGAAAACACACTCGAAATTTTTACCAGGGTTGGGTTTATATCAGGATATTGATTCAGTAAAGTTATAAAGCCAATGTTCTCCATATAATCGGAAGCTCCGGAAACAAGTGGTAACAATGCCAGGTAAAAATAGGGACTTCTTAGTTTGCCCAGTTTGTTCAGAAAATAGGCCATCAACAGACTATATCCAATGGCAAAAAGCGATGGATAAATCATGTCCACAGGGATTTGATAAAATAAATAGGCATGTCTGCCTTCCGCTCCCAGAGCGGTAAACAGGTCGGTTACATCCTTCAGGTTATATCCGGCAGGCATCATATCCAGTAATTTTATACCGTGCCCATAAGCCATGGTCATGGGAATGGTCACCACCAGCATAAAGGCGTAAACAAGGTTGGTAAGAACGAAGAAAATGAATACTTTTCTTCCCTGTATATGTTTGGCAATAAGGTTTTTCAGGCAGTTCATCTTTAATGATTTTGGTTCCAAATATAATTGAATTTGCCAGAGTGGAGACTCGGTTCAAGTGGAAATTATGGGGCTACTCACTATAAAAATCGGGACTTAAATAACCTACTGTCACACCAATTTTTTATACCGCGTTTGGGTGCTGCACATTTGTCCTTTTAATTACTTAATCTGTAATATGGTATCTCACTATAAACTTCAAATCCGAGTTTTTCCGCTAATTTATACGAGCCTGTGTTTTCTAATCTACATGCCCATATTGGTTCATAATCCTTTTCAATGCAATAATCTATCAAGGCTGAACATGCTAACTGAGCAAATCCTTTTCCGCGAAACTCAGGAATTGTCTCAATGCCTAATTCTAATTTGTTATCATGAATAAATGCTGAATATGCGGTCGCCGCTAATTTTTTATTGCATAATAAACTGAATCCGATTCCATTGTTAATAAAATCATCTGCAGAATCCCAAAAATAAGAAGGGATTACGCTGCCTATCATTTCTTCATATACCTTTTTGTCGGTTTGTACAATCGCACAAGTCGGTGGTAAAATCATTTTCTTATTTACGATATATTTTTCTCGATTAAATTTAAAATTAATCCGTGTATTAAGCTCAATAATTCCAGATACTTTATTCTCCTTATTCTCTGCGGCCTTAATCAATCTGTTACTATAAAGCTCAGAAAGTACTTTATCCCAATCGCCCGGATAAGCTTGCATCCATTCATATTTGTCGCGTATCTTGTTTGTGTTCAAGGAATAATCAAGGAATTTATTATTGAAATCAGTATTCTGTGAATCACCAAAAAGCAATGACAT
Organism: Bacteroidetes bacterium GWF2_41_31; assembly: GCA_001769215.1. Classification (GTDB taxonomy): domain Bacteria; phylum Bacteroidota; class Bacteroidia; order Bacteroidales; family F082; genus UBA6244. The sequence goes on from MEOL01000034.1 coordinate 53,186, forward strand.
CCCGTATGGATGAACCACATAGAATGTTTTTGGATTTTCAAAGTTGTCAACGTATACTTGTCCTGATATTTTCTTTTCAATTACCGAACGGGCAAATAAGTTGTTAATCCTGACCTGTTTTAAATGATTCGTCAATCGTTCGTAAAATATTTTATCCAATAATTCCATTTTTTATCTCCTTACAATAGAATTTGTATTGGGTTTCTTTGTGTTGTGCCTAACGGTTAGCAGCTACCCGAAGGTGGTGATTTCGGAGCACTTCACTGTCAGCCAAGCACAAACTTTGATAGAAGCACAAAGCTTGATTTAACCACGGAACCGCCACTTTTGGGTAGGTGCTGTTGGCGGTTAGTGCTTTTCTAAAATATTGAAACTCTTTTGCTTTTTTCATAATTGTCAATTAGCACTTTGATTGTCTTTGATATGGACTCTAAGGACACAAGATTTTTTTCTTTAATCAAGTAGTCAATTTGGCTGTCTAATGTGAACCAAACAGATGAAAACGTCCTTGAATCTTTATACTTGTCAAAATATGTAGAAAGTTTTGCAATTAGTTTTTTGTCAAGTTTTTTAAAGTCTCTTATTATTAGAACAAGTTCAAAAATAAAATAATCGTGTTCTTCTTTTGTCTCTGTTGACTTAATGCTTAAAAGATAGTCTTTTATTTTTGTTTGAATTGTCTCTGTTGCAATATCATAAATACTTAGAAGAAGCGATTCCGAAATATTTAATTGTTCATCAATGGCTAATTCTTTTGACGATGCAATTAATTTATCAACTAAAGCATTATCTTTAAAAATCGCCTTACTTTCTCTCGCATAACCGTAAAGATTTGAAATCTCGTTGCGTGTAATTACGTGAAACTCGTGTCCATTATATTGTTTATAAACAAACTTACTTATAATAGCCTTTATCAAATTCAATAGCGATTCTTCACATATTGAAGTATTAAACAGATTGTATTGATTGCCTAAAAATAGATTTATTGATTGATATATACCGATTGTATTTTTAGCACCATCTATGATGGTGTTAAACGAACTTATTATTTTGTCAATTTCCTCCTTTGACAATTTTGATAATGAAAGTAAAAAAATGATGTTTTCTAAGTATTGCTCAAACTTATTAAACGCAATCTTTGATGAAATGTATACTTTTACAACAGAAGCCAATACTGTGGTTATTAGCCAATCTTTGTTGACATCTGAAATTTCAAATTTTCCTTTTAATTGAGAATTGTATTTATAAAAATCAACCAACAGTTGTTTTAATTCCTTATTCGATAAATATTTAATAGCGGAAAAAAGCTCTGTTTGATTGAACGATGTTTTTTCTTGTTGAACTTGGCGAACGATAGCTATTTTTAAGAAATACTTATTGATACTTCTAAATTCGCTATGATTTTCAATCATTATCCTGTTACGAAGAACAAATGATATGAGATTTTGATGCTTGCAAGTTGATTCTGTAATATTTGAATTAAAAACAAAACCGCCAGATTCAATAGTTTTCTTTGATTCTTCCTTCTTATTTAGTTCTTCTGATATTTGATAGGCGTATTTGTAGAGGTCGTTTGAGTTTAAAAAATTGTAAATCGGCTTCAAAGCCTTTCGTAAATCCTTTGGCAATTCATAAAACTTTTCCTCTATATCATATTTTTCAATGTGTTTGTAATCATCTCTGCTTTGGTTAATACCGAATTGCAGATGTCTTAAAAGCACATTTCTATTAAACATTGAAATAAAAAGCAAAGAATAGTTTTTTTGCTTTAAGCATTGGGAAATGGTTTTCTCTAATTGTTCAAATGCTTTATCATAATCTTCAATTTGATATAGCAAAAAAGATTCGTTTAATAAATCATAGACTTCAGTTTTTGATTTGCTTATTACTTTAAAGTCAAAGTTGTAATAATTTGTTTCAAGATTAGAGTTTTCCTTTTTTAAATAGTCATCAATTACGATGTATTGTTTTTGTGCGGTTTTTAAGTCGTCATCACTAATTATGATGCCTTTAATGTTTGCCTTTCTTAGTATGTCAAAAATTCTAATTAACGAATTATTGGATATTTTTTTTTCATCCTGCTTCTTTAGAATATTGACAAACTCCTTGTAAATATTTCTTTTTTCTTTGTTCAAGTCATAAGTCAAAATTTTGTCATAGAATTCAAGTATGACTTTATTTTCATCGTCATAAAGGAAGCCACAGTTTGTTAAAGAAGTTTGGATTTGTTCTAAAAGTATTCCGTTTAATTCTGCTAAAACATTTAATTTACTCAATACAAATTCAACAATTTCTTTTTCGCCATTTAATAGTTCAACATTTTCATAATTCTTTAAAAGGTCTAAAAAATGTTTTGAGTTTTCAGAATACTCTTTTTGTATTTTGGGTTCATTATTAGGCTCGTCAAGATGAAAAATATTTATTCCGTGATTCTCAAGATACTTATTTTGTGTAGGGTTTTCGTTGAATACTGTTAAGTATCTTGGCGGCTGCACTTCAGAATGGTTCTGTAACCATTTTGTTATCTGCTTAAAATTTATGTCGTTGTATGAGTAGCCTAAAAACAAAACCGTGTGAGTTGACAATATACTTTTTATGTAATTTTCAATAAGTGGGAAATTGAATTGATAATTCAAATAATCGTCTTCTTTAAATACTATGTTGTGATTTTTAAAATCACCGTGCATTTTAATTAACTTCTTCTGCAAGGTTGATTTTACTAAATCTTCGTCACAACGAATTATATCATATATGTAAGCATTGTCTTCAATAGCTTTTTCTAAAATTGTGTCCCAATTTGTTGTAATAATTACTTGGGGATTTAACTCAAATATCTGTTTGTGAATTGATGATGGTCTTATGTTGTCAGGGAAAAAGTCTTTCAGCTTTTTTAGGTATGAATGTTCTTTAAATTCAAGATAATATAGCTGTGCAATTTTTAAATAATCTGATTCGTCAGTTAGTTCCAAGTCCTTTTTTAAATCAGAAATCAAATCAGTCCATGTAGGAAGTTTTAATCCTTTTGTCTCAGAATTTTTTGACACGCCCGCACCAACAAAAATCGCTAAACGATTATCGTTATTTGCGTCAATTATATTTTTTAAATGTTGCTTTTTAAATTTCATATGATGTCGTATGTGTCGTCTTTTAGCATTACCGCTAATGATCGGATAAACCCAAATCTAGCAGTTATTTATTTAATACCTTTTTTTTAACCTCTTCATACATAATAACCTGGCCATTTTCAGTCGTTTAAAATGATTTAAATCAGCTGTTTGTTTCATTGTAAATGGATCATCGGACGTTTTGTGGGGTAAATCTAGGAATTAATGTTATCGGTTTGATTTTTAAAGTCATTATTTTGGTGGTTTATTTCTGGGGCGATGCGGAATTATGGAGACCGATCCTGCTTTTAGAAGTGGTTCTTACTTCAAATGCCAAACATCATTTTATTTCAAGGATGCAATGATCTCTTCCCTTTGTTTTAAATTTTGGGTAAGTATCTCTTTATCAGTCTTAGAACCAAGAATTGTTATTATAGCCTTAAGAAATGAGAAATCATTAATCTCTGATATCCTCCTGATATGCATTGCCTTCAGTTCTATCGTTGTCATATCAATGTATTTATTGCGAAATTACAAAAGCGATACCTTGTAATCGGCTACCCTTTTCTCTTCATTAAATCCCTACAATTTTGCTTCGTCTTTCTAAAATGTAGTTGTCTTTCCAGGTGTCTTTTAATTTGCCAATTTTCTCTCTGTACCCAATAACTCGAAAACCAACACTCTCGTGAAGTTTTACACTGGCAATGTTGTCGGTAAATATGCCTGCCTGCAAAGTCCATATATTATTACTTTCACTTTCTGTTACTAACTTTTTTAAAAGCAGTTTTCCTATGCCTATTCCTTTGTAACTTTCATCTACATAAACACTTACTTCCGCAACACCACCATACACACATCTGTTTGAAACAGGACTGAGGGCAGCCCAACCTACGACTTCGTTATTGTACATGGCAACAAGTCTTGCAAAAGTCAAATGTCCATCGTTCCATTTTTCCCAACCCGGTGCAGTGGTCTCAAAAGTGGCAATGCCTGTTGCAATGCCACTTTCATAAATTTGTTTTACTCTTTCCCAATGCTCTTGTAGCATCGGTCTAATTATCACAGCTTCCACTTTCGCAGTTCTTTTTAGTTATAGTAGATGGTCTTTCAAAAGTAGCATTTTTACCGTCGTTACCTGTCCATTGTTCCATTTCTTCGGGGGCAGGTCTTTTGTTTTGCTTTTTCCGTCTATGCTTTCATCACTGTATGTAAACCAATCAATAAACCGGTTTGCCTTTTTGCCCGGAAATTCTTTGCCTTAGGCAATAATACCAGTGTAATCCAACATATCGGCTAAACGCTTTTTACCATCCGGTGCAAGGAATTTCAACTGGGTAGTGGCACTAACCACTTGACTGTTTTCTTTCTTCAACTTCGCTTTAAGGTATTTCCAATAGTTGCGGGTTTTGGGTAGTCGTCCTGGTCGGTAAGCAAAGCTACAATATCCCCAACACACTAAATCACCACTTGGCGTTTTGCTCGTCCCAAACGGCTCGCACTTCGCCGTCGTCAAAAAAGCGTATGGATATTTTTGCAATCCTCATCATTTAAATGTTATCTATTCTGTCACTCTGTATTTTTCTGTCCAAAGTTATGATAATTTTTTTCTTGAAGTTGCTGTATAATGTGTCGCGTTCAAGAAGTAATATTAGATCCCGTTTAGACATAAGTCAAGTCCGGTTGAATTCTTTGGTAATATTTGTCTTTGATCCCTTTTCTTGAAACCAGGTCAACTTTAAAACCAATTAGTTTTTCAAGTTCTTCGGCCAGGTCTATAAAACGAACGCCAATTTTGTCGTTAAATTCAACTAATAAGTCAAGGTCGCTTTCCTCTTTCTGCTCTCTTCTGGCATATGAGCCGAAAATTGCTAAAGACTTAATAGGGTACTCAGAAAACAATTGTTGTTTATGTTTTCCCAGGGTCATTTCTATTTCTTGAAGCGTTTTCATAAACCAAAACTACGTTTTTTTTCTGAATAATATTTGTTGTCTGAATTTTGTTCTATTTCTCATGGATTCTGGTTTTTCATACCATTGGCCCTGACGGGAGTATAAACCCAACTCTGGAAGTTCTCCATTAACACCTTTTTTTTAACCTCTGTAAACATAATAGCCTATCCATTTTCAATCGTTTAAAATGTTTTGAATCAGCTCTTTGTTTCATTGTAAATGGACCATCGGGTATTTGGTAGGGTAAATCCAGGAATTAATTTTATCGGTCTAATTTTTAGAGTCATTATTTTGGTGATTTATTATTGAGGCGATGGGGTTTTAGATTTTGAGAGCGGTATAAAACCGGAGGCGTATGACTATCATGTTATATTTGTTTTCCCAAACAAAAAAACGCAGTTTACTTTAACCCAATAGCAAAAGTTTTTGGTGAGACATGTTCGGATGTAGGTCAAATTTCCTAGTTTCGCAAACCACGATTTTAATCGGTAAAATATATTTGAACTCATTATTTAAAAGGAATCCTATGAAATTGAGAATATCCCTGCTGTTCAGCTTGTTGCTTATCTATTCTGTTCAGATGTCCCTGGCATGTACCATAATTGCGGTGGGCAAAAAAGCTTCCGCCGATGGATCGGTAATCGTATCGCATACAGATGCCGGCCCCGATTGCAGGTTGCATTTTGTTCCGGGTCAGACGTTTAAACCGGGTTCCATGGCTGACGTTCATTTTGGTATGGTGGACCTGGGCCGACCATTGGGTGATTATGGAAAAGTACTGGGAGAAATCCCACAGGTAGCCCAAACCAATGGCTACTTCCAGACAGCCTATCCGCAGATGAATGAATATCAGCTGGCCATCGGCGAAAGCACCACCAGTGAGCGTGAGGAGTTGAAACTCGACCTTAACCTCTGCAAACAGGTGATGACCGTTGAACAGGCACAGGCTTTTGCTCTTCAGCGTTGCAAAACTGCCGAAGAAGCGCTGGCACTGATTACCCAACTCATGGAAAAATATGGGTTTCTGCCCAGTTGTGTGGGCGAAAGCGAATCGCTGGTGATTGCCGATGTAAACGAGATCTGGGTGCTGGAAATTTTTAGTGTGGGCAACCAATGGACGCCCGAAAGTGGTCAGCCCGGTTGTATTTGGGCAGCACAAAGGGTAGGGGACGACCGGGCCCTGATCATCCCAAACTGGAGTATTATCAAGCAAATCAACCTGACAGACAAGGCCAACTACCGTGCCTCGTCCAATTATATGCAGGTGGCCATCGACAGTGGATGGTATAATCCTGGGTCGGGACTGCCTTTTATCTGGCAAGAGGCCTACGCACCCATTCCACGCGAGTGGGCTACCTCCCGTTTTTGGCTGTTTTATGCCGGTTTTGCTCCACATCATGCCAACTGGCCAGATCGTTTTACCAACTCACCCTGGGAAGGTGAAAATCAATATACGCAATATGTAGAGCCTTTGTCGCTCTATCCCTTTTCAGTTAAACCCGAGAAAAAGATTTCTGTTCAGGACATCATGGCATTCCAGCGTTCTACGTTTACCGGAACCATTTATGACAAGGAAAATGCTTCGGTGTGGTATTACCCCAACGAGGCCGGTGAGCTGGTGAAGAGCCCCATCGCCACTCCTTTTCCAACGCTGGAGTTGAGAAGGGTATTGAACATCAACAAAAGACGCAATGTGGCCCGTGCCCGGGGGGAATATGGCATGATTACCCAACTCAGGGGTTGGTTGCCCAATGAAGTGGGAGGGATTTACTGGTTTTATGTGGACAATGCCTACACATCGGCCTATGTGCCCATTTATTCGGGTGTGACCGATGTAGCCGAATGTTACAAGACTTATGATCCTGTTGCCTTTCAGGAGAACAGCATCCGCTGGAATGTGGATTTTGTGGACAATCTGCTGTACCTGCGTTGGCAGGATGCAGTAAAAACTTTGCACGAACGCCGGGATCCGCTGGAAGCCGGTTTCTTTGCAGAGCAATCAAAGGTGGATTCTACTGCACTGGAATTGATTAAAATAAACCCCGAAAAAGCTAAGAAATACCTCACCGATCTCACCATTAAAAGGATGGAAGAAACTCAGAAATTGTTTCAGGACTTACGGTTGGAGCTGATCTCAAAATATACCAACAATAAACAGGGGATATAGTGAAACGTCTTTTCGAAATCTGTTTTTGATTAAGATGGTAAGATTGATTACAAAGATCAATCTTACCATCTTCCAGATAAAAATTTATGGAAAAAAGTTGTGTTTTTATGATTGTTACGCCATAGGTGATCTACCAATAAATCAACTATTTTGTCATCGTATGGTTCTGGAAAATCCGGATACTTTTTCTTCAATTTTTCCAATTCATTTTTGCTAACACAGAAAACTCTCGATATTTTTGAGAAGGTGGTTTCATCTAAAGCCAGGTCAATATAGGTTTCCAGGATTTTTTCGCTTTCTTTACTTTTTGTTCATTTGACTTCTGACTTCTGACTTCCCCCGAAAGCCCCGATAACTATCGGGGGGGTCGGACTTCCGACATTCCTGTTATTCCAGATTTAACAGTTGCTTTAGTTGTATTAAGTAATTCTCAAATTCATTTTTCCCTGCATCTGTGACCCGGCATTCGGTATGAGGGTAGTTTCCTTTAAAAGATTTCTTTACCTCTATATAGCCGGCTTCCTGGAGTTTTGAGATCTGAACGCTCAGGTTCCCTTTGCTTGCCTGAGTGACTTCGATTAGTTTCATGAAATCAACCCATTCGGCATTGACCAGAAAACTGATGATGGAAAGTCGAAGTTCCTGATGCAATATGGGGTTAAGCTTTGTCATGCTCTGATTTTCGTAAGATAATACCTGGAATAACATAGCCAAAAAGGAAACTCCCGGCGAAAACCAATCCCTGATAAGGTTGATCAACAACAAAAGCACAAATAATAGCACCCAGCTCCATCACCAGGCCCCCCAGGATAAACGGATTAAACTTTGATATACCTCCACTAATGAAAGTGGCAGAACCTGCCAGCATTAATATTAAAGCATGTGGCGGAAGCTGGTGGTGCATTGTATAGGCAATGGAGAAGATCATCGTAAAACCAAATGCACCCCAGGTAAAGGAGGTGATCCGGTCGCCAGAGGTTTTTACGCCCGAACGTTTACTTTCCTTCATCCCATAAGCAAATGAGATAATTCCACCTATAATTCCCATAGCGGGCCAGATCATCCAAAAATTGGGATGCCCATACAACAGGTATTCGGCTATGCCGGTCGGGATAAGCAAAATTCCCCACATGATAAAATAAAAGGAATTCCGATGCAGTGACTTCTTGTTCTCTTTGAACATGGTCTCAATAATTTCAATACTCTGGGTTGTTTTCATACGTAATAAGTTTTTAATTTATAATTCTCAACAAATATAAACTAGTTTATAATATAAACCACATAATGTTTGAAATATTTTTCAATAATTTTAATTATTCTTTCTCGGATAGTCTGTTGATTTTCGTGTTGGATTCCCCAATGGCCATATAATCAGTTATTTTGGTCTAGAATCAATGCTAAATCCTGTTATAAGACGGAATCATACACAATTGATTTGAATTGTAATCACGTTGAACTGCAATTACTTGGAAAATACGGTAAAAGTCGTAGACTTTTTGCTTTTCAATATTGTATCTTTGTTACAGGGAAATTGTTAATTCCCTTTTGTCCATCATAAATGCATGTGTAAAGTATTGGAATTTAGAAATATCACCTAAAAAGAAAGCTAATTAATTGTTATAATTCTTTGTTCTAACCAAAAAGTCTCGCCTTATGAAAAAATTTGTACTCTTTATGTTTAGTTCATTTATGTCCGTCTGTTTGCTTGGACAATGGACTCCTATTCCCATCGGAACGGCTTCCTCCGAGGCTGTTACAATGGCTGCTTATGCCGACACCGTGATGGTTGGTTTCGCGGGCGATGGGATCTTCCGCACCCGTGACTTGGGAAATTCATGGGAAGATATCAGTGGGGATTTGGACAATAATAACATCAATAGAATTATGCCGGGTCCCTGGCCTTCTCTGTTTGTGTCCACCGACGATGGCCCTTATTTTACTATGGATCAGGTGTCTTATGTAAATACCACGTCCACCGGATTAACCAATACGGATGTTAGCTTATATTATGTTGGGGGTGAACTGGACAACAATGATTTCATCGTTGGAACCATAGGAGGTGGATTTTTTACAGGCCCGGAGTTGGATGGGCCCTGGACTGCGGCAAACACAGGCCTGTCAGGGGATGCTCTTTATATAAATAGCATGAGTGGTTATGATTTTGGTGACACCAGTACCTATATTCTGGCTACTTATGGGGGAGTTTATTATTCGAACGATGAATTCGCCTCCTGGTTCTCGGGTAACAATGGGCTTACGGGTAATCAACTTTATGTTACCGGTGTCATGCTGCTTAGTACTTTTTCATTTATAACCACCGAAGACGGTGCTTTTTATAGTCTGGATTATGGCCAAAATTGGGTGGGTGTTATTGAAAACGAAAAATTCAATGTATTGCTTTTGCAAGTGAGCCAAAGCGGCGCTTTTACATTGTTTATTTTGGGAGAAACAGCTTATGTAACCAATGATCTACAGAATTGGATCCCTTTCTCAATTCCCGGAGAGGTGATATCTGCTGCTGTAACTTCAAGTGAGTTGTTTATTGCTACCGAAGCGGACAAAGCCGGTTTCAATTCACCCAGTGGGATATACCGACAACCTGTTAGCTGGATTCTTACTGCATTGCCGGAAAATGAGGCTGAAACCAACGTTTCATTAAAGCAGAATTATCCAAATCCATTCTCAAACTTAACGACCCTCACTTATTCATTGTCTAAGGAACAGCTGGTGGATATCAGGGTGTTAGATTTGCTTGGAAGAGAAGTTAAAATGCTTGTGAATTCGGTTCAAGAAGTTGGGAGCCATGAAGTAATCCTGGATGCCAATGACATGTTAAGGGGTATGTACATGGTTGTTTTAAGATCGGAGGAATCGACAGCTACTATAAAAATAATGAAAGAGTAAGCCCCATTATTTTTACGCCAGCAACAATGCCAACGCGTGCTTTACGCGCCCTGCTTCAATTAATTTCCTGGCAATCTGGTGTCTTTTCTCGTTATCCCCGGTGGTGAGTGTAAATTCAGGCTGCTCGCGAATAAACACCATTTCCTGTGCTGAAGGCAGGTGTTCCAGGTTTCCCAGTCGTCCCAGGTCGTTTCCGGTTAAAATCCTGCTCCATCGGATGTGATCAGGTAAGGCATCTACTCCGATTCCGATGGTACTCAGCGGTTTCGGGACAATAAATTTTGAGTTGCCTGAGGTACGAACATAATAATCTCCTCCCATCCGGCCCACCAGATCGATCTTGTCCACATCGATATCACCCACATCATCCAACACCTTTTCATCCAAATGCACAAACAGAATTTCACAAATGACGAGGTTACCCGATCCCGCTTTACCGCTGGTTTCAATAATTTCGCGTACCTTACATTCAAATTGCAAGGGTGATTCTTTCACCCGAAATGGTTTCACCAACTTACTGGGAAGTGGGGTAAGCCCCGATTTTTCAAATTCGTTAACTCCTTTTGCATATTCGGTGCTGCTCAGGCTTACCTGATGCACCATGTTGTAAGTCACAGCGTTTATCACCACTTCCGGACGGGCCTTCAAATTTTCGAGCGTATGTTTGGTCGTGTTGTCGCGTCCCCGGCGAGCCGGTGAAAAGATGAGTGTTGTGGGATTGATGCCAAAGGCATTGTAAAAACTAAAAGGAGACAAATTGGGATTTCCCAAATCATCCATGGTCGAGGCCAGTGCAATGGGTCGGGGGGCTACTCCGTTTTGTAGCAATTTCGACAGTTGTTGGTTACTCAGAGTTTTCGGATCAATTTCTATCATCGCCAATTAATTTGCGGGGAGAATTTTTGTGATGCACTCACCAAAACCGATTCGTACCCTGTCGTTTTGGCAATGTCCGCGCATAGTGATGGTGTCATGATCCTGGATAAATTTTCGATCGCCACCCTCGTTCAGAGAGATGGGTTTGGTACCTTGCCATGAAAGCTCCAGCATTGATCCAAAGGTGTCAGTCGTTGGGCCAGAAATCGTGCCGGAGCCATACATATCACCAACACGGATGTTACACCCATTCACTGTTTGATGTGCCAGTTGTTGTTTTACGCTCCAGTAAAGATATTTGTAGTTGGAACGGCTGATCGTTGTTTCAGCTCCATTGTCGGGTGTCAATGAAACCTCCAACTGAATATCATAATTGTCCTTTCCGTCAGATTTTAAATAGGGGAGGACGGGAGGATCTTGTTTAGGTCCCTCGACGCGAAAAGGTTGCAAGGCTTCCATCGTCACGATCCAGGGCGAAATAACCGACCCAAAACTTTTTGCCAGGAATGGCCCAAGGGGCACATATTCCCATTTTTGGATGTCGCGGGCCGATAAATCGTTGAAAAGTACCATGCCGAAAATATAGTCTTCGGTTTGTTCGATGGGGATGCTTTCGCCCAATTTGGATTCTTTCCCGGTGATAAATGCCATCTCCAGTTCGAAATCCACCAGTTTTGATGGACCGAAAACGGGACTTGAGGACTCATTTATCATGGTTTGTCCTTTGGGTCGGTAAATGTTGGTGCCACTCACCACGATGGAAGAACTTCTCCCATGGTAACCCACGGGCAAGTGTTTCCAGTTGGGAAACAAGGCGTTGGCCGGATCGCGAAACATCACCCCCACATTGGTGGCATGTTCGATGCTGGAATAAAAATCGGTGTAATCGCCAACGGCTACCGGCATTTCCATTTTTACCTGATTTATTGGGATCAGGGCCAGATTTCTTGCTTCTTCATCCTGCTGAAGATCAGTATTATTCAAACTAAACAGCTCAGACAAGGATTTTCTGATGCCGGACCACATTGGTTTTCCTAAAGCCATCAAAGGATTGAGAACAGGCTGATAAAACACACTTAAGTCGTCAATTTCAAGGTGATCGAAATAGCCAAAATCAGCCAAAACGCTTAGATCTATGGCGGTATCTCCAATGCGGGTGGCGGGTCGGGGGTCACCGTTTTGAGGTCTGATCATACCAAATGGAAGGTTCTGGATCGGAAAATCACTCCCCTTTCTTACATCAATCCATGACTTCAATTCAGGGTTATTTGCTTCAATCATTATCATACTGTTTTATAAAGTGCCTCTGTTTCCCTGCTCCAATTCAATGGCTTCGAACAGCGCCTTAAAGTTTCCCTTGCCAAAAGATTTGGCTCCTTTGCGTTGGATAATTTCAAAGAAAAAAGTAGGACGGTCCTGAACGGGCTTGGTAAACAATTGTAATAGATAGCCATCTTCATCCCGGTCGATGAGTACCCGTTGTTCCATCAATTTGGACATGTCTTCGTCGATTTTTCCTACCCTTTTTGTAACGGTAGTGTAATACGTGTCGGGAACGTGCAGGAAATCGACTCCCCGCTCGCGATGTGCGCTTACAGTGGCCAGGATGTCATTGGTGGCCATGGCTACATGTTGCGGGCCGGGGCCAATATAAAAGTCAAGGTATTCTTCGATTTGAGATTTTTTTAGGCCTGCTGCCGGCTCGTTGATGGGAAATTTGATTCTCAGGTTTTTACTGGCCATCACCTTACTTTTTAAGGCGGTAAACTCAGTTGATATGTCTTTGTCATCAAACGAAATCAATTGATCGAAACCCATCACGGTGCGGTAAAATCCGGCAACGTTGTCCATTTCATTCCAGTCAACGTTTCCAACGATATGGTCCACAAAAAGCAATCCGGTGTCTTCGGGTTTATATTCAGGATCCCACTTAACGAACCCCGGTAGAAACGGTCCATGATAATCATTCCTTTCAACAAACACATGCAGCGTTTCACCATAAGTATAGATTGATGAGGTAACTACTTTGCCATGCAGATCTTGCATGGTGGCAGGCTCCTGATGGCTACGTGCACCCCGGCCGGTGGTTTCGGCCCAGGCTTTTGCGGCATCATCTACATTTAGTGCAATTACCTTTACGCCATCGCCGTGTTTTTTATGGTGTTCTGCAACCGGAGAATCAGGAATAAGGGTGGCTGTGAGTACAAAGGTGATTTTGCCTTGACGGACAACATAGGAAGTACGGTCTTTTAGTCCGGTTTCGAGTCCCGCATAAGCCACCGGTTGGAATCCAAATGCAGATTGATAATAATGAGCAGCCTGTTTAGCATTGCCAACATAAAATTCCACATAATCAGTTCCTGTAATGGGGAGAAATTCAGCAGTATTTGTCATCTTTATTCAGTTTAGTCTATTGTAATCAATTATTTTCCGTGGTTTATTCGTGCAGCCAGCTGAGGTAATACTCAGATACCTCCAGGTTCAAAGCTGTTTTGGTTAGTTTCAGGGGTTTGAAAGTGTCAACCATCACAGCCAACTCATCGGTCGATTTTTTACCAATACTTCGTTCGATGGCGCCCGGGTGCGGTCCATGGGTGATTCCCATGGGATGCAGTGTGATTTGCCCGTGTTCGATATCGTTTCGGCTCATAAAATCACCTGCTACGTAATATAACACTTCATCCGAATCGATGTTGCTGTGGTGATAAGGGGCTGGCACCGATTGAGGATGATAATCGTAAAGCCTGGGTACAAAAGCACACATCACAAAACCATTGGCCTCAAAGGTTTGGTGGACGGGTGGTGGTTGATGAATGCGACCCGTAATGGGTTCAAAATCGTGTATGGACAAGGCAAATGGGTAGAGACACCCATCCCAGCCAATGGCATCAAAAGGATGGGTTTTGTAGTGGTATGGGAAGAGTGTTTGCTGTTGCTTGATGATCACCTTGAAATCGCCTGTCTGATGGTGAGTAACCAACTTCTCGGGTGTGCGTATGTCGCGTTCATGAAAAGGGCTATGTTCCAATAGCTGTCCCGATTTGTTTAAATATCTTTTTGGGAAATTCAAAGGGGACATCGATTCGACAATGAACAACCGGTTGTGTTCGTGAGCAAAGGTGAGTTGGTAAATGGTGCCTCTTGGAATAATCACGTGGTCGCCTTCATGAAATGGCAATTCCCCATAGATCGTGTCCAATATGCCGCTTCCTTTGTGAACAAAGATCATCTCATCTGCCTGGGCATTTTTAAAAAACCAGTCACCCATCGATTTTTTCGGTGCGGCCAGAATAATCTGTACATCCTGATTAAAAAGAATAACTTGTCGGCTTTTCAGATAGTCATCCTCTTCAGGCAAGTCAAATCCTTTAAAACTACGGTGTTGCATGTTTTTATCAATGGCAATTTCAGGACTTGCTTCGATAGGCAAATCAATACCAATTACCTGTGTTGGAGGAAACTCATGGTAGATAATGGAGTAGATGTCTGAAAATCCTTCCGATGAAACCAATTCTTCCGCGTAAAGGCTTTCGTCAGGCTTTCTAAAAACGGTATGTCTTTTCGCCGGAATTTGTCCCCTGACCTGATAGTGTGGCATGTTTATTTAGATTTAATTAACAGAATGACAAAAGTATAAAAATATCAGGAAATTCACGCTTCATTTTAATAAAGCTTGCATTGTTGCAATCGATTGTTAACAAGAATTAACACGAAAGTATACTATTATCATCCCGCAAAGGCTTGCTACATGTTTAATATGTACTGAAAAGTGATATTCCGCATGGGTTCTGCTTTTAAGGGTCTCAGCGAATACATCCGGTTAAGTAGGTTAGAGCTGATGAGGGCAAATTCATGCCTGATTTTCCATTTATAGCTGATCCGTGCATCAACAATAACATTTCCGTTGTTGTGGTGCTCGTAATAGTTGCGGTACAGAATCGGTTGCATGGTGCCTCCCGTACTGACCGTTGCATCCTCAAAATCGAATATGGCCCTGTCCAGGTTTTCCGTTTTGCTAAAAAATCGCACGCTACTTCCCACACTTAGGTTTTTATACACAAACTCAATATCGGCTTTGAGTGTATGAAGGTAGCGGTATTTGAGAATTCGTTTTGACGGATTAACGCTCGAACTCTCGTATGAGAATTCAGTCTTACCGCCCGGATTATAATCATGAGCAAATATATAATCCGGTTGCAGGGTCACCGGCATCACATAAGTATAGCCAAACATGGTGTTGATTTCGTAATATTTACCAAACCTGGCTTGCCCGTTCACACTGATGTCGATGCCGGTGATTTTTGATTTTCCGGTATTGACGAATTTAAACCCTGCCGGGGCGAAGATATAAGTTGAATCCCAAAACCCAAATAAATATTCAATGGTGTTGTCATATTCCTGATAAAACAAGGCCATGTCGAGATAGCCATAGTAGTTTTTAAATTTAAAACCCTGCTTGATGCCAATTTCTGAGTTCCAGCTGGTTTCGGATTTCAAATCAGGATTGTCGAAGACACCAAATGAGCCAACAGTAGTACGGATATACCTTTCGGTGATGGTTGGAAATCGGTAACCTTGTCCCAGTGAGGTTCTTAGATAGGTTTCCTGGCCAAGTTTGATGGAGGCTCCAACACGTAAAATTGGTTTCGTATCAGTGATGGAATCATTTAGTTGATAATTTTCCATCCTGATTCCTCCTGATAAGTTGAGGGCATCGCCGAATTTTTTTTCAACTTCCATAAAAACAGAAAGATTCCAAAGGTAGTTCAGGGGTGATCCGGAAGCTTCATACATATTCGCGTAGGAACGTGTATACTGACTGGTGACTCCTCCAATAAAATCCAGGTTTCCAAGGTTACTGAAACTTTTACTAAACTGGTATGCATTATAAATATACAACGATTTGGTACTCTGGTCATTGTTTGCCTTGTTGTCGCTGTACAAAACACGGTTCGAAAATTCGTGCTTTAACCCCAGGGAAGAATAAAAGTTGATATAAGGATCAAAATAGAATGTGATGTTGTCAGATAGCAGAACGGCTCCCGGATAGGCTCTGTAAAAGTTGACGGTGTCATCAAGCCAGGCAAAGACAGTACTTGCTTTTTTGGCCATGAAATTGCCATTAAGACCAAAATGTAATCCTGTGATTTTGTTCGATCTGCGCCTGAAATTGAAATTGATCCGTGCTTTACGGTTTTGCATTTGGTCGTCGTTTATAGGCACGGAGTCGATAACCAGAGGCCCCGGTCTTGGAGCTCCCAGGTAACTTTTGTCGGCAGAAAACATGCCGCCAATAACCAAATCGGTATGTCCGTTGCCCAGTTGCCGTGAATGCAGAAAACTAACTCCACTGGTATAATTCACACCTTCCCACCAGCGGCTTGCAGGCGACTGAGGTGGTGACATCCAACCGGCGTATGTTTTAATCTTTGTTTTTGGCTGAATGTCAGGATAGTTGGTACGAATATAGATGGCTCCACTCAAGGCAGATGAGCCGGATAATACGGAGGCAGCACCCTTAACCACTTCAATTTGTTTGATGTTTTCAACCGGGATCAACGACCAGTCGGGTTTGCCTGCATCGCCTGATATCACGGGAAGATTGTCGATAAAAACAGCTACTTTGCTGCCCACGCCGAAGGTAAACCCACTGCCTCCTCTGATTTGAGGCTCTTCGTCAAGGATGGTCAGACCGGGTACCATATCAAGTATGGTTTCAATAGAAGTGGTATTGCGTGCATCGATTAACCTGGGTTTAATTACCTCGATAGAGACAGTCTGATCTTCCAGCCTTTTGTCAAAACGTCCGGCACGTACCACGACTTCATCGAATTGAGTGCTGAAGGGTTCCATCTCCACAACTCTAAAAGGGATTTCATTTGCCGTTGCATCCACTTCAATGGTCTGCGATTTCATACCTGTGAACGAAACAATAAACTGATATTCGCCCGATGCAACTGGTATGGCAAAATATCCGTTAAAATCGCTTACCGAGCCTATGCCCATGTCTTTTTTAAGGTAAATGTTGGCGCCAATGAGCGACTCTTTGGTGTATTTATCAACGACCCTGCCGCTAAACACCCTGTTTTGTTGGCCGGAAACAAAGGTGAAAACACCAAGCATCATCATGAGCAGAATTCCCCTTACCTGCATAAACAGGTTGATGTGTTGTCTGAGATAGAAACGCCCCGATATGCAATAATTCTCCCTTGCTTTCATGAAGCTGTTGGTTAATGAAGGATGATTTTACGGGTGATCACTTGGTTATTATACTGAGCTACCATGATATACAAACCTGAATTGATTTGATCTGTATTGATTTCAATGCGGTTTCCTGACTCGACTTTTTGGTTGAAGATGACCTGACCGTTCGTATTTAGGATGCTCAACTGGTAATATCGGGCAGGGAACTTGTCGAGTTCAACATGTAGGGTATTCCCATATTGAGAAGCAAAAAAATAATGGATAGAATTTTCATCAATGTCACTTGATTTGTACACGAAGGCAAAATCATCATACCATACTTCACTTCCATCAAGTGCATCAACACCGTTGCCTGATGTGACCACACTTAAAAAATATTCAGGGGTTTCTTCTGAAACATAGTTAAAAGGAACCGAAAAGCGTGTCCAGGTAGTTACCACGACGTGGGGAAGTTCATAATATGCGGTGGCAATGAGGTTAGCTTCATCGCCTGGTAATTTCAAATAGCCTTTGTGAAGAACAAATTTCACGGTGCCAAAATCCCCTTCTGCAGGGTTGCACTTAAACCATCCGGTTAAACTATCGGGCCTTTGGTCGAAAGCCGTATGAAAGTGGTCGTTTTCAATGTTGGTAAACACATATCCCAGGTTTGGATTAAAGTCGGAGTGGACTTGTCCGTTGGTGATTGTTCCTGTGGCGACAATACCAAAGGTGCTCACATTGAAGAGTTTCAAACCGTATTGTCCCGAATGGGCATCTGTACTCTTTTCCCAAACTACGGGAGCCAAAGGGTTTAAATTGATATTGTCACTGGTTTTTATTGAGCTCCAATGGGTAGGTTCGTCAGTCCCGATACCTACGTCCTCCCATGTTTCAAATCCGGGATTGTTTATTTGCTGCTGAGAGAATGCCCCAACACCAATAATAATCGAAACAGCAGTCAAGAGTAAAAATCTGGTCATATTAGGTGCGTTTTAGTGATGATTAAAAAGATATTCCCTGAAAAACATCTGATCAATGGTGTTCTTAACAGCAAAGCTAGTATTTTTCCGATACCGGTCAACGGAGAAAAAAGTTCAAATTATTGTATGGTTTCTGTTCTTCCCTGGCGTTTTCCCTGAAAATTCAAAGTGATGCCTAAATATACGTTAAAGCCGAAATAATAGATGCTCATGTCGTTTTTCAAAGGACCTTGCAAAATTCGGTTATCGATGGGATCGTATTCTACCGGGTTGGTAAAGTTTGCTACCTGTTCCAGGTGGGTATCATATCCGAACGACAACTCCCCTCCGGCGATCAGCTGATATTTTTTAAGTACAAGAAACTGAAAACCGGCCGTATAGTGATAAATATCGAAATTGGTGGTATTGATTTTGTTCAGGTCATTCAAATCGCCATAATTAACATACTTTACATTATTAAAATCGGTTCTGAATCCATTCAGAAACAACAGGTCATTTTTTAACCGCCACCGATAAGCTATTGCGAAATTGACAACCTGGTTAGAGGCATCTGCTACTGAAAGCCAATCTTTGTTTTTCAGTCTGTCATAAACGATTGAGGAGGTAATATCATCTCGTATAGGTGCATCCACCATGCGGTAAGGTTCAATTTTTGAGAAGTATTCCACCGTAAAATACAGCCTTTTTTTTCCTTTCTTGACGTCATAGATAAAACCGGCAGAAACCGACCTGGGGTATTTGAGACTTGTATTCACATCATTGCCTAACAATCCATTGGTGATCATGTACCCATTCAAAAATTCTCCGTTTTCGGGATTGGTGATGTCGCTCACACGCTGTGTACGAAGCGCTTCATTTTTAACTGAGAACAGTGGAAACGATTCAGTAGTAATGTTGAGCCCGAACCTCCATCGATCGGCGACGTAGGAAAATCCCAATTTGCCAATTAACCTGACGTGGTTAAAACGGTACGATTCGTTGTAGCTGCTTTCGGCAACAAACGAAGGGTTCGGAACTCCATTTACCCAGAGCGTGTCGGAGGGTGAGAAAGCTACTGCCGAATATTGATTTTTATAATTGAGTTGTGCGATAGAGACAAATAAACTGGCTCCTACCTTAAAATGACTGGAAATATCATACGAACCTGCCATGCCAATCCAATTGTCGACGAAATTTAACTCATAACCATAGGAAGTACTGTAGTTCTCTTTTCCGGGAATTTCGTGCAGGATATCAAGCGGCCGGGAGTTGTAGTAGTTGAGATTGATATTTTCTTTTAACCGTGTGATGGCAGTAAGTGCAAAACTGAGTTTGCTGTCGTGGCTTCTGACACTATAGGATAAAAACTGAGGAATTACATTGAAATTAGTTCCATTCAGGTGAATATCATCGCCCAGTGCATTTCGATAGGAATATATCCCCCATGAAAAAAGGCTGGCAGCAAATGAAAGATTCGACCCTTTTTCAATTTCAGAAATGGTGGCCGGGTTGAAATAAATAGAGGCATTACCCGCATCTCCTGCAACAACAGCGCCTGAAAGAAGCGAGGACTCTGAGTTGAAATTTAATGTCCAGTAATGATTCATAAGTTGAGCCTTTACCGGAAGGGCAATAACGACGCCTAACATCAACAGGAAAATGAAAAGTATAAACCCCGGGTGTTTCAACTGGCCTAATTTTTTGACCAAAGTACGAAAAATGGTTGAGACAAGAATCCCCTGAAGGGAATTTAATTGGTTCGTTTTTTGTTCAACTTTTCTGCCTCATTTAACTTTTAACTTTGAGTCCACTCCGAAAAGTCAAATACCCCTAAATCCCCTAAAGGGGACTTTAGATAGTTCATTGATTTTCAACGAATCCCCCTTTAGGGGTCAGGGGTAAATGAGTTGAAAATTAATGAACACATACTTTTCGGAGTGGGCTCAACTTTAAACTTTTAACTTTAAACTTCCCCTCCCCAACTATTCAATTCCCGAAAAATATTTCATAAACTGAACACGTTCCCAGGATGCTGTGTTTTTGGAGTTTTTAATGCTCATGATTCCCCTAAAATCATCAATGGTTTTAAAGTCTTTTTTCTTCATCCAACTTTCAACTTCCATCAGCATGATGTTGATTTCCTTGAATCCTTTTTTATAAAGCACGGAGGCAATTTGTACTACTCTGGCACCGGCCAATAATTGTTTTATCACAGCAGTACCATCGTGTACACCGGTAGAGGCGGCTATGTCACATTTCACAACATCCGAAAGCATCGCTACCCAACGAAGAGAGAGCGACAAATCAGAGGGTGAACTGAATATATTAGAACTTGTTATTTCCAGTTGGTTGATGTCGATATCGGGTGAGTAGAATCGGTTAAACAGCACCAATCCTTTGATATTGGTCCAACTTAACATGGCCATGGATTTGGCCAGGCTTGAGAAATAATAACTCAGTTTCAGGGCGACAGGAATCTTGACCAGGGAGGTGATTTTGTTGGCGATGTCGAAATACACCTTTTCGTTTTCAATGCTGTTTTTCTCCAGGTTGGAGGGTAAAACGAACACGTTGAGTTCCAGAGCATCTGCTCCGGCCTGCTCGATACGTACGGCAAAATCCATCCATTCGCTGTCAGAAATACAGTTGATGGAGGCTATAACCGGAATGCTGACTTTCTTCTTACAATCTTTAATCAGGTTCAGATAAATATTGAGTTCGTTTTCTTTGCTGTAATTATGAATGTAATCCTGGGCTTCGGGATAGTAATTGGTAAAATCGCCTTCTTCAAATGTTTTGCTTGAAGTGAAAAGGATTTGTTCTTCGAATAGAGACTTTAATACCACAGCACCTGCTCCGCTTTTTTCGAGCTCAATTACGTTGTCAACTGAATTTGTTAATCCTGAACTGCCGACAATAATTGGGTTTTTAAGTTTCAACCCCATGTAAGTTGTTTCCAGACTGATCATATTTCGTGACTTTTATATGCGATATAAATCGGAAGCGTAAAAATAGCAACTTATATACATCCTAGTTCAGGATCAGAAAATTAAAATCAATTCTAAATAATACAATTATGCTGATTTGTGCTATTGAAATATAGCGGGGATTCATCTTTCATTAATTTTGCAAAAAAAGCAATTGAAAAGAATACTGATTATACAAACTGCTTCGCTGGGGGATGTCATTTTATGCACACCCGTCATCGAAAAGTTACACCGGTTTTATCCAACGGCCAAAATCGATTTTTTACTTAAGTATGGCTATGAAGAAGTCTTGCGTTATCACCCCTATCTTCATCAAATAATCGTTTGGAATAAAAAGGAGAAAAAATATACACATTTAATTGAGTTGATTCGGTTATTTCGCGCCAGGCGATACGATTTAATTGTAAACGCTCAAAGATTTGCCTCATCAGGATTAATCACCATTGCTTCTCAGGCAAAAAGCACGGTGGGATTTAGTAAAAATCCCTTCGCTTTGTTTTTTAATCAAAGGATTAAGCATGTGATTGGGAAACAATCAATTCTGATACACGAAGCGGAGCGTAACCTGAAGCTTATTGAACATATTACCGATAATTCTGTCGATTATCCTGTTAAATTGTATCCTACCCAACTCGATTATGCAAAAGTAAGTCAGTACAAAACTCATCGTTATATTACCATCTCACCCGGTTCATTGTGGTTTACCAAACAGCTGCCCAACGATAAATGGATCGGGTTTATAAAAGCAATAGATAAGGATTTGGTAATTTATCTATTGGGATCAGGAAAGGAGACCAACTTATGTGCCCAAATAATGATGGATTCAGGACATGTAAACAGCCTTAACCTGGCTGGGAAGCTTACCTTTTTGCAATCGGCTGCCTTGATGAAAGATGCAACCATGAATTATGTGAACGATTCGGCACCCATGCATTTTGCATCGGCCATGAATGCCCCGGTCACAGCTGTTTATTGCTCAACCATTCCTGAATTTGGATTTGGCCCGCGATCAGATATTTCCCTGGTAGTACAAACAAGTAAACCATTAAGTTGTCGTCCCTGCGGACTGCACGGGTTTCATTCATGTCCTGAGAAGCATTTCGAATGTGCCACGACCATACTTGTAAAACAATTACTTCAAACACTGCCCACTTAAGCGATTCCTTGTTATTTTTGTGGGATGAATTTGCAGGAAGAAATACTTAAATCAGTTGAACTGCTTCGCAAGGGAAAGGTGCTGCTTACTCCAACTGATACAATATGGGGAATTAGCTGTGATGCCACCAATGCCAAAGCCGTACAACGAATATTCAAGATCAAGGGACGTGAAGAGAGTAAAAGCATGATCATTTTGCTCGATACGGTTGAAAAACTTGAGAAATATTTAAAAAACGTTCCGCCACTTGCATACGACTTGCTGGCCAATTCAAGATCACCCCTCACCATTGTTTATTCGGGGGCAAAAAACCTGGCGAAAAATGTCATTGCGAAAGATGGGACTATCGCCATCAGGATTGTGAGCGGCGAGTATTGCGCCGAAGTGCTGCGACTTCTCGATCGGCCACTTGTGTCCACTTCGGCTAATCTGGCAGGGCAGCCCACAGCCACACTTTTTGAAGATATCAATCCGGCCATTATCCATCAGGTTGATTATGTAGTGGAAGCCTTCCGCGACAGGGTACGCTCGATAAAGCCATCTACCATTATAAAGCTCGATGAAAATGGATTGTTTAAAGTGTTGCGCCCCTGAGTAATTTGATACAACCGACTTCCCTGTTACTGCAATTCTTTTTTTCCGAAAAAAAGTAGCTATAAATTTTATCGGAGTACCCTTATTATTCAATTTCAATAGATAGCAATGTTTTTTTAGGTGCTAAATATCTGTCATCCAGCGAAGAAGAAATTAAATTAAAAAAGAGTTAAAAAAAACCTAAGATTTGTTGACAGGATTGAAAATACATTGTATATTTGCAGTGCTTGTTTTGTTTGTTTTTCATAATTGGGCCCACCCTAAAGACCGCCCGGTCGAGGGTGGGTTTTTTTTTTCGTCAGGTTTTTCAGAACAGAATGATGGATGTTGCAAGCATCCGCTTGCGGCCATTTGATAAATCGCATGCACACGCTAATACCAATTAGAATGATACTGGTGCGATATTGTTTTTAATTGTTATTCAATTTGATAACAGGTTCCTTCTTCACTAAGGTATGTTTCAGGAAATATTTCGCGGGCTTCGAGAAGTAACGGATTGAGGTCTTTATACCGGGCTGAGAAGTGGCCGATCAGTAATTTGCCGACTTGTGCTTTTTGTGCTATCAAGGCGGCCTGGCGTGCTGTGGAGTGGAATTTTTCGGTTGCAAGTTGTTCCAGCGTGCTATCAAATGTAGCCTCGTGGTAGATTAAATTTGTATGTTGAATTTCGTTGATGATGGCTTCATAAAAGGCTGTATCGGCACAGTAGGCGTAGCTTCTGGTTGAAGGGGCTTCCACGGTGATATCTTCGTGCAATAAGTTTTGCCCCTGGCCTGCATTGAATCCTTCACCCGCTTTTATCGCTTTTATTTGAAGAATGGTGGGCCGATATTGCTCGATAAAGTCTTTTTTTATCTTTCTTCTTTTTGGCTGTTCGGTAAATTTAAATCCCCAGGTGGGGATTCGGTGGTTTACCGGGAAGCATTTTATATTTATCTGTTCATCGTTTATCAAGGGTTCGCTAACAAAATCTTCCAGGGCATAAAACTCAATAGGGAACTTAATCCTGGTGTCCGAAACCCTGAATACTTCCTTAAGGAGAGCATCAAGTGCTGCCGGGGCGTAAATAGTTAGTGGCTTTTCTCTTCCAAATAAGTGCAGAGTTGATATTAAACCAAACAGGCCATAAAAATGATCTCCATGCAAATGACTGATCATTACATGATCCATATTTGTTTGTTTCACATGTAATTGTACAAAGCGGTTCTGGGTGCCTTCCCCACAATCGATCAGGAAACGCCGGTTTTCATAAGTTACTAATTGAGCCGTAAGGTTGCGGTTGTTAGTGGGGGCGGCGGAACTGTTTCCTAAAATGGTTACAGAAAAAGGCTGAAACTTACTCATGAATCAAAATTAATGTTTTACATGACCAGGGGAATAACAAAGCAAAAAAAAATCCTTCCCATTTCGGGAAGGATTTTGAGAGATAAAAGAATCGGCTTATTTAACTTTGTCAGCTTTTTCTTCTTTTTCAAGATCTGTTTTTAAGTTAGCAAGCACATCCAAGTCACCAAAAGTGGTTTTTTCCAATTTTTCGGTTACTTTTTTCATGGTACGCTGTGTTTTCTGATCTTCAGCTTTTGCGGTTTCTACTTCTTTCACCTTGGCAACTCTTTGATCTTCTTCAAACAACCTTGAGTGCGACAAAATGATCTTTTTGTTTTCTTTCGAAAATTCGATTACCTGGAAATCGATCGATTCATCAGCTTTGATGTTGGATCCGTCTTCTTTTTTTAGATGACGTGTTGGAACAAATCCTTCGACACCATAAGGAAGGGAAACAACAGCACCTTTATCATGAATGGCCGTAACAGTTCCCTGGTGGACAGAATCAAGCGTAAAAACACCTTCAAAAATATCCCATGGATTTTCTTCCAGCTGCTTGTGGCCCAGACTTAAACGGCGGTTTTCTTCATCAACATCCAAAACAATTACTTCGATTTCTTCACCAATTTTAGTAAACTCGGCAGGATGTTTGATTTTTTTCGACCAGCTCAAGTCGCTGATATGTATCAGACCATCGACGCCTTCTTCAATTTCAACAAATATACCAAAGTTGGTAAAGTTGCGCACGGAAGCCTTGTGTTTCGATCCCACGGGATATCTATCGCGGATACTACTCCAAGGATCAGGCATCAGTTGTTTCATGCCCAGTGACATTCTTCTTTCTTCGCGATCGAGCGTCAAAATAACGGCCTCTACTTCGTCGCCTACTTTGAGGAAATCCTGAGCAGTCCGCAGGTGTTGCGACCATGACATTTCACTTACGTGTGTAAGACCTTCAACGCCGGTGGTGATTTCAACGAATGCTCCGTAATCAGCCAACACCACTACTTTACCTTTAATTTTATCACCTACCTTAAGTTCTGTGTCGAGAGAATCCCATGGGTGGGGAGTCAATTGTTTTAATCCAAGTGCAATGCGTTTCTTGTTTTCGTCGAAATCGAGGATCACGACTTTCAGTTTTTGGTCGAGTTCTACCACTTCTTCCGGGTGTTTTATACGTCCCCATGACAAGTCGGTAATATGTACCAAACCATCTACGCCACCCAGGTCGATAAATACCCCGTATGAAGTGATGTTTTTAACCGTTCCTTCAAGTACCTGACCTTTTTCGAGTTTGGCTATAATTTCTGAACGTTGTTGCTCGAGTTCGTCCTCAATAAGGGCTTTGTGCGAAACAACTACGTTTTTATAATCGTGGTTGATTTTAACCACCTTAAATTCCATGGTTTTGTCAACATAAACATCGTAGTCGCGAATTGGTTTAACATCGATTTGTGAACCTGGTAAAAAGGCTTCGATGCCAAATACATCTACAATTAAACCACCTTTGGTGCGGCATTTAACATAACCGTTGATGATTTCATCGTTATCATGCGCGGTATTGATGCGATCCCATGATTTGAGTGTGCGTGCTTTTTTATGAGAAAGAATCATCTGACCTGTTGAGTCTTCCTGATTTTCAACATAAATATCCACTTTGTCACCTACTTTCAATTTTGGATTGTACCTGAATTCATTGAATGGGACCACGCCGTCGGATTTGTATCCAATGTTGATGACAACTTCGCGTGTGGTGATTCCAACAACGGTACCATCAATCACTTCATGCTCGGTTATTGAGCTTAAGGTATTGCTGTATATGTCCTCCAGTTTTTCACGTTCGGTGAAGGAATAAAGATCTTGTTTCTTTCCAATGGAATCCCAGTCGAATACACCTGGAACCTGGACTTGTTTTTCTTTAACTTCATCATGTAAAAGGGTGGTTGTTTCTTCCACTACTTTTTTCGAAACTTTAGCAACTACTTCAGCAGGTGTTTCTTCAACTACTTCAACAGGAACATCTTCAACTACTTCAGCAGGTGTTTCTTCAACTACTTCAACAGGAACATCTTCAACTACTTCAATTGGAGCATCTTCAATGACTTCAGATGGAGTTTCTTCAATAACATCTTGTGATTCTGCTTGCGCTTCAGGGGCTGAAGTTTCTTCAACTGCAGCGATTTTTACTTCCGGTTCGGAAGATTCAGAGAGGTTTTTTTCTTCTACTGACATGTAATAATACTTGTGTTTCATTGCCGACCATCCGGTACTTGCGGTTGTGAAACTGGTTAGACATTTGATCTTAGTGCTTTTATGAATCTGATTCAGATTTCCTGATCAAATCCCGGATACCTTAAAAACGGGCGCAAAATTACAACAATTATTTGAAAACTAAAATTATACCGGCAAAGATTTTATGCCGGGCTTTTTGTTTTATCTTTGCTCACGCTTTTAAAAGTAGAAAGCAATTATAACACATTGTAATTCAGTATATATAATAGGAGTACGCTATGGCGCTAAACTGCGGAATCATTGGGCTGACCAATACAGGAAAAACAACTATTTTTAATTGCATGTCGAATACCAAGGCTGAAAGCTCGAGTTATGCTTTTAGCGCGACAAAAAGTAACATTGGAGTAGTTGATGTTATCGATCCGAGGTTGGATGCACTTGATGCACTGGAACATTCTGATAGAATAATTCCGGCCACAGTGGAAATTGTGGATGTTCCGGGTCTGGCCAAAGGTTCAAGCAATGGAGAGGGTGTGGGAAATAAATTTTTGGCTGATATCCAGCAAACGGATGCGATTATTCATGTGTTGCGCTGTTTTGATGATGAAAGCCTGCCTCATATTGAAGGATCTGTGGATCCGGCCCGTGATATGGACATCGTTGATTTTGAACTTCAGGTACGCGATCTTGATCTCGTAAACCGAAAAATAGTTCGTACTGAGAAATTAGTAAAAACAGGTGATAAGGATGCTAAAAAGGCGCTTGAAATTCTGGAAGTTTATAAAAACCACCTCGAAAATTTTGGCAATGCCCGTACTGCACCTGTGAGCGAGGATGATACCTATGTGATACAGGATATGTTGTTGTTAACAGCCAAACCGGTTATTTATGTATGTAACGTGGATGCCGCTTCAGCGGTAAGTGGCAATAAGTATGTTGAACAGGTAAAAAAACAACTTGAGGGATCAAACAGCCTCATGTTGGTTATTGCCGGCGAGCTGGAAGCCGAGATTGCTGAATTGGAAGATATGGAAGACAGGAAAGCTTTTTTGGAGGATGCCGGCTTATCAGAACCGGGTGTAAACAAACTGGTTCGTGCGGCCTACGATCAGCTGAATCTTCAGTCTTTTTTTACCGTAGGACCAAAGGAAATCCGGGCCTGGACCATTAAAAAGGGCATGAAAGCCCCGGCGGCGGCTGGTGTTATTCACAGCGACCTTGAGCGGGGATTTATTCGTGCCGAAGTGATGAAGTATGCCGACTACATCCAATACAAAAGTGAAGCAGCGGTTAAGCTGGCGGGTAAATTTCATGTGGAAGGCAAGAATTATGTGGTGGAAGATGGCGATATTATGAACATCAGGTTTAACGTATAAACAACCTAATGACAAACTATTGTCTTTGTCTTTATCCTTGTTCTCTTCTGATTGGTTAATAAAAATCAAACTTAACAATTCCTCTTATTATTTGAATAATGCAAACATAGGATGACAGCAATGTTCATGAGGGGATATCTCGTCGCTGCGCTTCCCTAGGCATGACAGCATTGATCAATGAATTATCACACTTTTCTTTTATCTATTCCTGAACACCAGCTTATCTCCTTCAGCATCAACAAGAATATGGTCGCTGCTATTGAGTTTTCCGGCAAGGATCATTTTAGAGAGTTCGTTTAGCACCTCGCGTTGGATAACCCTTTTCAGAGGACGGGCACCAAATTGTGGGTCA
The DNA here is from genome assembly GCA_001769215.1 of Bacteroidetes bacterium GWF2_41_31. Lineage (GTDB taxonomy): Bacteria > Bacteroidota > Bacteroidia > Bacteroidales > F082 > UBA6244. The sequence continues at coordinate 81,355 of MEOL01000034.1, forward strand.
AAGCCAATCTCAGCTAATCTATCGGCAGCCAAATCGGTGAGGGTGATGTGGATGTTGTTTTTCTCCAGCATCTTCTGTACCCCTTTAAACTGAAGTGTGACGATTTCCCTGATTTCGTTTCTGGTCAAGGGTTTAAACATGATGATTTCGTCCACCCGGTTTAAAAACTCGGGACGAATGGTTTGGCGAAGCAGGCTGAAAACTTCTTTACGTGTTTTTTCTTCCACTTCTTCCATATTGCTCTCGGTTAAACCGGATAGATTTTCCTGGATGATATGCGATCCGATGTTCGAGGTCATGATGATGATGGTATTTTTAAAGTCCACCAAACGACCTTTATTATCTGTCAACCTTCCATCGTCCAGCACCTGAAGGAGTATGTTAAAAACATCAGGATGGGCTTTTTCAATTTCGTCGAGAAGAACCACCGAGTAGGGTTTGCGGCGCACGGCTTCAGTCAACTGACCGCTTTCGTCATATCCCACATACCCGGGAGGCGCTCCAACCAGTCTCGAAACAGAATGTCGTTCCTGGTATTCCGACATATCGATGCGCACCATGGCGTTTTCGTTGTTAAAGAGGAAATCAGCCAGGGCCTTGGCGAGCTCTGTTTTTCCCACACCGGTTGTCCCGAGAAAAATAAAGGAACCAATGGGGCGCTTTTCATCCTGCAAACCGGCACGGCTTCTTCTGATGGCGTCAGCAATGGCGGAGATGGCATCTTCCTGTCCAACCACATGTGTGTGCAATTCGGCTTCCAGAGTCAGTAGTTTTTCGCGTTCGCTTTGCAGCATTCTGCTAACCGGTATGCCGGTCCATTTACTCACGATGTCAGCAATATCTTCCGCGCCTACTTCTTCGTTGATGAGTGGTTTGTCACCCTGAAGTGTTACCAGCTGTGCTTTGTAGGCATCGGTATAGGCCTGCGCCTGTTGTAGTTTTCCGTAACGAATCTCAGCTACACGGCCATAATCTCCATCCCTTTCGGCACGTTCTGCTTCTAGTTTTAAGGACTCGATGTCAATTTTTTTCATCTGGATTTTATCCACAAGATCTTTTTCAGCCTGCCAGCGGGCACGAAGATCAGTACGCACTTCATTTAGGTTAGCCAACTCCTTGTTTATGGTTTCCAGCTTGAATTGATCATTTTCGCGTTTGATGGCTTCTTTCTCGATTTCAAGCTGACGTACCCGGCGGTCTGAGGTCTCCAGCTCTTCGGGCAGTGAGTTGATTTCCAATTTTAATTTGGAAGCTGCTTCATCAATCAGGTCGATGGCTTTGTCGGGCAAAAACCGATCGGTGATATAGCGTTGCGACAACTCTACGGCGGCCACGATGGCTTCGTCTTTGATCCTCACTTTGTGGTGGTTTTCATAACGTTCTTTCAATCCCCTCAGAATCGAAATAGCTGAAAAGGTATCAGGCTCATTTATCAACACGATTTGAAACCGGCGTTCCAGGGCCTTGTCTTTTTCGAAGAACTTTTGGTATTCTTTTAATGTGGTAGCTCCGATGGCGCGCAATTCTCCCCTGGCCAGAGCAGGTTTGAGAATGTTGGCTGCATCCATGGCTCCTTCCGATTGCCCGGCTCCAACCAGCGTATGTATTTCGTCGATGAACAGGATGATTTCCCCATCTGAATCAATTACTTCTTTCACAACGCTTTTCAGTCGTTCCTCAAATTCCCCTTTATATTTGGCTCCTGCAATCAAAGACCCCATATCCAGTGAAAAGATCATCTTTGATTTTAGGTTTTCAGGCACGTCACCATTCACAATGCGGTGCGCCAGCCCTTCTGCAATGGCTGTTTTGCCCACTCCCGGCTCGCCGATGAGGATGGGGTTGTTTTTTGTACGACGTGATAGAATTTGCAGCACGCGTCTGATTTCATCATCCCGACCGATGACCGGATCAAGCTTGCCTGAGTTGGCCAGGTCGTTGAGGTTTTTCCCATAGCGGCTCAACGCGTTATACTGGTCTTCAGCACTTTGGCTGTTGGCCGTTGCCCCCTTGCGTAATTGTTTGATGGCTGCAATCAAGTCCTTTTTACTGACCTGATTGTCTTTTAACAAGGTCTGTGTGGTACTTTTCTCCTCGAGCAGAGCCAGCAGGAGATGTTCGATAGAGATAAATTCGTCATTGAATTCTTTGAGGTATTTACGCGCGGAGTTAAGAACCTGGTTGACCTCATTGGAAAAATACGGTTCCCCACCACTCACTTTTGGGAGCGATTCGATGATTTTGACAACAGCTTGTGAAAATACGGGGAAATTAACATTCAATTTCTTGAGCAAAAACGGAGTCACATTTTCATCAGATTCGATGATTCCTTGAAGCAGGTGGATGTTTTCAATGGCCTGATTCTGATGACTTGCAGCAATCTCCCGGGCTTTTTGGATGGCCTCTTGCGATTTGATGGTGAATTGGTTTAAATTCATTTTATATTATTTTTCTGAAATAGATGAGTTCGGCCTAAAAAGGTGAATCATGAAAATAATTGAAAATCAGTTTTCACCCCATCCCTAAAGGGAGAACTGATTTTCAGCCACTTCCCCTTTAGGGGATTTAGGGGTAAAAGTGGCTGAAATCGTTCTATTACCTTTTTAGACCGGACTCATAGATTCAAACATTTTTATTTTTTGGTGCAACAAATCCGACACCAAATAGAAAACAAGATTGTTTTCGGAAGATATGGCGTAAAAAATTTTATTACCTGACAGGATGACTGATTATTAGCCGGTTATTTAAAAAATAAAATCAATAAAAGGTCGTTTACTGAATAGTGTTATCTTTGCCGTAGCAGATGACATAGCTGTGATAATTCTTAATTTATGACAAAAAAAACGTTGGTACTTGGGGGAAGTTTAAAACCTGAGCGTTATTCAAACAAGGCCATCAGGCTGTTGAGCGCCAATAGACATCCGGTTGTCTCTATCGGGCTTAAACCGGGCCGGGTGGGAGAGGTGGTTATTGAGACAGGATTACCCGATTTTAAGGACATCCATACTGTCACCATGTACCTGAACCCGTTGAATCAAAAACCCTATTATAAGTATGTAATCAACCTGCATCCAAAACGTGTGATTTTTAATCCGGGAACTGAAAATACGGAATTTGCAAAGAAATGCAAAGCTGGTGGAATTGAAGTTGTTGAGCATTGTACCCTTGTGATGCTCGACTCGGGAATTTTCTGAAACGCATAACCATGAGCCCTGAAAATATATTTTACTACCTTTGCACCGCATTTTTCAACCATAAGCCGGACATTTTATGACCATAAAACGAAGCATATTCAGGGCCTTTCAAATTGTTTTTAGTTTCGCTTTGGTAATGCATGCCATCTCTGCAAAAGCAGAAGTGTATTGTGAAATTTCCATTGATACACCAATGCCGGTTTGTCCGGGGACCTATTTTGAATTAAGCGTTTTCGAAGGGCCAAACCAGGTATTCGACTGGCAACGCCAGGAGGGAAGCGGTTTTGTTACGGTAGGTAATGAATCAATATTGGGTCTGCAATTGCAGGATAGTGCCACATTTCGGGTCATTGTTATTGATACCATTACCAACGACACTTGTCCAAGTGAATTATTTGGAGTTGGTGTTCGTCCACTCATCCAAATTGAATTTTTTCAGCATCAGCTGACTTGTACCAATGGCGACAAAGATAACGGAAAAAATGCCAAAGTGGGGGCGACAGCCTCAGGTACGTTCCAACCTGATGAATATCACTATTTTTGGGACGTACTTCCACTTCAACTGGCCCCCGGGGATTCCTCATTGGCAATTGGACTGAAAGCCCATCAGAACTATGCCATCATGGTAAAGGACAATTATGGATGTGCCACCCGCGACACGTTTTATACCAAAGCATACCCGAATCCGGTCATCGAAATCTTTACTGATCCGGGTGATACCGTTTACCTTCAAAACCCTTTGGTTACGTATTCGTTTGATAACCTTTCTGTTGACAGTATTCCACTAACGACCCATTCCTGGGAAATTATGGAGGGTGATACTATTTTTTCTTCGGAATTAGGTGAGCCCACCTACAAGTACAACAGCGTTGGTGAATTTTACACCTATCTTACAGTCGTAAATCCTCAGGGCTGCGATACTATCTATACGACCCAGGTTACGATAAAACCTGTAGAGTTGTTTATCCCAAATGTCTTTAGCCCCGGTAATGGAGATGGATCGAACGATAAGTTTGAGATAACGACAGCGGATAACAAAGGAAAAGTTACGGATGAAACTTTAGCGCGTTATTATGAACAATCGAGGTTGGTTGTTTTTAACCGTTTGGGAAGGAAAGTGTTTGAATCTGACAATTATCAAAATGATTGGGAGGGCGATAACCTTCCCGATGGCGTATATTATTATGTACTTGAATGTCATGGTGCAAAAAGTACAGATATATTTAAAGGTTCAGTCACCATCATCAGAAGTAATTAAAGGAGGAACACTATGAAAAATTGGATTTGGTTAATGATGTTGGTGTTTTTTTCCACATCGTGCGGTAATTCGGGATCGAAAAAGATGAGTACCGATTTGGTTAACAACCCCAGTTCAGCGGAAACATCCGCTACCGACTCACCTCAGATAAAATTTGAAAAAACCGAGCATGATTTTGGCCGGATTATTCAAGGCGAAAGGGTGACCTATCAGTTTAAATTCACCAATACCGGTCAATCTGATTTGTTGATTTCGAAGGTTAGTACCAGTTGTGGTTGTACTGTTGGAAAGTACCCGAAAACAGCCATCGCACCAGGAGAAAGTGATTATGTCGAAGCCGCCTTCGACAGCGGTGGACGCAATGGAATTCAAAACAAAACGATTACTGTACTAACCAATACGCAACCCAATATTACTACTTTGAGAATTAAGGCTGAAATTGTGATGCCGGAAAATAATTAAACTAAATAAATTTATTCGTTATGAAATTAATGCTTATTTTACTGCAGGCAGCCGAATCATCCGAAAGTAGCTGGATGTCGATGTTGCCATTGTTTTTAATTTTGATCGTGTTCTATTTTTTCTTCATCCGTCCTCAAACAAAAAAGACGAAGGAACAGAAAAAATTCAGGGAAGCACTTCAAAAAGGCCAGAAAGTGGTTACCTTGGGGGGTATCCATGGTAAGATAGTAGAAGTAAACGAAACTACCGTGGTTCTTGATATTAGTGGAGGACAGGTGAAAATTACCGTTGAAAAGAGTGCTATCGTGGTGGACATAACCGAGGTAGGCCAGACCAAGTAGTTTATTTCAATTTTATTGAAACAAAATTAACTTCCCGGAGTATGACCATTCAGGCTCCGGTTTTTTTATGAAGGTACTAACAACAAATACGGTAGGAAAAGAAAAGACCACGGATTATTTTCGCTTTTTCAGGAAAATTAAACGCGATCATTTCATCTTTTTCATGTGTATCGTTATCGCTTCCCTGTTTTGGTTGCTGATCAAACTTTCGGAAGTATATACGGTAACTTATGTTTTTAATGTTAATTACAACCATGTGCCTGTAAAAAAGCGACTTACATCGCTTGTCGACAGTTCACTAACTGCTGATGTAACAGCGCGTGGTTTCGAGTTGATCAACATGGGTTTTGGAAAAGAGACGATCACATTGTCCATCGACTTGAGAAAATATCAGCTTATCCATGACAAAGGTACTTCCTACTATATTTATACCCAGGAATTAAGAAAACGGCTTGCGGAACAATTGAGAGTTGATGAATCGAATATCCTGTTTTCGGAAAACAGGATTGCTTTTATCCTTGAAGATTTGAAAAGTAAAAAAGTAAGCGTAGTTCCACGATACACAATTCATTTTAAGGATGAGTTTGGTGCCTACCTTGATGCACGCATTGTGCCCGATCAAGTGGAGGTGTTTGGACCGGCATCTGCCCTCGACACTTTATCATCGGTTTACACCCGCGAAAGTATTTTTAACGACATTGAATCCGATATAAAAGCGAGTTTGCTATTGGAAAATAAGCATCCGGATGTATTCAATTACAGCATTAGTAAAGTTTCGTTAGATGTTGATGTGGAGCGTTTTACAGAATCATCACTGGTGGTTCCTATCAATCAGTATGCCGGTTCAATTCCAATAAAGACATTTCCTTCCTCCGTAAAGATATTATATAAAGTAGCCCAATTAGACTTTAACAAGGTTCAGGTAAGTCAGTTTAATGTGTCCTTTGACCTTAGGGAAATAAACTTGAAAGAGGCTACAAAATTGCATTTGATTGTTGATAAACAGCCGGCTAACGTGTCGAATATCCGGATGGAACCTTTAGACGTAGAATTTTTGATTATTAAATAGAAATGAAGCGCATTGGTTTGACCGGAAACATGGGAAGCGGCAAGTCGACAGTTGCCAGGATTTTCGAAGTGCTGAGGGTACCTGTTTTTTATTCCGATGAAGTGGCACGCCAACTTTATCAAAGAAATGATGTGAAAAAAGAACTGGCACTTTTGTTTCCAGACGATGACTTTTATAAGAATGGAATTTTCCAGAAATCGGAATTGTCCGCGTTGGTATTCTCTAACCCGGAATCTCTCCAAAAAATTAACCAACTCATCCATCCGTTGGTGGAGCAGGAGTTCCAGATGTGGGTGATTGCTTTTATAGATAAGCCCTATGTGGTTCAGGAAAGTGCCATCATTTTTGAAAACAAACTCCAGAAACGATTTAACAGCATCGTCCATGTAGCTGCCCCGGAGGAAATTAGGAAATTCAGGATCATGCAACGAGATCAGGTAGATATCCAAATAGTAGAAGCCAGGATGAAGAACCAACTTCCTGAAGAGGAAAAACGCTTGCTTGCTGATTACATAATAGAAAATGTCGGTGACCAATTGCTTATTCCCCAGGTGATGGCCTTACATCATGTGTTTTCGGAGAAATAGATCAATACATCACAACCGTATAACCTGCTTCGAGAAACTTCTTTATGATGCTTCCATCTAATTAATGTGGCAAAAACAGTTTTATTGTCGATATAAGGATCAAGGAATAGAACTGGATTGATTTCGTCTCGTGGTAAATTATTTTAATTTTGTAAAGAGAATTGATAAATTTGAAAAATTTCCCATTACGGGACTAATGTTTATAATATGGATGATATGGAGGCCATGACACCGGGAATAGGATCACGTGTTTCGCACCCCGAATTCGGCAATGGGGTGATAATTCAGGTATACAGCGATAGCTATGAAATTACCTTTATGGATTATGGAGTAAAAACGGTGACTAAGTCATTTGACAAGTTGAAAGTGATAGATTTTCACGGTAGTGATACAGACCTGATTAGTTACGAAAAGGTGGAACGGGTATTTCGGCGGTTGTTAACTTCCATCAGCGATATACAGCATCCTGTTCATCTGGGAGATAAATGGAAAGGCGGGAAATTGATCCTCAAACCCGGCAACGAAAGCCTGATGGAGAAGGAAATTCCCATCGATCAGTTTTTTCATAAAATAGTGATGATCCGCGACCGTGTTCGCGTAATGGAACAAAGAATTAATGCCGCATCAGGTCTGGATGATGAAGAAAAGGTGTCGCTTCAGCAATATATTACCCGCATTTATGGCAGCCTGACCAGTTTTAATGTGCTCTTTGCCGACAAGGAGGACTATTTTGTGGGCGACAAATCTTCCTGATATGCGTCCGGTATATCTGATTGGTTTTATGGGAGCCGGGAAAAGCACCCTGGGTAAACGCCTTGCCTCAAAGTTAGGAGTTGACTTTCTTGACCTGGATATTTTGTTTGAAGATAAATACAAGATCAACATCCGGACATTTTTCGAAAAATATGGTGAATCTTTATTTCGACAGTTTGAATATGACCTCATCAAATCGACTTTTGAGTTGCAGGATGTGGTGATTTCAACAGGAGGAGGAACCCCTTGTTTTTACGATGCCATGAACCTCATGAAGTTAAATGGAACAATTGTTTATATGGAAACTTCACCCGCCGGACTTGCCAGCCGGTTGATGAATTCAAAGCGCCAACGTCCGCTGGTAGCCGGGAAATCACCTGATGAACTCCTGGAGTTTATCACTGAAAAGCTACATCAACGGGAATATTGGTATCAGCAGGCTCACCTGAAGGTAGATGCGATCAACCCCGATTTTGAGGTACTGATTAATGAGATCAATATACTTGGTAAAGAAAAGTAAGTTAAATTCAAACTTATATTCTCTCCAACAAAACCACGTTTTCCACATGATGTGTTTGGGGAAACATATCCACGGGCTGAGCCTTCACGGCCTGATATTTTGCATTCAGGATAGCAATATCACGCGACTGACTGGCAGGGTTACAACTGATGTAGATTATTTTTTTTGGTTCCATCTCAAGGAGTTGGTAAAGAACCCTTTCGTGCATGCCTGCTCTTGGAGGATCAGTAATTACAACATCGGGTTTGCCATGTTTCCTGACAAAGTCACGGTCGAGTACCCGAGCCATATCGCCTGCAATAAAAGTCGTATTGTCGATTTCATTGATTTCAGCATTGATGCGGGCATCGAGGATGGCTTGTTCTACGTATTCAATACCTAATATGTGTTTTACCGATCGGGCGATATACGCAGCAATCGTTCCGGTTCCCGTATATAAATCGTACACCAACTCATTTCCAGTGAAGCCGGCAAAATCAAAAGCCGCCTGATATAATTTACGTGCCTGCACCGGATTGGTTTGGTAAAATGAGATAGGGCCAACTTTAAACTGAAGATCAGGTTGTCCCGCCACCGGCGCTTCCATTTTTTCCATGATAAACGGATCGCCTTTGTAAAGCTGTACTTCCAAATCGGTGATGATGTCGTTTACTTTTTCATTTATCACATACATCATGGAGGTAATCTCTGGAAAACGGACCGTGAGGTATTCCAGTAATTCCCTCTTATTCAGGTCATCGTATTTGAAAACCACAATCACCATCACGTCGCCGGTGGTTGAAGTTCTGATGATTAAATTGCGGAGCAGCCCTTCGCCGGTATGAAGGTTATAAAATGGGAGATCGTGTTCAATGGCGAATTCCTTCACTGCCAACCGGATAGCATTGGAGGGGTCGCGCTGCAAATAGCATTTATCGATGTCAAGCACTTTATTAAACATTCCGGGAAGATGAAATCCCAATCCCTGGGTGTTGACCGGGCCTCCTTCTTCGGCCGGGGTATCGAGTTGAGTCAGCCATCGACGATCTGTAAACGTAAATTCAAGTTTGTTGCGGTAAAAAAAAGGCTGATCGCTGGCAATGATGGGCAAATATTCGTCAACAGCTACTTTCCCGATGCGTTGAAAATGATCTTTTACCTGTTGTTCCTTGAATCTGGATTGTTCTTCATAGCTGATATGTTGCCATTTGCAACCTCCGCACAAACCAAAGTGTGAACATGTGGGTGTGGTTCTGGATTCAGAAAGATGGTGAAAATGAATGGCTTTTCCTTCAAGATAGCTTGATCTTTTTCGGGTAACCTGCACATCTACGATATCGCCCGGAGCTGTATAGGGTATAAATACAACCTTCTCGTTGTAGTATGCCAGTGATTTTCCTTCTGCACCGGCTTTCATCACTTCGAGGTTTTCGAGAATTGGCAGTGGTGGCTTTTTTATCCGTCCCATATGGTTATTGTTGGGCGGCAAAGGTAACAAAAAGAAGAGGTTAAAAATTCGGTTTTAAGGAATAGGTTCTGTAATAATCATCAATAATTTGAACAGCTTCCTCGATGCTGTCAACCAGTTGAAAAATTTCCATGTCTTTTTCAGCTACTTTTCCTTCGGCAAGCATTTTTTCTTTGATCCAGTTTAATAATCCTCCCCAGTAGGCTTTGCTAATGAGAACAATAGGAAACTGAATAAGCTTATGTGTCTGGATGAGTGTGATGGCCTCAAACAGTTCATCCATGGTTCCAAAACCACCCGGTAGTACAACGTAACCTTGAGAGTAACGCATAAACATCACCTTGCGGGTAAAGAAATAATCGAACTGCAAGAGTTTGTCAGGGTCGATATACTCGTTGGCTTTTTGTTCGAAAGGAAGGTTGATGTTAAGCCCGACAGATTTTCCGCCTGAAATGTGCGCCCCTTTATTGGCGGCCTCCATAGCGCCCGGGCCGCCACCTGTAATAATGCCAAATCCTTTCTTCGCCAGGAGATAAGCCAATTCTTCAGCCATGTGGTAACATCTGTCACCGGGTTTGGTGCGTGCCGATCCAAAAACAGCCACACATGGACCTATTTTGGCCAGGTTTTCGTAACCATCCACTAACTCAGCCATGATTTTAAATACCGACCAACTGTCGTGTGCCCTGATCTCATTCCAGGGTTTTGATTCTATTTTGTGGTGCAAAGGGGTGAAATCTTCTTCGATCATTGTAAAGGTTATTAAATAGATGACAAAAAACAGGACAAGATACACAAATTCCAGGTAAATTGTTGTTTAGTATGCACTTTTACATCGTTTTGGTTTAAAATTTATTGGATATTTCTTTTTAGCTCTTCCATGATAAATGGAGCCGTTCGGCTTTCCGGGTTTAACGCGACTTGTTCGGGAGTGCCGTCACAAATAATCCGGCCTCCGGCACTTCCTCCTTCCGGGCCAATGTCAATAATATGGTCGGCCACTTTGATAACCTCCATGTTGTGTTCAATAATGATAACGGTATTACCCTTACCAACCAGTTTGTCGAGTACGCCAAGTAAAACCTTCACATCTTCAAAATGAAGTCCGGTGGTTGGCTCATCCAAAATGTAAAGTGTGTTGCCGGTGTCTTTTTTAGCCAACTCGCCTGCCAATTTTACACGCTGTGCCTCTCCACCTGAAATGGTCGTAGACGATTGTCCCAGGGTAATATATCCCAGTCCTACATCCTGTAGGGTTTTGAGTTTATGTACGATAAACGAAATATTTTCGAAAAACATTACCGCCTGATTAATGGTCATGTTCAGCACATCGTTGATTGATTTGCCTTTGAAACGAACCTCCAGGGTTTCCCGGTTATAGCGTTTTCCGTTGCAATCTTCGCACAGTACATACACATCCGGCAAAAAATTCATTTCGATGGTTTGTACGCCTGCACCTTTACATTTTTCGCATCTCCCGCCTTTCACATTAAACGAAAACCTCCCGGGTTTGTATCCCCTGATTTTGGCCTCGGGCAGGGTGCCAAACAGTTTCCTGATTTCGTCAAAGACTTTGGTATAGGTAGCCGGATTCGACCGGGGGGTGCGTCCTATGGGCGACTGGTCGATTTCGATGACTTTGTCGATGTGGGCAACACCATCGATGCTGACATAAGGCAGTGGGTTTTGCAACGAGTGGTAAAAGTGCCTGCTCAGGATCGGGTACAGGGTTTCGTTGATCAGAGAAGATTTCCCGCTTCCGGAAACGCCTGTAATGCAGATGAGTTTTCCCAATGGGAGGCTCAGGTTTACATGGTTTAGGTTATTGCCTGTGGCACCGAAAAGATGGATAAATTTTCCATTACCGGGTCGGCGTATTTTGGGGATGGGGATAAACCTTTTTCCATTCAGGTAGTCGGCGGTAATGGTGTCGATTTTTTGAATTTCATCAGGAGTTCCTGTCGCCATAATTTCACCGCCATGCATCCCTGCCCCGGGTCCAATGTCAACAACAAAATCGGCTGCCATGATGGTGTCTTTGTCGTGTTCTACCACGATCACTGAATTACCGATATCCCTTAAATCCTGTAAAGCTTTAATTAGTTTTTGGTTGTCACGCTGATGGAGTCCGATGCTGGGTTCGTCGAGTATATACAGAACACCGGTGAGCTGTGAGCCAATCTGGGTCGCCAGTCTGATTCGCTGCGATTCTCCACCCGAGAGGCTCTTGGCCGGTCTGAAGAGGTTCAGATAACCAATCCCCACATCCAGTAAAAAATCCAATCGATTGTTGATTTCCCTAAGGATTTCATGTCCGATGATTTGCTGTTTGCTGCTCATGGCGATTTCAACTGTTTCGAGCCATTGTCGCAAATCAACGAGGTCCATCAGGGCCAGTTCGGCAATGTTTTTCCCATGAATTTTAAAATGTAGTGATTCTTTTTTTAACCGGGCTCCTGCACATTCAGGGCAAGGATGTTGATTCATAAATCCATCAGCCCATTGCTTGGTGCTTTGACCGCCTGAATCATTACCGAAATTTTCGATGTATTGTATCGCTCCTTCAAAATTCAAGGTGTAGGATGAGGTGATGCCGAGGTATTCTTTTTTTACCGTAAATGTTTCATTCGAACCGTGAAGTATCACCTGCATGCCTTCGGGTGAAATGTCTTTTATGGGAGTTGAAAGTGTGAATCCGTATTTTAATCCAATGGATTCCAGTTGGTTAAAAAGCCAATTGGCTTTATATTCCCCAAATGGTTTTATTCCTCCCCGTTTTATGCTTAGGTTGTTGTCGGGAATAATTTTTTCGAGGTCTACTTCTTTCACCATGCCCAGGCCATTGCAAACAGGGCAGGCGCCATAGGGTGAATTAAAAGAAAAGGAATTGGGTTCGGGTTCATCATAGGACAAACCTGTTACCGGGCACATGAGTTTTCGGCTAAAATGCCGAATTGTATCGGTTTCTGTATCCAGAACGATCATGGAGCCTTTGCCCAGTTTCATGCTTTGTGTTACGGTGCGGCGGATACGTTCCTTATCGGGATTGTGCAGGTCGATGCGGTCCACAACCACTTCAATGTCATGGACTTTGTACCTGTCGAGTTGCATCCCAAACTTGATTTCCTGAACTGTGCCATCGATGCGCACTTTTAAATATCCTTGTTGACGAACCTGATCGAGCAATTCGCGGTAATGGCCTTTTCTTCCTTTGACCAATGGTGCCAGCACCATCATTTTTTTTCCGTCGAAATGCGTCATGATGAGTGCAGTAATTTCATCTTCGGAATATTGCACCATTTTTTCACCCGATAAATAGGAATAGGCTTCGGCAGCCCGGGCAAAAAGCAAACGCAAAAAATCGTAAACTTCAGTAATTGTTCCAACTGTCGACCTGGGATTCCGGTTGACCGATTTTTGTTCGATGGAAATTACCGGACTCAACCCGTTGATTTTATCCACATCAGGGCGTTCCATATTTCCGATAAACTGACGTGCATAGGCTGAGAATGTTTCCATATATCTCCGTTGACCTTCAGCGTAGATGGTGTCGAAAGCCAGGGATGATTTACCACTCCCGCTTAGACCTGTAATCACAACAAACTGGTTACGAGGAATAACGACGTCTATATTCTTCAGGTTGTGTACACGTGCGCCCAGTACTTCCAGGTATTGATTTTGATATTGATTTTTGTTCTTAGTCATGAACCCAGGCGGTTTAATCAGTTCTTTTTCATCATTAATTCTTGATGCGTCATATCGTAAGGCGCAAGAGGTATGTCGATATAATAAGTTTTATTCTTCCTGTTTTTCAGGTAGTTTTCGCGAAGCCAGGGATTGAATTGTTTCAACAGTTTATAGCTGATGTGTTGGTCGTTTGCAAAAACAGCCCAATCATCCACTCTCTGGTTTACCATCACTTTTTTTGTAGGAATGTGAACATACACCTCGTTTTCACTCACAAAAAAACCATAATCCTGTGGGTTTTCTAGAATTAGTTTCATGGCCAGAATGCGATATATATATCTTGATGTTTCTTCGCTCAACAATAGATCGTAAAACGAGGCGGTTTTCTGCCGGTCGATTTGCCGGTTAATTCCTTTTTGGCCTGCATTGTACGAAGCGGCTGCAAGTGTCCAGTTTCCGTAGGAGTTGTAGCTGTCGAGCAGGTAGGCACAAGCCGCCTCAGTGGATTTCACAACGTGGTACCTTTCATCCACGTCATCGTCAATCTCCAGCCCATAATCTTTGCCGGTACCTTTCAAAAATTGCCAGAAACCCACTGCCCCTGCCGGAGAAACTACATTGGACAATCCACTTTCGATGATGGCAATGTATTTAAAATCAACAGGGATATTGTGTTTTCGCAGGATAGAATCGAACAAAGGAAAATACCGGTGGCTTTTTTTTATCATAAGCAGTGTGGCCGAATGCCAGTAGGTGTTCACCATCAATTCACGGTCGAGTGCTTCACGCACATAGAACAAATCGAGAGGCACCTCCTCGCCAGCAAAAGTCAGGGCGTCGGGGATGGGCAGCGAAACGATGCGGTAGTATTGTTCGTTGTTACCAGGTAGTTGCACTTGTTCGTGATGTGTTACCCGGTTCCATCCAAAAATGAGCAGCCCAATCAGCAGGATGAGTAATATATAGGAGATGTTTTTTTGCATGTGTACACGAAAATAGCTGCCATTTTATCACAAACCGACAAACAGGTTTGAGAAGCGCTGCAAAATTAATGAGATTTTTAAGTCAAGTCAGAACGGGCTGATAAAATCTTTAAACAAGGGGGCAATAATATCCTTTTCTGAAAGAATGGGTTGGCTGATTTTCCAGTCGATATTCAAGTCCGGATCGTTCCAAAGGATGCTGCCTTCCGATTCTTTGTTATACATGTTGGTACATTTATAAAAAAAAGTGGTATTGTCTTCCAGCGTAACAAAACCATGGGCAAATCCCGGAGGAACCCAATACATCCATTTATTTTCCTGGGTGAGTTCTATAGAGGCCCATTTGCCATAGGTGGGCGACGACTTTCTGATATCGACAGCCACATCCAGCACCGAACCACGTATCACCCTGACGAGCTTGCCCTGAGCAAAGGGTGGTTTTTGAAAGTGAAGTCCTCGCAATACATTTTTCTGGGATTTCGATTCATTGTCCTGTACAAAATTCTGATCGATGCCATGTCGTAAAAACACTTCCTTGTTATACGATTCAAAAAAGTAGCCGCGGTGATCTTCAAAAACGGTTGGCTTTACGATGTATAAGTCTGGTATGTTGGTTTTTATGATTTCCATGGTTCACATTTTATTGCATGGGTAAAGATAGTGGAATTATTGCTTCACGAAAGTGCCCGGATGGATTTCCGGTGCCTGTGAGGGGAAATAGAACACCAATCAAGGCACGCGAAACATTCGCGCGCCAGAGAAGATGTTTCCCAGTGCCGTAGGCACGACCGATATTGTAACCCTGGAATTTATTCCAGGGATATTGAAAACTAAGCTGAAAAATTGTTTCAAATAAATGAAGTATTCACAAAAACAGGAGCAGAGCTAGGCACTCGAAGCCATTCGCGCGCCAGAGTAGAGCTTGGATTAATCCGACATTTAAATTTTGCTTGTTTACCCCGGCATGGCCCCTTCATCCGCAAAACTGTAGAATTTGTCGTTGCCGATGATCAGGTGGTCTAATATATTGATGTCGAGGCTTTTTCCACCGGAAACAATTTTTTTGGTCAGGTCCATGTCGTTGAGGCTGGGTTGAAGGTTGTTGGATGGATGGTTGTGTGCCAGGATAATACCGGAAGCATGCTGTTCCAATGCCAGTTGAAATATTTTTTTTGGATCGGCCACTGTTCCGGTAAGGCCGCCTTCGCTGATATTCACTTTTCTGATGACCTTGTTGGCCCGGTCCAGCAGGAGTATCCAGAATTCTTCATGGTATTTATCCGAAAGATCGGCGTAAAGCAGGTTGTAGGCATCCTGACTGGAAGTGATTTTTTGTTTGTCGATAAGCACATCGTCGGCACGTCGCCGCCGACCAAGTTCCAATGCCGCGACTATGCTGATGGCTTTGGCCGGGCCAATACCCTTAAATTTGGTTAAATCGCTGATGCTTAGCCTTGAAAGTTCGGCCAGGTTATTGTCGACAGAGTTTAATATGCGTTTGGAAAGTGCGACAGCTGATTCTTCGGTGTTTCCGCTTCCAATTAAGATGGCGATGAGTTCCGCTTTCGAGAGTTGCCCTTTGCCTTTTAGCATCATTTTTTCTCGCGGACGGTCGTCCTCCGACCATTGGTGGATCGGTATTTTTTCCATAGCAGGTTAGTTTTAAATTCAGGCCATGAAGATAGGAAAAAAACAGACGAAAAAAAACCCGGTTACGAAGTAATCGGGCCTGAAATTTTTATTAAGAGCACTCTTTATGAAATGCTGTTAGCGTATCTTGTAATTTTTGACTTTAAATTACCGGCTTTATTCTTGTGAATCATTTTTCTTTTAGCCAGCTTGTCGATCATCGCGTACAATGTGGGCAAGCTCTCAACGGCCTCTGTTTTTTCAGTTAACAACCTGAATCTTCTAATCGCGTTACGCATGGTTTTCGTGTAGTAACGATTGTGAACTCTTCTTACTTCAGTTTGCCTGATCCTTTTAAGCGCTGATAGGTGATTAGCCATAGTGTATTACCTTTTATTATTAATAAATTGGGGCTGCAAAAGTACAACAATATTTAATATAAAAAAATAATCAACTATTTTTTACGCTGAATATTGTAAATTAATCGCGTTGTAGTATTACCTTTCCAGCCAGGGTGGGTTCTTCAATATTCATGATGTGTTGAATCTCTACTTTGTAAAAGGTGTTGGGTTTTAAGCCTGAATCATATATGACAACGGGCACATAATGCTCTCCAAACCCGGAAGCTGTACCATCGGGCAGAATTTTTTCGACCAGAACACGTTGGGTTTTCCCGACAAAAGTGTCGCGATAGGTCCTTTTCATGTCATCGGCCAGACGGCGAACTGTTTCACTACGGTTGGTCTTTATTTTCCCGGGAATTTGTTCGGGCATGCGTTCGGCCCTTGTGCCTTTTCGAATAGAATATTTAAAAGTATGGATATGTCCAAATCCGATATCTTGAATGGCATCCAATGTCTCCTGAAAATGGGTTTCCGTTTCTCCCGGGAATCCCACAATGACATCCGTGGTGAGGTTAAAACCGGGATGCAATGTCTTGAGTTGGTTGGCCATCTTTTTAAAAGAGGAGGCGGTGTACATGCGGCGCATTTTCAGTAAGATTTCTTCTGATCCGCTTTGCAGGCAAATATGTAGGTGAGGTGTAAGCTTGGGATGATTGAAAAGCCTGAAAAAGCTGTCGGTATATCCATCCGGCTCGATGCTCGAGATACGCACCCTAAAATCTCCTGGCAGGTCAAGAATGGCTTCCACTAGTTTCTCAAAATCATAATCTCCGTAAGAATATCTTCCCAGATTTACCCCGGTAAGAACTACTTCTTTATATCCAAAGGCAACCACCTGTCGAATGTTTTCGAAAATTTCTTCAGGAGGACGGCTTGTGGCCCTACCACGTACTTTTGGAATGATACAAAAGGTGCAGAAATTATCGCACCCGTCCTGGATTTTTATCAGGCTGCGGGTATGAAAGGTTTCGTCGGCAGGAGCATAGCTAAACAGGTTGGCTTCGAAGTTGTTTACGTCTACCAACTCCCCATTAAAATGAGCCTCTGCCACCGACAATACCGATGTTTTATGATCGTTGTCGACAACATAGTTAATGGCGTTATTCTTTTCCAGCTGTTCTTTGTAATTGGTGGCCATACAGCCTGTTACGATGGTAACTCCCTCCTGGTTGGTTCGGTGGGCCACCTGGATTTCGCGTCTTGATTTCTGATCGCTTTGGTTAGTAACCGTACAGGTGTTGATTACATACAAGTCGGCCTTTTCATTAAAATCGACCACGCGGTAGTTTTGTTTGGCAAATTCTGAGGCCAGGGCATCGGTTTCGTAGAGATTTAAACGGCATCCCAATGTTTTAAAGGCCACTGTTTTTTGTTTATACATGGAGGCCATCATTTAATTAACCAGCACTCCTTCGATGGAAAGTGGCGCTGCGCTGGTGACTTTTATGGTGGCGTATTTACCCACCATCTCGTTTTTATTGCATTGAAAACGGGCAACAATCCGGCCCTCGGTATATGCCGACAGGTAGCCTTTTTTCCGGTCGTTACCCCTGACCAGTACTTTAAGCGTGCGTCCAACCAATAGCTGATTGTATTCAAGGGTATGTTTCATCATCTCGTTGGTGAGCAGGTGATAGCGCTCTTTTTTCTCTTCTTGCGGAATATCATCGTCCCATCGCGAACTGGCGGCACCAGGACGGGGGGAGTACTGAGCGATATAGGCCATGTTGTATTTGAATTCTCCCATGATCTTCATGGTATTGTTGAATTCTTCCTCGGTTTCGCCGGTAAAACCGACAATAATATCGGTAAACAAGGTAGCTTGAGGGATCAGCCGTCTGATTGTACTGACTATTTCACGGTATTTTCCCATGCCGTGGTTGCGGTTCATGCGTACCAACATGTTGTCGTCGCCCGATTGTACCGGGAGGTGAATTTGCTTGGCGAGACAATCATACCTGGCCACTACTTCGATAATGTCATCACTCATGTCGCGGGGATGCGGTGAAGTAAAATACACCCAGAAATCCTCATTGGACTGTTGACCAAATTCGCCAATCATTTTAAGTAACCCGGCAAAGGAGATTTCGGTTCCCTTTTTATCCAGCCCGTAAGAATTTACATTTTGACCCAGGAGGGTGATGGATTTAAAACCTTTGGCTACCAGGTGTTTGAGCTCGTTGAGTATTTCTTCCGAAGGTCGCGAAACTTCCCTTCCACGGGTGTAAGGAACCGCGCAAAAAGTGCAGAACTTGTTGCATCCGTTTTGGATTGGAATAAAGGCTTCGAAGCCGGAGCCATATTTAGGTGCGATGTGCCAGAAATCTTCGATGCGTTCATCAGGTTTCTGAGGTGTGATGCCAACATGGGTTGGTTTAAAAGCAGTCGGGTTGAGGCGAAATGCTGCCGGGTTGAGTGCTACCTGGTCGTGAGATTTTACCAAATCGCTAAGACCGGCATCCAATGTTTGCATGCTGGCGGCACTCACAATACCGTATTGACTGATCATTTCGGGCAGTTGAGGCAACTGGCTCATTGGAAACACCAGGTCGAACATTTTAAGGAATTTCTGTTTGTCGGCTGGTAGCACACATCCTGAAACAAAGGTAATCAGGTTTTTGCGATTTTTCCATTTGTTCCATTTAGCCACCATGTTGTAGACTTTGTCGATACCTTTTTGTCGCACCGAGCAGGCGATCACGCCAAGCAAACTGGCTTCTTCCTCTTTATCTGTTGCTTCAAATCCCATTCCTTCGAGCACCTGCTGAACGCGCTCCCCGTCGGAAATATTCATCTGACAACCCAATTGAACTATATGATATTTCATAATGCGATCACTGGTTAAAAGTAAACTTCCGCATGAAGCTGGTTGTGGGGGAATCCTTTTTTGTCGAGGATATCCATGGCTTCACGGATCATTTTAAAGTTCCCGCAAAAATAGCAGATGGTGGCCTTGTCGAAGGTATGTTTTAACAGATAGTCGGTTACCCGTCCTGCAAAATCGCCGGTTTGGTCACCCGATGTGCACTGGATATATCGATTCCGGGCATAGGTATCTTTTTCATAACCTTCTAATCCATAACGGACGCCGTGCAACAGGGTGTAGTCGAGTTCAGGATGGCTTTTCACCATGCTGTGGAAGGGGGCTATACCTGTTCCGGAGGAGATGAACAGAAACTGATGTGTAGGAATGAGGGTTTGGTCGAGGCTGAAAAAACCCAGTGGACCTTCTACCTGAAGGAAGGCTCCTGGTTTGGTATCTTTGAGTTTTTTCGATACATCGCCATCATCCACTTCTTTTATAAGTACTTCGAGGAAGGTGTCGTTATTGCCGCTGTAGATAGAGTATTCGCGTTGGTTTAGATCGCCATCGGCACCCAGAAGAATGTGTTGGCCGGCTTCAAATTCGAGTCCGTTGCGTTCCATTTGCATGATATAAGTAGACCCGGTGAGGAACTTGATGGCGTGTAGTTTATGTTTACCTTTGGATTGCATGAGTTATATTGTAGTGATATTTAGTGCATTAATAAAATCTATTTCTCCGGTATAGCTGGAAATTTTGAGTGTGCAAAGATAGGAAAATTTGGGTAGGAGGGTGAGGAGGGCTAAGAAAATGAACCAAAAGTAATACGAAAAGATTTTAAAAATATCAATTTAAAATTCGGGTAGTTAATCATATAATGTGTAGATTTAACCCAACCCCCCGAGGGTTTTGAACCAACCCCCCGAGGGTTTTAAACCCAAACCCCCCCGAGGGTTTTGAACCCTCGGGGGGTTAATAAGAAGATAATCATGGCAGATACAAAAACGTTGCTTAAAGAAAATGCCTCTTACCACATTTATAATCATGCGGTAGGTAGGGATTTGTTGTTTAAATCGGATCGGAATTACCGGTTTTTTCTGCACCAAATAAAAAAATATCTGATCGATCACCTTGATTTTTTTGCTTATTGTCTGATGCCCAATCATTTTCATCTTTTGGTACGTGTTAAAGAAAATCAACAGCTTTTATCTGAACTGGATTTTTCCTATAAAATTAGCCGGCAATTTTCACATTGTTTTAACAGTTATGCTCAGGCATTTAACAACGAAAACCACAGGATGGGCAGTTTGTTTGCAAATCGATTCAAACGGATTTTGATTGAAAGTGAAGAGCACTTTAAAACCCTGATCATTTATATTCACAACAATCCGGTTAAAGCTGGCCTGGTAAGTCACCCGGAGGATTGGAAATACTCCTCTTATAAAGAAATTTTGTTGAATACAGAAACGATTGTTCAGCGGGATGAGGTGATTAGCATTTTTGATGATTTGGACAATTTTATTTTTTGTCATAAGCCTTACGAGGGTTTTGAACCTTCGTATAAGCCTTACGAGGGTTCAAAACCCTCGTAAGGCTATGGACGATGAGGGTTTTGAACCCTCCTAAGGCTTACAATCCGAATTTGTTTTTACCCGTTGAAAATAATCCTTCCGAAATCCCGTTTTGTAGCACGATGCGGCTCAAATCTTACTATCTGGTCATTTTTTTTGTGATTCTTTTCCACCATTCGCTTTTAGCTCAAAGCGATGGCAGAATGGAGAGGAGGCTCCAACATTTGTTTGAAAATGGACAGTATGAGATGTGTTATCAGAAGGCCGTCAGATTTCACAAAAACAAGCCTGAATCACCCGTTCCTGAGTACTATATTTCAAAGGTAAACATTCAGAAATATGCCGATCAACGAACGTCCGACGCTGATGAACTCAGGTTGTTTAACAGCTACATTGGATACGGCGAAGCACTTCCTGCCAAATATTGTAATTGGAGAAATACCGGGATCGATTCGCTGTTGGCCCGCTTCTACCTGGAATTTGATACCTTACACTTATCCGATGGATATAAAAAAGAGCCCAACTTCTTCCTAAGTAATTTTCAGGATACCTTTTCCATTTTTACCTATTATTTTCCTTCCTTTCAGGTCAATAAAAAGACACTTCAACCGGCATTTCAGTCCAGATCGGATTCCTTAAGATGGGAAATTGTCAGTTTTGCTGAAAAGTTTATGGGTGTAAACTATCGGTATTCAGGAGATAAGCCGGAGACTGGTTTCGATTGTTCCGGGTTTACCAGGTACGTGTATGAGCACATCGGTGTTGAGCTTCCGCACAATGCCCAAAAACAAAGCGAGTTTGATGGAAGGATTATTACCCTGGCGGAGGCCAAAGCCGGTGATCTGGTTTTTTTTGGATCTTCAAACAAAGGAGGTGTCAGGATACGTCATGCCGGAATTGTTTATTCCGTGGATCGGGGTGAAATAAAAGTGATCCATTGTGCAAGGGGAGGTGTGCAGGTCGACTGCAAACTAACCGACTGGGAACTTTACTGGAAAGACAAAGTGTTGTTCGTGAAAACATTGTCACCACTGGACTGAATAACCCTTTGCTCTATGAGGGTTCAAAACCCTCTTAGAGCAAAGGGTACCCTTATTTTGTGACCATAGTACCAAATACCCGATGGTCATAGGTGATGACCCTGATTAGAAAAGTGCCCTTGGCGGGAAGAAAATAAGTGGATTTGAAGGGTAAACGGGTGAGGAGTCTGCCTGAAAGATCCCAAATTTCAATCTGTTCAATTTGAACACCTGCCGGATTGATGATCACCTGATCGCCGGAGATTCGGATATTTATTTCATCGACCCTTGTTTCATCCATGCCAACAACTACATCCACAAACAGGCTGTCCTCAACACTACCACAGGCATTGCTTACTTCCACCTGGTAGTTTCCTGTTGTTGAAACGGTGATCACCTGCGTAGTTTCACCCGTCGACCACAAGTAGAAGCAACCCGGATTACCTGCATCCAGCACCAGTGATTGCCCGGCCAGAATGGTGGTATCATTCCCAAGTTCCACCATGGGCCATTCATTCACGGTTACATTTTGAAAGACAAATTCACTTAAGCCACAGTTGTTTACAGCACTCACTTCAACAACATGTAACCCGGGCTCCGTCCAATAATAAATCAGGATGGTTGAGTCAGTATCCTGTACCAAACCGTCAACTTTCCATTGACACCATGATCCTTCCATTATCATGGTAGTATAGGTGGATTCGGTCAGGTTGCATGCCGCCGTATCGCCTTGGATGGGGGCGGGGGCATCTGGAGATCCGACTACTTGTACAGATAAGAAAGAGGTCGTGTTACCCGTAGTGTCGCAGGTAAGCTCAAGACTGATGATGAAAATTCCGCTTTCGTACCAATACACTTCCAGGGTATTGGCAGTGGCCGTTTGCAGGATGCCATCAATATACCATTGGGTTTCACATCCAATTGGAATATCTGCCGTATACACCATGGTCTCTCCTATACATGCTTGTGTCGGTCCGGTGACGATACCGGGAACATCGGGTGGTGGTGGGATGGTATCTGTCAGGCAGATATCCTCAACAAACGGAGAGGCCAATAAAAAGTTGGATAACAGCATGATCATGACCATGATGAAAAAGGAGTGCCTGGATTTATTCCTGCTATGATCAATCATGCTACCTGCATTTGGATAAATTATTTGTAAAGGTATGATGATTAACCATGTTAAGACTCATTATCACACTAAATATGATTTGTGCATTAGGCAGAAGCCTCTCCCCTAATGCAGTCAACTGGTGTGTGCCACCATCTTTGTTATGAATTAAATTATATGATAGCTGCTCAGTCAAAGTGATCGAAACCATTGTATATTTGCGCCATGAAAATCAGGTTTAAAATAGTTGGATTTCTACTTCTCGCGATCCTGTGGTATCAAGGGATGATTGTTAACTCACAGAATACCCTGTTTCATTCTTCATTACAAAATACCCAAAGCGAATCGGTTCCGTCGTATTTTTTGGGCAACACATTCGATCTTTTCTGCGTGCCTGTAGAAAGTGTGAACGTGGTTACGTCCATTGTCAACCTGCGCATACCCACCTTTAAAAATCAATCAAACGATTTTTCTGTTAACACTCTCATCTTCGACCTTAAGATGGTGGATGTAGTCAGACATTATCTGGTTGGTTCAAATCAAATCCTGCCCGGGTTAACCATCCGCGACCAGATTTATCCCTTCCATTATTTTTGGTAACACGCCTTGCTTTTATTGGATTTTATTGATTTTGCATCAATAAAATAATTTTATAGTACCGTAAACAGATTCATTCATAGTGTTTTACGGTTTTATCTCAATCATAAATTAAATAAAAAGCAAAATGGATTTAGCATCATCTTTAATAGGACTTGGCTTTGTGTTGGCAGTTATCATCCCGATTGTATGGTCGAGCATTGCCCAAAAAAATAAAAAATCGAAATCATTAAACAACTTTCTTAAATTGGCTGAGCAGCAACAGCTAAAAATCACGGTGAGTGATGTTTGGAGCGATATCCATTTCATTGGTCTGGATAGTGAAGCTAAAAAGCTGTTTTATCTTAAAAAACAAGAAAATGACGAACAGAGTGTGCTGATTAACTTGTTGGACATTGTAAGCTGTAAGGTGGTTAATATCGGAAGGACCGTGAAAACAAGCAATGGGAGCAGTAAGGTAATCGATCGTCTTGAGTTAAAATTCACTTATTCAAACGCGAAAATTCCTGAAAAAACGATCGAATTCTATCATATTGATAAGAACGCGGCTTTTGGATCGGAGCTGCTTCTGATTGAAAAATGGGAAAATCTGATCAAAATGACGATGAAAAAGAAGGGGTCCGTAGCCGGTTAAGTAGTTCGTAATCAGTTAAGAAATTCCATTATTTAAAAATCAAGCCTCCCTGATGGTGGTTATGATTTGATGATTAAACGTGGAATTTCTTTCCTGTCTGGTTTTAAATACCATTCCTTAAAACTCCAGTTCCAACTGGGGTGGTTCATCTTCCGGTCGCTTCTTCCTCGGCAGCGGAGGCTTGGGAACTTCTACTGGTGGTGTATTGCGTTCTTCCTTAAACTCATCCCTGTTAATTTCTTCATTAATTGTTTCCGTGGATTCTGTCGGGTCAATTTCTGCTTCAACTATCAGGTCTTCCTCCGGTTCTATGATTCCATCCTCGTCCTCTTCTGTTTCAGGAGGGGAATAAGGAAGCGGTTCTAACAGTTTAAATGCTTTTAAGGTATAGTTTGAAAGTCGTTTTCCTTTGGCTTTAAAGCTTTTAACGGCAATAAAGTCGGCCAAAGGAACCACTTCATATTCAAAATGGTCGGTATTGTCTTTTTTTACTTCAAACGAAAGGCGGGGTAAATAATCCAAAGAAACCTTGGTTAACTTGGAACCTTTGCCTTCACTGATAAATAAAAAGGGCTTGTTCGGGCTGCTGTTATCAGGCACCTGGAAACGTTTTACAAAATATTTGCCTTGTTCCCCATCGTAATAAACAGCACTGATTACCGTGTCGGGATCAAATTTTGTGATAGAGACCATTTCATCGTCGAAATGGGTCGACTGATCGTAACCCGTGAGTTTAAACTCTCCCGTGGAAAGGATTGTGAGGATTTTTTCGTCTCCTGTAAACGCGCCGATAAAAACCCCGCGTTCATCACTGTTGAGTCGCCTTACCGAATCATCGTACCAAATGTTGAGCGCTCCCAGTGTAGAAACACCACCTTCGCGTTGGCTAATGGATTTGATGGCATGTTTAGTGAGCAGGTTTCCACGTGAGCTTCTTCCTTTGATGGCTAAACTGCTGAATTCAAAATCAAAATGCAGTTTTTTAAGTTTCGGCCTGGGACGTAGGGAAACTTTTACAATTTCGGCTTCCCCATTGGGGTTGGCGGTAAAATAAATTACTTTAGATCCTTCGTTACCACTGGTGAGGTCGTATTCCTTGTCACGGGTAATCCCCACCACGGCAAAGCGTTTCACGTAGTAATTGCCCAGTTTTCCATCGCGGTACACCATATTGTAGATCGTACGGTCGTCATTTCTTTTGAATACATCTACATGGATGATGTCTTGTCCGACGAACACTTTTGGCGCTACCTTACATACAATACAGGTTCCGTTTTCCCGCAGCACGATCATGTCATCAATGTCGGAACAGTCGGTAACGAATTCATCTTTTTTCAATGAAGTGCCCACAAATCCACCTGCACGATCTACATACAGTTTCTCGTTGGCTACGGCTACATTACTGGCGTTGATGGTATCGAAGTTGCGGATTTCGGTTTTGCGTTCACGTCCTTTGCCATATTTCTTTTTGATCTGCCTGAAATAATTGATGGAATATTCAATCAGGTGTTCCAGGTGGTTTTTTACTTCTTCCATCTCTCCCTCAATGGTCGAAATCGTTTCGTCCGCTTTAAACGAATTGTATTTGGAAATGCGTTTTATTTTTATTTCAGTAAGGCGAAGTAAATCGTCCTCCACTACCGGACGTTTTAATAAGGATTTATAGGGGTCAAGTTCATTGTCGATGGTGGTGAGCACACTTTCCCAGGTTTCACAATCTTCGATGGAGAGGTAGATGCGGTTTTCGATGAATATTTTTTCCAGGGAAGCATTGTGCCATTGGTCTTCCAGTTCATCCATCCTGATTTCGAGCTCTGTTTTCAACAATTTAACGGTGAGGTTGGTATCGTTGATCAGAATTTCATTTACGCTGATAAACATGGGTTTATCATTCTTAATCACACAATTGTTTGGTGAGATGGAGACCTCGCAATTGGTAAAAGCGTAGAGTGCATCGATGGTTTGGTCGGGAGAAACATTGTTGGCCAGGTGAATGACAATTTCTACGTCTTCGGCGGTGTTGTCGTCAATTTTACGGATCTTGATCTTTCCTTTATCGTTGGCGGCAACAATTGATTCGATTAAAGTGGCGGTGGTAGTGGAGAAAGGAATTTCCTTTATCACCAGTGTTTTTTTGTCTATTTGGGCTATTTTAGCCCTGATGCGGACTTTTCCTCCCCTCAATCCTTCGTTGTATTTTGAAACGTCGGCCATGCCCCCCGTCAGGAAATCGGGCAGTATCTCGAATTCTTTGCCCTGGAGAAAGGCGATGGAAGCATCAATCAGTTCGTTAAAGTTGTGAGGTAATATTTTCGAAGCCAACCCAACCGCGATGCCTTCAACACCCTGGGCCAGCAAGAGTGGGAATTTCACCGGAAGGACAACAGGTTCTTTGTTTCGGCCATCGTACGAAGGTTTCCATTGGGTGGTCTTGGGATTGAACACAACTTCTTTGGCAAATTTCGAAAGTCTGGCTTCGATATACCGGGGTGCGGCAGCCTGGTCACCGGTTAAGGTGTTTCCCCAGTTTCCCTGCATGTCGATCAGCAGTTCCTTCTGCCCCAATTGCACCAATGCATCACCGATGGAAGCATCGCCGTGTGGGTG
The DNA here is from genome assembly GCA_001769215.1 of Bacteroidetes bacterium GWF2_41_31. Lineage (GTDB taxonomy): Bacteria > Bacteroidota > Bacteroidia > Bacteroidales > F082 > UBA6244. Next base: position 108,031 of record MEOL01000034.1, read on the forward strand.
GAACTGCATGGTGTGCCCGATGATATTGGCTACCTTGTTGTAGCGGCCATCGTCCAAGCGGCTCATGGCATGTAGTATACGTCGTTGCACCGGTTTTAAACCGTCATCGATCTCTGGCACGGCACGTTCGAGGATTACATAGGAAGCATAATCCAAAAACCAATTTTCGTACATGCCCGTTAAGTGGGTAGTTCGGTGTCCTTCTTCGTTAATTAACTGGTTGGCTTTTTCCTCTTCGTTGATTTCTTCTATCTCACTCATCGACTCTCGTCATTTTACTTTTCTACTTTTGTGTCTTCAGCTTTTGCTGACATAGCCTTATTAATTGCTCCGGAGTGATTTTTCTGTTCTATTTCCTCAATCGTAACAACAATCCTTCAGCCAATAAAGCTAAAAGTGCGAAGATAATAAATAGCTTCCAAATGGGGCTTTCTTTCTGCAAGGCGTTGATAACTTCTGTGTAGCCGGTATCGTTTAATTCTACAATCCTGTAATCTGGTATTTTTGCCACCTGACAAAGACTATCAATTTGTTGAGGTGTATAACATCTTAAGTCCGATTCGTCACGGCTGTAATTAAAGGCCATAGCCGACAAAATACTGTCGTTAAGCAGCAAGTTGTAGTAACCTGATGTTTTAATATTCCCATATAATGAAAGCTGCAATTGACCCTTTTGAACCAATTGTTCCGGAATGAACATTTCATCACTTTCTGATTTTGAAATAGTAACTGGTCGTTCGCCCACAATGTTGTTAGTGAGCTGAAGGTTCAGGTGTTCATCATCGCCCACCGTGTAGAAAAGCCGGGCGGGAGATCCTGACTGAGAGGCAATGCCGGCCATAATGGGGACAAACAGCAAGTTGGTCGATAGGTTTCCATCAGTATTGTCCAGACCTGATGACAACAGATACAATCTGCCTTTGCCAATACGATTGCGGGCGAGCAAATCGTCGCCATTGAGTAGGGTCACCAGCGATTCTATGCCTGCTTGTGCAGGAAAAACATACTGTGTATGTTGAAGTATGACAGGCAGGTCGGCATTCTTTGGTATGGAGCCAATGCTGTTTTTAAACAACTCACTGGTTTGTTTGATGGCCGACACCCTTGTTTTGGCTGTGTCCAAAGCAACAAGGCGGCCTGATTTTGTCTCCCTGAGTAAGTCTCCTTCGGCAAGGTTGTTGCCCGAAATCAACAGCACATGGCCACCGTGGTCCATGAATTGAACCAGCTGTGTACTTAATCCGGAGGTAATCTCTTTTAAACTATTGAGGATGATCAGGTTGTATTGATTAAACCTGTTGTAGTTGATGTGTTGAGCCGATTCTTGCCGCAAGGCAAACAAACTGTCGCTTCCAAACAATTGACGGAGACCGGGTGAGTTTCCATCGTTGCTGATGGCCAGGATATTGATATGAGGCACTACATTGATGGTAAAGAAAAGTTGGTCATCAAAAGTGATGGGATAATCTTCGATTTTTACCTCACCGTATTTCCAACCGGCACTTTCCGGGGTATAGCTCATGCTCATATCGATGGAGGTATTGGCAGGTAAATCGACACCGGCTACTGCTTTTTGTTGTCCGTTGACGATGAGGATCACCGGAATTTTTTCGTAATCGCTTGTGGAATTGTTTTTTAAACGGATCCAACAAGTGCTTTTACGTCCCGGGATGAGCAAGGGTTCGGCGAACCACATGCTGTCGACCACCAGGTTGTTTGTGCGGATATTCAGAAGAGGGAAAAACAAATAGCTGATGTTGCTGTCGGCAGGTAGGTCCCGGATATTGGCGGTTTTTTTTTGAAAATCAGAAAAAATCAACCATTGCCTGGAATCAGGTTCCATGGTTTTATGTGGAGTACCTGATAGTAACATTTCTGAAAGTGGCTTTACTACCGGAGAAATTTGTATTTCCGCGATTTTCTGCGCGGCTTCATCCCTGCTAAGGCTTTTACTGAACGAGTTACCTGAAATGTTTTCCCTTACCGTAAACCGTTCGTCCCGGGCCGAACCGGTTACCAGGGCAAGCGCATCGTGTATTGCGTTGTTAAACAGCCGGCCCCGGTTTCCTTCCGACATCATGCTGAATGAATTGTCGATGTACAAAGATTTCTCTCCTGAAACAGCCGGTTTTTGTTTGTCTGCTGATTCAAAAACCGGCTTAGCAAGTAGCATTACAATGAAAAAAATAGCCAGCATCCTCAAAGCCAATACAATGAGGTGCAGCAGGTTGCGTTGTTTCTTGGTTTCTGTTGTAACCTGTTTCAAAAGTTTTACCTGACTGAAATACACCTTTTTATGTCGCCTGAAGTTAAACAGGTGAATAGCCAGTGGTATGAGCAAGGCAAGGAGACCGGTTAAAAATTCAGGATGCTGAAAATACATGCATACGCGTGTTAAGGGGTGCAAAAATACAGATTTGAAATGATTTAATCAGGTTTCGGGGTGATCCTTTTCAATCTCTTACGTGATTGTGCCAACTCATGGCGAAGCCGCATCAAAAAGATCAGGTTGTGATGCTATTTTTTTGATTATTGTTCAGGGAGGTTAAAAGCGCTGCAATACCTTCAATTGGTAAGATGTGGTCAGGTTTTGCCAGGTCGATGGCCGATTGTGGCATCATATCAGCCTCAGCTTGTTCGGGTGTTTGCACAATGGTTAAGCCACCTGCTTTTTTAATGGCAAGCAATCCTTCAGATCCATCATTGTTAGCGCCTGTGAGGACAATTCCAATTAATTGATTTCCATAAGCGTAAACGGCTGATTCAAATAGTACGTCGATGGAGGGGCGGGCGTATCTGATCTTTTCTTCGGTGCTAAGTCCGATAGTAAAATTTTCTTCGACAAGCATGTGATAATTGGGAGGGGCGATATAGACTGTTCCCGGCAGGATTGCTTCTTTTTCATCGGCCTCTTTTACCGTCAATTTTGAAATACCATCCAGGTATCTGGCCATAAAATTATCAGAATTAGAGCTGATGTGTTGAACAATGAGTATGGGAAACTCAAAACCACCGGGGAGGGCTGTAATAAGCCGTTTGAGGGCGTAAAACCCTCCTGTTGAGGCTCCGATTACGATGGCTTTGTAGTTCATTTTTTTAGATATTCAGTAGGAATACTGGCACGGCTGAATTATATAATGCGCTTTTTATAGAGTTTTTCGTAGGCGTTTAGCACATCGTATAATCCCGCGTTTTGCGAAAATTGAAGCGTTTCTTTGGAACCCAGGCATAAAAACCCTCCGTTAATCAGGCTTTCGCTAAATAAGGTAAATACCTTGTTTTGAAGTTCGCGGTTAAAGTAAATCAGCACATTGCGGCAAATGATAATATTGACTTCAGCAAACACGCTGTCGGTTACCAGGTTGTGTTCGGCAAAAACAATATTTTTTTTCAGCGATTGATCGAAAATCACCGAATTGTAGTCGGCCATATAGTAATCAGAAAAAGACTGTTTTCCTCCTGCCTGTTGATAGTTAGCGGTAAACTCCTTGATGCGATTAATGGGGTATATTCCTTTCTTTGCAATATCCAGCACGCTGCGATTAAAATCGGTGGCATAAATTTGCACCCGATCATACAGGCCTTCTTCTTTTAAAACGATGGCAAAAGAGTATACTTCTTCTCCGGTAGAGCATCCTGCATGCCATACCTTGATGAATGGATAGGTTTTTAAAAGAGGGATTATTTCCGTTCGTAGGGCGAGATAGAACTTGGGATCGCGAAACATCTCTGTCACGTTGATCGATAAATCTTTAAGTATTTCCTGAAAAAATGAGGGGTCATAAAGCACTTCGTGCTGCATCTGCGATAAGCTTTTAAAGTGAGACCCGGCAAGTCGGTGCAGAAGCCTTCTTTTTACGTGTGCCCTGCTGTAATTCCTAAAATCATATCCGTATTTTTGAAAAATGGCATCCAGTATTAAATCAATTTCGATATTGATCGTTTGGTTAGTATCGTCAGTGAGGTTATTCATTTAGTCTGTTCGGTTATTAGTAAAGATGACCTGACATCTTAATTTGTTAACACGCTATATATCTGAGCTAAAAAGAGATCATGATAATATATTTTCGATTAATACAGCCATACACGTAACAACGAAATCAATTTGTCTTTTTCAACAGGTTTTGAAAGATATTCATTTGCTCCCGCGGCCAGACATTTATCCCTGTCTTCTTTCATGGCTTTTGCCGTCAGGGCAATAATGGGCAGTTTTTTATACTCTTTCTCTTTCCTGATGGCCCTCATGGCTTCATAACCATCCATCTCCGGCATCATGATGTCCATTAGAATCAGGTCTACATTGGGTGTGGACTTCAGTTTTTCAATTCCTTCACGTCCATTTTTACCAATAACCACCCTGGCCTGGTAGCTTTCGAGTAGGCTGGTAATGGCAAAAACATTGCGCATGTCATCGTCAACAACTAAAATGGTTTTGCCTTCCAGCACATTGTCCTTACCGTGGAACGGCTCAATCATGTCCTTTTTTTTCTGTGGCAATTTCGATTCAACCTGATGCAGGAATAGCGTTGTTTCCGCCAACAGGCGCTCGAACGAATGGGCACCTTTTAGTATGATGGTTTGCGAATGACTCAGGAGCAAATCGTTTTCATCTTTTGTCAACTCGCGCCCGGTATAAATTACAATAGGTAAATTGGGCGCTATTTGCTGTTCGGTGATGATGTCCAGAAGGTCAAACCCGGTCATATCCGCAAGGCCAAGATCAAGGATCATACAGTCGAAGCTTTCCTTTTTCAGGTGCTCAATAGCATCTTTTCCGGTAGGAACATCAATGATATCGATGTTGTCGCCTTTCATCAGGTTGATGATGCTGACGCGCATGATTTCTTCATCTTCAACAACCAAAAGTCTTTTCACCGGTTTAGAGATCAATACCTCAATTTTATTGAAAACTGCATCAATGGCCTCTTTTGCCACCGGTTTTGTGAGAAAGCCTATGGCTCCCATTTTTAAAGCGTTGATGTTGCGATCGGATGCGGAAATAAAATGCACGGGTATATGCCGCGTTTTGGGATTGATTTTCAGTTTTTTCATTACCTGGTAACCATCCATGCCCGGCAAACCAATATCGAGAATGATGGCGCTTGGGCGATGATAGTCGGCTAAATAGAGGCCCGTTTCGCCATCCAATGCGATGAGTGCTTTAAACTTGTGGTCGTGGGCAAGGGTTAACAGGACGGAAGCAAAATTCTCATCATCCTCGATGATAAGAATCACCCTGTCTTTTTCAAAGAGTGTATTCCTGTCATCGTTAACTTGTTGACTTTGTGGTGTAATGACGGGTTGGTCACTTTCAGGTTCATCAAGGGTATCGTTCTCCATTTCTGAAGAATTTTCCTCTTTCACAATGATTTCCACATCAGGATTATGTTCGCTTAAAACCAGTTCGAATGGCAGATACAAGGTAAATGTTGAGCCCTCACCGTCTTTGCTTAATAACTGCATTTCGCCTCCCAATAGTTTTGCGAAATTTTTTGAAATACTTAAACCCAATCCGGTGCCTCCATAGCGTCGGCTGGTAGTTCCATCAGCTTGTTTAAAGGCCTCGAAAATCAATTCTTGCTTTTCAGAAGGAATGCCGATACCCGTGTCTTGAACCGAGATGGCGATGGAGTTATCAGGCTTGAGTATAGGATTACTGAATTTAACCGAATCGGCAGGTTTGCTGATGATGAGTCTGATTTCACCTTTCTCGGTAAATTTGATGGCATTGGAGAATAAGTTTTTAACGATCTGTTGTATCCTTTGTACATCTGAGGTAATATAGTCTGGAAGGTTTTCATCAAGTTGAAGCCCCAATTTCAGGCCTTTTGTCTTCATGAGTTCTTCAAACGAGTCGGAGACAAATACTTTTAAATCATTTAGATAGCATCTTTCCAGGTTCACCTCTATTTTTCCGGATTCCACCTTCGACAGGTCGAGAATATCGTTGATTAAATTAAGTAAATCGTTTCCCGATGAATGAATGGTTTGTGAAAATTGCAGCTCTTTATCGTCCAAATGTTTTTTGCGATTTTCGGCCATGAGTTGCGACAAAACAATGATGCTGTTGAGTGGTGTGCGCAATTCATGTGACATATTGGCCAGGAATTCAGACTTATAGGTGCTGGCCAATTCCAGGTCATGGGCTTTTAACTCAATGTCCTTTCGGGCATTTTCGAGTTCTTTATTCTTTATTTTAATAGCATCGCGTTGAATTTCAAGTGCTCTTGTTCTTTCTTCAAGTTCTTCATTGGTTACGCGAAGCTCTTCCTGTTGTTCTTGCAAGTGCTCTTCCGAGACTTTAAGCGCATTGGTCTGCTCTTGAAGTTCTTCGTTGGCTTGCCTGAGTTCTTCCTGTTGAACTTCGAGTTCGTGTGCTTGTTCCTGGGTGCGTGTCAGCAGTTCCAGCACACGCAGGTGCGACTGCAGAGTGACAATAGCCAAGGTGGTATCGTTGATGGCCGTATCGATAAATCGCAGTTGATCATCTGATGGTTTATTGATCATGCCGAGTTGCATTACACCAACGGTTTCATCGTTTCTGGAAAACGGAACGATCACCAGATATCGGGGCACGGTTTCGCCAACGCCAAAATTAAACACGGGTGTGCTTTCGTATTGTTGATCAGATATCACCAGGCGTTTTTTTTCTAAAAATACCTGTCCCACAATGCCTTCGCCCGGATTAAATATCAGGACTTTTATTTTGTCTACGTCCTTGATGGCATAGCTGGAAGAAAGTTTTAACTGGTTTCTCTCGAGCAGATAACACAAGCCGATTTGGGCATCAAGGTATTCACAGAAAAAGCTGATCATGGACTGGGTCAGGCTCTCCATCGACTGGTGACCCTTTAGCTGGCTGTCTAATTTGTTAATTCCGGTTTTAAGCCAGTTTTCCCTTTGCATTTCAAGGGCATTTTCCCTTAAGGTTTCTGTCATTTTATATAAAGCCTTGCCCAGGGTATCATTTTCACTTCTCGGCGTAATGACTGCTGAATAGTCGCCTTTTGCTATCTGGTGGGCCTGATCAACCACCGAACGCAGGCTTTCAATCATTTGGTTGATGGAATGTCCAAGCACATCCTCGGGACTTCGGGTTTCAACTTTTTCGCTGTAGTCGCCTTTAGCCATTAACCTGGCTACATTGGCATACGAATTAAGAGAAGTCACCAACCTGTTGAAAGTATTGCGCATCTCGCCCACCTCATTTTTTGGGGCTTTTATACTTTTACTGTCCAACTTGCCAATGGCAACCTCTTTTCCCCAGGATGAAAGTTGTTTGATGGGATTAACGAACCACCTGGTAACCAAAAGTGCGATGAGCAAAACAACCAGTATGGTAATGATAAGCGAAATCTTGGCAATATCCGATAGTTTGCGGGCATTGGCAAAAGACTCAGAGTGCTCGATTTCTTCTACAAGTGCCCAATTTACTCCATAAGGTTCCAGCATATCGATGTTGCGATAGATGCCAATTACGTATTTTCCATGATTGTCGGAATTATAATTTGAAACCTTCTCTTCATCTAATTCTTTATTTTTCAGGTAATTGATATCATCTCTATGAAGCAGATAGTCTTTCCATGATTTGGTTTTGTCATTTTCCACTTTTTTATTGAGTATCTCCGATTCGTCTCCGAACCGGGTGGTGGAACGCAGGTAGAAATCTTTGCCAATCAGATAGGCCTGACCCGTTTCGCCATACCCGGCCTCTTGTTGTATCATGCGGTTGATGCCATCCATGGTGATTTGCAGGGCAATGATGCCAATATTTTCTCCCTGAGCTGTTTTTACAGGCATGGTGAAAAAACCAGAAATGGTTTGATAACTTGGTTTAAACACTTCGATGTCGCTGAACAAAATATTGCCTGTTTCAAATGATTTCCGCGCAGTTTGGCTCAACAAGCTGTTTCCTAACTCGTCCTCATAGAGGTTCTTCCCTAAAATACTTTCGCTTTTTACCGAAAACAGTACATTGCCTGATTGATCGATGAAAAGAAAATTATAAATATCGTTTTCTTCTAATGGTTTTTCAAATTCATTGCGCAGTTCTGATTCGATGTCAAGGAATTGGGATGTTTTAACAAACTCTGCTACCGGCAGCCCACTTTGCGTGTACTTATTTTCGAGTTCTTGAAAAACCTGGAGATTTGAGGGCGATGAGCTGGTAATTTCGAGCAAATCGACAGTGCTAATGAAATAGGTGTTGATGTACTTTAGCCTGAGATGTGAGGTAGAACTTAATGATTTATCGCCAACGATGGTAAGTCCCTGATAAGCAACCAGGTAATTAATGTAACTCAACATGACCAATGGAACCAATGAAATGGCCAAAAACCAAAGCAGCAGCGATTTCCCAACGCCAATATATCGCCACGAGCTGATTGAATTCCTGAGCTTTTCCCAGGATGAAGCTTCGTTATAGTTTACAAAGTCGTTTTTTTTCATGGGCTATGGTTGGACAGGCATGACAGCGTTATTTATTGGGTTATTTTGCGTACTTTATTACGGTAGAATACAACTCGTTAGGGCTAATGGGTTTTGAAATATACGAATCCATTCCCGAAGCCAGGCATTTTTCCTTGTCACCTACCATGGCAAAGGCAGTCATAGCCACGATGGGCGCATGTCCGCCATTGATATGCTCATATTCCCTGATCTTTTCAGTGGAAGTGTAGCCATCCATCTCAGGCATCTGTACGTCCATGAGTATGATGTTAAAGCTTTTTGCGTTTTCAACATAAGCATTTAATGCTTCCCGCCCATTTTCAACAAGAGTTACTTTCCATCCCTTTTTCGCGAGCAGTTGCATTACAATTTTCCGGTTAATAATTTGATCTTCGGCTACTAAGATGTGAAGTGGTTCAGACTCTATTTTCCCTGTTTCTTTATCTGTCTTATGTCCGGGTTTTTCTTTTCCTGGTTTAACTGTTCCAAACTGCTTCTCAAACAATGCCATGATTTTTGTTTGTAAAACCGGCTTGGTGATAAAGTCATATTTTTCTGTCTTTCTAAGTTTATCTACCTGAATGGATGCTTTAACCTTAGAAAGAAATACCAGATTGAGGTCCTTTTCAGGGAAAGTGGTAGTGAGTCTTTCGGCAATTTGGTCTCCGGTAAGTTTTCCCAGATCGAAATCAACAAAAATAACAGTATAATTGTTTTTTTTAATCAAGGGAATGGCTTCCTCAAGTGAACTGATAAAGGTATTTGGAACGCTGCATCCATCAAAGATTTTACATAGCACTACTCCGGCGTTGATGTGGTCGTCGATAATGAGAATGTTCTGCTGATCAAGCGGTGGGTTTAATGGTGTGCTGTTACAATCTCTTTCGTTAGTACCCATAATTAAGTTGAGTGAAAATCTGAAAATACTGCCTTTGCCTTTCTCGCTTTCAGCGGTAATCCTTCCTCCCATTAACGAAACCAGCTTTTGGGAGATGTTCAGGCCCAGACCTGTCCCTCCATGCGTTCTTGTCGTTGAAGCTTCGGCCTGACTATATGTTTTAAACAACTGGCTCATCGCCTCTGCACTAATACCAATTCCGGTATCTTTTACTTTAAATTCGAGGCGCAATTGCTCCTCAACATTGTCGATGAGGTTGATTTCTAAACTAACGGTACCTTCCTTGGTGAATTTTACAGCATTGTTTAACAGATTAAGTAAAATCTGCCTCAACCTGAGAGGATCGCCGATGATGATATCAGGAATGTCGTTGTCGATGTCACAAATAAGCTCGTTGTTTTCTTCGAGTGCTTTAATGCTAATGGTGTTGAAGATTTTTTCAACCAAATCGCGCAGGCTGAATTCAATTTCCTCAAGTTCGAGTTTGTCGGCTTCAACTTTTGAAATATCAAGTATGTCATTGATGATGTCGAGCAAGGTTTCTCCGGAGTTCTTGATGTCGTCAAGTCGTTCTTTTTGTAAAACACTCAGGTCGTCATCCATCAGCCCCAGATCTGCCATGCCAATAATACCGTTGAGGGGAGTGCGTATTTCATGGCTCATGGAGGCCAGGAACATACTTTTGGTTACCGTAGCTTGTTCGGCTTGCGATTTGGCAGATTTTAGCTCTTCCACTGTTCTTTCAAGTTTTCGGGTGGTTTCTTCCAGTGCCTGTCGGTGCCGGAAAAACTCAACAAAAGCTTTAATCTTATTTTTTAAGATTTCAAGATCCAAAGGTTTATAAAGATAATCTACAGCTCCCGACTGGTATCCCTGGAAAATATGTTTACGCTGCTTGTTAATGGCTGTAACAAAAATAATGGGGACATGTTTGGTGCGATCGTTGGCCCTCATAATTTCAGCCGTTTCAAAACCGTCCATCCCAGGCATCTGTACGTCCATGAGTACCAATGCGAAGTTGTGTTCAAGTAAAAGCCCGAGCGCTTCATTACCGGATCCAGCCTTATAAATGATTAATTCGGGACTTTCAAGAATGCCCTCGAGGGTGATCAGGTTCTCCGGTCGGTCGTCAACCAATAGAATCTTAAATAGACTTTGATCCATAAATAAGAATTAATAAAAATGAGCTATCAAATAATAGACTAGCAAAAATAGTTTTTTTTAAAGACAATTGAAATCTATTGCCCGTCAAAAAATGTCCGATGGTATTTGACCTTGGTTTTTTTGATTATTAACACGCCTAAATCAATTTGATCATATGGTTGTATTTATAAAAGTGTCAGGTTAGGTTCTATTGCAAATTGTCTTGTAATCACAAAACGCGCAGAGGTCGATGTTTTCGGTTTGGATAAAAGCCTGGTGTGGGTCGAGCATGTTTTCAATCAGCAGGATCAGGTTGTTTTTAAAATCGCCCAGGGAGTCGATGATAGTAGAGTTGTCAGCAAATTTGGGGAAGATAAATCCCTGAGAGTGATTTCGCAGGCTGATATTTCCTACGGTAAGATGTTGATTTTCGCGATGATTCTCGTGGTACATCAGTGCATAGAGCATCAATTGAAAAGCCTTAGGGTAGTCGGGACTTGAGGTCAGTTGCTCAATCTCTTTAATATTCAGGTCTTTTTCTAAAACACTACCGGTTTTATAGTCTATAATCCTGATTTCGCTTTCTTCTTGATTGATGTCGACCCGGTCCATTTTTCCCTTCAGGTGCACATTGCCATATTGAGTGCTGATAGAAGTTGATATGGTATCTTCAATTCCGAGCAGGATGCGAGGGTCGGCTTCAAGTAAATCACAATCGTCCAAAATGGTTTGCCTGATCATTTTTTTTGTCACCTGCATCATTAACAGGTTTTTACCCCTGATGGGTGAATTCCCTTTATACAGTTTCCGGTATTCTTCCTCGATAAGTCGGTTGATTTCGTTTAGGCGATTACGCAACATGGAAGGTTCTATCAATTTGTTTACAAATGGCAGGTAAATTTGTTCAAGTACACCATGAACAATGGTCCCAAAAGTGTTGCTTTCCATCGATTGCTCCATTGTTTCCGGAGGATAGATTTCGAGTATATAACTGAAATAGAAGCGAAGCGGGCATTGAATATAGGCATTAATAGCGGAAGGCGACAATCCTTTTTCAGCCACGAGAAAAAGTCTCGCCATGGGGATTTCTGTTTTTTCCACTACGATTTTATGGTTGTGGTTTTGGGTAGATACAGGAAGGGTTAACTGTTTTGAGCTAAATTGGATAGATGGGTTTAATGGAACCAATTCGGTTTCTAACTGGAGCAAAAAGCGGCTTATATCATTTGAACCCAGTCCTGCAGTGCTTGAATTGTATAGAAAAGTGGCATGTTTTGAACGTTGTAGCAACCTGTAAAAGTGATAGGCCGTCACATCCTGGCTGTCTTTTGGCAGTGGCAGGCTAAATTGGTGACGAACATCGAATGGGATAAACGACTCCATTTGGTTGTTGGCAGGAAGCGAACCTTCGTTGGCCGACAAGACCAAAATATTTTCAAAATCAAGGTTCCTGGTTTCAAGGAACCCCATCACCTGAATTCCTTCCAGAGGCTGCCCGATCAGGTGTACCTGGGTTTTTTTTATGAATTGAAACAACACTTTTAGGGCGGCTTTAAAGGAAAATTTTTCCTTCGATTGCTCTATTTTGCGTTTGAGTGTCGTGGTGACCTGGATAGCCTGCAACAATTGGTTCTGCTCCAATGATGTGGTCGTCTTGTTCCCCATCACGATCGACTGATAATAGGTCAGCAGTTGGTGATACCTATTAATTAACTCAGGTCCATCACATCTGGTGATTAACCGGATTAACTGTTCAACTGTTTTAGCTGGTTGGTTGATTAGTATTTTGGATAATTCATCTCTGGTGATAGAATTCAGATTTCCTGATGTTAATTCATGTGCCAGGAATTTGGTAAACCCGGGTTGTTCATTGTTCAATACGGATTGAAGTATCGGGTTTTGAAGAAAATCCAACAAATGCAACGATAAGATCGCTTCTTTTGATTGTTCCAACTGGTTGAGTATTTTGGCCCATTGATGAAGTACCAAATCAAACTGACTGTTTTTCAGTGGATAACCCATGGTGATGTTGTACTTGTTTTCCTGATGGTCATGATCAAAAACAGGGGGCAATGCATTTAGAAGTGGAATCAGTAAATTTTCATCTGCCAGCACGATGGCGATTTCTTTCAGGGGATCTTTATCCTGAGAAAGTCCATTTTGAAGCTTTCTTTCGGTTTCGATTTTCTCAATTCGCGTTGTAATCCATTCGGCTGCGTACTTTGTCTGAGCAATCTCTCCCTGAATCCCAATGATTTCCAATTCTTTTTTGTCTGTTGTGAGCAAGTTGTCGATTGGTTCAGGCGGAGTCAGGTTTAACTGTTTGATAGCATGATGGATAAACCTTCCCGGTTCAGGATTTTCAGGTTGTTTTGATGTTCCTGTATAATAGTAGGTGTCCACATCCCACACAAAGGTGACGTCAAAAGTTTGGTTTAGTTTTTTGAAGATGGAGGTTTCGGCAGGTGATAGTGCATTCATTCCGGCCACCACGAAATGCCTCCAGTGCCATTCATGTTGCAGGTCATCGAAATTCTCGGCGAGATACCGGTAAATAAGTCCCGGATAGCCTTGCTTTTCTTTTAAAAGAACCAATCGCAATTGCTGATAATAATCCCATAAGGAGCGGTAAAAGTTGAGGTAATTGACTTGCATTTCAGTCAGGGGACTTCCGTCCAGGTTCCATTCCTGAATAGCTTTGTTGGCCGATAAGTGATTAAAAAGTTTCCCGGCATCAGCCATGTTTAAATCCACGTCATTAAAATCGGAAATGATAATGGAGGACCATGAGAGAAAATCTTCAAGTGGGCGATGGTTTTTTTTGGCAATATTTTTATGGATAAAATAGAGCTCGAGTGAAAGGTTGAACGGGTCGGCATTTGAAAACCCGGAAGCCCGTTGGAAAAACGAATCCAACGAAAAAAATTCAGGCAACCAAAAGGACTGTTTGAGCTCACGTTTGAGGATGTCCTTCAGGAAGAGGGCCGAACGTTTGTTGGGGACAATTACTGCTGTATTGGCCGATTCTTCTTTCAGACTGATTATTTTCTGTGCTACTGTTTCCAGGAATTTTTTCATTGAGAATCTTGTTTTAGGAATTCTTCAGCGTCAGCGATTTTTTCGGGTGTCCCCATATCAAGCCAATGAGCCGAATTATTTTCAAACCCTATGATCTTATGTTTTAAGGCCATCGCCAACCAGGCATCAATAATCGAAAACTTTCCAGAGAAAGGGATTTGTTGAACAAAATTGGGTTCGGTTAACCAAACTCCGTTATATGCAAGTGTTTGATACTGAATCTGCTCTCCTTCAACCCAACGATACGTTTTTGTATTTAGGTTGGCCCAGCCAGTTAGCTGTTTTTCATCGTCAAACAACAATGCCCTGCCCGAATTCCGTCTGCTTACATACAGTGTGGCCTCTGCCTGATGTTGTGTGTGAAACTGCCACAAGTCGTGTAAATTCACATCGGTTAGTATGTCGGCGTTATGGATGAGGATGGGATGTTTTCCGGTGAAAAATTCGCGGGCTGCCACCAGCGCACCCCCCGTGTCAAGCAGTTGATTGGATTCGTCGCTAAAGCTGATGTCCAAACCAAAACCCTCATGCAAATCCAGGTACTGTTTTATCTGCTGCGCATGGTGATGCACATTGATCAGGATTTGCTCTATTCCTGCTTTTTTAAGTCTCTCAATGAGTCGGTGCAGCATGGCGATGCCTGCAATTTCTACCAGCGCTTTTGGCTTGTCCAATGTGAGGTGGCCAAGCCGGGTACCCGTTCCGGCGGCCAATATCATCGCCTTTTTAATCATGTTTTTGTCTGTTAATTTCGAGGTGATTAAGTAAGACAATTACTTGAGAATACTTTTTTTGCAGGTGCTGCTGCATTTGTATGGCACCATACACCGACCTGTGCCGGCCGCCGGTGCAACCAAAGTTAACCTGTAAGTGGTTGAATCCGCGTTTCAGGTAGTTTTCTACTGAAAGATCGATCAACGAAAAAGCGTGGTTAAGAAATACTTCGGTAATGGGTTGTGCCCGCATGTATTCAGAAATGGCCTGGTCTTCACCGGTTAAATCCCGTAAAGCGGCTACCCGATGGGGATTGGGTAATCCACGGCAGTCGAAAACAGTTCCGCCCCCGTTACCGGTGAGGTCGATTGGAAGGCCTTTCTTCTTGAATGAAAAGCTGTTGATCGTTACGGTCAACTTTTCGGTGTTAGCGATTTCTATCTTTGAATATTGTTGGATGATTTGTTCGAGTACCTGCTCAATTTCAGGAAGACTGATGTTGAGCGGATGGTGTTTTAGACGAAACTTCACGGCCGCCGCAGCAAAGGGGATACTTTGCAAAAAATGTGCTTTTCTTTCCACCAAACCACGGAACCCATAGGCACCCATCACCTGCAACAACCTGAAATACACAAAGTGGTTGTAATGATGTTGAACATGATCCAATTCTTGTGGTGCAACCAGCTGTAGTTGGCTGATGTAGTGATTGTATAGCAAATCTTTGATGTCCTCCGGCAAGTTGGCTTTTACCTGATGTAACAACGATACCACATCATAGGGTAGTGGCCCGCGTCTTCCTCCCTGAAAATCAATGTACCATGGCTTATCGTGGTATATCATGATGTTCCGGGCCTGAAAATCGCGGTAGCAAAAAAAATCAGGTTTCGACCGGACCAAAACATCAGCAAAATGCTGAAAATCTTTCTCCAGCAGGTATTCATTAAATGCAATGCCCGCTGGTTTTAAAAAACAATATTTGAAATAATTCAAATCCCAAAGAATCGATTGCCGGTCGAAATCGGGAACCGGATAGGCCAAACCCATGTTCAATCCTTTCACTCCATTGATTTGAAATTGAACTAAATCGGAAAGCGCTTTCTTATAATAATGAATCATTTCTTCCGTAACACCTTCTGAAGCCATGTCAAACAAGGTCCGATTGCCAAGGTAGGGTAAAATGAAAATGGTTTCAGAGGAATCTGTTGCCAGCACTTCCGGCACCGAAAGCCCCAGGTTTTTAAAATGACGTGTAAACTCCAGTTGTGCCCGGTTTTCTTCAACACATGGGTTGTAAAAAGCCATGAGATCGGGAAGATCAGCTCCGTCGAAGACAATGTGGTAATATTGCCTGTCGCTGCCCGAAGAAGGCAGCGGTGTTAAGGTGCATGGCTGAATGTGCCCTAAGGAAGACAGCAATTTTCTAATCTGAGTGATTGGATCCGGTTTCATAAAAGCGTTATCGGTAAAGACAAAAGTACGGTTTTATGTGGTTGAAGATTGAAAATCCCGAATGCTTTGCTGCAAATGTTTAATATGACCGATTCATGACCAATTGTAGTTCGTACTCCTAATTGTTTATTTCTTGATGCCTCTTATCCTTCACTTTAATCCCTCTTAGAATGGAAATAAATTGCCTTCTCCGCCCATTACTTTGGTTTTAAATCCTAATTTTGTACACAAAACCTATTCTAAATATAATAGCATGGAACATATTGATAAAGCGGTTGAAATTTTAAAAACAGCCATCCTGCTTGAGCGCAAAGGAAAAGCTTTCTATACGCAAGTTGCACGACAAAGTGAAAGCAAATCGGCCAGAAAGATTTTTGAAATGATGGCAGAAGAGGAAGATGCCCATATTGGGTTTCTCGTCAGGCAATTTAAAAACTATGCCGATCACCATGAATTTCTGGTGAGTGAAACTCCACACGAAGAGGAAGATGGCCACATCGAAATCTTAACCGAACAGATTAAAAAAGAAATTTCAGCCGCCGGTTTCGAGGCTGCTGCCATTTCGGCTGCCATCGACTTCGAAAACCGTGCCATTGAGGTATATTCAGGCCGTGCCAGTGAAGCCACCAATCCCAATGAAAAAGCATTGTACCAAATGTTGGCCAAATGGGAAGGCACGCATCACCAACTGCTCTATCAATTAAACGAAGACCTGAAAGAACAAATTTGGAACGACAACAATTTCTGGCCGTTCTAACAGGGAATAATTCAAAGAAACAACTACGGCATCTGATTCGGTATCAGGGGTCAACTATTAATTAGTATAAATAAAGCTTAATGAATACAAAAGACAAAGGATTTACGTCCAAACTAGTTCATGCAGGAGGTATCAAAGACCCACTGGGAAGTGCGGTGACTCCCATTTACCAAACATCTACCTTTAGTTTTGAAAGCGCCGATCATGGTGCCCGCTGTTTTAGCGGGGAAGAAAAAGGATATATCTATACCCGGTTGGGGAATCCCAACATTGAAGAATTGGAGGTCACCGTTGCTGAATTGGAAAATGGGGCAGGGGGTGTGGCTACTTCTTCCGGAATGGCCGCTGTTAATACTGTTTACATGACCTTTCTGGGGCAGGGAGATCACATAGTCAGCTCCAATGCGGTGTATGGTCCGTCACGAGGGATTTTGGAAAAACTGTATCCTAAATTTGGGGTAACCTCAACGTTTGTAGATACCACGCGCATCGAAGAGATTGAAAAAGCCATCCGGCCCAACACGAAATTGCTCTATCTGGAAACTCCCGCCAATCCTACCATGGGAATTACCGATATCAAGGCTGCTTGTAAATTGGCCCATGCGCATCATATCCTGGTATGCGTTGATAACACATTTTGCAGCCCTTATCTGCAACGGCCTTTGGATTTGGGTGCAGACATCGTGTTGCATTCCATGACAAAATTTATCAATGGTCATGCCGATATCGTTGGAGGAATGATCGTTGCCAAAGATCAAAAAGTGGTGAGCGATCTCAAGTATGTGATGATGAACATGGGCTTCAACATGGATCCTCATCAAGCCTGGCTAACCCGCCGTGGACTCAAGACCCTTTCCATTCGCATGGACAGAGCCCAGGAAAATTCACAAAAAGTAGCCGAATACCTGGAGTCACATCCAAAAGTAGCCTGGGTGCTGTACCCCGGACTTAAATCGCATCCACAATATCAGTTGGCTAAAGAGCAAATGGACGGACCCGGCGCCATGATTTCGTTCGGCGTAGTAGGCGGGCTTGAAGGGGGTAAAAAAGTAATGAACAATGTGCACCTGGCATTGCTGGCCGTTTCGTTGGGTGGAATCGAAACATTGATTCAACATCCGGCTTCCATGACTCATTCTAAACTCAGCAAGGAAGCGCGTATGGTTGCAGGCATCTCTGACGAGTTAATTCGTTTCTCGATTGGCATCGAAGACGTGGACGACATCATTGCCGATCTCGATCATGCCCTTTCGATGGTGTAAACCGGTTTGTTGTATTAGCCGTATTTAAACCAACTGTGATAAATTGAAAAATCAGCAGGATTACTTACTGCTGATTTTTTTTTGAATTTATTTTGAAACGTAAAATCATGCACTTCATTTGGTAATTCATCCCTTTATGATACCTCTTTTATTCATTTGCCCATTAAAGGAATTATAGTACTTTCGTTTTGCTAAAAACATCGTAACATTATTATTAATTAAAATGAACTGGTTCCGATTAAACTTGTTGTATTGCGTATTCTTTTTTCTTAATATTGCTCAAGGTCAGCAGGTTGCTGTAGTTTTAAGTGGAGGAGGTGCCAAAGCCTTTTCTCATATTGGGGTGTTGATGGCGCTCGAAGAAAATGACATTCCCATCGATTATGTTGTTGGTAATTCCATGGGGGCACTTATTGGGGCACTTTATGCATCAGGCTATAGTCCCGTAGAAATTCAGGCCATGCTTACTGATCCGGCTTTTATTAGCCTGAATAAGCTGAACGATGAACGAAAGGTTCGGTTTTATCAACACAAAGAACCCAATGCTTCATTTGCTTCCTTTCCATTTTATATTCAAAATGGCCTGCGTTTTGACATTCCCTTCAAGAGGTATGATTTACAATACGTTGATTTTAAGATGATGAGCGCCTTTGCTACTGCAACAGCAGCAGCCAATTATCAATTCGACAGCCTGATGGTTCCTTTCAGATGCGTTGCTGCCGACATTGATTCGAGCAATCTGGTTGTCTTTAGAGATGGCAACCTGGCAAAGGCAGTGCGCGCATCCATGACATTTCCACTTTTCATCCGGCCAGTTGAAATTAAGGGAAAAATGCTTTTTGATGGTGGTATGTACAACAATTTTCCGGTAGATATTACATTTGAAGAGTTTAATCCCGATTTTATTATCGGAAGCAAAGCGGTCAGAAATTTTTCAAAAGCCAATCCCGACGATCTGGTGTCGCTGCTCCAGAATATGCTCATGCAAAAGGCCAATTATACAATCGATTCAGCTGTCGGGTTTCTGATTGAAACCACATGCGGAGACGAAGGTATTTTTCATTTTTCACGTATCCAGGAATACATCGATAGTGGTTATGTGGCTGCCACACGCATGATGCCGGAATTAAAGAAAAGGCTGCCTCATTCGCATTCAAAAGCCTCAAAAGCTGAACTTCGCCAGAAATTTACCGCCAAAAAGCCAAATGCCTATGTGAATAAAGTGAAATTTTTAGGTGTAAATGATGCCCAGCAACAATATTTTCAACAGATTTTAGGATTGAAAAAACAGCCGGGCTTTAACCTGGAAACCATTGATCATTTATTTGTGAAACTACATCGGAATGAAAATGTAAAAAGTGTTTATCCTTCTCTAATCTATTATCCTCATAGCAAGGGAAATGAGTTGGAATTGGAGATCAACCTGGCCGATCCGTTGGCAGTCGATATAGGAGGTTATATTTCTTCGTCCGGCGTAAATGAAGGCTATGTTGGGCTGGATTATATGCGTTTGGGAAAAACAGCCAAACACTTTTCAGCAAGTGCCAACTTTGGAACATTTTATAACAGCGTTGCGGGATCGGCCCGAATTGAGTTTCCTGCCAAGACGCCTCTTATAATACAGGCTCATTTTTCAACTTCCAGAAAAAATTATTTTAGTAATGCACGCTATTTTTTTGAAGACCAGTTCCCGGCATACATCCTCCTTGACGAAAATTATTTTGAATTGGCAGGGATTGTCCCGGCAAAGCAGAATGGATTGTTTACCCTGGGTTTCAGTAACCTGAATTTGAATTTCCGGTATTATCAGGACAACTATTTTTCGCGCAACGATACCTCGGACGTCTCCAACTTTTATTTTGCCACCCCTTTTATTGAATATGAATATGAAACCCTGAACAGAAAGCAGTTCGCATCGAGGGGCAGGTACCTGCTGATGGGTTTAAATACCTATTTTGGTACTGAACATACCATTCCGGGTAGTAAGAGCGAAGGGTCAATGGAGGTAAAACGTGATTTGAATTTTTACAGTCTGGTTGTTCGGTATCAACAATATTGGAAGATAGCTTCCCTCGTAAATATGGGAATTTCCTTTGATTTGGATGTTTCTAACAAGCCCGTCCTGTCGAATTATGTTTCCAGTTTGCTTCTCTCATCGCCTTTTGAACCACTGGAAATAATGAAAACAAAGTTTTTGGAGAGTTACAGGGCACCTTCCTCAGGAGGATTTGGACTAATCACTATTTTTGAGCTCAACCGGCAATTTGAATTGAGGATAAATGGATATCTTTATGTTCCATACCAAAAGATTATATTGGCCGATAATGGAAGAACTCCCCTGTTGAGCGAACCCTTTTCTCATCATAACGTGGCCGCGTCAACCCAGCTTGTTTATCATCCCCCGATCGGGGTTATTAGTGCCAGCGTTAATTATCTTGATCAGCAGGGACAGAAGTTTGGATTTTTACTCAATTTGGGATATTTGCTGTTTAATAAATCCAGATTTTATCGTTGAAAACAGGTTCGGGTACCCCCTGAACGAAGCCCTGTTTTTGCATCCTGACATCTGTAAAGCAGGCCGGTTATTAGAATCGGTTTAAACAAACGAATTATAGGTTAAACCTTTAAGGTCGTATGTTTTATTTGCTATTTTTGTCACTTGATAAAACGATTTAAAGTTACCTGAACTGAAAACTATGTACCGTAAGCCAAATAGCCCATCGGACTCAAACAATTGATATTAAATGGAAACCAAGATTCAACCTGATCAAAATCCCGAGGGACTCCAAACGACAGAGTCACAAGAGGATATGTCTCTTTCGACACCTGTGGTAGTCGACGACACCAAAATTTCACAAATCTCATCCGAAGAAAAACAATGGATTTCGGAAGCTCTTACTATCGGTCATCCTTCACCTAGTTCAACTTCTCCGGTTGAGACGGTTACACCACCAGAACCAAAGGAAGTTCAACATCAAGGGCCCCAAATAAGTGGCTCCGAACGGAGGATTATTGTAAGATTACTCCGGGGCAACTCCGCCACTGTTGATGAATACCTGGATTATACCAGCGAAGAAATCAATTATAACGACCTAAATAAACAGGAACTTGTTGATTTACTTGAAGATGCGGTGCAGGAGGGTGATTTTGAAGTAGTGAAGTCTCAGGTTACAAAAATTAATGCCGCATTACGCAAAATTGTTAAGGAGGAACACGATAAAGAACGGCATGAATTTGTTACAAATGGAGGTAAAGAAGAAGAGTTTGTTCCTGTTGAAGATTCATTGGATATCCGTTTTCGTGAAGCATTTAATCAATACAAGCAAAACAAGGCCCGTCATTCAGAGGAAGCTGAAAAAGTAAAAGTTCTCAATCTACAACGTAAGCTCGATTTGCTGGAAGAGTTAAAAGCGCTGATTAACTCTGAAGAAACACTGAAGAAGACGTATGACGAGTTTAAAAATCTTCAGGATACCTGGAAAGAAATTGGCATGGTGCCTGCTGCCGAATTACGCAATTTGTGGCAGAATTATCATTTTTTGGTGGAGAAGTTCTTCGATAAAGTTCGGATAAACAAAGAATTACGTGATCTGGACATGAAAAAGAACATGGAACAGAAAATTGAACTTTGCGAAAAAGCCGAAGAACTTTTGATGGAAAAATCCATTATAAAGTCGTTTAAATTACTTCAACATTACCATGAAAAATGGCGCGAAGTGGGTCCTGTGCCTTCCGACGTGAAAGAAGATATTTGGGAACGGTTTAAAGGGGCTTCAGATAAAATCAATCAACGCAGAAAAGATCATTATAAAGAATTACAAGGACAGCAACAGTCGAATTTCAATGCAAAAAGGGCTTTGGTTGAAAAAGCAGAGGAAATATTAGCAATCACACCCGAATCGCTAAAAGATTGGCAGAGCAAAACAGATCAGGTAAATGAACTGGTTAGGATGTGGAAGTCCATCGGGAGGGCTCCCAATGAGCATAACGATGAGGTGTGGCAGCAATTCAGGGAAAAACTGGATGGATTTTTTACCACCCGTCGCAATTATCTGAACGAACTTAAAGATCAACAAATAAACAACTACAACCTGAAACTTGATCTGTGTGTTCGCGCCGAATCGTTTGCTGAAAGTGAAGATTGGAAAGAGATAACCCGCGAACTCATCAACTTGCAGAAAGAGTGGAAGAAAATTGGGCCTGTACCAAGAAAACATTCCGACAAGATCTGGAAAAGGTTTAGGTCAGCCTGCGATCAGTTCTTTGAAAGAAAATCATCACATTTTAAAAATCAACATGGTTTTGAAGAAGAAAATCTGAAGAAAAAGCAGGAACTGGTTGCTAAAATCGTGGGCTTCGAAATGCAAAACCAAAAATCGGCCGATATGGAAGCCTTGAATGGTTTTCAAAGAGAATGGGTCGAAATTGGTCATGTGCCATTTCAGATGAAAGATAAAATTCAACACGAATACCGCGAGGCCATCGACAACCTCATGAACAAAATGCATTTGAGTAAATCAGAAGCAATTGTCACGGATTTTAAATCCAGGGTGGAGTCGCTTAAAACAGGCCCTGAGGCCGACCGTAAGTTATATCAGGAACGCAATGCGCTGGCCATTAAAATGAAACGAATTCAGGACGATGTGATGTTGTGGGAAAATAACATTGGGTTCTTTTCTAATTCTAAACAGGCCAATAAACTAAAAATGGAATTTGAAAATAAAATAGAAAGAGCGAAGCAGGAACTCGCCTTGATGAAGGAACAATTAAGATTGCTTAACTAAAGTGGCAGGAAATATTTTTGGAAATTTTCTACAACTGGCCTCTTTTGGTGAGTCGCATGGTGTGGCCATCGGAGGGGTACTTGATGGTTTTCCTTCGGGAATAACGATTGATTTTGAGCAAATTACTTTTGAACTAAATCGCAGACGACCCGGCCAGTCACAATGGGTGAGCAGCCGCAATGAACCTGATGAGGTGGAATTTTTGTCGGGTATTTATAAGAAAGTCTCATTGGGGACACCCATTGCGTTTATCATTCGGAATACAAACCAACAACCTAACGACTACGAACATCTGGAAGATGTTTTTCGACCATCACATGCCGACTTTACTTACCAGACAAAATATGGAGTTCGCGACCATCGGGGCGGCGGCCGTGCTTCGGCACGCGAAACCAGTGCCAGGGTAGTAGCCGGGGCATTGGCGAAACAAATGTTAGCAAAAGCAGGCATTACCTTACAGGCATACGTGAACAGAATTGGCACTGTGGCCATTGATCAACCTTATCATGATCTTGATTTAAGTCAAACAGAAAAGTCACCCTTGCGCTGCCCTGATCCTGAAATTTCATCTGCCATGGAAGAGGCCATTTCCATTGCTGCCAAAACAGGTGACACTTTAGGAGGAGAAATCATTTGTATCATACATCAGGTTCCAGTTGGTTTAGGTGAACCTGTGTTTAATAAGCTGCATGCCGATCTGGCCAGGGCCATCATGGGCATCAACGCGGTAAAGGGTTTTGAAATTGGATCCGGTTTCAAGGCTGCCTCTATGACGGGCTCGGAGCACAATGACTTGTTTGTCGAGGAAAACGAAAAAGTTCATACCCTTACCAACTTTTCGGGAGGTATTCAGGGCGGTATTTCCAACGGAGAGGATATATATTTTCGGGTGGCATTTAAGCCCGTGGCCACACTGATGAAACCGCAGCAATCCATTGACAAAGAGGGAAATCAGGTGATTGTTAAGGGCAAAGGCCGACATGATGTAACCGTTGTGCCAAGGGCTGTTCCCATCGTTGAAGCCATGGCTGCGTTGGTGATAGCCGATCATTTCCTGATGAGCAGGATGGCCCGGTTTTAGTCCGCAGTTGATATTGATTTCTTCCTCACCAGGATATACACAAACAAAAAAAAGAGCGGATTTAAAATAAACCCGCTCTTTTTTAATTTTGGTATTGACTATTGCAACACAATTTTTTTGACCGTGGTACCTTTTTGGCTGATGATGCTCAGCAAATAAACTCCTTTTGCCTGATCGCCCAAGTCAAAAGTGTTTGAATAGTTCCCGCTGAATGAACCCGGTTGTTCATCGAATATTACCTGTCCGTTGATGTTGGTCAACCTGATTTGCAGTTTATCTGCTTTTTCAGCATCGAAGCTCAGTTTAAGCTGACCGGTAGTTGGATTTGGATAAATTGACAGATTTTCGTAAACAATTGGCTCATCTACTCCAACACCATCGATGGTGTAAGTAATCGACCAACCCGGATTGTTGTGGTACCCGTTTGTTCCCCAGGTCATAAAAATGAGGTCGGTTTCCACTTCGATAGGTTCGGGAAGAATATTACCCGAATACTCACCAATTATTTGGCTGTTACCATCATAAACGGTCAGTTTGTCTGATAATGCTTCGGTATTGAACTCGGTGAAATCCAGACGATATTGAACACCTTCAGGGTGTTGGATCATATAAATACATGTGGCGAGGTTATTATAATAGAAACTTCCACTTCCATCGGTGATGGTGCCGGTTGCATCTGTAAAAACTTGTGTGCCTGTGCAATAAGTTGGCAATACACTGGTGTATTCAATATTAAAGCCTGCACCGGTTCCGGTGGTGGTAAAGGTTACCAATACTTCATTTCCTGTGGAAGAAAAATCTTCAAGACTCGGATCATCACCCGAATACTCACCCAATAATGGAGCACTGGTGCTGTTTCCATCATAAATTCTTACTACATCACTTGCCGCAGTGCTAAACTGAACAAAATGAAGATTGATTTTTGTAACAGAATCTTGTTCTGTTTGAGGAGAGATGAGCCATTGAGCGTTCATTCCTGAAGGATAATCTTCAACCGGCCCGCTTCCATCGGTAAATGAGCCGGCAATAAACCCCAGCTCGGTCAACCCACTGGCAAGATAGGGATAATTGGCATCGGCCGGAAAAAAGTTACGGATCATCCCTTGTTGTTGGTTGTAACCATTTACATCAGTCAGGGTGTAATATCCGTTCCCGGAACCACTCCAGCCAAAGTTGAAATGGAAATAATCATCATCCTGATATCCATCACATCCAAAAGCATGTCCGCCTTCACTTGATCGTCCTGAATAGTAAATCGGGCGGCTTGCATCAATTTCACTTTTCACGTTATTAGTCCATGCTACAGAGGTGTAACTTGCTTTTTGAATGTATTGAGCCGAGGGGCTGTAACCAAAATGGGAGCTTATAGCTTCAGGAACGTCAGTACTGTAGGCGCCTGAACCATCAGGGTAGCCATCAAACTGCATATCCACGCTAACGGCGGCATGATAACCAATTTTGGCCATTTCCCAGATATATTTGTTGTTGATGGCATCCTGCATTCCATCCCAGTTGTAGGTGGTGGCACCATAATCTACAAATTGTGTACCGTAAGGATAAATGTAGTAACTGTGCTGACCACTTCCTTGTAAAGGATATCTCCAGTAATGCATGATCATCGACATGGCAGTTGCCACACAACCAACAAAAACGTGACCACCGGGACCTGTTGCATCTTCAGGGCACATCATATTGTATGGACTGTCCTGATTCCAGGTCGAGGTAAGCAAAGGTTCAACAGCACGGTCGCCACGGAGATTTAAACCGGATGGCTCATTGGTCATCAAACGCTGCCATGAAGCAGTTGTTTCACTATTGGCTTCCAGGTCGTTTTCCTGAACGAATTTAACCTGATCAGCATAATTTTGCATGTAACTTCTGAAATTTTCCGCCTGTAATTCTTTCGAGGGGAATGATCCCGTATAGTTGTATCCCAAAACCGGAACCAGGACATCATCGGCTGCAACTACCACCCACCCATCTTCAAAATTGATGACATAATATGCCTGATCAATTAAAAAAGATTCTTTGATACTCAGGTCATGATAGTTTATGGCCTCACCATATTGGTTCGATTTTTCAAAAAAGAAATTTACAGCCACCTGCTCGGCGGTCGACATGGAAATGTTTTTGGCAAATAGGCTTGCAGTAAAAGCAACAAGAATAAAAATACCAAGTAAAATTTTTGATTTCATAGTGATCTGATTAATTTGATTATAAAATATCCCTGGCAAATATACCTTTTTTAAAATTAATTGAAGGTACAAATCCAATAGAATGACAAAAAAAAGTGTAAAAAGTTGTATGTCCGTCAGACGTTTGCACAGCTTTACAAGAAGGGAGCCATATTATATGAAGGGTTTTAGTATTTTTGCAATGATCGATTCGGGGTGAATGCTATAATAGCCTGATAACAAAATAGCCGGTTACCAATTTGTCCACGAAAGAGAATCTATTGCAATAAAGAAGTCGAAAAATGTAACGTGTTTCTAAAGAAATTAATATAGATGTCATCAATCCTTATTACAAATATTAAAGAGCTCATCCAAACTGAAGAAACGCCTAAATTAAAGGTAGTTGGCAAACACATGGCTGAATTATCAACCATCAGGGATGCCTGGTTATTTATCGATGCGGGGATTATTGCCGGATTTGGATCCATGTCGTCGTTCGACCGGAATTTGTTGGTTGAGCAAACAACTGATTTGCTCGAAATAGATGCTTCCGGGAAAATGGTTTTTCCTTCCTTTGTTGATTCACACACCCACTTGGTCTATCCGGCTTCACGCGAAATAGAATACATTGACAAAATAAAAGGACTTTCCTACGAGGAAATTGCCGCTCGGGGCGGTGGCATTCTCAATACCGCCAAGCGATTGAAAGAAATAAGCGAAGAAGCCCTGCTTGAGTCTTCATTAGCGAGGTTGAAAGAAATTACCCGATATGGTACCGGTGCGGTAGAAATAAAAAGTGGTTATGGTCTTGACCTGGAAGGGGAACTGAAGATGCTCCGCGTCATCAGGAAGCTGAAGGAAATTTCACCGTTAACCATTAAAGCCACCTTTCTGGGTGCACACTCTATCCCATTGGAATTCCGCGGCAAACAGGATTACTATGTTGACCTGGTGATTAACGAAATGCTTCCACAGGTGGCTGAGGAACAGCTGGCTGATTACGTGGATGTTTTTTGCGACACCGGTTTTTTTACTGTGAGAGATACCGAACGTATCCTGGAAGCCGGTCTAAAGTATGGTTTACAAGGGAAAATTCATGCCAACGAACTGGATTATAGTGGTGGCATCCAGGCTGGAGTAAAATATGGTGCGCTTTCGGTTGATCACCTGGAATACACCGGACAAAAGGAAATTGAAGCCCTGCTTCATTCAGAAACGATGCCTACCGTTCTGCCCGGTGCCGCTTTTTTTCTTGGAATGGTCTATGCGCCGGTCAGGAAGATGATTGATGCCGGTCTTCCCGTGGCCCTGGCCAGCGACTTCAATCCGGGATCGGCACCTTCGGGCAACATGCAGTTGATATTGTCCATGGCGAGTATATTATATAAAATGCTTCCGGAGGAAGCCATCAACGCCACCACCATTAATTCGGCTTATGCAATGGGTCTGAGTCGGGAGCTGGGAAGCATCGCCATTGGAAAAAAAGCCAATGTATATATTACCACCAATATTCCATCCTACGAATTTATGCCCTATGCTTTTGGGTCGAACAAAGTAGAAACGGTTATTTTAAATGGTGAAATACAGTCGGTTTGATAGGACATGAAAGACAGATAAGTTATTATTTTATAAATCAATTTGAAAATGATGAACGCCTTTAAAGCTTATGATATACGTGGAGTTTGGGGAACCGACCTGACACCGGAAATGGTATTCAGGATCGGATATTTTTACAATCAGGTTTTCCCGGTGAAATCGGTTCTGGTGAGCCGCGACATGCGCTTGTCATCCGACGACATGTTTCAATCGCTTTGCGATGGCTTGCGTGGTGCAGGTGTAGATGTGTTTGATGGTGGGTTAACCACTACCCCCATGAATTATTGGGGCAATGGAAAGTATGGATTTGAAGGGTCAATTATGATCACCGCCTCGCACAACTCACGTGAATATAATGGTTTGAAATTCTCAGGCCCCCATGTGCGTCCGATAGGTTATGCAGATGGGCTCGATCGTTTGGAGGCTTTGGTTGCAGGCTCAGAACCTGTGATCATCCGTTTGCAGGGGCACCTGTATCAAAAAGATTACGCGGCCGCTTACCTTCAATTTCTGGAGCACTATGTTCAACCCTACAACATGATCAATATGGTTGTCGACTGCTCGAATGGCATGGCCGGATTGTTTGCGCAACAGCTATTTGGACAGGAGGCCACGTACCTTAACCTGCAACCCGATGGAAATTTTCCTTCGCACCAGCCAAATCCGCTGGAAGCAGAAAACCGCGATGAAATAGTAAAGGCCGTGGTAG
The DNA here is from genome assembly GCA_001769215.1 of Bacteroidetes bacterium GWF2_41_31. Taxonomy (GTDB): domain Bacteria; phylum Bacteroidota; class Bacteroidia; order Bacteroidales; family F082; genus UBA6244. Next base: position 136,124 of record MEOL01000034.1, read on the forward strand.
AGCTGGGTTGTGATATCGGTATCATTTTCGATGGCGATGCCGACAGGGTGATGTTCATTGATGAAAAAGCCCGGTTTGTATCCCCTGACCTGATCATCGCTTTGTTGGGAAAATATTTTTTTGGGCAACAAAAGGAAACAGGGCGGGTGGTTCAAGACATCCGCACTTCAAAAGCGGTGGCAGAGTACCTCAACCGCTATGGGGTTGAAGTAGATATTTGGCGTGTGGGCAGGGCTTTTGGTGCCACCAAACTTAAAGAAGTGGATGGTATCTATGGAGGAGAGCTGGCCGGTCATTATTATTTCAGAGACTTCTATTATTCCGACAGCGGTTTACTGGCTGCTCTTTTGGTATTGAATATTGTGCGCGAGGCGAAAATGAACGGACAGTCTTTTTCACAACTGATTGACGAAATCTCGGTTTATGCCAATACGGGCGAGGTGAATTTTAAGATCGAAGAGAAAGAGAAAGCCATGGAAGCGGTGGTGAGCTATTTTAGAAATTCTGAATCCCCGCTGAGGTTGCTCGATTTTGATGGTTACCGGCTCGATTTCCCTGATTGGTGGTTTAATATCAGGCCCTCGAATACAGAGCCTTATTTGCGATTTCTGGCTGAGGCCAAATCGGAAAAGCTACTAAAGACCAAAACAAAGATCATCTACCAAATTCTGAAACAATTTGAGTAAAAGAAAACCACTACGTCCCGATGATTTTAATCTCTGTGGCAGCTCTTTGACGGGCATCACCTCGGTAGCCGGCAAATAGTTCAAATAAAAAAGCACCCGGAGGTTATTCGGGTGCTTTGTGTGTATGTGTATTGAATACTAAGTAATTACCTTTCTAACCGAGTCGATGATCGTTCCATCTACCCATTTGATAACGGCAACGATTTCATCGCCAAGCACTAGTTTCTCCGGTACTCCGCAAATGGCTTCAGCCTCAGCTTTAAGTTCCTCTATTGTTTTCAGTGGCAATCCACTGTCTTTCACCTTGTCGATTAAATCTTGTCTTAGCGGATTGATGGCTATTCCTCGCTCTGTAACAATAACATCTATCATTTCACCAGGGGCGCAGATAGTTGTTACCTCATCACGGATAATGGGAATCCGGTCGCGGAACAAGGGGATGGGCAGGATGGTGGTTTTGGCGAAAAGTGTGTTTTGCCAGCCGCCAATGCCATGCAACAAATAACCATCGCTGTGGGTAACCACGTTGGCATTGTAGTGTACATCTACTTCAGTAGCACCCAAAATGACCACGTCCAGCAGGGAAGCAAAGTTACCTTTGCCGTGGTAATTATAGCTGGTGAAAGGAGAGGTGGCCACATGATTGACGTTTTCGCGCATACTGCGAACACCATCCAGGTCAAAGGTTTGCCCATCGAGGATGTAATCTACCAGGCCTTCTTCCAGCATTTCGACTGCATATTTATTGCTTCCGGCCCTGAGGAATCGGGCTTTCCAGTTGTTTTTTCGGAGGATGTCACCAAAATAATTACCAATGGATAAAGCGGTTCCACCGGCTCCTGCCTGATATGAAAAGCCATCATGAATGAGTCCGGCTGCTTCACAAAATTTGGCAGTGATCTCCGCTATTAACAGTCTATCGGGGCTTTTGGTAATCATGGTGGTTCCGGAAACAATTTTTTCTGAAATGCCCACCTGGTCCACTTTAACCACATAATCAACATAGTTGCCATGGATTTGCCAGGGGATGCAGGGGAATGGTATCAGGTTATCGGTTACCACGATTACTTTTTCAGCATATTGCGAATCGCCTAAGGCAAATCCAAGTAAGCCGCACGCTGCATCGCCATTCACGCCGTTTGCATTTCCAAAGGCATCTGCCGTGGGTGCCGCTATGACTGCGATGTCGATTTTTACCTCACCATCCTGGATGGCCTGGTAGCGTCCGCCATGCGAACGCAGGACACCCAGTCCGGCCATCTTGCCTTCTGAAACAAATTTCCCCAATGGCCCGTTCATGCTGCCTTCAATCCGGTTGATGGTGCCATCTTCCATATATTTTATAAGCCTTTCCTGACAAGGGAAGGAGGCAGACGGGAACCAACGAAGGTTCTTTATTCCCAGCTCATTTGCAATGTCAAAAATTTGATTGGAGATCAGGTCGCCATTTCTAAAATGATGATGGGTCGATATGGTCATCCCATCTTTTAACCCGGCTTCGATCAGCGCGTCTTTTAGTGTGGCCACTACCTTATTGCCATCTTCCGGATAATCCATGCAACTGGCTATTTTAGGTCCGTACTTTCTACCTGTGGGCCGGTATTTTCCAACTCCCTGAAAAGGGATATGTTCTTCACCGTTAATGATTGTCGGAACCATCCTTCCCACGGCATTCATTACAACATGATCGTATTTTTTCATTGGTTCGGTTTTTAAATACTCTTTTTGTCCAGGGTCATGTTTTGGCTGTTTTACAAAAGCAGGTTGTAAATTAATTAAGATTGATGTTCCCAATCTTTTGCCAACTTACCGGTTTCAGTGGCCAGTTGAATGGTGCGTTGTGCACGCTTTACCACCGGGGCATCAATCATTTTCGTTCCCAACGAAACCACTCCTAAACCACGTCTCTCTGCTTCTTTGAATGCCAATACGATTTTTTTTGCCTTATCAATTTCAAGTGGTTCAGGGGCAAAGTTATCGTGTATTACCTGAATCTGTCTTGGGTGAATACAACCCATGCCATCAAATCCCAGCCCTTTGCTGGTTTTTACATTTTCGGCCAAAGCTTCCATATCCGACACATCCGAAAATACGGAGTCGATGGGCTGTATGCCTGCCGCACGCGCTGCATTGACTACCATGCTGCGGGCAAAAAACGATTCCTTGCCTTCCCGTGTGCGTTGGGTACCCAGGTCGGCAGAGTAATCTTCCAGTCCAATGGCCATGGCTGCCAAGTTGCTTGCTGAGGTAGCAATTTCATAGGCTTTCATAACGCCTTTGGCACTTTCGATGATGGGCATCAGCCAGATGGGAAAATCCCCCATATCGTGTTCTTTTTTAAGCTGATCAATCGTCTCGTTTACCAGGATCAGATCGTCGGGGCTCTCACATTTGGGCAATAAAATTAAATTTGGGTATTGAGGAACAATTGCTTTTAAATCGTCCAATCCTTTCGGGAGTTGGTTGATACGGACCATGCGTTCTGCACCATAAAAATTCAGGTTACGCAAAGCATTTCTAACCAAAAACCTGGCTTCAACTTTTTTTAATGGTGCTACCGCGTCTTCCAGATCAAGAATGAGACCGTTTGGATGGTGAATGCCTGCATTGATCATGAGATTTGGGCTGTTGCCGGGAAGATACAGTCGTGAGAACCTGAATTGTTCTTTCAAACTGGGGCGGTTGTTGTCTCTTTTTTTTGGAAGCAGGTATTCCTTGTCGGAGTCCACTTTCGACCTGATGGCAGCTTCAATTCGCGCAGCCATTACAAAGTCAAGTGCACCTGTGTCTGCAATGTCCAGGTGGGCATGTTCGATTTGAAAAAAATCGAGTATATCTTCAGCTAATTTTCTGATGGACTTTCCGTAAAGTGCCAATACTTTACTCTTAATATCAATGATTTTACCTCCGGAGTCGCGTAACTCAAATGAAACATAACAATCCGACTTGCTCCCCGGATCGTTGTTGCCTGCAAAACCGTAATTATTCATAGACTGATGGTTAAAATATGCCAGCAAAGTTAGTATTGTTTTTGTTATCTTTGCTCTTGGCTCCGGACAAAAAAACTTTCTCACTACTTGCAACTTGATAGTTTCCGGAGCCGTTTTTTTCTATGAAAAAACTAACACCATATCTGTTGGTATTCGTTCAGCTAAGCAGCCTGCTCTTTCTTTTTGTCAGCGCTCCTATGCTTTCCATAAGTGGTCCGGGGTTGTTGGTTGAGGCCGCAGGGGTTTTCTTTGGACTTCGTGCCATCTTTGTTATGAAAATAGGCAATTTCCGCATTGCACCACTTATAAAAGTTGGTTCTGTTCTCGTGACTTCCGGGCCTTACAAATACATTCGACATCCGATGTACCTTGCTCAGGTTGTTGTAGTTGCGCCATTGGTGGTTGACTATTTTTCCTGGGTACGGTTGGCTGTTATTTTAATATTGATCGTAAACCTGTTGGTTAAGATTCAATTTGAAGAGAAACAGCTGATAAACCACTTCCCTGATTATGCTGAGTACAGGAAGAATTCGTGGAAACTGATTCCGTTTCTTTATTAACATGATGGTATTTTGAAGAAATTCCAGTCTTTTATACGCGTAACTGCTGTTGTAGGAGCCATTTATCTTACAGGAGCATTGTTACTTCCTTATTTGAAACAACAATGGCTGGCTAACCTGATTGGTTTACACAATCGAAGTTTGATTATTGGGTTGGAGTTTCTGTTGCTGACCCTATTCCCGTACTCGGTCTTTATTTATCAAACCAGACATAGAGCGAAACAATGGATCGAAAATCTGCTTGCCTTTGTTGCTTCCGTTTTACCTATTCAACTTATTATCAACTTCTTCTTGTATTGGACGCATCCCCATGTTTGTTGGGTTCGCGACTGGTCGGATATCGGTCAAACAACCTTCGTGATCGTCATGCTAATACTTTCAATGTCCGTGCTGTTTTATTTTATTCTCTATTTCAAAAAATGGAGGTGGATGCTGGTTGTGTCATTAATAGCCGTCTTTGTTTTTGATGTCCTGGTCAGACAAGGCTGGATTATTATGTGGATGGAATTATATGAATAATCGTACTCACATGAGTTGAGCCACTTTTACAGGTAATTAAAGTTGTATCCGTATCAGCGGTAATCGATACGTAATGATATGAAATGCCATGTAATTTTGTCAGTTCGGCATAATCTGACACGTAAAAATTGCTTTCCGGCCATTGGCATATTATTTGATAAAGTGAAGCCAAATCAAAATTAACAATGAGCTTACCCTCCATCGCATCATACAACGAATTGCTGACTTTTTTAAAAGAAGGTCAAAGAACCTACGTGCTATTATACCGCAAAGGCTCAGAAGCCAGTGATTGCAGTTACCACAACATTGAAAAGGCACTCGGCCAAATCAAAAATATTCACCTGGTGGCTGCCGATGTAACGACCGTTAGGGACATTCACGAGCATTACCCGGTGACGTCTGTGCCCTCGTTGCTTGTGTTCGAAGGACAGCAGTTTACCAATGTGGTTAAAGGATGCAACGATGATGGATTTTACAAATCGTTGTTCGAAAGTGCCCTTTTTTCAGCGAAAGCTGCCGAAAGCGGAACTCCACAAAAAAGGGTGACAGTTTATTCAACACCTAGCTGTTCGTGGTGCAATACACTAAAAACCCATCTGAAAAAGAATGGCGTCCGGTTCACCGACGTGGACGTATCGCGTGATGAAAAGGCTGCCGAGGCCATGGTGAAACGGAGTGGTCAGCAGGGTGTGCCTCAAACGGATATCAATGGTGAAATGATCATTGGTTTCGACAAAACCCGCATCAACACCTTACTTGGAATTCAATAATTAAGAATCAATCATAAAACAATAAAAAGATGAAAGAACTTCAGCCTTTAAATGAAAATGTGTTGCTGGATATCAGCGACAGCAAAGCCGAACAAAAAACTGCCTCAGGAATTATTATTCCTGATTCCGCCAAAGAAAAACCACAATATGCACCCGTGGTGGCACTTGGAACCATCGAAAATGCAGCGATTGTTGTTGGCGACATCGTTTATTATAAAAAATATGCAGGAACTGAGTTTGATTTTGAAGGTAAGAAATACCTGATGATTACTTACGCCGATTTATTGGCAAAAATAGTTGAAACTGAGGCTATTTAATCCTGACGAAAATATCGGAACGGGCTGTACATGAACCATGTATGGCCCGTTTTATTTTTGGAGCTTTTTGAAGGCTTTGCCAATTTTACCAATGATACCCGTGGCTGTGAGGGCTTCCATGGAAGTTTTTTTTGCAGCCAGGTCGCCGGCAAGTCCATGAATATAAACACCCAGAACACAGGCTATTCCCGGCGTATAACCTTGAGCAAGTAAGCCCGTAATCAAACCTGTAAGCACATCGCCGCTTCCACCTGTGGCCATTCCGGGGTTGCCGGTTGAGTTGAAATAAATGTGGCCATCGGGAAAGGCAATGCTGGTATTGGCTCCTTTCAAAACGATGTATAAACCATATTTCATCGATAGTTCACGTTGTTTTTCAAGGCGGTCGAAATCGTCCTTCCAGGTTCCGAACAGCCGTTCAAATTCTTTGGGATGTGGAGTCAGGATGGTGTTTTTTGGCAAAAACGGGATCCAGGTTTTGTTCATGGCCAGGATGTTGAGTGCATCTGCATCCAATAGCAAAGGAACCTGAGTTTGTTGAATAAGCAATTTAATGGCTTTTTGAGATTGTTCCTCGGTGCCCAGTCCCGGGCCAACACCCACAGCGGTATAAGCGTCTATTTTGGGCATTTCCGACAGGTAATATTCGTATCTGTCGATACTCAGCATAGCTTCGGGGCAGGCTGTTTGCATGATGGGAGCTCCCCATCGGGGAACATGGGTATGAACAAGCCCGACTCCCGATTTCAAGGCGGCCTGTATGGCGAGGATGGCAGCACCCATTTTGCCAAACCCTCCTGCAATAAGCAACGCATGACCATAAGTACCTTTATGTGAAAACCTCAGTCGTTTTTTCAGGGAAGGAGCCACATCCGCTTTGGTCATATAAAAATTTCTGGTGCTGGTTTTATTGATGTAGTCATGATGAAGACCAATGTCCAGAAATTCCCAATGGCCTGTATATAAGTCGTTTTCAGGCAGTAAGAACGCCAGTTTGGGAAACTGAAAACTCAGGGTATAGTCGGCTTTTATAATGGCTGTTTTTGGATCGGTATGCCGATCGGCATACAGTCCCGAAGGCATATCCACAGCAACTTTTATGGATTTTAGACTATTGATGTGATGAATTACCCGGGCAGGGAATCCTTCGATGGGCTTCGAGAGCCCTGATCCGAAAATGGCGTCAACAATCTGTTCCTCTTCCTGAATGGCAGGAAGTACGCTCTCCGGCGTTATATCTACAATTTTATTGTTTGCACATCCCTTTAGGGCTGTCAGGTTCGTATTAAAATCGGAAGAGCTATGTTCGGAATGCCTTATTATATAGGTGGTAACGGGATATCCGGCCTTCAACAGCAACCTGGACAAAACCAGTCCGTCGCCTCCATTGTTTCCCAGCCCGCAGAAAATATGGACGGGTGTATCGGTGTAAGGATTGTTGGCTACCCACCAATAAAATAATTCCTTTGCGGCTCTTTCCATCAGGAGAATGGACGTGATGGTTTCGTTTTCTATGGTATAGCGATCGGCTTCACGGATTTGTTCAATATTAAAAATTTTCATGGCGTAACCTTTTTTCAAAGCTACAGAAAAATTCGGGAAGTAAGGTTGTATGTGTTAGGATTTCTCAAACTCTATTACCGTAATCTCAGGCAACATTCCAATCCGTCCGGGATATCCGATGGAACCCAAACCGCGGTTTACATAAAGGTAACGGGGATTGGTACTGTCCTGATAAAGGCCGGCCCAGAATTTATACATGTATTGTGCCGGGCTCCACTTGATGTCTTTGGTCTCGATTCCAAATTGAAATCCATGAGTATGTCCTGACAAAGAGAGATCCACGGGATAATTTCCCGGAACCACGATTTTTTCCCAATGGGAAGGGTCGTGGGTTAACAAAACACGAAATCCGGCCTTCTCAGCACCGGCCATGGCCTTGTCGATATCGCCCAATTGTGGGAAACGGGGGTTATGCCCCCAGTTTTCAACACCCAGCAGTGCCATTGAATCATCCCCTTTGTTAATGATCACATGTTCGTTAAGCAATAATTTCCAACCGATTTTTTGATAAAACCCAAACAACTGGTCCATGTTTTCCTGCTTGGCTTCTTCCGTTGGCCAACTCACATAATTGCCATAATCGTGGTTGCCGAGAATGGTGTAAACACCATGTTTTGCTTTTATTTTTGCCAGGGTGTCACCAAAATCAAATGCTTCTTTGGTGGCAAAATTCACCAAATCACCTGTAAACACAACCAGATCGGCATTGAGGTTATTGATGAGTTCTACTGCATTTTCGAGGGGTTTTTCAGATGACCAGCTTCCTAGGTGCATGTCGGAGATTTGCACGACTTTAAAACCGCGAAACTGATCGGGAAGGTTGGGCAGTTTGATTATTTCGCGAACAACCCTGAATTGATATACCCATTTAAACATGCCAATAAACATCGTACTCATCAACAGACCTCCCGATATAAATCCCATGTACTGCAAAAACCGGCTTCTGGTAATTCCTTCTGATGCATTGTCGTCCTTGATGTCCTGCCTGTTTTCTTTTTTTGAGAGGGTGAACACCCTGTCAATAATCCTGACAAAGTCAGCCAGTAAAAGAAACAGGATGGGTAGGATTTTGGCTGTATAAAAAACGAGCATAAAGCCCAATAAATATGTCCTGAAGCCATTGCTCCAGTCGATCAATGGAACCAGGGTCGCCCCGACAAGCAAAACTGCCAACAGGATAAGTGGCAGCCAATAAAGAAATATGATGCAGATCCTTAACCAGTTGCGGTAATTAAAAACTTGTTTTTTTACCGAACTCCACAAATAGAGGTCGGCCATGATGAGGGCCACCAAAAAAAGGTACTGACCCGAGTAGACGGGCATGGTTAAATGCATGACAAAATACCCGGCAACGAGAAACAGAGGGATTAGAAAATAGCTGAGGTGTAGTTTTTTAAAAGTCTGCCGCATTATCTTAATTAAGTGAACAGCAGCAGAATACGATCCTTATTGCACACTGTTTTCTTTTATAAAGTTGACTAACCCTTTGGCTTTGAAAATATTCATCAGCTTTTCAGGAAGTGCGGCAAAGGTAAAGCTTTTCTTCCCAACGGTGACCACTCCTTTTTCAAAATTAATGTTAATTTCATCTCCGGGCTGATAGGCTTTTACCGCTTCAGGCAGTAAAATGATTGGTAAACCCTGATTTACTGCCGATCGGTAAAAGATCCTGTTGACCGAACCGCAGATGACGGCTTTTACCCCGGCATGTGCAAGGCCTACCGCCGGATGTTCGCGTGAACTCCCGCAACCGAAATTATCACCGGCCACAATGATATCATCTGCCTGTACATTTTTGTTGAAGTTAACGTCGAAACCAACAAAAAGGTGTTCCATTATTTTTTCAGGTTCAGAACTCATGACACTGTAGGTGAGGTTCCCTGCAAACATCTGGTCGGTATTCAGGTTGTTGGCATCTGAATAGTTCCACACATTGCCCAACCGGCGGTTGTCGTTGTCGTCGATGGAAACCGTATTGGTTTGTTCGATGGAGTAGGGGAATTTATCGTTGGATTGAATGCCCCGGGGATCCACAATTTCTCCTGCCAGTGCAGAATAAGCAACTGTTGCGGGTGATGCCAGGTAAACAAAGGACTCTTTGTTGCCCATGCGGCCCTTAAAGTTTCGGTTGGCTGTGGATATCACATGGTATCCATCGGCAGGAATTCCTTGTCCTGTTCCCAAACAAGGTCCGCAGGAAGAGGCCAGGACATTGGCGCCGGCTTTGAGCAGGGTTTCGATGAGGCCTTCCTTCATGGCTTTGATATAGATTTCCTGCGAGGCAGGAATCACTAAAAACTGGAATCCCATGGGAATTTTTTTACCTTTTACAATGTCGGCCACGATTTTTAAATCCTCAAAACGACCGTTGGTGCAGGTGCCTACCAGTGCTTCGTGTAATTTGGTCCCGGCCACTTCCGAAACGGCTTTTACGTTGTCCACGTGATGAGGAGCCGCCACCACAGGGAAAATATCATTGAGGTGAATGGTTATTTCTTTAAGATAGTGAGCTCCTTCGTCAGCCCAGACACCTTCGGTTTTCTCTCCGAGCCAGGCTTCCAGCACTTCATCATTGGGGAAAACGGCGTTTTTAGCTCCCATTTCAGACGCCAGGTTGGCGAGGGTCATGCGTTGGTCGATGGACAGGGTTTTTACACCTTCCCCATGGTATTCAATGGACATATAATCAGCTCCGCTGGAGCCGATCATGCCAATAATCCACAGCGAGAGGTCTTTTGCATAAACGCCATCGTTGAGTTTCCCGGTTAAGGTGATTTTGATGGATTCGGGCACCCTGAACCAGGTTTCTCCCACTTTCCAAAGACCGGCAGATTCGGTCCGGTCGATGCCCGCCGCAAATGCGTTGAATGCTCCGGCAGTGCAGGTATGGCTGTCACTGCCAACGATGATCATTCCCGGTTTGGCATATTCGGCCATAATCTGGTGACAGATACCTTTTCCTGCATCATGAAACTTGGTGATTCCCTGAGACCGGACAATCTCCCGGATGGTTTCGTATTGATTGGCCAGCTTGGAAGTAGTTGGCGGCGCGTTGTGGTCGAGGACGATCAGCAACTGATCGGGGTCATTCACTTTTTCACCACCCATTTGTTTAAAGGTGCTGTATATACTTGATGTATTGTCGTGTGTGAGGATAATGTCGGGGTGTGCGAATATAATGCTGCCTTTGGGCGCATCAAATATCTTTTCGGCAAAGGTTCTTTTTTCCATGGTCTTTGGCATTGAATGTTTCTTAGTCAGATAATTATGATAACAACAATTGGTCACAATTTTTGTCACAAAAATATAGGATTAATCATCAGGTTCAACTGTTAATGGCTGGTGAGTATCTAAATTGAAACCAATCTAAACAGTTGTGAAAGAGGGTGATTTAAAGTGTATTAAACCAGGAGTGCGACGCATTTAGATATCGGCTTGCCGTTTCAGGAATTGGGCGTATAGCGAGGATGGGCTACCAGCAATTGTGAGTGAGATAAAAGAAAATAAAGTTTGGAGTTGTCAAACAAAATATTACTTTTGCAGTCCTGTTTTTGAGACCCTATGGTTGAGTGATTCGTTTGAAAAGCCAGGCAGGGTAAGATTAACGGAAAAAATATTGGAGGGGTGGGTGAGTGGCTGAAACCACCAGTTTGCTAAACTGACGTACGGGAAACTGTACCGGGGGTTCGAATCCCCCTCCCTCCGCCAGCCATCAAGGCAAAAGAAAGAAAACCACCGGTTAACTCAATGTTGACGGTGGTTTTTGGTTTTTAGGTGTCTAAATTTTTGTTGTCCTTTGGATTGAGGCTTTTTGCATTTTGTTTGGTCACCACTTTTTTTCCGGTGGTTTCTTCCAGTTTTAGCCTGGCAGCTTTTGCTACATTTCCTCCTTTTTTGAGGTATGTTTCCAGTAACCGATCAAACCCCAGTTCAGGATCTTCAATCTCATCAATGCGCTCGCGACCTACTTTGGCTAACCACTGTTTAAATGGCTCTGCTTTTTTGGAAGGTACCGATTGAATCAACCGAAGCAACTGTTCGGTATCCGCCACGTCGGTAAAGCGCAACCTTCCATCTGCAGCCTGCATTTTCAAACGGTTACAATTTGTAACCGTTTGGTTTCCCTCCTTTAAAAGTCTGTTTTTTAATACCTTCCAGTAGTTTCTTGCACCCTGATGGGTGGATTGATCAGACAGTACGCTAATTACATCCACCACTGAAAAATATCATTTTTCATTGTCTTCGTTCCAGTGAGTGCGAATTTGTTTGTGTTCGAAAAGCCTGATGGCATTGCTTTTATTCATGATCCTTATGATGCTAAATCAATTTATGTAAAACTGATGATTCCAATTTATTGATTGGTTCAGATGATTGGTTTATAATCCGGTTAATGCAAAAATATTGAATAATACTTGCTAAAATATCAAATAGGATATTTTCTTTACAACAAGTTCATCTTACCATTCGGAGTAAGGAAATCGAAAAAAACGAACCTGGATCTTTTGTTAATGATGGAGCTGTTCATTAATTTTAGACAGCAACAATTGTTTGCTAATCGGTTTGCTTATATAGTCGGAACAACCACATGCGAGGGCTTTAATTCTGTCAGCTTCGGTAACATACGCAGTTTGGGCAATGATGGGCAAATCGGGCTTAAATTCTTTTATTCGTTTTGTGGCTTCGTAACCATCCATCTCAGGCATTTTAATATCCATCAACACCAAATCAATATTCGGGTTCGATTGACATAACTTAACAGCTTCGAGGCCATTTTTAGCCCTGATCATGGTTATCCCGGAATTGGACAACATTTCTTTCAACAGTATAAAATTTGAGATCTCATCTTCGGCAATTAATACTGTTTTAGTGGTTTTAAATTCAAAATCTAACCCCTTAACAGATGGGATGTCAGGTAATTTTTTCGGATTTGCATTTTTGTAAGGAATGGTAAAATAAAATACAGACCCTTTACCCAATTCGGAAGTTAACCACATTTTACCGCCAAGCATTTCAACATAAGCTTTTGAGATAGACAGACCCAATCCTGAACCACCAAAATTTCGTGTAGAGGTGGTTTCAATTTGACGAAATCGATCAAATATTATTTCTTGCATATCCAACTGAATACCTATACCTGAATCTTCTACATAAAATTCCACTTCGCTGTCTTTTATCTTATATCCATAGTTAATATAACCCTGTCGGGTAAATTTAAGGGCATTGCCTACCAGATTGTTGAGTATTTGAGTCAGTTTGGTTGCATCGGTAATAACAATGGCCTGATCATCGGACACAACGGATTTCAAATTTAGGGTAACATTCTTTTCATTGGCTTTTGAGGAAAATTGCTCTTTTAAAAGGTTACATATTAAATTGATGTTAACTTCATCTTCCTGAATTTTTTCCTGTCCGGCCTCAACAGAGGCAATGCTCATGATATCATCAATAATGGCAAGCAACTGGTCGCTGCTTTGAAGGATGATGTCGGTAAATTCCTGGCGGTTTTCGGGTTTCAAATCAGGGTCGTTAAGAAAACCTGAAAAGCCCACTATCGCATTCAAAGGAGTTCTGATTTCGTGCGAAACATTGTTCAGGAAGGCTGTTTTCAGCCGATCGCTTTCTTCCGCTTTTTCCTTGGCTTCTATCAGTTCCATCACAGCAAGTTTACGTTCGGTAATATCGCTCGAAATTCCTATAATACCTGTTAGTTTTCCATTTGAGTCGAGGATTGGTGTATCGGTTACCAATGCAGGAAAACTACTTCCGTCTTTTCTTTTAACTATAAATTCTCCTGTCCATGATTCGCCCTCACTTAATTTTTTCATTAGCTCTGCGGCTTGCTCCCGGGTTGATTGTGTCGGTGTTAGGCTTATAATATTTTGTCCGATGGCTTCAACCGAAGACCAGCCATACATCTTTTCAGCCGCATTGTTCCAATAAATTACAATACCTGATAAATCAGTAGCGATAACTGACTGACCGACATTGCTTAACAAGTTTGCCTGCAATTTTAATTCATTTTGAATCTTCTTACGCTCGGTGATATCCCTGACAATAGCTAATGTAAATTGATTGCCATTAATTTCTACAGGTTCAAGCATAATTTCTGTTGGAAACTCGCTTCCATCCTTTCGCTGTGCAAATAGTTCTTTCCCTTGCCCCATGGCTCTCCTTTTAGGTGAGGAGATATATTCATTCCGAAGAGTTTTATGCAGTTCCCTAAAATGTTTCGGAATTAAGTCTTCCATCGTACGGTTAAGCATCTCGTCGATATTGTAATCAAATATATTCACTGTATTTTCGTTGCAATAGACAATTCGTCCCTGAGAATCGACAACAAGAACAGGATCAGGTAAAGAGCTTATCAATTTTCTGAATTTAGCCTCGCTCTGGCGCAGCACTTCTTCTGCATTTTTGCGCTTGTCTATGACATCAAATATCGCAACAAAATGTTCATTTACAGGGCTATATATAGAGATAGAATACCACATCTTTAAAGCCTTCACGTATATTTCAATCGTTTCAGGTTTGCCTGATAATGCAACCCTGCCATAAACTTCGAATAAAACAGGATCTGATTTCCTAATACCTGGTATAACATCAGTGGCTTTTTTGCCAATTACATCTTTTAATCCTGTCTGTATTTCAAATGAATTATTCACAGCCAAATAAATAAAATCTTGTGGACGCTCCTCTTCGAAAATCATCTTGCAATAAGCAAATCCGTTTATCATATTCTCAAATAAACTGCGATATAATTGCTCACTTTCGCGCTGCGCTTCTTCTGTAAGTTTGCGTTTTGTGATGTCGCGAATAATCATACTGGTAAGTTCAAAACCCTCCTGATTTTTGAAAATAGCGGATGAAATTTCAGCAGGAAATTGTGTTCTATCTTTCCGGAGAAGTGTTACTTCACCCCGTGCTTTTCCTTTTAATTTTCGTTCATCCAGCAAAGCAGATAACCGGGAATCTGACCTATCAACAATAGCTGATCGGCCCAGTTTTATAAGTTCATCTTCCGAATATCCAAACATATTGCATGCTGCCTGGTTGGCTGATAGTGTTTTCCCATCAGGACTTGTTAAGAATATTGCGTCCATGCTGTTCTCAAAAAATGCACGGTATTTTATTTCGTTTTCAAGCAGTGCATCTTCAGCTTTCTTCCGTTCCGTAATATCCTCAACCATTCCTATAATTTCCTGTATCAAACCATTGCTATCGTTTAGTGTTGTGGTATAAAGATTGGCCCAAATCAAAGTTCCATTTTTATGGATATACCTTTTTTCTATATTATACCCGGATATTTTTCCAGCTATCAGATCAGTAAACTGATTCAAATCCTTGTCGATATCTTCAGGATAAGTAAATTCAGTAAACATCATTTTAGCCAATTCATCGCTGCTGTAACCAATCATTTTTGTCAAGCGTAAATTGGATATGATTGGATGGCCCTGCGTATCAAGCAATGCTATTGCAACAGGAGCCTGATCAAAAATGGCCCGAAAACGCTTTTCACTGGCCTGAAGCTTTTCACCTGCAAGCATGCGTTCGGTAATGTCCCGCCCAATGCCCAGAATACCAAGCACAGTTCCGTCTGAATCATATATAGGGGATTTGATGGTATCCAGAAAGGCGCGATGTCCATCGTCAGCAAAGGTAACCCACTCTTCGTTGCTGGTCGGTTTACCTGCCTCTATGGCTTTTCGGTCATTTTCGCGAAAAAAGTCAGCCAATTCACGTTCAACAAAGTCATAATCGGTTTTACCAATGATGTCAGGTTCACTGGCTCCAACAAAACGTTCGAACATCGGATTGCACGAGAGGAACACCCCATTTGTGTCTTTTAGCCAGATTAAGTCGGGGATAGTATTCACAAGTGTGCGGAGGTGAGATTCACTCTTTCGCAGTGCCAACTCCGATTGTCTTCGATTGGTTATATCCTGTGAAATGGTTGCAATAATATTTTTTCCATCCTCATCAAGAATACGCGATGAATTCCATAAAACGGTCTTAATTTGATTGTCTTTTGTTAAAATGTCTAATTCAACTACTTCATGTTCATCGGCAAGATGGTTTTTAAGCAATTCAAGTGTTGCAGCAATTTTTTCTTTTGGAAAAAGAAAATCAATTTTTTTATCGATAACTTCATCCGAATCGTAGCCGCTCAGCAGTTCAAATTGGCGGTTGAAACGTTTTACGATCATGGAAGTGTTCCATATAATGATTGGTGCTTGCATCATGTCCAGTAGAATGTTTAAAGAACCACTTGTTTCTCTTTGTGTTTCTTGTAAGGAATCTTCTTTGCCTTTTCGTTCCGTAATGTCCTCAATGGCAAGAAGAATGATCTTCTCTTTTCCAAATGCCCTTTTTACCTGCCGTGCATTTAAAAGCATCACCCGTTTGCCGATGGTAGAAAATCGGTGTTCTACCTCGAAATTATCAAAGGAGTTTTTCTCGGGAATGATTTTCTCCAGCAATTCTTTCAGTTTGGGGATATCCCATTGGTGATTTCCCAATTCATATATAAGCTTACCAATTGTTTCATCGGGGGTTACTTTGAAAAATTGATAGAATGAACGGCTGGCTTTAATTACCCTTAAATCCTGATCAATTGCAAGCAATGGTTCACGTACTGTGTCGATTACATTCTCAGTGAATTCATTTAATTCATCCGCGGATTTTTTAATTTCAGCCAGCTCTTTTCTGGTTTTTTCAAGAGCAGCTTCCGTCTTTTTTCTTGCTGTGATATCACGTATTTGGCATTGGATAACCTTATGGTTGTTTACTAAATAAATATTGCTGACAAACTCGACATAGATTTTACTTCCGTCCGATGTTTCCAACGGTAAATCTTCATACCTCACATATTCATTTTGCTGCAATTCCAATAATTTATCTTTGTTTTCGATAATATTATGAAAAGCGCCTATTTCCCAAATTGATTTTTCAATAAATTCTTCCTTTGAATAGCCCAGCAAATCAATTAAAAACGGATTTACGTCAACAATTTTCCCGGTTTCGGCATCGAGGATAAGAATCCCGACTTTTGTCGATTCAAACAAGCGTTGATAACGAACCTCAGAGGCGTATACTTCCTCTTTTAGGGCTGATCTCTTTTTTTGTGGCTTTTTCTCCTCATGGTTTTTAACTGCTGACTTTTTCATGATTTTTTTTTTTGTTTTTGCAAAAGCAATCCCGGTTTGGTTAACACTGCATTATTTTCGAATCACATTTGTCCGCATTTGAACCTGATATTTCCAGGACTTATTCTTTAGCCAATTTCTGCTGCTGTTGGGCAATTGATATTATTTCAGGCGCCTGGCGGGTCAGATTGTTTCACAATCTTAGGATTCATAACTAAATTCGTAGGTTCTGCAGACTATCCAAAATACCAAATACGTTCAGCAGCCAAAGCACCAGGACGATGATCACAACGGCATTCAGAATGCCTTTAATTGTTCGTTGCATTGGGATGTAGCTATTGATAAGCCAGAGGATCACCCCAACAACTAAAATGACTATAATGATTGTTAGTAAAGGCATGATGTTAAATTTAAATTGTTACTAAACTCTACTGCACAAAGTTCAGGATCATACCTTTAATAAATATTACATATTTCGGAATAAGAGTTACATCATTCACACATTTTCGGGGCAGAACTGTGACTCTGTGCGGTTTCACAATCCATTTGAATGCTTCCATATTCGGTGTATTTTATGGCATTTTTAATAAGGTTGGTAAGAATAGAGTCCGGTTTATTTTGGTCGGTTAATATATTATTCTTCCTCGGAGGCAAAAGCATTTCAAAGCAAAATACCGGTAGACTGGCAGGTGGAGAGATATCTCATCTCACCGGAGGATGAGCCCTGGTGTTCTGCATTGTCGTTAATTAATAATTTAATCTTGTGCGTCGTTAGCTCATTTGAGCGGTTGTTGATTTCCGCGATTTCAGCTATCTATTCTATCCCATACTTATCCACCAAATAAATCATGGTGGCAATACAACCGCAGCCCAGTTGAAGCTCGCGGAGCTTGATTTTGTCGAAAGTATCGTTGGCAGAGTGGTGTATGTCGAAGTAGGGTTGCGAATCGGTTCCGTAGGTCATGAGGGGTACACCCAGTTCCTTTAAAGAACCGATATCCACACCGCCCCCCAACCGGCCTTGATTTCGTCGATGCCATAGGGTTTCAGTTAAGGCAGAAAAGCAGCTACCCGGCCCACGGTTTCCTCACCTGCATTTATGGTGAACATTCTGGTCGTAAAGGCACCTCCATCGGCTTCCAGTGCTCGGATGGAAGTTGTAAATAAAACCAGGAACAAGGCTATAATAAGGTGTTTCATTTTATTATAAATGAAAAAAATTTGGCGTGTAAGATAGCAATATCATCCCGACGATTGACTTGCGGGAGATTTTTTTTGGTGCTGTACGAAAGTGAGAAGGAACGGTAGGTAAAAGGGGGAAATGGGGGGGTGTATCAGACAATATGAAAGGGGGTTTTTATTCCAGCGTCCCTGCCTGCCGCAAGCTCGTTACCGCTTCGCTCAAACAAGGACGAGTGAGGGGAAGAGGCAGAGGTTAGAGGCAATTACCCCTCCCTCCGCCAGCCATCAGGGCAAAAGAAAGAAAACCACCGGTTAACTCAATGTTGACGGTGGTTTTCGGTTATTAATGAATTACAAAGTGCCTGTCAAATCAAAAAAAAATGTAAGCTAATTCAAATACCCATTTGGCTAACCCCCCGTTATACTGGCTACAGGTACAACCCCTTTATCCTATAAAAATAAAAACAGCGTACTTACTTCCAGATCAACGGCATCCGTATAAGTCAGCGGTTTGGTTTTGGGGAAATCCAGATATGATTCTTCTTGGCGGATCGAAAATTTAATTGACAAATTCTTTTCATTACATCATTCCAAAAGCTGCAAATCATTGTTTAGAAAACCGATTACTTGTGCTATTTGCAAATTTAACCAATGTCAGCATTACCGGAACTTCAACCAGAACACCTACAACCGTTGCAAGTGTAGCCCCTGAATTTAATCCAAATAATACAATCGCAACGGCAACAGATAGTTCAAAAAAATTACTCGCGCCAATCATGGCAGCCGGAGCCGCAATGTTGTGAGGTAACTTCCATCGATAGGCCCATCCATAGGCAATAAAAAAAATGAAGAATGTCTGAATGATCAGGGGAATGGCGATTAGCAGAATACTTAATGGATTCTTGAGAATAACATCCCCCTGAAAAGAGAAAATAATGACCAGCGTGAGCAGCAAACCAGAAATGGTTGTGCTTGTGAATTTCTTCAGGAAAATATCTTCAAAATAATCCAATCCATGATGTCTGATTACCATACGCCTGGTAAACATGGCAGCAACAAGCGGAATTACAACAAACAGGACAACCGAAAGCAAAAGCGTGTTCCAGGGGATTGAAATACCACTTATTCCAAGCAAAAAGGTAACGATGGGAATGAATGCGATGAGGATGATCAAATCGTTAATAGCTACCTGAACCAGGGTATAGGCCGGATCACCCTTGGTAAGGTGGCTCCACACGAATACCATAGCTGTGCAGGGAGCAGCTCCAAGCAGCACTGCCCCGGCCAAATACTCTTTTGCGAGGTCGGCAGGAATAAACGTTTTAAAAATGACATAAAAAAACAACCAGGTAATGCCAAACATGGTAAATGGTTTGATTAACCAATTTACTACAAGTGTAACAGTCAATCCTTTAGGCATTTTTACAGCATTCACAATACTGGAAAAGTCAATTTTTAACATCATCGGAAAAATCATGATCCAGATAAGGACTGCGATTGGAATAGAAACATTGGCATACTCCAACTTACCTAACGTTTCAGGCACGATGGGTACCAGCTTGCCCAAAGCAATCCCCAAAATAATGCAAATGGCCACCCATAGACTCAGGTAACGGTCGAAAAACGAGATTCCTTGTATTTTACTCATCAGTTTAATTTGAAAATTCGACAATTAGAAAAATTGATATTGAAATAGCCGGATAACTAAATTTTATAACCCGATACAGTAATGCTGAAAATACCTGTATCACCATTTTTGAAACTGGTTATCTCATCTTTTGACAGATAGTTTTCAAGAACTTCAACAGGGATTTCAATTTCTTTTTGTTTATGGACAGTTACATTTCTAAAGCCCTGTTTTTTAATAATTTCTAGGTATTCGTCCATTTCAACCGCGCCTGAAACACAACCTGCGTACATTTCAGCATCTTTACGAAGTATTTCAGGTAAACTGCCTTTAATAACCACATCGGAAACACAAAAATGGCCATCAGGCTTTAAAACCCGAAGCATTTGGGTAAAAGCTTTGTTCTTATCGGGAACAAGGTTTAATACGCAATTCGATACGATCACATCGAATGTATTATCGGGTAAAGGCATTTCCTCAATATCGCCCTTCACAAACTCAACATTGGTAAAACCGAGTTTCTTGTTGTTTTCGATTGCTTTTGCAACCATGGCATCGGTGAAATCCAAACCTGTTACCTTGCCCGTTTCGCCAACAATAGCGCGGGCAACAAAGCAATCGTTACCGGCACCACTACCCAGGTCAAGAACATGGTTGCCCTTTTTTATTTCAGCAAATTGTGTCGGGATACCGCAACCTAAACCCAAATCCGCATCGGGATTATGTCCTTCAATATTGTTGTATTCATCTCCAATCATGCTGATTTCCATATCGCCACAACATCCCGATGAACTACAACACGATGATGGAGCCATATTCGAACTTTGATTGGCAATGGCTCCATATTTTTCTTTTACTACCAGTTTTAAATCTTCTGCGTTCATAATAATTAATCATTTGAAAATGTGAATATTTGATGATGTACTAATTTTAAAAATATTTATTTTCTGTTTTACAAGTTATAGTTGAGGTTTTATCACGTCCATATAGAGTGTGTAAAATTCATTTTTTATCTGGTCGCGTACCCTGTGAAATTCACTTAGAATAAATTCATCCGAACCTGTTGCATGTGACGGGTCTTCGAAACCAATGTGTAAACGGTGATTCACTTTCCCCATAAATAAAGGGCATGTTTCATGGGCATGGTCGCAAACGGTAATTACATAGTCCCATTTCTCCTTTAGGTAGGCGTCAACCATTTTTGGAGTATGGTGGCTGATGTCAATTCCAACTTCTTTCATTACTTTAACAGCAGTTTGATTTACCTGTTTCGCGGGTTCTGTACCGGACGAACAAACAGTGATGTTATTATCGAAACTCTGCAAAAAACCATGTGCCATTTGGCTGCGGCAACTGTTGCCTGTACATAGAATTAATATTTTCATATAAGCGGGTTCAGGTATTTAGCAATTATTTTGATGTGTATGACTATCTGAAGAGCAGTCGATATGAAGCAATTTGATGGGCTCAAAGAATCTGTCGAAGATTTGCAAGTTCTTGTCGATTGTTGAATTGCACAGGCAATAATTTATTTTAAGCCCATCGATCGTGCCCTGGATGAGACCTAAGTCACGTAGTTCTTTCAGGTGTTGCGAAACAGTTGTCCTGCTTAACGGAAGAAAATCTGAAATGTCGCCGGAGATACAAGTTTTGGTTTCGGCCAGGTATTTTAGTATGGATAGTCGTGCCGGATGAGAAATGGCTTTGGCAAAGCGGGCCAGTTCCTGAAGATGATCATCAAATTTTTCTGATTTATTCATGGTTTAAATTTCTAATGCCGCAAACATACGACATAATTATGAAAAGAGATGTTTTTTTTAAAATAATTTTGAGCCCACTCCGAAAAGTATGTGTTCATTGATTTTCAACTCATTTACCCCTGACCCCTAAAGGGGGATTCGTTGAAAATCAATGAACTATCTAAAGTCCCCTGTAGGGGATTCCAGCCTGCGGTTGGCAGGTAGTGGTATTTGACTTTTCGGAGTGGACTCAATTTTAATAAAATTTTTTTCAATTCCAGGCACTACAGGTTCATCATGTTCATAAAACAACGGACTGTCAGATTAAAAATTTGACCTTGTCGTATACAATATCAATTCCGAATACTACGAAGGTCAATATCCAAGCAAAGTTGATGACCGGGGAAAAACGGTAGCCTCTGGCGAATTGGGTATATAAATCATGTTTCGATGATCTATAGAAATAGATTTCCGTGATTTCAGCTATCTATTCTATCCCATATTTATCCGCCAAATAAATGATGGTGGTAATGCAACCGCAGCCCAGTTGAAGCTCGCGGAGGTTGATTTTGTCGAATGTATCGTTGGCAGAGTGGTGCATGTCGAAGTAGCGTTGCGAATCGGTTCCGTAGGCCATCAGGGGTACACCCAGTTCCTTTAAAGGCCCGATGTCCACGCCACCCCAACCAGCCTTGATTTCGCCGATGCCATAGGGTTTCAGGTAGGGCTGAAAAGCCGCTATCCGGCCCACGATTTCCTCACTTGCATTTACGGTGAACATTCTGGGCGTAAAGGCGCCTCCATCGGCTTCCAGTGCCAGGTAATGTTTTTCGCCGTTGTTTTTCACCATGAGGGCATAGGCTTTGCCCCCCGACTGGTATAACTCTTCATCCATGTAAACCACAGCCCGGATGGTGCGTTTGTTGTTGATATTCAGTTCCTTGAAAATCCGAAGTACATCGCTGGTCATCACCACCCCTGCTCCGTCATCGTGTGCCCCGGGTGTATTAAACCAACTATCAATATGACCACCTACCACGATGATTTCTTCCGGTTTTTCCTTTCCCTTTATCTCTGCAATCAGGTTGTAAGTAATGGTTTCAGGGATATCTTCGGAATCCACATACACCTTTGCCGTGGTTTTTGGTTCTTTTTGTAATTGCTCACTCAGCAAATCAGCATCGAGTGTACTAATGGCAACAGCAGGTATCTTGTTATTTGAGTAGTGTGTATTTCCGGTGTGTGGGAAGTGGTCGGTGCTGTTGGTTACCGATCTGACAATCACAGCCACCGCTCCATATTCAGCTGCCTTTTCAGGGCCACGTGCCCGTTGGTCCACCGCATCGCCATAGCCTTCAAAAGTGCGGATAAAAGCAGGGTTCCATTTGCGGTTGTAGAAGACAATCTTTCCTGAAATAACCTCTTTGCCCAGTTTTTCTACCTCGTCCAGGCCCTTTACTTCAATCACTTCGGCCCTGATGCCCTCCATTGGAGTAGCAGGTGACGGTCCAAGCGCATCGGTGTGAAGCATCACAGGTTTACCCGATTGAGGGATTATCCATACGGATGATGAGTCGCATTTCCATGCCGGAGTGCGGAACTCCTGCAGGTAAACACTATCAACACCCAATGCTTTAAAATACTGTTTCATATATTCAATGGCCTTCAAAGAATTTTCCGATCCCACTAACCGGCCGGGCCCTTCGGTACACAAATACTCGAGGTTGTGATAGGCTTCCTGATGGGTAAGTACATTATCGAAAATCTGTTTGATTTGAGCAGTTTCTTCATCCTGGGCCTGGATGGAAGTGATGATCAAAACCAGGAACAAAGCTATAATAAGGTGTTTCATATCGTTAGAAATGTATAAAATTGGCGTGCAAGATAGCAATATCATCCCGACGATTGACTTGCGGGAGATTTTTTTTGGTGTGGAAAGCAAGTGCGGAGGAACTGTGGGTTAAAGAGGTAAACGGGGAGGCTGAAACAGAATCTTTATTTTATCAACATTTTTTCAAAGAAGCAATGTTCAACACATAAACCAATCTTAGTTCCTTGAATAGAAAAAAATGGGGTATCCGATCATCTCCCATGCTGATATTTGTTGATATTTTCCGATTTTACAATATAATAGTTGCTTAAACATAAGGTGTTTTTTGCAGATGGCTGAAGCCAGACTGCAATGGATTGATTCTATTCCCTTTTATTCATCTACAATGAATGTGTTTATTGGACATCCATTGCAGCCGGATTTATCCGACTGCAAGTCGATCAGATTTATTGCTTAATTTCCATGTATATGTTGGATATCTCATCCAACAAAGCTAATTATTATTTACGGGAGATGATCGGATACCCCATTTGGAAAAATTAAGTTTGCATTATTAATATAAACTATCGTATATTTGTAATGTAAACTTAATGGATTAAATCGATGCTTTTAAAAAGGGACATAGAATCAGCCTATCACGCGCAACATGAACAAGTTGAAACAAGGCAAGGATTTATTGAAAGGCAGTTTATGCATCGGTTCATCTCTGCCGGAAAACATATTGAGGTGATTTCGGGGATTCGAAGATGTGGAAAAAGTACCCTGATGAAACAACTTATTCAAGCCCGTTATCAAAAAACCGCCTATTTTAATTTTGAAGATTCCAGGGTGTATGGTTTTGAAGTAAACGATTTCCCAAAACTTGATGAGGTGATGGGAAAAGACATAGAGGCCTATTTTTTTGATGAAATACAAAATGTTCCTGATTGGGAAATATTCATCAGGCAGTTACACGATCGGAACGAAAAGGTATATCTTACCGGATCGAATGCGACCTTATTGAGTAAAGACCTGGGAACACGATTGACCGGACGACATATCCGTCATGAATTGTTTCCTTTTTCGTATGAAGAGTTTTTAACCTACAGGCAAATCGAAAACACCGTAGATTCTTTAAACAGGTACCTTATGCAGGGTGGGTTTCCGGAATACCTGGAAACGCTTCAAACCGAAGTGCTTCAAAATTTGTTGAAAGACATTGTTTTCCGCGATATAGCGATCAGGTACGCCATCAGAAACACCGCAAGCCTGATGGACATCAGCCTTTATCTCTTGTCAAATATTGGCAAAGAAATTTCGTTCAACAACCTTCGCAAAACATTCTCAGTGGGTTCAGCAAACACTGTTTCTGATTATCTTTCATGGCTTGCCGATGCCTACCTGCTGTTTTTCCTTCCCCGATTTAGCTGGTCGGCCAAAAGTATTGCAGCAAATCCACGAAAAGTATATGCCATCGACAATGGTCTGGTGAATGCAAACACACTGAGTTTTAGTGCCGATCGTGGACGAATGCTCGAAAATGCAGTCTATCAGTATTTACGTCATCAAGGTGTTGACCTTTACTATTTTCGGGAAAACCGCGAATGTGATTTTGTTGTGTTTGGGCAAAAAAAGTGCAGGCAGTTGATTCAGGTATGTGAAGTCCTTGATCAGGATACCCTTAAGCGCGAAGTGGAGGGATTGCAGGAAGCCATGAAGTTTTTTAAGATGACCGAAGGCTATATCCTAACCCTCGACCAGAATGATTCGCTCGAAATGGAGGGTTATCATATCAGGGTAATGCCCGTATTTGAATTTTTCACTACGATGTAATTATTTGCTCACCTTCTGACTTAAACCAAAATTGCGATAGAAAAGCGTAGTGCACTTATCTGTAGATTTACCTACCGTAGGCACGGAGACAGGAGGCATGAGATGCCTACCTCCGTAAGCAGGCGGACGAGGGGGAAGTGATCATTTTGTCGACTTTAAATCAAATTAACAAAATAATTGTCAACTTTTTATGGCGAAAAAATAAAACTGTGTTGACTCACCAGTTTCATTCGGATTGCTATCGGAAGGCGATAGCAAGGGAAAATTACGGACCAAAGTATGGTTGGGTCTCATTATGAAAATTCTCCATATTGTATTTATATGCTTTTAAAGTTGAATTACTTGAGTTACTCCGTAAAAAGAAATTGTATTGCTTTTCAGCTTCTTTAATGCCATATTGGTGGTAAATAAAATAAACTGATTGAATCATCAAATCAGCACTATCAGGATAGAGCCGGAGTTTTAAATTGAGAATAGAATCTGCAGAGTGAAACTGTTCCTTGGCAAAGTTAAAATCGCCTAATTCTTCAAAACAGATACCTTTATAAAATAGTAATACTTGGTTATTCTCGCTCAAAAATAATCGCATTGTATTATTTATCGTTGCAATCAAATTTTTATAATCTTTCTTGGATGCTAATAGTCTTATTTTAAAATTATAAAAAGACTTATTAGTCGGGTCATTATCAATGATTTCGTTAACATAATACAAGCATGAATCTAAAATTACAATTTTTCTTGTACTATCTAAAACCAAATCGTCGTTAAACTTCGAAAAAAAATAGCTTAGGGAATCTACAGATTTTTGGTAAACGACACCTTTATTTTCTTCTTGGTTATGATTTGGATGACAACCAAAAAAAATGCCAATCATAATAAAGATACAAACAATAAAATTAATTCTATAATCTCTCATAACTTAATAAATTGTAAAGTACGTTTTTGCTTTTGCACCAGTACCACCCCATACAGTAGGAGAAAAATATCCTACATCAGTTTTTACACTCCAACTACCCTTAAAAAATACTGTGTACGTAGCACCCATCTCCTTCTCTCGTCCTTGTTTTAGCGTAGCGGTAACGAGGACGCCTGGGTTCCATCGATTCATGTAAGAATTAGACAAGTGTGTCGCGCCTATCATAAAAATTCAATTTCAAGTAAGCCTCTTTAATCACAAAAAATCCGTGCACTGTGGTAAAGATAGTCACAAACAACATCAGCAATCCATCTCATTTAAAGGGATTTCGTCCAACCACCCAACTACAGTAAAGGGTAGAAAATTTATAGATTCCTGATTGTCGATTTTATATCTTTCTACAGACATGATGTAGCAAATATAGTTAATTGGTTGGTTCTGCATTTCATTCCAAAATGATTGGTAATCTTGCATCCCTGCCTACCTTCATGCCTTCGGCAGATAAATCAGGTGGAGAACCTTCCACAGGTGTACCTACCAATTAGGTACACTCATTACCGCAACGCTCAAAAAAAGTTGAGTGTGGGAGGGTTTATTGACCAGCCGGGTTTTTCCAACCCGGCGGGTCAATAGAAACACTTTTATTGAAAAACGAGTAAAGAATTTCGATCTTCTGAAATGAAAATCCTATTTTTGCTTCCTTTCAAAAGAACATGGTGCAACTAAAACCAATCATACTTTGGCTCTTATTAATGACCGCTTTGCATGGCTTTGCGCAGGAAAAGAGAACCTATACAACCAAAAAATTAACGGGTGATGCACCTGCCATTGATGGCCGCATAAATGAAGAAGCCTGGGCACAGGTGGAATGGACCGGCGATTTCACTCAGAAGGACCCTTATGAGTTTGCAAATCCTACCCAAAATACCACCTTTAAAATCATCTACGATGACAACAACGTGTATGTGGCCATCATGGTAAATTACAACGATTTAAGCCTGATTGAAAGGCGGTTGGGCCGGCGCGACAGTTTTCAGGGCGATTGGGTAGCAATCGCTTTCGATAGCTACAACGACGGACTCACTGGTTTCTCCTTTGGCGTATCTGCCGCCGGCGTTAAAAACGACCTTATCGTTACCAACGATGTGAATTCAGACGATACATGGGATCCCGTTTGGTATGTAAAAGTGGGTTCGATGGACTCGGGATGGGTGGCCGAAATGAAAATTCCCTTAAACCAACTCAGGTTCTCAAATACAGACAATGAACTGGTGTGGGGGCTGGAAGTCATGAGGCAACTTTTTCATAATGACGAGTTTATGGTATGGCAGATGGTGCCAAATGAATCATCCTCCTGGGTGGGTATGTGGGGTATCCTGGAGGGCATTTCCAATATACGGCCACGAAAGGAAATAGAGTTGGTTCCTTATTTGATGGGTGGTTTGAAGAAAAACGAACGAGTAGAAGGCGATCCTTTTCAAACAGGCACTGCCTGGGAATACAATGCAGGTTTGGATGGGAAGATTGCGGTTACCAACGACCTTACGCTTAACTTCACTATCAATCCTGATTTTGGCCAGGTTGAAGCCGATCCTTCGGAAGTAAACCTGACTGCGTTTGAGTCCTATTTTGAGGAAAAACGCCCTTTTTTTATAGAAGGAAGCAACATCTTTAACTTTTCCATTTCCAATGGCAACGGACCAACGGGTATGGACAAGATATTCTATTCGCGCAGAATTGGCCGACAGCCCCGGCATTGGCCTGAAACTGCAGATGGAGAATCCATGGAAGTTCCTGAATTTACCCGAATTTTAGGTGCTTTTAAATTGTCGGGGAAAACCCGTAACGGATGGTCAATAGGCGTAATTGAGAGCGTGACAAACCAGGAATTTGCCCAAATCGACTCTCTTGGTTCGCGCCGTAAGGAACTAGTGGAACCTGTAACCAATTACTTTAATGCGCGCGTTCAAAAAGATTTCAATAAAGGGAACACCACCATTGGAGGCATATTTACCGCTACCAACCGGTTTATCAACGATAGTGCTTTAAATTTTCTGCCGAGTGCGGCTTACACGGGGGGTATTGATTTTGCACAATACTGGCAGGATAAAAATTACCGCATCAGGGCCAATGCGATTGCATCCACCGTTCAGGGCACCCCGGAGTCGATACTTGATTTACAGACTGCTCCTCAGCGTTATTATCAACGTCCGGATGTGGGGCACCACCGGCTCGATTCAACGCTGAGGATACTCTCGGGATGGGGAGCCAGTGTTGAAGGGAGTAAGATTGGCGGTGGCCACTGGCGTTTTGGTGAAAGGGTCACAGCCATTTCGCCCGGTTTAGAATTGAACGACCAGGGGTTTGTTCGAAGAGCCGACTTTATCACACAAGCTACCTGGCTTGGCTACGAAATTTGGGAACCCTTTGGGAGTTTCCGGTCGTTGAGTATTGGTATTGAAGAGTGGGCCGGGTGGGATTTTTCAGGGCGGTTTTTATATTGGGGAGCAAGTGCCTATGGGAGCGCCCGGTTTAAAAACTATTGGAGTGTTAACACGGGTATCAATTATAGCGGATACGATGTAGACCGGCCTGCTCTGAGGGGTGGACCGGCTTTAATCGCACCGGGCAATTGGAGTGCCTGGCTCGGGGTGAGTTCTGATGACAGGAAAAAGCTGGTATTTGAACCCGAACTTGAAGGCGGATATCGCTCCCAGGGTTATGGTGGCTGGTATGATGCCGGTTTATCGGTTAGTTATCAGATCACAAATGCGCTACAGGTTTCGTTGGAGCCTGGCTACCATTTTGGCGACCAGTATGCCATGTACGTGGAAACCATCCGGATCAACAACCGCGATCAATATCTGGTAGCCTCCATGAAACAGCACATTGCCAGTGCGGATTTCAGGATTGACTATTCAATTACTCCTGACCTGACAATCCAATATTGGGGGCAACCTTTCGTGTTTTCGGGCGATTATCATCAGTTTAAAAAAGTAATAGATGCCGGCAACTATGACGTGAAAAACCAGTTTCATATCTATTCTCCTGACCAGATTGAATACAATTCACAAACCGATGCCTATTCTGTTTCTGAGAAAGGCGATGGAACCATTGATTTTTCATTTGAAAACCCTGATTTCAGTTTTTTTGAATTTAGGTCGAATTTCGTTGTGAGGTGGGAATATATCCCGGGATCAACGGCATACCTGGTTTGGTCGCAAGGGAGAACAGGCGATACTCCCAATGGAGATTTCACTTTAAACGATCACATGAACAACCTCATCGATATAAATCCCACCAACGTTTTTTTAATCAAACTCTCTTTTAGGATTAGCAGATAAGGTTTTGTATTTATTTGCTATTCTTTTCTGTACTGTTTTAGCGCGGGGTAATCCGTATATCCTACTTCCCCATCCGAGTAATAGGTTAGGGGGTTGGCGTTGGCTAAAGGCAGTTCGTTTTGCATGCGGTAAACCAAATCGGGATTGGAGATAAAGGGTACGCCAAAGGCCACCATATCAGCGAGCCCGTCATCCAGAATGTGCATAGCTGATTGAGCATTAAAGCCTTTGTTTATGATGAGTGAGCCATGATATATCGGACGAAAGTGTTGAGCGATGTGGGGTTCCGAATGGGGGATCAGGCTCACGTCAGTAAAGGGTTCGGATAAATGCAGATAGGCCAGGGGAACGTTATTGAGCCTGTTGACCAGGTAGTCGAAAGTGGGTATCGTTTCTTCGGTAATCTGCATCCCCTGGACATTGTGCGCGGATGGATTAAGTCTGATCCCGACACGGTTAAGTGGAATGCGCGCTTTCATGGCATCGAGTACTTCAAACAAGATGCGGGAACGGTTTTCAATGTTGCCACCGTATTGGTCGTTTCTGGTATTTGAAACAGGGGCAAAAAACTGATGGAGCAAGTACCCGTTTGAAGCATGGATTTCGACCCCGTCAAATCCCGCTTTTACTGCATTGTCAGCAGCCTGGGCAAAATCAGAAATCACTTGTTGGATTTCCCGGGTTGTCATTTCCTTTGGTGTGACCGATTTTTTCTTCCCGGTGGGGGTTCTTACGATTATTTCGGGGTTGATGGCCGAAGGTGAAAGGGGAAGTTCCCCGTCAAGATAGTCAGGATGTGAAACACGGCCCACATGCCACAGTTGAATGAAAATTTTTCCCCCTTCCTGATGAACGGCATCAGTAGTAAGTTTCCAACCTTCGATTTGAGCGTTAGAATAAATTCCCGGAGTATGATGATAACCAACAGCTGTCCTGGAAATCTGCGAGCCTTCGGTGATGATCAATCCGGCGGATGCCCTCTGTCGATAATAAAGGGCGATTAGCTCATTGGCTTTGTTTTGTCCATTCGCAGCACGGCTCCTTGTAAGTGGTGCCATCGCCACCCGGTTCTTTAACGACAAGCCGGCCATGTTAAATGGTTCAAATAGAAGGTGTTTCATCATCTGTATTGAATAAAAAAATCCCACCCTCAACTGAAAGTGGGATTTGCAGGGGTTAAATTCGTTTTATAAATGGATCACCTCACCATAAGCATCGGCAGCGGCTTCCATGATGGCTTCCGACATGGTGGGGTGGGGGTGCACCGAATTAATGATCTCATGTCCGGTAGTCTCCAGTTTGCGGGCCACCACCACTTCGGCAATCATCTCGGTCACGTTCTCGCCAATCATCTGACAGCCAAGGAATTCGCCGTATTTGGCATCAAAAACCACTTTTACAAAGCCATCCTTTTTGCCGGCGGCGCTGGCTTTTCCAGAGGCTGAGAAAGGAAACTTACCTACCTTCACCTCATATCCGGCTTCTTTGGCTTGTTTTTCGGTGTAGCCTACACTGGCTACTTCAGGGCTGGTGTAGGTACATGCAGGAATGTTGTTGTAATCGATGGGCTCTACATCGAGTCCTGCGATTTTCTCAACACAGGTAATGCCTTCGTGTGATGCAACATGTGCCAATGCCTGCCCATGTACAATATCGCCAATGGCGTAATATCCGGGTACATTGGTCTGATAGTAATCATCTACAACCACCTTGCCTTTGTCGGTTTTAATACCTGTTTCCTCGAGACCGATGCCTTCGAGGTTGGTCGCGATACCGACGGCTGAAAGAACAATATCCACTTCAATTTCTTCTGTTCCTTTCTTTGTTTTGATGGTCACTTTGCACTTCTTGCCTTTGGTGTCAACGGTTTCCACCGAAGAATCGACCATGACTTTCATGCCTGCTTTCTTAAACGCCCGGGCCAGCGTTTTCGATACTTCTTCGTCTTCGAGTGGGACGATGTTGGGTAAAAACTCTATCAGGGTAACATCCACACCAATGCTGTTAAAAAAATAGGCAAATTCGGAGCCAATGGCCCCTGATCCTACCACCACCATTTTTTCGGGTTTCTTTTCAAGAACCATGGCTTCGCGGTAGCCAATAATCTTCTTTCCATCCTGAGGAAGGTTAGGTAGCTCACGTGAACGGGCTCCTGTGGCCAGGATGATGTGTTTGGCACTATATTCTGTAACCTTGCCGTCAGCATCTGTAACCGACACCTTCTTACCGGGCATCACTTTTCCAAAACCATTGATCAGGTCAATTTTATTTTTTTTCAATAAAAACTGAACCCCTTTGCTCATGCCATCAGCCACACCACGGCTTCGTTTTACCATTTCCGGAAGGTCAGCCTCTACGTTACCTTTGATAGAAATGCCATATTCGGCGGCATGACTGGCATAATTAAACACCTGCGCACTTTTTAGCAAGGCTTTTGTTGGTATGCAGCCCCAGTTGAGGCAAATTCCTCCGACTTCAGCTTTTTCAACTACGGCCGCTTTCATTCCAAGTTGTGAGGCGCGAATGGCTGCCACATATCCCCCGGGACCACTTCCCAATATGATTATATCGTAATTCATCGTGTGATTTTTATCGTTAACGAAGCTGCAAAAATACGTAATCGTCAGGTTTAAACCCTTAACTTTGCTCAAATAAATTTATTCATTCTAAATAGCAGCCTCACTTTCTTATTAAAAGGTGGGTAATTTGAAAAAATGACTTATGAAATTGCAACGACAGCAACTGATTGATAGAACGGTGGAATTTGTAAAACAGCAATTGGCCGGTGCCGAAGGAGGTCACGATTGGTGGCATATTGTTCGCGTTTGGAGTTTGTCGAAGACCATCGGGAAAATAGAAGGCGTCGATATGCTGGTGGTGGAATTGGGTGCCTTGCTGCACGACATTGCCGATGCTAAATTTAATGATGGAAATGATGACGTAGGTCCTGAAATGGCAAGGCATTTTCTAATGAATCAGGGTGCCGATCCGAAGATCATTGATCAGGTGGAAATAATAGTCAGGGATATTTCGTTTAAAAACACCTTTTCAGGTGAAATAAGCCGCAGCAAAGAGCTGGATGTGGTGCAGGATGCCGACAGGCTGGATGCCATGGGTGCGATTGGGATTGCACGCACGTTTAATTATGGTGGATATCAGGGAAATGTGATGTATGATCCCCATCTCCCGCCAAGGGTAAATATGACCAAAGAGGAGTATAAAAAAGGCAAATCCACTACCATTAACCATTTCTATGAAAAATTGTTGTTGCTAAAAGATACCATGAATACGGCAACAGGGAAGAGGCTGGCGGAGGAACGACATCAGTTCATGCTGACTTTTTTGGAAACCTTTTGCCAGGAATGGGAGGGCAAGGATTCATCGCTTTTTTAGCCAAATTAATGCTCCTTCTTCTGTAGAAAACACTTTTAATTTGTAAGCGGGGGAGATGTATTTCTGTTCGAAAACCATGGCAAGAGCCGTATTTTCAGGGGTGTTGTGAATGACAGCATGCCGAATGGAGTGATACAAGGGAAATAATTTTTTTTGCTTCTCTGCAATGCGGGATAAATCCTCAGGTGAAAATTCGGGACGTGCTAACCGCGCATCTTCCAGGATGAGCAGGTTGCGTGGTAATTCTTCGTTATCCAGACAATAATCAATGGCCCCCATCATATCTTGTATGGTTATCTTGCCTTCCGAAAGACCATACAGGATACCGTTATTTTTATTCCCGGTAAATGTGATCATTCTCTACAACGCTTGATAATAGCATCGTTTTGGTGAAGATATTTTATTCTCATTCACCAGTACTTTGATGGCTTTATCTACTTCTTTTTTATCGATTCCGCTTTGATCGGCTATTTCTCCTGCTTTCAATGGAGTGCTGGAAATTTTAAGTGTGTTGTACACTTTTTCTGATGTGTTCATTGTAACTTTATTTTAAGTGGTTTGATGGGTAAAAATAGCATTAATTTCGATTTATTTCAGTTGTTTAATTAATAGTCAAAACAATGGGCGAAAGTGTTCTTTCGATTCCATCGGGATCGCGGGCCATGATGTTTTCGAAAACCACGCTCTGACCCCGATTTGTTTGTTTTATTTGATCGATCATTTCGGTTGTTAAATAAGCGTTCTTTGAATCGAGGTTGTACACTTTAAAACCCCGCTGAACCGTCATGGTGAAAGAGCTGATGACGAAAGAATGGTCAAACTCAAAATCGTCGGGCATTTTTGGAGCAAGTGCTCCGGCAGCGATCATAATATCGCGGTTTATGACACCTGAGTTTTTCCCGCCGATAGTGGCCGCGGGATCGGGTAACTTTTTTACCCGGAAAGTCTTTGAACCCAAATACTTTTGCACACCATTGATGTTGGTGGCGAGGGTAACAACCGCGTCATTACAGCCTACAGGAACATTTACCACCCAATCGTTGCTTGAAAGATCGGGTTTAATCGTACCACAGGAGATAGCCGGAGTTAAACTCTCTTTTGGGATACCTGAAATATCAATCGAAACGGGATTGTCAACGCCAATATAAAACACGTTCATTTTTTTCGCGGAAATGGTGAACGAGGCACTGGCCACATAGTATTCATTGTTAAAGTGATAATCGTTTACTTCTCCGGTACTTGCTTTTGCCCTCACAAACCCGGCATATTTATTTAATCCTTCCATCCGGGCCGAAAGGTTGAGGTTTATTTTTCCGGGTACATTATCCAACAAAGTGGCTTGGCCAATCATGGTTGCCGGAAGATAGTCGACCCCTTGCATGAAGTAAACCTCGGGGCTTTGTGTGGTATCGTAAGCTGCTACAATGATTTCGGCCTGATATTCATCTCCAATAAAAACAAAATTGCTTTTAGGCAACACTTTGGCTTCTATTCTGTCGAATTTAAAATCACCTTGTCCGATGGATTTATGCAATAAGTTAACCACGTCGTATTCGGCGTTATAAACATCCGAAATAATTTTGTTCAGGATAGGAATATCGGCAGCCACAATGGTATTATAAAAAAAATGGGTTTCCCAGTTTTGCTCCAGTCCATCTGCATTGTAGTAGGGACCTTCGGTGTCAAGGCCAAGGTTGACATTCCGTAAGTTTCTCGAATCGACCAACGCGAGCATTTCCTGCCGAAACAGGATGATTCTATCTTTTAACTTCTTCGAAGCGCCATCGGAGCCATCGTTGGAACTTCCCATGAAATATCGGGTTGGTACCAAATAGTTGTCTTTCTTTTTGATGTTTTTAACTGAAATGCGTTTTGCAGAATCTATCGACACGTTTTCTGTAGCAGCGATCAGTTCATTCCGTACGTTTTCGACATAATCAACCATTTCCCCGGAGAGTACTTTTGCTTCCTGGGCTTTTTCCCAGTATGGCTTTACCTTTACCTGGTTTATCTGATAATTTTTTTCGAAATTGGCATAGATTTCATTCAATTTTTGTGAAAGGTTTTCATTTGTCTGAACGATGTTGTCATTCACCACCAAAAAGGCGTTGATGACATCTTTGGAAACATTTAAAGCAAGTAAGGCAGTCAATACCAAATACATCATCGAAATCATTCTTTGCCTTGGTGATTCTTTAACTCCCGCCATTGATTAGTGAATATTTTTTGTAAATAAAGTCAATTATTGTGTGATGGTATATTGCACATAAATGGTGCTGATTCCTGACCGTACTTTCGAGTAATCGGTGATAATAAACGAAAAGATAAGCTGATGTCCCTCGTTTCTGCCCGACCCGGTATAGCAGGTGCTGATGTTATCAATCAATACACGTGGCCGGTTAGAAACCGTTATTTTACCGGTGGGTATTCCCTGTCTGCTTTTGCTCATGCCTACATAGGGTTTGGCTTCAATTTGCAGTTCCATACCATCAGGAATGCTCCCGGAAGCCACTTCCACCGTGATCGAAATGTTGGGTTCTGACGGATGGACGAGGGTTGTATAGTTGAGCCACTGTGATTCGTCGGTGATTACCTTTTTTGGAAGCCCGGCGTTATATGATGGTGTTAAATCCATGTAAATGGGGCTTCTCTTACTTACCGTGAGGCTGTTTTGCGCATATAGGGCACTGCTGGCGAAAAGTAATAAAATACAGAAGGTGAAACTTGGCTTTTTCATAAGCGTAGTTAGTTTGTTTCAAAAAAGCGATCAGCTTTTTTGAAATTTGATTTTACGTGAAATTTTCCTGATAGCTATCTCCACATTTTTGATCTCAGCGGACGACAGGTTGATATTGTATTCATTGGTCAGCAACTGATATCCCGCAGGAATTCCGCGGTCGTACACAATCAGCTTCCATGTTCCGGGCCTGAGGTCATTAAAACCAAACGTCCCGTCCTGATTGGTAAAAACACGGTAGGTTTCGATGCCATTGTTGACTTCGATGATGAGCTTATCCAATTTTGCCTTTACAGCAATAAAGCCTTTCTTATCCTTATTTTCATCTTCTTCAATCACAATGGTACCGGTTATTTTTCCTGATTTTGTTAAAGATACTTCAAAATAGGTTTTTTCACCCGGCAGGATATCAATTTTATATGGCCCGGGTGTTTCGGCAATGGTGTTCAGTCCTGATTTTGAATTGTCCATAAACAAAAAATGTGTTCCCGTTTTTACAAATGGAATGTCAAATTCTCCATTTTTATCCGAAAATACGATATTTCCTGCCAAGGTAAGCAAAATTCCTTCAATATTATCAACACCATGATTTATGATCCTGCCCTGAAGTCCCCCGACATCCTCCTTCCGGGCAACAGGAATATTGATGGTGTATGTGTACTTTAAGCTGGCACTGAGTACAGTATTGTTCAGCGAGTTTTTCCTGAGATCATAATCTACGCCCATCGCCACCTCATGGTTGCGATGTATCAGGTAGCTTGCCTGCAAACCAAGTAAACTCCTGTCGCGATAATATTCTTCCACCTGGTAACCGTTTTGATATTGAAATAAAACTTTAACCTTACTTCTCCAATTGGCATCGAGGGTAGCTCCATAAAAAACATTGGTCAGTCCGCCTGTAAGATATTGTTGGCCTCCCATGTAATTGACAAAGCTTTTTACAAATATATTTTTGTTTATATTATATTGCAGCGATAAATTTGCATTGATCACATTCGTGAGTTCACCCACTTTAAGTGGCAGGAAGTTTTCTGTTTTTCCCATGGCTCCGTACGCGTTGATCCCAAAGCGGTTTATTCTGCTGCGCAACCCTATGCGGCCCGTATATTCCTTATAATTGAATTTTTTTGGCAGGCTCATGTCTTCGTTCGATCGCATACTTGCTCCGATATTCAGGCTGTGATTAAAATTGATGGCATAACCCGCCGAAAAACTCAAATTACTGCTAAACGGGGCATTGGCATACATGGTATCCAGAGCAATATTGGTATGGTTTAAATTGTAATTCAGCGTTAAATCTACCTTACGGAAAACAGAAGCATTCACACCCGATGAAACATATTGTGAGTTTGATAAATACCCGGGGAAGTCCTGATCGGCTTTGGTGTAGGCAAAAAACATCCTGTAATGTGAGAAATGCACCCGCAAATCTGTTGAATAGGCCTTGGTGGTTTTTCCATTGGCCATTCCCATGGCATACTCAAATTTAATGTCCCCCCACGTAAGTGGACTGGCCTCACCCGAAAGGGAAAAGAGTTGAGCGGCACTATCTGTTACAAACAATTTGTTCAGGTATCCCAATTTGATGTTCAGCTTTTTTTCTAAAGTATAACGGCCATACACCGAGGCCACCCGTTGCAAGTTGGGATAAAACCTGGGGAAATTGATAAAGGTACCAAGGCTGATTTTTTTTAAGGTATGTTCATATTCAAGGCCCCGGCCGCTTCTCGATCCTTCGGTTAAATCGGTTAAGGTGTAGCTGTTGTCGCCTATTGCGGCTCTTGAATGTGGCGAAACATATTTGATGTTGTATTCATCGGTTTGACCAAGAATGGGGTTTCCCTGCCGGTTGGGGCCCCGGAAATGAAACGCGATCTCTCTTTTTTTTCGATAGGAAATGGTCCCTGCCCCGGTAATATCGAACATATAGCCATAGAGTCGTTCCCCGGTTTGGTTGTTGGTTACAAAAAGACCGGATATTTTCGTAGGTATCCTATTGTATGAATCGAATTTGATTTTGCCCGAAGGAATCACATCGAAAACACAGGAGGTTTCACTTGTTGTTTCAGGACTCTCCACAATGGTAGCTGAAAGGCTCACCCCTTTTCGGGTATATTGGATGATGTCTTTTTCGGTGGTCACAAATACGCCAATAAACACCGATGAACCCGGATCGATCGCGAGCTTTTTGGTTTCTGATATTTTTGCATTGATGATCGTGGCCTCAATATTGACCTTTGTATTTGATAAATTTTGTACCATAAATTGTACGCTCAGCGTATCTCCCGAAAATACATAATCAGGCGCTTTCATTACGCTGGTTAAAATGGCGTATTGTGGTTTTACATAAACGGGAATTTGAATCTCTCCGATTTTACTGTTTTCCAACTTGTCCCATGCTTCAATGCCAATGGAATAATCACCTACCCCGGTAGATTCGTTCACATAAAAACTAAAAATTTTTAATTTTTTGCTGGCCCTTTCCACGATAACCGATGAATAATCTGTTAGCTGACTCAGTCCGTCCGGGGTGGTAATTTTTAGCTGGAACTCTTTATCTGAATCCGTATTATTGACCAACATGATGGCCATGTTGGAGTTGGAACCCGGGTTTAGTTCAATCTTGTTTTTATTAACCAGTTGTATCTCTAAATCGCCTTTGCCTGCATATATGACCAATGACATGAACCACAGTGATGTAAATACTGAAACAAATTTCCACATTTACATGCTTTATTTATTAATAACCAATTACTTATTTCTCTTTTTGAATTGGATGTTATTATCTGATCGTTTTAAAAAGAATAAATGTATGACCGGCATTAAAAAAAGAGGGTGTATTCTAAACCGAAAACATCATCTCCTTCACCGGCGGCCACAATTACGGTGTGATACGTTTTTTCACTTTCTATTCCTTCCAGGTCGAACCTGTAACGCGCCGAAGTAGCAGGAAAAAGCCCTTTTTTTGCAGCCATAATTACTTTAACCGATTCGCCGGCATCATTAAACAATTCCATGGAGACATCAGGTACGATGTAATGATCGCCGGTATTGATGATGTC
Organism: Bacteroidetes bacterium GWF2_41_31; assembly: GCA_001769215.1. Lineage (GTDB taxonomy): Bacteria > Bacteroidota > Bacteroidia > Bacteroidales > F082 > UBA6244. The sequence goes on from MEOL01000034.1 coordinate 174,315, forward strand.
AACAGCCAAAAACAAGTGGTCACCTTCTTTTATCAGACTTGGTTCCAGAAATTCCAGTTTCCCTTTACTTGCATCTGCTATTTCGGTCACTATTTGAATAGCATAGCGTGTAACCGTGTTAATGTTAAATTGCCCTTCCTGAGCAGGGTCGATCGGATTAACGCCTTCTACCATCAACACACTCCAGTAAGTACCTGTGATGGTGTCGTTTTGAGGAATGGTTACCTCATATTGAATGTACATGGTTGAGTTACCCGCCACGATGGTCGTCTTCGGACTATATTGAATCCAATTGGCATTGGAGCGATCGTGCGAGACGGGGTCGTTGTAATAAGTAAAATCCTCGTAATTGTAGAGCAAATCAGTTTGATAAATCTTTACTTCCTGGTCGGTAGTGCCGCTGTTTTGAATTTTTATCTCCCCTTTGTACACGTCCCCTTTTTCTCCTTTGTTAATATGTCGCAGACTCCCCACTACTTCGATGGATGCTACAGAAATCAAGGGTATAAGAGTAATCAGAAAAAATGCAAAAAAAAGTTGAATCGTTCTCATGTTTTTGTCTTTTTATATTATTTGTCAAGATTACTAAAAATTATCGTATGAATCAAGTTTTTAGTGATTTTATTCCTGGCATGTTCATTTCATTGTGGGGCAGTAGTGGCTTGTGGGAGGAATTGATAACAACAACAACAAAATAGGGGAAGTATGAATACTTCCCCCAATCACTAACCTATGTACCTACTACATTATTGTCAAATATCATTTAAATAGCATCTCTATACAAACTGGCAGCCTGTTTTTAACAATGAGCGATTGCCATCATGTTTAATAACCTGCTGAAAGAGTTAATACAACGGTTGCAGTAGTGGCACCGGTTGCGAAAATGGTTCCATAAGCACCAGCGGCTCCTGCATCCCAGGCATAATCCAGCTTATAACCGTCACCTGCGGCAGTTCCTGTATAACAACTTCCAATTCCCGTTGCGATATCAACTGCTGTTGCACCAAGAACCAGTGTGCCGGTACCTGTTCCAACCGTTCCGGCAAAATTCGCGTTTGTTGGTACGGCGGTTGCAACTGATAGTTCAGTTCCTGCGGGTACCCCGGTTACTGAAGCTGTCATTTTACGGGTTTGAGCTGAAGTAACAATTGAGGATAGCTGGGCGTAACTTGTACCCGTACCGCCGCTAATGGCTGTACCAGCAACGGTGGTGGTTAGTTCCAATGAAACGGCACCGGTAACCCCTGAAGCATTAACAGCATTAATAAGCAGAACTTCGGGTATACCCATGGTTAATTCCTGGTTTGATGTAACCTGAGCGTTAACATTCACACTGAGTATCGAAAAAGCCCCGATCGTTGCGATAAAAAAGAATAGTTTTTTCATTTTAGTTTGTTATTTATTTATATAAATTTTCTACCCAACAAAGGTATGTTGGGATTTTTGCATAATTTATAGGCTACTTACTGAAATGCACTTCATAAAAACTGAAATGAGGTTCATAAAAACCGATAGTTCAGGTGGGTTTTTTTCGCTGTGGGAGTTATCAATGAAAGGATCATGAACGAATTATTTAATTGCCATCGTGGGCGGTAAGCGTGAAGACCACCGTTATGTTGTAGGTGGCCGCAGCTATCTGACTGTAGTTTGCTGCCGGGTTCAGGGGTGCCCAGGTAAAAGTCATCTGGTAGCCATCGTTGTAGCCGGTACCGGTATAACAAGTTGCAATATATCTTACTAAAAACTGATCTACAGATGATAATGTGATGGGCGTGGTGATGGCTGTTCCCAATGCTCCTCCGCTATTGGTGGTGGTGCAGTTTGCCGACACCAGTGTTAAGCTCGTTCCGGCAGGAATTGATCCGCTACTTATTTTCGCTGAAAGCTCCCGGTCGGTGCCGCCGGGGACGATGGATGATATTTTAACAAATAAATCGGAGTTGGAAACTGATCCCACTGGTGCTCCCGCTGTTGAAGTAGCAAGAGTCAATGTCACCGGGGCATGGTTGGTTTCTATCAATGCAAATTCCGATACTTGTAAGGTAACGTTGTCTCCGGCGGTCCATACTTGGGCATTGAGGTGATTGATGAAGCATAAAATGACTCCTGTCAGCATCATTTTAATGTATAGGTTATTCATAATCAAAGTATTACACAGGCAGCATTCATATTTATTTCAGAATGTAAATATAACTATAAACAAGCGGTTGATTGGGTGGTCTTTTGCTGAAATCTACCTCAAAAAAACTGAAAAAACGCTATTCAACCCAATCATGTCACTTTGCGAAGTCCGATATGGGTTTTGTCTGTATTCTAATTGTATATAGAGGTGAGAGTGAAAGTTACCGTTATATTGTAGGTGTCAGCCTGTATCTGGCTGTAATTTACTGAAGGGTTTAAGGGTGCCCATGTAAAAGTCATTCGATACCCATCGTTGAATCCTGTTCCTGTATAACAGGTAGAGATACTGGTTATCAAATTCTTATCTGTGCCATTGAGGGTGATGGGTGATGAAGTCGGTACACCTAAATCGCCTCCGCTGTTGGCGGTGGTGGCAGGATCCGAAACCAGAGTAAGATAGGTTCCTGAGGGCACCGATCCACCGGAGATTCTGGCAGTAATTTCACGACTCCGGTATCGGGGCACCACTGAGGATATTTTTACAAATAATTCGGAGTTGGAGGACTGTGCTGCCGGAGCACCGGGCGAAGGAGGGCTAAGTGACAAAGTCACCGGAGCATGGTTGGTGTCGATGAGTGCATAGCTCCACACCGTAATGGTGATTTCTTCACCTGCTATCCATGTTTGCGACCACAATCGCATGGAAAACAGTAAAGCCGTCAAAACCATACCAGACCTTAATCCCGGTAATCTCATACTAGTTTGTTTATTCAGTCGATGTAATGGTATAGGTAACCGCAATTGCCTGGCCATTTTCGTAATTATTGCTGTAATTATAGCTCTCCGGATTGTCCCAGATATAAGTAAGCCGGTGGCCCCTGTTTGTTCCGGATCCTGTAAAACAACTGCCAATATTGACAATGATATTCTGTGGGTAGCCCGAGAGGGTAATTTCCCCAATGGGTGTGCCTGTTGCCCCGGAACCAAAACCGGCATCCTCACTGATGACAACACGTAAGGTAACATCAGCCGGTAAACTTCCTGAACTGATATTGGCGGTAATATAATTTGTTGCCCCCGGATTTACAATGGAGGAGTAATTTAACCAGGTGTTGTCACCCGTGTTTGGAGTGATGACCTGCTCCACGTTATTGGGTTCCAAAAAAGAATAACTATAGGTAATTACCTGCTCTCCATCAACAGCAAAGTTAATGAGAGAAACAGGTGGAATACTTAGCATAAGTGGAATTTCTGCCGTGTTGTTGTTCTGACAATAGCCGGATGATGGCATATAAAATAACAGGCCAATCACGGTAAAAATAAGGGTTGCTCTTTTAAAGTCGACCACTTTGTGTTAAAATTTGGAACAAATGTAGGTATATCGTATGTGGAAATAAATAGGCAATTTGCTGATGTCGGGGTTCGAAATGCTGATTCTTGGGTTTAGTTAATGAGTTTCAGAAGTTGATTGCTAAAACAAGTGCTTTACCACAAAGAAATCAGTCCTTTTTTTATGGCGTATTTTACCAGATCGGCCGTGGAGTTCATGTTTAATTTATTCAGGATATTTTGTTTATGTGTGCCAATTGTTTTAATGCTCACGAATAGCAGTTCCGAAATTTCACGGCTCGTTTTCCCATCGGCAATTAACTTGAGTATTTCCATTTCCCTTGCCGAAAGCTGAGGATCATCTTCCTGCCTGTTTTTTGGCTTTCCAATGTAGTCGTGGATGATGAATTCGGTAATGTCATCGCTTAAATATTTTTTTCCGGCATATACGGTGTTGATCGCATCAATCAATTCATCATAAGCACAATTTTTAAATAAATAGCCACAGGCCCCGGCCTCAAGCATTCCTTTAATAAAGTGTTTTTCGGAATGCATGGTCAATGCAATGACCTTGATTTTGGGCGCTTCCATTTGTAAAATCCCGGTAGCTTCAATGCCATTGATTATGGGCATCCCTATATCCATTAAAATGATGTCGGGACTTAGTTTTTTTGCCTTTTCGATGGTTTGTTTACCATTTTCAGCTTGTGCAACAATTTCGATGTTTAATGCGCCTGACAGCAAAGTCATCAGTCCTTCGCGAAATAATTGATGGTCGTCGGCAATAAGAATTTTTATCGGCATGGTTTATTTTTTTTTAATCGGAATACTTACCATCGCTTTGGTTCCCTTTTGAGTTTCAGTTTCAATGTTGAGTTTTCCCTGCATAGAGTCAAGCCGTTCGTGGATGCTAAACAATCCATGCCCTCCTTTTTTTATAAAATTTAATTCGGATGGATCATCAAAACCATGGCCATTGTCAATCACTGTAAAATAATAAGAATTCTCATCTTTCATAATCTGCACCTCAATAAAATCAGCCTCTGCATGTTTTACCACATTGATCAGCAGTTCGCAAATAATGCGATACAATAAAATACGCGTATTGTCATCGATGTCCAGGCGGGTTTCGCTGGTTTGAACCGTGACAGCAATGGGATAATTATTTTTGATCTGGTCCAATTTCCATCTAATCGCCGGGATCAAACCCAGTTCATACAGGATGGGGGGACTCAAATCATAGGTTAGCGTTCGTGATTGCACAATGGCATCGCTCAAAAATCTGGTGGATGCTCTAATCATCTTTTGAACCTCAGGATCCAGGTTTTTACTTAACAAAGACGATAAATTGATGTGGGCGATGGATAGGATTTGACCAATACCATCGTGAAGATATTCGGCAATCCTTCTGCGTTCCTTTTCCTCAGCGAGGATCAATTCCGAGTTCAGCTTTTTTAGTTTTGCCTGATAGTTTTTAATCTCTTCAAGGCTGTTTTTTAAATCCTCCTCCGCCTTTCGCCGCAAAGTAATGTCATGCGTAACTCCCCTGTATCCAATAAACATTAACTCACTGTCGTAAATGGGGAACCCATTTATTTTGAGCCAAATTTTTGTGCCGTTTTTGTGTTGTCCATGGATTTCGATTTCTTTAAAGTCATTCCTGGAATTGAAAACATTAAACAGTAACTCGTTTGATCTTTCGTTGTTTTTTGTACGCGGAAAATCGAAAAGATACTGTTTCCCGATAACTTCATCGCTTTTGTAACCTAGTATTTTATCAACAACGCCGCTAACATAGGTGTATAGTCCGGTGGAGTCAGTTTCCCAGAAATATTCCAGTGCATATTCAGAGATCTGTAGAAAACGGGTTTCACTCTGATTAAACTCCTTGGTTTGTTTTTTAATGAATATTTCCAGGCTCTCATTCTGTTTTCTTAACAAATCTTCGGCGCTTTTTATTCTCAACATCACCTTTACCTGAGAAATGAGTTCAGAGGTATCGAAAGGTTTTGTAATAAAGGCTTCCGCTCCGATATTCAGTCCTTTTACGCGGTCTTCGGTATTTTGTCCCAACGCCGAAACCAGTAGGATGGGAATGTGTTTCGTGAGTTTGTCATTCTTTAAGTTCTGACATACTTCAAACCCATTCATGCCCGGCATAATAATATCCAGAAGGATGGCATCGGGCAATTCTTCTTTTACCAATTTAATACCCGATTCGCCCGAGGAGGCCGTAAACACAAGACTATCCGGAAAATATTTTACTAAAATAGATTTGATTAAAATCAGGTTATTCTCGTTGTCGTCTATAGCCAGAATCTTTTTCATCCCATTTTAATGCGAAAGTTAGAATGGTCAAAGCTACAACAATTCGGTTCATGAATACAGTAATATTTTGGAAAGCAGGTTAACTTTTAGCATTTGCAATTGTTTACTTTTTTCAATTTCCTTCTTCGATAAATGTCGCTGTTGGTGTTTATCTTAAAATTCACGTTATCTACTTCTAATAATGATAATGACATACGTCATGAGTCGGCTAAATGAGGCAGTGTTTTTTTTAAAAGTACGAAAATTTTTTAACATCAGTATAATCAATACATTAGCTCAATGATGTTAAACACCTTACTCAGGAAAAAGGTAGGATAAATACTATTGTTTCCCTCCCTTGACAGCTCTCCTTTTCCGTAGGATATTTACGCCCAAAAAACATGAAAAAGCTAATTCCAGTTATGTTTGTTTTCGCTATGATGATTTTGTCTCCCGAAAAACTACTGTCGCAAAACCCTATTCCTTCATTTAATGTTCCAATTATAATTGATCCCACAGTTTTTGAGGAGGTTCCTCAATCATTTAATACTTTGTATAATTTATTAAGTCCTTTCCCGCTATCTACAAAAAACAGTGGTGAAAAAAAGTTAGTCTTAATTGTAACAGATCGAGATTTGTCAGTCAGCTCTTGGGTAGAAATAGAGGTTTATTCATTGGATGGAGCAGTCGTCTATGGCCCATTTACCGTTAATGAAGGAGTGCTTTTCGAAATGATTCTTTCGACATCCTTGACTTGGGGTGTCAGAATAATAGACGCATCCGAAGGAAGTATGGTGGATGTTTGGTTCGACTGATGGTATATGAAAATGAGAATGCGCTTATATTGACATGATCGCTATCTTTGTGCATCATTGAATTCTTGTTTAAAATCCTTTTTTGATGATCAAACATGGCATGTTTTTTATTTTGTTCATTTTCTTGATTTTTCAAGGTGAATACAATTTGGTTGCACAAACAACGGCACTCAGTTACGATAGGCTAATCGGGAAAAGCTTATATTTTAGAAATCGGGACAATGATTCTGTCAACCATTATGCTTACCTGGCCTACCTGGAAGCAAAAAGGAAATCTGATTATGAGCATGAATTGGATGCCCTGGAAATCCTGACCCGGACAAACCTTAAAATCAGCAATTTCACCGAGGCACAAAACTATTGTGATTTGGCAGGCGCCATTGTTGACAAGCATCAGCTTAACCACCGAAAGGCTGAAGTGCTGATCAATAGCGGAAATGTATATCAGGTAATCGGGTTGACCAACGAAGCATTGAAAAAATTCTTTGAAGCAAAAGAGAATTTGGCACTAAGTTTAAAAGTGCAAGACGGCACTTATTTATATTTTCAAATTGCTGATTCTTATGCTGATTTGGGTGAAGTAGAAAAGGCTATTGATTACGCACGGCTAAGTGTTCTAATGGCCATGGATGATGAGCTAAAAAGGGATTTATTTGGCCCATATATGTTACTGTCAAATTCTTTTGCCAATCTGGATTCTATTCAGAAATATCTTTCTCTTACGGAAGATTTGCTGTCTGATTTTCCAAATCTTCATTTCGAAAGGGTGGTTTTTCTTAACAATAAGGCATTAATAAACAAAGCTATCGGGCATCTTCCCCAAAGCAAGGCTCAGTATATTGAGGCCATTGGTATTGCGCAAGCTAACGAATACCGAAGCTACCTGTCAACGCTTCTAAATAATTATGCATATCAACTGATGGCTGAGAATAAATACGACAGCGCCGGAATAGTTTTGAAACAGGCGATTGTAATAGCCAGGGAATTGCATGACAACGATCTCATATCTACCATTTTCGATTCGTATAGTGACTATTATTCCAACATCGGGAATTATAAAATGGCATTGATTTACAAAGACTCGTCCATTGTACAGCATGATATCTACCGCAATCAGCAACGCATTCAGGAATCGCTCTTCCTTTCAGCACTTTTTGAATCGGAACAAAAAGAAAAAGAACTATTCCAAAAGCAAATAGAAATCAACAGGTTATGGGTTATTGCCCTGGGCTTTCTTACTTTTTTTATAGGGGCTCTTGGGCTTGGATTCTATTTTAAACAAAAACTTTCCTTAAGCAAAAGCAAACTCGAATCTGTTGAAAAAGGAAAAGCCCTGGAATTGGCGGATGCGCTGATTATGGGCCAGGATGCTGAACGCAAACGGCTGGCCATGGACCTGCATGACGGAGCAATAGCCAACATGGGGGCTTTACGGTTTATGGTGGACGGATTTTTTAAAAATCATGAAAAATATCAAGTGTTCGTCGATTCCATCATGTCTGTTATTCGGCAGTTGCGCGAAGTTTCTCATCGAATGCTTCCTGTCGGTCTGCACGATCACGGACTCGAAACCACCATCCAAAACCTGGCCGAATCAGTGAATCTCTCGGGTAAGTATCAAGTGTCACTTAATATTAGCCTCACCAGCCCTTTGTCTGAAAAAATGGAAATTAACCTGTACTACCTTATAAACGAACTAATTAATAATGCGACCAAACACTCAAAAGGAAATGCCATATATGTGCAGTTGATGGAGCATAAAAAAAGCCTGACCCTTTCAGTTGATGACAATGGAGGCGGGTTTGATCAAACGGTATCCACCGGTGGTTTGGGGCTTAGAAATATTAAATCGCGTGTTGAATACCTCGGCGGAAAGATTGAAATTATTTCTGATGACAGCAGTACCCTTTTTTTGATTGAAATTCCAATCTGAAGATATATGATAAATATTTTTATTGTTGACGATCACGATTTTTTTATTCAAGGACTTTCGATGGCCTTTGTACAAGCCAATACATCAATTCGGGTGGTCGGAACCGCTAATTCATGCAGTGATGCCCTGAGGCTTTTACAAAACTTGGAAGTGGACGTGCTGTTGCTTGACATACTGATGCCCGAAATGAATGGAATTGAATGTTGCAGGCGTGTAAAAATGGATTTCCCGGGGATAAAGGTGATTGGGCTTACAGGAGAGGTGGATCCGGTATTAATGATGGAATTGTGGCGACAATCGGCAGATGCTATTTTGCTGAAATCTGATGGCCTCGACGAGGTGATTTCTGCCATTGAAAGTGTGATGAAAAACAAAAAGGTTTTTTCAAAAAACGTCCCTAATTTTATGGTGTACATCGATCAGCAACCTGACGGTGTGCCAAGGTTAACTCCAAGAGAATTAGAGGTGTTACAATTGCTGGGAACTGGTTTGGCACGAAAAGAAGTGGCTCAGGAGCTGAATCTGTCGATGTATTCAGTTGGTTTTCATTGCAAAAATCTCATCAGAAAATTTAATGGCGATAAAATACATGTTGTAATTGCCGAAGCCAAAAAAAACCGGATTATCACGTGAACAGGACAACACATAGGAGGTACTATGAAATCGTACTATCATAATTGGTAGACCGGGGACTACTGTTTTCCTCCCTTGACACCCATGAAGGGAATGTTTATCTTTATCCCATCGAAAATCTATAATAAAAGAAGTAAGCCATGAATGAAGCGATGATAAAGGTTTTTGTTGTTGACGACCATCCGGTATATATCGAAGGCATTCGTTCCATTTTTCATAAAAGGCACGACAACGTTATGGTTGTCGGCTGGGCAACCTCAGCCAGGGAAGCACACACCAGGCTAATCACCTCTGAGGCGAAAGTGGTACTGCTCGATTTGGTTATGCCGGAATTAAGTGGCGTTGATTTTGCCGCACAGTTGAAAAAGGAGTTTCCCGAAAAAAAAATTATTGCCCTCACAGGCGAGGTTAATCCTGTTATTCTATACAATGCCTGGGTGAACGGTGTAGATGCAATATTAATGAAATATTGTGGCCGTGCCGAACTCGTTGAAACCATCTGTGATGTGTTGGCCGACAGACGTGTTATTGGACAGGGAGTGCCCGAATTTCAGAAAGGCGACGGGGCATGTATGCGCGGCAGAAGACGCCTTACACCCGGCGAACAAAGGGTGCTTCACCTGTTGGCCCAGGGACATACGCGTAAGATGGTATCCGAAATACTGGGCACCAGTGCAAATGCCGTGGACTTTCATTGCAAAAATTTGTTTAAAAAATTTAAAAGCAACAAGCTCATCCATATCATTGATATGGCCCGCAGCGAAAAGCTGATTGAATGAACCAGTTGCAAAATCATTGAATCCATCCATATCATTTTTCGCAAAAAGTAACCCCGCCAATATTATTGACGGGGTTACGAGCCAAAGCAGGTTTATTTCAACTACTTGTTGAGTTGTCTAGTTGTTTGAAACTATTTTCAAAGTTTCTGTATACTTTCCGTTACTTACTTTCAGTATATACATTTCGGCTTTGGCAGCGAATTCAAGATAAATTTCCTGCTGACCTCCGCTAACATTGTACGAGGAGGAGGTAATTTTCCGGCCCATCATATCATACACCACCACTTCATAGCGGGTATTGTTGCTTTCTGAATAAAGGATGGCATGGATACCTCGTGCATCAATGCCTTTGTATTGCCAGAGGTTTTCAGAGCCATCACTATTTAAACCGTTTGCTGAAGATTTTGTTCCCGGATCAGCAATGGGACATTCCTGAGTTGGCTGTGGATTGTCAATAGTATTAATAATTTCGAAAGAAATCCCATTACACTCCGTCAGATAGGATGATATTTGATAGTTAGTAGTTTCAAAATGACCTAATTCAACCACACCCGTTTCCGAACAACCTTCTTGATTGATAAACCCACCCACATTGATCAGGGTATAGCCAAATGACGCATTGTTGTTGTTATAAACCCCAACGATCGAAAGATTACCTTCCGAATATATGGAATTTTCGGGCGCCCAATAACCGGTAACTGCTTTTTGGCTGCCTAACGGTACTTCCTCCCTTGAATAAGAAGTGTAGTAGTTATTCCCGGAGTTTAAACTGGTTGCATCCGGAATTCCATAGCTAAACAACAATTGATCTCCGTAAGGATTATTGCTGTTAACAAAACAATTTCCAGTAATCTCGATCGCTCCGTTTTGATAATGTAACTTATGTGCCCTTGCACTACCTAATACTGGAGGAATGCCGCTTCCCGGTTGGTAAAAGTCAAATTTCACAGGAATCTGATATACATCTCCGTTGTCTCTTAGTTCCATCACGGCGAAAGGATTTCTTGAGGTATTCATCAATACAAATAGATTTCCATTAATCGTATTGTATTCTACATCCACACCTGAATAGCGGTTGTTATCAAACTGATATACATTGCTCCACTGAACAGCCAATTGCGTATTGATGAGACCCACCATGGGGTGATAATAAACATCACCGATTTTTTTGGTGGTAATCCCGGTAAAAGCAATGAATTTCCCGTCAGGGGATAGTTCCATGTCGTGAACAGAACATATTACCGGGTCGTTGGTCAGGTTTTCAGGTTCAATAATCAACACATCGGCAGCAAGCAAATTACTGGCATCAATTTTCATGATAAAGCCCTTTGATTTGCCCACGATGTTGTTCAGGTTGATTTCTGTAAAGCTTCGGTCTACCATCACCCCTGAAATATAAAAGGCATCCATGGCACTTGAATAGATGATCTTTACCCCAACTGTATTGGAAGGATCATAACCATTTGGATAAACCAGTGTATAAAAGTATGAATAGAGAACACTCATGGTGCTCTTATCATAAATAGCCAGGTAAGGATAGCCCATCCCGGTTACCCCTGTGGGATAATACACCCCTGTGCCGGCACCATACTGGAATTCATCCGTAGGATAGATGGTAAAATCGGTGAGCTGAATTCTATCTGCGGCAAGCGGAACAAAATGACAATCTTGCCCTGCAACAAAAGTAATCCCTGCAATGGATTGTCCTTTTACACTCTGGTTTTTGGTTAACCAGTCGGTTTCATTGCCGACCACAAATTGGCGGGCCTGGCCATCTACAATGCCTCCCTCAATGGAATGGCTGTAGTGCTTTTTGTACTCGAGGAAGTTCGCGGATGTTTCGACTTTGAACCTTTGAGAAAATCCCGAAAGGCCAGTTAAAATAATGAGGAAGAATAAGAAATATTTTTTCATGTTTAATTGGATTAATAATTGGTACATAGAATAATTGATTTAATTAGTTGAATATTGACTTTAGTTTTTACTGTCCCAAAGCTGGGTATAGTAAATTGGCGTTTTAACTTCCCTGATTATTACGTTTCCATAGGCCAAACTCCTTTCTATCTTATTAGTTGCTTACTATATGCTAACCCTATCGAATCCTGATTTGTTTTTGCCTGATAAAGCCTTCTTGCTTCAAGGCTTTGGTGGACTTATTCATTTCAATTAAATCCGATAAATTAAATATTGTCCAAAGGTGGGTTGTTATTCAATGTCTGTCAAGGGGGGAAAAGGGGGGTTTTTATCCTACCCTAAAGAGTAGGGAAATGTTATTGATAAATCTTTAACAAGCTTATTATCAGTTCATAATGAATTTTAGGTAATATTCAGACAGCATTTTAATCAAGTTACTTTTTCCTCATTGGTCTGTTAACTACTGTAACTTTGTTTTTAATTATCCAATCATTCTGATACTCTGTACCAATCAGATTTTGTATCCACTTGCCGGATTTTTTCCAAGCCGGAGGGTCAACAAAAAGGTCTCATTTAGATACATGATTAATAGGGGCTTAATACCTTCCTGAGAGGGCCCAGGAAATAAAACAATAAAAATAATCCCTTTGTTTTGTATTCTATTTTAATTTTTACCTACTTTTATCCCATCATCCAACAAAAAAGCATTATGGATATCCGGAAATACACCACTGGGATACTACCTTACTTCTTTATACTCCTTTTGGGTTTTATACCCATTTCGTCATACTCCCAGGGTAAGCAGGCTAATATCTGGTATTTTGGTTCCAAGGCAGGGGTGGATTTTAACCCTGGGAGCCCACCTGTGGCTTTGCTCAACAGTCAAATGGATATTTCCTGGGGAGGTGGCACAGGTAGTGCATGTATTTCGGACAGTATAGGACAGTTGTTATTTTATTCGGATGGGAGAACCATTTGGAATAAAAACCATGTCTTTATGCAAAACGGGCAAGATGTGGGAGTACCTTCTACCCAGGGTGCGATGATTGTTCCCTTTCCCGATAACAACCATCTATATTATTTTTTTAACTTTACGAAAGATCCTGTTTTGGTACAAGCCCATTTCCAGTATTCAGTCATCGATATGAACCTGGACAATGGCAATGGTGCAGTTATAGCCGACAAGAAAGGAATCAGGTTATTTAATAATTCATCCTGGCATCTAAGTGCCGTACACCATGCCAATGGAAAAGATATATGGGTGTTGGCCCACGGCTACCAAAATGACCGGTACTACGCTTTTCTTGTAACTACAGACAGTCTACATCATATCCCGGTAATCAGTACTACTGGTTCGATTGTGACCCAGAGTGAAGGTTACATGAAAATTTCCCCAAATGGCAAAAGGGTTGGAATTTGTACTTTAGGTGGTGCTTACCCGGGTTTTTTTGAATCCATCAACTTTGATAATGTAACGGGTTTAGTAACTGATAACGACATAATACATAAAGATGGTGGGCATTATGGTGTTGAATTCTCACCCGATAATTCCAAGTTGTATATAGAAACAAGTTATTTGTTTCAATACGACCTGAATGCAGGGACGCCCCAGGAGATATTGGCCTCCGAGGTAGCCCTGACTGATGGGTCAAATTCTGCAGGTGCCCTACAGCTTGGCCCGGACGGGAAAATTTATTGTGCCATTGGAGGAAGTGGAAGCGAATTTTATTTAAGCGTGATCCACTCACCCAATGCTGCTGGTCTGGCATGTAATTTTGAGCGGGATGATGTAAACCTGAGTGGTCGCTATACCAATGAAGGCCTCCCCTCCTTTATCCAATCTTATCTCAACGATCCCGCTTTTACCGCACAGTACTTTTGCCTGGGCGATGCTACCACCTTTGAGATAGACAATACAAGCGGAATTGATTCAGTATACTGGAAATTCAATGATTTTCCCAATATGCCCAATGATACTTCCACTCAGTTCAGCCCGGAGTATGTTTTCTCCCAAGCTGGCACTTTTCACGTAGATCTTACCGTGTACTCGG
>MEOL01000035.1 GCA_001769215.1 Bacteroidetes bacterium GWF2_41_31
ATAATCAGCTAATTACAAAGTAATTGGCTGATTATTTTCCTTAACTAATTGACATTGGCCGGCAGACAGGGGTCCCCTAAAGGGGAAGTGGCTGAAATTCAGTTATCATGATTCACCTTTTTAGACCAGACTCTTTGATTATATTCCGGATTTTTTTTGGTCGTGATAAAGGGTGTTTAAGCTATCGATGTAATCGAGCAAGGCTTCACGCCCATCTCCCTTTTCGGCAGAAGTAACAACCATCGGAGGCAATTCTTCCCATTCCTCAAGCAATTTATGGCGATAAGCTTCTTCGTTATTGGTAAGTTGCATGGGCTTGAGTTTATCAGCTTTGGTGAACACCAGGGTAAATGGAATTTCTGACAAGGCCAGCCACTCCATAAACTCCAAGTCATTTTTCTGGGGTTCGTGCCTGATATCAATCAACACAAAAACACAGACCAGGTTTTCGCGCCGAAGCAGGTAATTCCTGATCATTTTCTCCCACTTCTCACGTTCTGATTTCGATCGTTTGGCAAATCCGTAACCCGGCAAATCCACCAGATACCAGGAGGTATTGATAACGAAATGGTTGATGGTAATAGTCTTCCCCGGAGTTCCGGATATTTTGGCCAGCTTTCGGCGGCTTGTGATCATGTTAATCAGCGACGACTTCCCAACATTTGAACGGCCAATAAAAGCATATTCCGGCTTGTCGGGTTTCGGACACAACCTTACATCGGTGTTCGACATGATAAAGTCGGCATACTGAATAATCATAATATTATTGCTTTTTGTAGGTGGTAAGATGACGCTCTACTTTAACAGGAAAAATATCCGCAACCGTCAGTAATATCCCGGTTTCTTCCACCTCTCCAAAATGATCGTTTAAGGCGGTACCAAAACTCTTCATGGTTGATGACAGATTCATGTACGCGTTTACAAGAGGCGGGATATTTTCACCAAGTTTTCTAACTTTTTGAACCAGGATCCGGTAATTTTCTTCATAATTACAACCGGTAAATATACTATCCAGGATTTTTGAGTCAGTATAAAGTGGTAACGGGTGGTGAGGATAGATCAGCTTTTCCGGATCAGGGAAATACTTTTGCATGAAAAACAAGATCAAATCACGGGCAAACTTGTCAAAATCAAGGTACATGGTTACTTTTCCAAACAAGAACTTCACTTCAGGATTATTGATCAGGATAGCTCCAATACCATCCCAAAGGTTATCCAGCGCGTACATGCCACGCCGCAAATTGAAAGTAGGCTGATAATAGGGTTGTACGAACGAACGGCCCAGCTCAATGGTGTATGGAAAGTATTGATCGATGAAATTTTTTGTGTACTTAAACAAATGTGCGGCAGGCGATTGTACAAAACCCTTTTCATCAATAAATAAATTTTTACAAAGTGCATAACGATATCCGCCAACAATTTCCTTTTCAGCCGAATCCCATACGATCATTTGTTCAAATGCGTGTTCCCCAATATCATACTCGTCAATATCGATTTCTTTTCCGGTACCTCCACCGGCATCACGAAAAGTGACCTCGCGTAATCGTCCTATTTCACGTAACACGTGTGGCGCATTTTTATCATTTAAAATATAAATCTCATTTTGACCGTTATTGGCTTTGCGCAAAAACCTATCCTGATTAAGCTCATCGATCATCAGTTGCTTGTCAACAGGAGGAATAATTGTTTTCATTGAAACCATGTTTGTACTTTAATTACTAAATATCAAATTGAAATAAATGGAGCCGTATTGCCTGTGCCCATCGTGTAAACATATTTGCGTATTAATTCGGCCCACTCGCCGGGTGAATGCTTTTTATCCAGTTCCTGCCATGAAATGGGTTTCCCAAAATGAATGGTGATGGTTTGTCCGCGTTGTTTTTCAAACTCATCCACCAGGTAAAGCATCTCCAAATTGGCCTTGATGCCCAGTCTTTTTCTGATGTTCGATAAATAATAGAAAAAGTTGGAGTTTCTCCCCTCGATAAATGTTGGGATGATATCCCGCTTAAACCTTCGCGCTTTGGTAACAAAAGTGCTTTTCCATTCAAGGTCAATAATTATTTTACCCCGCATGCGTGAAACCAATCCAAAAGGGAAATAGCATATTATTTGATTAGATGCGAAAGTTTCGTTAATAACCTGAATGTTTTGCGCGTTGCTGCCATGCTTATTGATGGGGATAAACAGCACCTCCAGGTTGTTGATATTCATCAGAATATCATTTACCGGAAACACAATGTCCTTGCGAACCTTGCTCACGGCAAGCATTAAGGCAAGTCCGTCCATACCACCTAACGGATGATTGGATGCAATAATACAACCGCTTTCCATGGGGATGTTTTCAATGCCAGTTACCTCCAACTTCACTTTCATATCATTCAACACGGCATCGATAAAATCAACGCCCTGTAAATGACCATGTCTTGAAAGGTATCCATTCAGCTCATCCACATGGATGATGCGTTTAAGATAAGATAAAACAAATCCGGGTATCATTTTCCTGAGCAAAGGGTTCTTGTCATCAAGCACTTGCTCCAGGATAATTGGTTTTGTCGTAAAATCCTTCGTTTCTGACATGCGGAATTAATTCTTTTGGCAATTGACAAAGATAATGCAATTGGTGGTGACTGCTGTCAATACAGGTGATTTTCGTAAATAGAAAAAGGCCGTTCCAAAATTTGAAACAGCCTTTTCCATAAAATGTTATTTTGATATTTTTACCGCTTCTGCAGGTTACAGAATCAAGTGCGCGTACTTCAAAATGCAATTCTTATTTTATGCCAAGTTTGGTCTTTACCAAAGGCAATACATTATCGCCATTATCGTAAAAAACGAGGGCACCGGTTCCGACATCAAAAATGTAGTTGTAGTTGTTTTCACGGGCTACATCAGAGATGGCTTTTTTAACTTTCTCGATAAGAGGATTAAAAAGCTCGGCTTGTTTGGCACTCAAATCCTGATCGGCTGATTGTTGGAAAGCCTGAATACGAGCCTGCAAATCAGTGATTTCTTTTTCTTTCGTCTGACGAATTAAATCAGACATGGTAGCCACATTGTCCTGATAGGATGCCACTTTTGTCTGGTATTCCATCCCCATAGTACTCATTTGCTGGTCAAGATAATCAGCGTAAGCTTTCAATTCCTTTTGCAAGGAATCGGTTTCCGGCATCAACGAGAGAATTTCGTTTGAGTCGATATAACCAAATTTTGCTCCGGTTTGAGCTGTTCCTGTAAAGGAGACCAGTACGATGAGCGATAATAATACCAATGCATTTTTTAACGATTTCATTTTTTGTTCTATAAGTTTGATTAAAAATAATCCAAATTCAGGCGGCAAACATACTAAAAAATCACAATTCCTTCACTATTGAATTTTTAAAGGACTGATTTATTATGAAATATTAACAAGACAAATCCAAGCTACTTTTCACCGCGTGCACGCTGATCGCGTTTCACGGTTTGCATCACATTGCCCACTTCATCCAGCACATCGTCACTGATATCAAATTCGGGATTTGTGTACAACAGTGTCATTCCTCCGGCTTTATCAAAAACGAAGGCATAATTCCGTGTAGCAGCGATGGTTTCGATGGCATTATACACTTTTTCCTGAATGGGCTTAACCAGCTCCTGGCGTTTCTGGAAAAGATCGCCCTCGGGACCAAAATATTTACGCTGGAGTTCTTTGACTTCCTGCTCTTTTTTAACGATTTCGTCTTCTCGTTTCTTTTTTACATCTTCAGGTAGCAATACCGATTCGGCCTGATACTTTTTATACAGATCGCTCACCAGGGTATAGCTGGCTTCGATTTCCTTTTGCCAATTTTTCGACAACTCGTCAAGTTCGTCCTGGGCATCCTGAAATTCAGGAATGTTATCGAGTATGTATTCCGTATCCACGTATGCATACTTCTGGTTTTGGGCGTTTGCGCTGTTTATCCCGGCGATTAAAAAAACGCTTAAAAACAGTGAGCCAAATATTACTTTTATTGTTCTCATAAGATTAATTATTTAATTCCAAATCAAATACAAATATATTGCCAAAAACGGTTTAATCAAGTGACTGGTTAAGCGAGAAATGAAAATGGCTGCCGTTGGCCGTAGGAATACCTGGGATAGGATCGAATCCGTAGGCCCAGTCGAGACCCAGCATACCAAACATCGGCAGAAAGACCCTGATACCAACACCGGCAGAGCGTTTTATATCAAAAGGATCGAACCCTTGCGAACCAAGCCATGAATTTCCTGCTTCAACAAAAGTCAATGCATAAATGGTAGAAGTAGGAGCCAACGACAACGGATACCGCAGTTCAAGGGAATATCGGGTAAACACTGTGCCACCAATATTTTTATCCTTGTAATAAAAAGGAGTTATCGATTCGTTTGTATAACCACGCATGCCGATCACCTCACGACCATCGAAATTATTGTATCCTGAAAGGCCATCGCCGCCCAGGTAAAAACGCTCGAAAGGTGTCACTCCCAGATCGCTGTTATAGTCGCCCAAATATCCAAACCTAAACTTGGAAGCCAGCACCAGTTTATCCATGAATTCAAAATACCAATAAGCTTTCACCTTCCATTTATGATACTCAATCCATTTATACTTCTCATTTTCTTCCATTTTCGAATAATCTCTATTTGAAAATGCGGAGTATGGAGGAGTTAGCTCCAATCCCAATGACAAATCGGAACCACGACGTGGATAAATGGGTTGATCGATGGAGTTACGTCCCAAAATAATTTCGTAACTCAGGTTATTAAATTTCCCGTTTCCATCGCCAATATAAAAAATGGTGCTGTAATTGGTCAGGTTATAAAGCTGAATATTGACGCCCTGGTAAAAGGTAAAAAAGTCATCGGGCCATTCAAGTCGTTTTCCAATACCAACTGTAACCCCATTGATAACGAAGGAAGACCTCAACGTATCTGACTTAGGCAATCCATTTGAATAAATTGAATGGTAATATGAAACGGTAAGGGCATTGGGTTTTTTACCACCCAACCAGGGTTCAGTAAATGAAACATTCCAACTTAAATAGTCTTTTCCATAGGTTTGAAACTTGAGAGCAAGCTTTTGCCCGTCACCTGATGGAATCGGTTTCCAAGCGTCTTTTTTGAAGAAATTATTCAACGAGAAATTGTTAAAGCTCAATCCAATGGTGCCAATAATACGTCCATATCCCCAACCACCGGAGAGTTCGATTTGATCGGCAGAAGTTTCCTCCACTTCATATTCAATATCTACAGTTCCTTCGGCTGCATTGGGATTGATGTTTGGCGTGATGGATTCGGCATTAAAATAACCCAGGTTGGCTAACTCGCGTGTGGTGCGAATGATGTCGGAACGGCTAAACAACTGCCCCGGTCGTGTCCGCAACTCACGGATGATGACATGGTCGTTGGTTTTAAGGTTTCCTTTTACCGTAACCTCGTTAATACGGGCCTGCTTTCCTTCAAAAATCCTGATTTCCATGTCTATGGAATCATTATCTACAAAGGTCTCGATGGGTTGCGCGTTAAAAAACAAGTAACCATTGTCCATGTATTGTGAACTCACATCAAAGCCATTGGGGTTGTACTGCAAGTTGGTTTCCAGAAGCTCTTTATTATAAACATCGCCTTTTTGAATTCCCAGAATAGCGCTTAAAAAGGCGGACGGGTAAACGGTGTTACCAACCCAGGTAATGTTCCGGAAATAGTACTTATTGCCTTCTTCAATGGTGATGTCGATGGCCAGGTTTTCGTTATCGACGCGATAAACGGTATCGAATACAATTTGTGCATCCCGGTATCCTTTTTTGTTGTATTTGGCGATGATCAGTTGGAGGTCGTCATGATAATTCGATTCGATATATTTTGAACCTTTAAAGAGATTGACACGGCAGTTTTGGTTAAAATAATCGATAAACTGGTTTCCGGCTTGTCCGAATTTTAGCTTCAACGATGATCCTGTCATATCAACCAACAAAGGACCCAGACTGTCGAGTGGGCGAAATACTCCCCTGGCTTTGGTCTCTTTCATCGAAGACTTCACGGCGTCATCATTCAGCGCTTCGTTGCCAAAAAAGTTGATGTCCTTGATTTTAACTTTTTTGTTTTTTTTGATGGTAATGACCAGGTCGACAAAATTATCGTTTTTTTTATCTGATTTTTCCACAACCGAAACCTCACTATTTAAAAAACCCTTTTCTGAATAGAATTTTTGAATAATGTTTTTTGTCCGGATAATCAAGTGATCAGTCACCACATCACCCCTGGTCAGGTTAATTTTTTCCCTGATGTCATCAGCTTCGGTTTTTCTGATTCCTTCAAATGAAAACTTGGCCAAACGTGGCCGCTCCTTCAGGTTGATACTTAAAAAGATATTATTGCCCTTTATGCTGGTGGCTGTGATGCTGATGTTATCAAATAATCCCTGATCCCACAACTTCCTGATGGCGCTTGTGATTTCATCGCCCGGAATTTTCACCCTTTTGCCAATTTCAATTTCCGAAAGCATGATGATGACATTCTTGTCAAGGAATTCAACCCCTGTAACCTCCACCCCGCCGATGATATACTCAACCGGTTTTTCATAATTTATCTTTGATAAATCGCTTCCGAGGCTAATTTGGGCAACCCCCTGTTGGTCAATAAGTACAAGACCTATCAACAAACAAAATACCGCTATTTTTCCAACTACTTTAATCATCAAACTATTTAGCTTTTAATTGGTCACTTGTCATACCAAACCGACGTTCGCGTATTTGATACTCTACGATTGCTTCGTAAAAATCTTCTTTTTTAAATTCGGGCCACAAAGTGGGTGTAAAATAAAACTCGGCATAAGCAACCTGCCAAAGCAGATAATTGCTGACACGAAGTTCCCCGCTGGTTCTAATAACCAATTCGGGATCGGGAATGCCTGCAGTTGTCAAACAGCCCGCGAAGAGGTGCTCATCAATTTCGTCCGGGTTAAGTTGGTTTTGGCTGACCATCACGGCAATTTTACGGGCTGCTTCTACAATTTCCCAACGAGCACTATAACTCATGGCCAGTGTGAGCACCATGCGCGAATTGGAGGACGTTTTCTCAATGGTTTCCATCAAATGTTGGTAATTCTCCGGTGGCAGGCTTTTCAAGTCGCCAATAGCGTTTAAACTAACATCATTTTTGTTGAGGGTATCCAATTCGTTTACGATGGTTTCAACAAATAAATTCATCAAGGCATCAACTTCATCTTTGGGACGGTTCCAGTTTTCTGTAGAAAACGTATAGAGTGTTAGATATTTAATGCCAAGTTCAACAGCAGCTTCGGTAATTTCACGCACCGATTCAACACCTTCGTGATGACCCAAGAGACGCTCTTTGCCTTGCTTTAAAGCCCACCTTCCGTTACCATCCATAATGATGGCCACATGTTGTGGCAATTTTTCCAGGCATATTTTATCTTTAGCACTTACCATCCTGTCATTCATTTACCATTTGAGGGAGTTACACCTTTTTTTGCTGTACAAGTCGAACTTATAACTGATGGTTAAACCCGCGTAAGCCACCCAATCGAAATTTTTCTCTTCCCCACGTTGCATATTGGGTTGATGGTTTAATGTGGGATCGCTTAATAATTCAGCGCCATTGTCCGGATTGATATTCTCCCCTTTGAGGTAGTAAGTTTTACTTACATCATCAATATAATCGGTAAAGGTTTTGCGCATGCCCCATTCAAAATTGAGCCCAATCCGTTTTGAAAGACTGTACTTAAACCCAAAACCAAAGGGCACGGAGAAACTATATTTGCTGTAAGGGCTTCTTCCTTTGAAACCTATGTTTTGCCCTTCGGTTCCCAGTGGGCGGAGTTTTACACCATCTAGCGATTTTGGAGTGTAGGTAAAAATGCCAACTCCGCCAAAGAGATAAGGTGTAAAATAATCCATTTTACTTCCGGTGAAATATTCCCAAAAATTAAACTCGGCTACCACGGCCACATCGTTAAGTGTGGTTACGAAACTAAGATCACGGTTGATTACCCCACTGAGCTTATCATCGGCTCCGGTTACCTTTCCCCTATAATAACTCAACCTGAACGACCACCTGGTGTTTTCGCTGTAACGGGCTGAAATACCGTATGATGGGCGTGTTTTTGCGAAAGGCAATCCGGGGTTGAATTCTCCAAGGTAATACGATCCTCCTCCAAACAGCCCTACTTCAAGATTTTGAGCCTGAGAAGTAAAGGCAAAAAGTACGATGATGACTCCAACTACGGCTCTACGGTATTGGTTCAATCTTTTCGGTTTTAAAATAATTCCTTCCATCCTGATTTTGAGCGCCAAAAATAATCCTTTTTTTTTTAGTTACTGCCATCGAAACCCCGGTTTCATTTTGCCATAGGGTACAGGCATTCAGTATATCAAACTCTATATCTTTTATTTTAGTATCATGTGTAATAATTCGTTTGTTGGTTCCTGTAATCCATTCCCCAAAGCAATTTATCTCTGATGGTTGAAAAAAAGTTCTTGCCCGGCATTTGTACCAGATTAATCCCGAAATCGCATTTTCTCACGACGATTTCGGCTTCTTTTCCAATGGGCGATTGGCGTGAGTCCATACTCATCAGATACTTTTCCTCTCTTCCTTCAATTCGCATTTTAATGACGCTGGAATCTTTAATCACGATAGGTCGTACGGTCAAATTATGAGATGCAATGGGAGCAATGATCATATTTTGCGATCCGGGACTTACAATCGGGCCTCCAACGCTTAATGAATAAGCCGTTGATCCGGTAGGAGTCGCGATGATTAAACCATCTCCGTAATAAGAATTTAAAAAAAGATCGTCGACAAACACATGTACCATAATCAACGTAGGCGTCGCATTTCGGTATATGGCCAGGTCGTTGAGGGCAAAATTTATTTCGCCAAACAAATTTGCCGGTGCGTCTAATTGCAATAAAGAACGTTTGTCGAGTAAATAATTTCCTTCTTTGACATAGTTAACGGCTTCAACAATTTCATTTTTTGACATGCTCGACAAAAAACCCATCCTGCCCAGGTTGATTCCTAAAATGGGTACACCTGAATCTCTGACAAATGGCACAGTGTCGAGAATTGTCCCGTCTCCTCCAACGGAGAACAGCATGTCGATGCCGTTTTTTACTTCATCAAAGGTGATGAAACTTTTGGGTGAAGTGGGAAAATGAAGCTGACCGGTAACCGCTTTTAAATATGGTTCATAGAAAAGCACTTCTATTTGGGCCCGATGGAGCTCATCAAGCAACAGCTGCAGATACTGCTGATGTTGGTTAGAATAACCCTTACCGAAAAGTGCAATTTTCATTTTCAGGTGTTTTTTAAGCAGACAAAAGTAATTTAAAATCCAGCTTACCAAAGAATGATTGAGGGTTAATAGCCTGAAACAGCTTATTATTAACGTTTTTTAACGGCAACAACCTGCTAAATGGGAGCTACAAAGCTGATGAAGAATCCGGATTTTTTCTGTTTATTCATGGCGGCTTCCAATCGGATTACCACATCATAATAGGTTACAAAATCGAGCCCCAACCCGGTTCCCCAAATCAATTGATTGGCCAATGAATTTTGTTGGGAATATTGATAATCACTAACATAACCCATATCAAAAAACACGTTAGCATAGAGGGCGAAGAAAATTTCACTAAATTTTTTTGATTTGATCCAGTTGATCTGGTAAGTTTTCTGAGGGATCAATTCAAACTTTAGGTTTGATTTAATTAAACCCATGTTTTGACCATCAACAACATACAAATCGTATCCACGTATATTCAGGTCGTTATAACCCAGACCTGAAGACAAGAAGTAAGGCCTGTTTCTATTTCCCGAGAGCCGGGTTGAAAAATTATAGGCAAAATACAGGCGACTAATGAGTGGAAAATAATGGTCGAATGTAGTGCCAACCCAAAGCACATCAATGCCCTTCGGAAACAATCCCAAACCCATTTTTTGTATTTGCACATCAAAATAATACCCATTTAATGGATATGGCTTGTAATCACGGAAGTCGAGTTTAAAGGTATACGTAAGGCTGAAATATTGGCAGGTAGTGCCGATAGAGAAATCGGGGTTTAACTTCAGCAAGGTATCCTGAAAAACGTAACTTGAAAAACTGAATCCTACATCATGTAAATAGTTGTATTTGGGCCGAAAGGTAACATTTGCACCTCCAAAAATAAAATTTCGTGCGTATGAATCAGGTGAACGATAATACACCGGTTTGTTGTTCACAGTACGATAAGGCACTTCATGATTAAAACGAACACCACCTTTTAAGGAAAGCCCTGTTACCTGGTTTTTATCCAGATAAGGAACTATCCAATGACCGGCAAATACCATATCGTAACCAGTTTGCAGCACAAAATTAAGCTTCTCCATTCTTCCCCTGAAATTTTCAACACGTAAGTCGATTCCATAATTTAATCGTTTCAGGTCGCTTTTCTCAATCCAGGCATTCAGGTTGCGATCGGCAAATTGAATGATTGGAATAGGCCATATATACCACCGTTCAATCATAGAAATCCGGATATCGCACAATCCCCGGTCAACTGTTTTTGTAATGGTCACAAAATTAAACAGTGACCTGTTCAATAGATTTTGTCGGCTTTTTACAATCAGGCTATCGAGTTGTGATGGAAGATAGGATGTGCCAACGAAAAATTCCAGTTCCCGCATCACAATGTTGTCGCGAGTCATTTTGTTTCCTTCCAGGGTAATTGTACTCACCGTTAACTGGCCATCCAAACCACCATCGGTTAGCACACCGGCCAAAACCATCTGGGAAAGGAGGAGAAAAAAAGTGGAGAATGTTGTTAAAACAACACGCATATTTACAGCTTAAGGTAGTTCATTAATGAGTCGTAGTTTTCCTTCAGGTCTTCCTGGCTAATATCCTGGCCAAAGGAAGCATCGACCAGATAGCCAAAGCGATCGAAGGTTTTGAGTATGGCACCAATATTTAATACACTTACCTTTATGATCACCTTAAGCTGCGTAGAATCGGGATGGCTCTCCAGGAAAACGCTGAGTATCTTGGCGTTGTTCGATTCAACGATGTTGGCTATCTCCGTTAAGCTATAATCATTTTCGCTCACCAGAAGAATAATAACTCCTCCCGGATTATATACTGACAGGCTCTGTGAAAAAAACAAGAGCAGGTCGGTTGGCAAAATAGAGCCCAAATAATGATTGTCATTGTCAAGTACAGGGGTTAGCGAAAGTTTCCGTTTTACAACAATATTCAATACGTCGTATACCGTGATATTTTCCTCCGCATAAAAATCTTCAAAATGGATCAGGCTTGATTCTAATTTCCTGCTAAAACCAACCAAACTAAAGAGTTCCTTTTCGATGACCACACCGACAAAAGTGCCACCATCGACAACCGGATAATGCCATACCTTGTATTCGTCCATGCGTTTCAGCGCCTCCTCGACCGAATCGGTGAGCAACAAGGGCAAGACATCTTCATTTATCAGTTGTTTGGCTATCATGGTGCAAAACTAACATTTTGAGTTAAATCCCAATCATAAAATTGCCACTAGGTGGTTAATTCGTCAAGCATGTGTAAATAGTTGGTATACCTGAATGGAAGAACTAACCCCTCTGCCAGAGCGGCCTTCACGGCACACCCGGGTTCATCCACGTGAATACAATTATTAAACCGGCAGTCATCCATTAGCTTCCTGAACTCAGGAAATCGCTGGCCCAGCTCTGATCTTTCAAACTCAACCAAACCAAATTCTTTCAGTCCGGGGGTATCGATTACCGCGCCTCCAAACTGTAGAGGAAACATCTCGGCAAAAGTGGTGGTATGCATTCCTTTTTCATGAAATGAAGATATCAGTCCGGTTTTAAGATCCAACGTGTTGTCTACCATATTGATGAGAGCTGACTTTCCCACACCCGAATGGCCCGAAAGCAACGAAACTTTGCCTGCCAACAACTCCTGAAACTCATTTTTATGCAACCGGTCGACAACGGATGTAATCAAACACGGATATCCAATGGAACGGTAAAAGCTCACCAATTCGTTAAGCTGGTCCAGTGTGTCGGCATCATACAAATCCAATTTATTAAAAACCAACCTGGCCGGGATGTGATAAGCTTCGGCGGTAACCAATAACCGATCTATAAAACCGGTTGAGGTACGGGGTTTTACCAAAGAAACAATTACCACCATTTGGTCGATATTGGCCGCAATAATATGTGTGGCCTTGGAGAGGTTGGTGGCTTTTCGGATGAGGTGGTTTTTACGCTCTTCAATGTGAACTATGTTCCCGGTATCCTCATTGGGCAGCAGTTCGATGGTCACCCGGTCGCCTACGGCAATCGGGTTGGTTGTACGAATACCCTTTATCCTGAAAAGGCCTTTTAGCCTGCACTCCAACCTGCGGCCATCATCGGTAAGTACTGTATACCAGCTTCCGGTTGATCGGAGCACCAATCCCCGCGTTGTCTGGTCACTCATCTAGATTGTGCATTTTGTGTTATTATGTTATTAAAGGCAGTCCAACGAATTGAGTTTTATCAACTTTTTTACCAGCATTTGAATTGTTGTACCTGCTACCCGGATAAATAAAAAAATTAATTTAATAAAAAGTTTAAAATTACAAACTATTCTTATATTTGAGCCGGATTACCATAAAAACCCGTTCTATGACACTTCTGAATTACATTTCATTTGTGGTTTCACCACTCCTCATTTTATTGTTTATTACATACCTGAGATTCAAATTTTCGATTGATAGTTTAAAAAACATTCGTAATGCCATTATTTTGGGTATGTTATGTGTTGTTTTGCTATTTATTGCCAACTATTTAATTGAGCTGGAATGGCATGGGAGTTATCGGAACATGCGTCGAATGGCCTTTTTTGTGTTCGTGGTTACTGCCTTCAGTTCGGAATTGGCTAAGTTTTTAGTACTAAAATCGGTATTTTACAAGATGAAGAACTTTGCCGGCCCACTCGAAGGCATCATTTATTCCATATTTATTAGTTTAGGATTTTCCACTTTAGCGGTGGTTCTGTATGCTTACGGGGTTGTCGGAGTTCCTGATCAGATTCATAATTTCTCATTATTTCTTTATACCTATCCACTGGCCACTGTGTTTTTTGGTATTACCATGGGATTTTTTGTCGGCATGGGGAAAATGCGTAAAAACGGTTTTATTGACAACAGTACAGGGTTGTTCCTCTCGACGTTTTTCCATGGGTTATTCCATTTTGGGTTCATCACTTCCGACATCCGGTTACTTGTATTTATCGCAATTGGATACCTTGTTATTGGAATTACACTTGTGTTTCAAGGGGTATCACTGCGGCTCGGCCAAAAATAATCAGGGAATAATCTTATATAGCTTCCCCGGAAGACTTTTAACCATTCCTTCAAATTCAAGGTTCAACAACGCACTTGCCACTTTTGAGGGTGGCATGGCCGTGCTGACAATCAATTGATCCATCCCGACCGCTTTTTTTGAATCCATCAGGGCCAGCAGTCGTTTCTCATCTTCGGAAAGTTCAACAAAAAGGCTGGTCTGTGATTTAGTTTGCACTTTGCGGTCGTCCCAACCCATGATGTAAGAAATATCTTTTACCGATTCGGCAAGTGCGGCCCTGTTTGACTTGATCAGCATATTGCAACCTTTGGAGTATTCATCGTTGGTGCGTCCGGGAACGGCAAAAGCATCCCGGTTATAGGAGTTGGCGAGGGTTGCCGTGATCATGGCACCTCCTTTTATGCCCGATTCAACTACTACCACAGCATCACACATGCCGGCCACAATCCGGTTTCGTTTGGGAAAATTCTCCCTGTCGGGGTTGGTTCCTGATGGAAACTCCGTCAACAGCCCTCCATTTTCCAACATGCTCATGGCCAGTTTTTGGTGCTGAAATGGGTATATCCTGTCAAGGCCATGTCCCATCACGCCGATGGTCTCCATCCCACATTCGAGTGCCTTTCGGTGGGCACAGCTATCAATCCCATAGGCCAGCCCGCTAACCACCACCACATCTTTTACTTTGAGGTCCGCGATCATCTCTTCGCAGCGCTCACGACCATAATCCGAGGCTTTTCGTGTGCCCACAAATGCAATCATCCGCGGCGCATTCAGGTTAGCAGTACCTTTATAATACAGCATTAAAGGGCCATCTTCACAATTCAATAACCGCTGGGGATAGTTGCTATCGGTAAAAAACAAGGGTTGAACCTCATTTTTCTCGATAAACAGGATTTCCTTTTCAACAACATGAAACACATGCTGGCTTAAAACACTGTTGACTGTTGCCTGACCAATACCAGGAATTTTTAATAAAGCCGAGCGACTTTCAAGAAAAACAGCCTCTACTCCACCACAATAGGCAACCAACCGTTTGCCGTTGACATCGCCCACGCCAGGAATTAATGTAAGTGCAATTTGATATGAAAGCAGGTCAGGTTCCATTAGATCAAAATTATTATTTTTTTTCAAAATCAGTAGTTCTTACGATAAATAATAAAGTGTGACAGGTTTGACTATTTTTGCCGGATGCAGGAAACACAAAAGACGGTGGTGGTTTGTCCCATGGATTGGGGTTTAGGTCATGCTACACGCATGGTTCCTGTTATTGAACTGATGTTGCAAGCCGGAGCCAGAGTGATTATTGCTGCCGACAAAAGGCCATTGGCCTTCTTAAAACAGCGGTTTCCTGAGTGCATTTTTGAACAGTTGACCGGGTTTAGTCCAAAATATCCCAGGTTGGGTGCACTGATGCCATTTGTCATGGCGGCTAACCTGCCAAAAATGTTGTTTCAGGCCCGTCGTGCCCGCATCCATTTAAAAGACATCATCAGAAAACATCGCGTGGAGGTGGTTATTTCGGACAACCGATATGAGTTGCATTCAACTGGTGTATATTCAGTCTTCGTGACACATCAACTCCATATACAAACCAGGGGCTGGCAAAGGTTGTTTGACCCGCTTATTTCAAAAATAATCAATCACTACTTTGTTAAGTTTAACGAGCTATGGATTCCTGATGTTGAAGGAATGCCGAATCTGGGAGGAATTTTGTCGCATCCTGCTTTGAACCTTACAGTGAAACAGACTTATATCGGACTTTTAACCCGGTTTTCGCAACAAAAGACAAGATCACAAAAAACCGATTATGAGATCGTTATTTTGCTTTCCGGTCCTGAGCCACAACGCACCTTGCTCGAAAAAAACATGATGCAACAGGCACTTTCGTTAAATGTGAACGCGGTGATCGTTCAGGGGAAACCCGAAATGGAGGAGGATGTACAACACCATCACCTGCGCGTTGTTTCTCACGCCGATGACCAGACGATGGCCTCCTTAATTTATGGTGCAGAACTTGTGGTTTGTCGCCCGGGATACAGTACCCTGATGGATTTAACCGTCCTGCAAAAAAAGGCCGCCTTTATACCCACACCCGGCCAAACAGAGCAGGAATACCTGGCCAGGAAACTGTTTGCAGAAGGACGTGCTTACTGCGACACTCAGGATCACTTCAATTTGAAAACAGCTTTCGAAACCAGGGACCGGTTTATCGGGCTTTCAGGTTTTAAACAGGGAAATTCGCTTCAGGTGGCCATCGACAGGTTGCTTGATCAGGATTTACTAAAAAATACCGACTCGGATGAAAGCACCTGAAAAATGGATCAATAAGGTTGGGAAACACCTTAGCAGGCCCGTTTGGAATATAGCGGGAAGTGCATTTGTGTTGCTGGGCATCATCGGGATATTTGTGCCCCTGTTGCCGACGACCATTTTTCTTTTGTTGGGTGCCGCATGTTATAATAAAGGTTCACAACGTTTCCATCATTGGCTCGTAAACAACCGTGTTTTGGGACCCTACATCGCTAATTTTAAAAAGGACAACGGCATTCCGTTACAAGCGAAAATAAAAGCCATTGTGTTTTTGTGGATCACGATTGGAATTTCCATCTACTTCGTTAACATAATTCACGTCAGGATCATATTGCTCCTGGTTGCCATTGGGGTGAGTATTTATCTACTCACACGAAAAACCCTCAAATCATGATACCGTAAAACCGCTACTTTTAACATCTAAATAAAGACTCCTATGCTGATAGAAAAAGACATGAAACTGGCCGATGTGCTACACCACGACCACAACCTGATACCCGTGATCAGCCGGTTTGGGATCAAGTTGGGATTTGGAGAGAACACCATCGAAGAAATTTGTGCCGCCCAACAACTCGACTCCGATTTTTTACTCACCATTCTAAATACCTTCCACGACCCCCTGTTTTTTGCCGACAGGCATTTAAAATCTTTCCCGGTAGGTTTACTTATCAGCTATCTGAAAGAAACCCACAAGAATTATCTCAACGAACGCCTACCTTATATCGCTTTGCTAATTAACCGGCTCACCGAGACTTCATCCGACCACAAGACGGCTTATCAGTTGCTTATGAACTTTTTTGTGGAATACAAAAAAGAACTGACAAAGCATATTGAGCGTGAAGAAAAAGTGGTTTATCCTTACGTACTTCAACTGGAAGTCGCCATTGCTTCAGGAACCACATCCGATGCCTTGCTGCAGCAAGTAAATACTTACTCCATCACAGATTACGAAGAAGAACATGAAAATGTGGAAGAAAAGTTGTTCGACCTGAAGAACATCATCCTCAAATACCTCCCTCCTACCACCGACCAAAACCTGTGCTTTACCATTTTGCATGAGCTGTTTATTTTGGAGAAAGACCTCAACGAACATGCACGAATCGAAGACACCATCCTGGTACCGAAGGTGGAAGAAATGGAACGGATCATAAATAAACGTGCGTAGGCCATGGCGAAGACAATAAAAATCGTGCTGATCGAACAGGCTTTTTTACTGGCAGCCGGAATAGAATCTCTGGTCAGCGAGCTGCATGGCGTTTTTGTAGAGCAGGTATACCATGGATCGGAACATTCCCTGACCGATAAAGTATTGGGGCATAAGCCCGATATGATCATCATAAACCCGCACGCGATTGAAAACCAGCTTCTTTCGGTGATAAAAACCTTTCAGCAGGAACCTGACATTAAACTGGTCGGGTTGCTATCCACCAAGGCCCCCGACAACATAAAAAGTCGATTTGCTTATTACCTCAACCGCGATGAAGGTAAATTCGACCTGCTTGAAGGCCTGAAGAAAATTATAGGCAACGACCTGGAGAAACCGGCAAAAAAAACCCGGATCCTGAGTAACCGTGAAATTGAGTTGCTCAAACAGGTTTGTCTGGGCCATACCAATCAGGAAATTGCCGACAAGTTGTTTTTAAGTGTTCACACCGTAATGACCCACCGCAAAAACATAACCAAAAAGCTGGGCATCAAAACGGTAAGTGGTTTAACCGTTTATGCGCTGATGAATAATCTGGTGGATATTCGGGAGGTAGAGAACCGGGGGTGAATCATGAATTCATGTGTTTCTAACTTGAATCTTCATTACTCAACATGAACCGGGTGCAGGAATTGCCCATTTCTGGCATTCACTGTCAGACGATTCATCTCAAACAAAAAAAACAAACCTTACACAACAAACCCAATACCACACCCCAAAAACAGACCTGTCATTTCGACCGACGAAGGAGCGGAGAAATCCCCCAGGAAATGAGATACTCTTGTGCTTTGGAGATTCCTGCCTACGGTAGGAAGGTCACTCCTCCGCAGAGGGAGAGAAACGACAAAATAGATAGCGTTAGTTTACCACGGTAAATTTAACACTTTCTATCAATTTCCCGTTCACTTTCAGACTGGCTACATAAACTCCGGGAACCCAATCACGGGTTATCAGGGTTAGTTGATCTTGTCGCTCAGTGGTATTTCTGGTTTCGCTAGTTGTCCCTCTTAAATCACTTACAATAATGCTGACTTTAGCATCTGACTCCAATTTGTATTCCAGAATTACTGATGTTGAATCAGAACTCATGGTTGCCTTTAACTTGTAATTTTCTGATGATTCCATCCTTGATGTTTGTACGCTATCTGCATGTATGGGATCCTTGGCAACAACAACTGGTACTTCTAACACCTGCACCAGACGGGTGGTTTGGGCATTATATTCCAAGGGCATGGTGGAGGAGTTTATGTTATTTTGTACCGGGATATAATAGACCGTTTTCTCTACAGGGTTTTGTGCCCGGGAAAACTGAGTAAGCAAAACAAACATTATAACAATAAGTTTCTTCATGGGTTTACTTTTTAATTGTTCATTTCTTACTTCACCACAAATTTTACCTTTCCCGCAATCCGGCTTTCAATTGATATAATAGCCATATATAAACCACTACCCCAGCCGGATACATTGATTTTACTGCCCTGCTGCCCTGTGACAATGTCTTCTGCGTGTACTTTTTTACCAAGGGCATTGTAGCATTGCAGCCGGATATTCTGATGACGATCGGTGTGCTTATACTCCAACTTGATGAATTCATCCGCAGGGTTTGGGTAGGCCCTAACAGGGATGGCATCCAGGCTTTTGTAATATTCTTCCGGCGTGGGTGCTTCGTCAATACCAACCTGCACCACCGTGCAGTTTGTCATATCAATATCGCCCGAAATAATGGGATCGGGGCAAAGGCTGTCATACACAAAATTCTGAGTATAAAGGGTATCCTGCTCTAAGTTGGCGTTGATTTTATACAAATAAATATTGGTATGGTCCATGTCGGCCTCATAGATGCCACAAGCAATAACATATTTACTGTCAAAGGTTTTTCTTAATAGAGAAAGCACTCCAATTGTATTAGGACGAGATACGGCATTATAAACTTTCCCACTCGTATCAATAACCATTTCTCCGAAAGGATTAAAAACAGTTGAAGGGCCAAAAACAGCGGTGGCAATAAACAAGGAGTCGTTTATAGTTTCTATTTCAATTATTGTATTACCCTTTGTGCCGGTTATGATTGAATCGCGTTGGATTTCAGTAAAGCCCAATTCTTCGCCATTATGGTTAAAAAACATCATGGTTGAAGCACGCCCGTAATATCCACTTTGTTCGACAACATTATAGCCTACACCCATAATAACAGAATCGTTTAGTGGAATGGCAGAATAGGCCTTGCCAACAATACTGTCAGCTACACCAAAAGGAAGGATCCATTTTTCGTTGAACAGGCTGTCGATGCCGATAAAAAAGGGCCGTAACCAAACGTGGTTAGGATTATCAGGGTAGGGATAATAGCAATGGCCGCTGATAATGTAATCTTCTCCAAAATGATATAATTTAGTCCCGTAAGCAAAGGCAATCAATGGGTGTTCCGTTTTGGAAGCATAGGGCTTTGACCACAAAAGATCGCCATCAGGGCTGTAACAGAGCAAAAATATCTGGTTGATCTGTTGATTACCATCTTCAAAACGGGTTAGAACAATGATATTGCCTTCATCGCTAATCATAATGTCAACAGCGGCACCATTCATGTAACCCCAATCTTTTGATACTCTACACCATAACTTTTCACCACAAGTATTAAACTTAGATAAAAATGGCCATGGGAGATCCAAAAAAGCCACTCCTGCAACATATTTGTTTCCTGCACTATCGTTATAACCACACCAACCAATGTATTGTGCTTCGGTATTTATGAGTTTTTTATCATATAATAAACTACCATTGTTATCTGTTTTTATATTCCAACCGTTACCGCTATTGCCATTTAATACATCAGATGCAACGAGGTAATAACCTTTATCGTAATCCTTAACAAGGTCGTACACACTATTGTAGTGGTTGGGTTTTCCCATTGTTGTTTGCCATCTTTGTGCAGTAGCCAGTTGCACAAGAAAGCAGAGGATGGATATTACAATTATTTTTTTCATCTTCAATATATTACGCGAAAAGTTATAAGCTGCCCCGACAAAACTCAGGGCAGCTTAAATTGGCTTTCACTATTCTATTTAACAACGGTAAACTTAGTGCTTTCTGTTAACTTTCCGTTGATATGAATCCCTACCAAATATACTCCGGGCAACCAATCACGGGTAATGACGGTAAGTTGGTTTTGTTGCCTACTGGTGTTCACGCTTTTGATCCTCACCCCTTTCATGTCATGAATACTAATCGTGGCCGGCATTTCGGTTTCCAATTTGTATTCCAATACAACTGATGCAGAATCATGATTCATGGTTGCCTTTAACTTGTAATTTTCTGATGATTCCATTCTTGATGTTTGTACGCTATCTGCATGTATGGAAGTTTTGGAAACAACATTTGGTACTTCTAACACCTGCACCAGACGGGTGGTTTGGGTATTATATTCCAATGGCATGGTAGAGGAGTTTATATTATTTTGTACCGGAATATAATAGACCGTTTTCTCTACAGGGTTTTGTGCCCTGGAAAACTGAGTAAGCAAAACAAACATTATAACAATAAGTTTCTTCATGATTTTAATTTTTAATTGTTTATCCTTTACTTCACCACAAACTTCACCTTCCCCACAATCCGTCCTTCACTTGATATGATGGCCATATACACACCGCTACCCCAGCTTGAAACATTGATTTTGCTGCCCATCTGCCCTGTGACAATGTCTTCTGCGTGTACTTTTTTACCAAGGGCATTGTAGCATTGCAGCCGGATATTCTGATGACGATCGGTGTGCTTATACTCCAACCTGATGAATTCATCCGCCGGGTTCGGGTAGGCTTTAACGGTAATGGCATCCAGGCTTTTGTAATATTCTTCCGGCGTAGGCGCTTCGTCAATACTAACCTGCACCACCGAACAATTTGTCATATCGATATCACCCGATATGATGGGATCGGGGCAAAGGCTGTCATACACAAAATTTTGGGTGTAGAGGGTATCCTGCTCTAAGTTGGCATTGATTTTATAGAGGTAGATATCTGTGTGGTCCATATCGGGTTCATTGATGCCGCAGGCAATAACATATTTGTTGTCAAAGGTTTTTATTAAACTTGAAAACCCATCGGTATTTGGCCGCGGTTGTACATTGTAGATTTTCCCACTTGTATCAACTACCAATTCTCCATATGGATTAAAAAAATCTGATGTGCCAAAAATAGCAGTAGCCAGAAATAAGGATTCGTTAATAGGCTCCATTTGAATCAATGTGTTTCCCAATGTACCGTAAGCAATTGAATCGCGCTGAATAACATTAAAACCTAATTCCTCACCATTGTGGTTAAAAAACATCATGGTTGAAGTACGCCCGTAATAACCACTTTGTTCAGCAAAACTGTAACCCACTCCAATGATTACTGTATCATTTAGAGGGGTGACAGAATAGGATTCGCCTACAATACTGTCGCTTACACCGAAAGGCAATATCCACTTTTCGTTGAACAGGCTGTCGATGCCAACAAAAAGAGGTCTCAACCAAAAATGGTTGGGATCATCGGGATAAGGATAATAGCAATAACCACTAAGTATATAATCTTTACCAAAATGGTATAATTTGTTGCAACTGGGTAATTGGATTAATGGATGATCTGTTCTTGATGCATAAGGTCTTTTCCATAACAAATCACCATTAGGATTATAACACAACAAAAATACCTGATTAATATTATCATTACTATTAAATCTTGTCAATACAATTATCTCACCATTTTCATTAATTATAATATCAGTAGGAAATCCAAAATTGTAATCCAAATCCTGATAGATTGTACACCATAATTTTTCTCCACATGCATTAAATTTAATTAAGAACGGCCAGTTATTATCATTAGAAAAATCAATGCCCGCGATATATTTATTTCCAATATCATCATTACAAGCAGCCTTTCCCTGCCTACCTTCAGGGTGAATTAGATTTTGATTCCACAACATTTCCCCGTTGATATTCGTTTTTATATCCCACCCATTCCAAGAAATATTAGTGATTACATGATATCCTACCAAAAAATATCCCTTATCGTAATCTTCCAACAAATCATGTACAGATTCATAATGATTGGGTTGTCCAAAGTTAGCTGCCCACCTGTGCTGGGCATCCAATTTAAAAGCAAATAAAATGAGAAGGAACGTTAAAATGATATTGAGGCCTTTTATCTGTCTCATCTTCCGATTGATTTTTAAAGAAATAGTAGAATTTTCCATTTTTCCATTTTTTTGAATGTGGAAGTCCAAAGCCGGAAGAAGCCCATTACTTCAAACTCCCGGCTTCGATCTCCAAATTTCTGACTTCTTTACTTGACTATGGTAAATTTAATACTTTCAACTATTTTACCACTTATCTTAAGGTTAGCTAAGTAAATACCCGGTTTCCAATCGCTTGTGATTAGGGTTATTTGATCCTGCTGGCCTTTTGTTTCAATAGCCTTGATGGTAATACCCTTTATATCATTAATACTGATATTTGCCAAAACATCAGTTTCCAATTTGTATTCGAGTATGACGTAATCTTTGGTTGGATTAGGGAATAACTTCAGAAAGTTTGGGGCATCCGTGAGAAGCAATTTGTCGTAATCTTCCATGGCCCTGGTACTCTTGTAAATGTCGGGCAAAACGATGGGTTCGCTATAAGTGGTTGCACCCATAGCTACCAACAAATTGCGTGCATAAATACCTGCCCCGCTGCTGTCGGCAGCAGCTATATCCCACAACTGTTGTTGCTGCGTACTATCCGGGTAAAGGATGTTTCCCTGGTTCTGTTTTATCGCAACCAACCAATCGTAATAGTCGACCATGTTTTGGTGCGTTGTCAACTCATAAGCCGTGAGCGTAAAAATAGATGGTATATTGCTTAATACATTGCTTCCCAGCGTGTCTTCGCCCCGGTTGAGATGCAGCATGGCCAATTGGTATTGCGCGTTCAGGGTGTTCGCATTTTCAAGCAAATCGATCAAACTGTCAGTCGAAGCCACTGTATTGAGGGTATCGGTCATGAAAATTCGGCTCAGGCCATACAGGGCGCGGGCCTCGTTCAGGCGATAAGCCCCCAACTGCGACTCGGTTTCCTCTTTGAGCGATACCAGGCTCCTGCCCTGCAATATCTGGGCTTTCATATAATCCGGCATGGGATCCCAGCGCGAATTCAGGGTGTTCATCAGCAATTCCGACTTGGACGAATGGGCATTGGCCGCCATAATATCGCGCAACAGGGCATTGGGCAGCACATCCTCTTTCACAATAGCTGATTCCACCACGCTGTCGGACAAATAGGGCGAAGTAGCCATGAGTTCGTTGTACAAAGCCACGGTTTGCGACGGTGAGCTTTGTTGCACTTCACCCGTAAGTTGCTGGGTATTGCCCCCGTCAACCAAAAGAGCCAGCACATTTGCCGTAGAATCGGCCTGTTGACCTGAAGTAATCATCTGGCTGCGTAATGCACCGCTACCGCCACCCCCCGTGTGTTTTGGGCAACCGTTGGTGAAAGACCAGTCTTGATTAACTGTTTTTTGAAACCCTGTCACTGTATTAATTGTAAAATCTAAAGGTTTTACATGTTCAAATCCGGGCTTTATATTAAACGGATAATAATAATTGAAATGGCTAAGTCCATTGTTAATATCGTCGAAATCAGTAGAAGTGGTATTGTAATAAAACAGGTTGCCGGCCATCAGGACGGGGTCGGTGCTGTTGGCACCCTGGTGGTAGGCAATGCCCTGGTTTACCACATCATGCGCGTTTGGGCTTCCCACGACAGTGATGTCGCTTGTGGTATGATCAAACGTATTACACTTAATAACCAATCCACCAACAGTGTTTCTCCGGTTGATATCTTGCGCTATAATGCTATATTGCAGATTAATGAAATCATTGCTATAAATCTCATTATCATCAATACCAGAATTATTGACATATACTCCAATTCCCGTTGGAGTACTTTCGGCACTGGTAAATGTATTGTCCTCAATGGCATAGCCGGTTGAATACTCCATGTACAATCCGTAGGATTGCATATTTTCACCAGTAATGCTCACCGGAACCACAAAAGTACTGCCATCGATTTGGTTGTTAAAGCACGAATTCATGTAAATACCACGATAACTGCTAAAGCTGGCATCATGTACATAGAATGTATTTTGAGCCAGCACATCCATTCCATAGATACCATAATACAAATCGGTAAAACTGGAGCCGTCTGTTACAGAGAAACCTCCGTTTGTACTTAGGATACCCGTTCCGCGGCTTTGTGTTTCAAATAACCCGGGGGCTTCGTTTTGGAAAGTGCAGTTGGTGAATTGGACTCCTCTATGACTGGTCAACTTTACAAAAGCGAATGGATTTGCTGCAAGGGGCTCACCAATTAGCCAGTAGTTCTCATCGGTAATAAACTCACAACCAGTAAACATACTTACTGAGAAGGGCTCATAGGGGTCGAATTGTACAGCGACGTTACTATTTCGAAACACAGAATTATTGGCCTGGACAATACCCCCGGTATGTCCCATTTTCCAGGCATCGGGTGTATAATAATCATTGGCAACAATACCGATTTCTGCATTTTCGATGGTACTGTTGCTCATAAGTACCCAGCCTTGCTCAACCGGGTTTTGCGCACCCGAAGAAGTTCCCCAAACCTGGATGCCAGGCCAGTATGGGGCATCACAACTGTTGGTAAGCAATGCCCCAACCAGTTCCAGTTTGGCGCCAACTTCAACAATCAGGTGTGCGTCTTTGCTAAAATACACCTCGTCGTTTATGGTAAGGGTGGCACCTTGTTTTACGAACACATCCTGTTTTATCCGTTTTGGTATCACCCATTCTGTGTTTTCTGTAATATTCAGTGGTATCACATTAAATTCCGGGCAATCGTGGTTCAGCTTTATCGCGACATAATTTTCTGTTTTAATTACTGTTCCGTTTACAATAACATCCATTTCATTGTTTCCGGCAACCACATAGCCGCCATCACTGGTCAGGGTTAAACCGAACATGCAGTATTCTTCTGAGTTGTCGTTAAACTGCTTGTACCACTGCCTTGTACCGGTATTGTCCAACATCAGCAGTTCGCCCATCATACGTATAGGTATCCCATTTTCATCAATATGGGGGTTGTTGCCAATGACCACAATTTTATAATCAGTAGGCGTGACCGGATTTTCAAGTATTTTCATCCTGGAAAAGTAGTCTATTCCGGCAAAGTAGCGGTAATTCTCAGCCGAGGTTGCATTTCCGTTGGTTTGATCTACTTTAATGATAACAGCGTTGGTGGCAAGATATTCCCCGGTAAATATTCCATTATCAGATCCCGTGCTACTACAATTGTAATAATCAAAATAAGCATTGACAATAATGTTCCCATCAGGGGCTTGGACCACATCAAAACCTCTTTCGTTATCGTTCACGTAGCCATAAGGCAGGGTAGTATAACAAGCCGTATAATAACTGTCCTCACCTGTCTCCAACTCTTTAGTCCCGTTAAAATAATCAAATTTATTCACATACACTCCCGAAGCAACCAGTTGTGATTTGGTATATCGTTTTTCCCATACCTTGATCCCGTTCAGATCAAGCTTTTTAAGGTAAACATCTCTTTCCGGGTTACTGACATCTGAAATGTCACCACATAATATATATCCTGTCTGTTCACCATTTGCATCGTAAGTGTTTTTGTGGTTTCTTATTTCGGATGCCACGGCAGTTGGGTCAATCATTGTTTTAGTACCAAAACCAGTTTCAGTACCATTTTTGTCGATTTCCATAATAAAGCCTTTTTCGGGGCCATATACTACAACAGGAACGGTCTGGATTCTTTTTTTATACAATCCGGTAACTGTATAGCCTATAACTACTCCCTGAGAATTTTTTTCTAGTTGCAGTGAAAATCCAAAGGCCATATCTGCATCAGCGATATTGGGTAAAAAAAGTTTTGGAAAGCCTGAAATAGCATTGCCGGATGCGTCAATCTCATGCAGGATAAGGTAATCAGCATCTATAGGAGGGGTCGTGTTGATCGTTTTTTGTTTATTTCCAAACAAAACAAAATGGCCATTGTCAAGTTCCTTTACAACCTGGAAGTTTCCCTTGTGATAATTCAGCCCCATGCTTACAATCTGATCCCAAAGGTAATTCCCGTTGCCATCAACCTTAACGTAAGAGGGTAAGTGTACCCCGGCAACATTATCGGAAAAACCTGCTGAAAGAAAACCCCCGTCAGTGGTTTTAATGACATCAAATATCCAATCTTCTCCTGCAGGATCGCCCAGTTGGGCTTCACCTGTGTATTGCCATTGCACGTATGGCGGATCAGTTTGGGCATAGGCGGTACCGATCATAAATGCAAATACCATCAGTTGCACAAGCCCCATCCCCAGCCAGTTGATTGATCTTCGTTTTTTAGTTCCAAAAGCAACATCTCGACAGCTTTTTTCCATTGTAGTGTTGCATGATTGCCTTTCGGCACCAGACATTTTAGTAAAGTTTTTCATAGTAATGTTTTAAGGGTTAGAGTTAAATTTAAAGCATCCCGCTCTTTCAATTGCCTTAATTGGTTGCTGCTGTGCATGTTGTATTATTGGTTTGATGTTTCGGCTAAAGCCGGGATGACATGACCAGGGCAACGATACACGCTGATTAAACGTTTTGTTTTAATAAGTCCAGTAAATGTAAACAACAAATTTGTTGTTTAGACTGGTTCTGGATAAAAGAATTGTTAAGGATTTGTTATTTATTTTGAGCCTATACCCCTAGCCATTTAGTCGTTGTCAGCTAATTACACTTGAAAAACTTTCAACCCAAAAACTGTTAGAGCACCCAAACCTGATCTTTTGAAGTATAATCCAATAACTTAGTTCCCAGTTGAGTGGCCAGTTTTGTTGCCGCTTCCACCGCCTTTTCCTTGTCCTTAAAAATGCCCACCGGTATTTGCTGGTGGTTTCCATGCACAAGTGCCACTTTAATATGCTCATCAAGGGTATTGCCATGAATGCTCAGCATCCACGCCTCCTGGTTAACCCGTTCATTAAATAGGGTGATGTATCCAATTTCCGGCAGGGGTTTCCATTTTCCCATGAAAATGGAAAAGATTGAAATATACGACCGAAACAGCCGCTCCTTAATCCGGATTTCAATGCCTTCACGGAAAAAAGCCAGTACCATGCCTGCAACAAACAGGATGAACCCGATTGGATTTAATTTCCAAAGCATAAAACCGCCGGCCAGACTCAGCAACCAACCTATAAACCTGAATTGCGGCATGTTTACCTCACTAAATTGATTGCGAAAAAGTTCATCGGTTTGTTTCATATACTAAGATTTTGCAACCTGTTACAAAGATATTAAAACTACTCTGAAGTCAATCAAGAAAGCAAGATACCTGATCAGCAGAAATTTGCTAATTTTGCAAACTTTTTCCACAGCATATGAATATTCAGAAAGAAATAAACCGCCGCCGTACTTTTGCCATTATCAGCCATCCCGATGCGGGTAAAACAACCCTGACCGAAAAGCTGTTGCTTTTTGGTGGTGCCATTCAGGTGGCAGGGGCCGTAAAATCGAATAAAATAAAAAAAACGGCTACTTCCGACTGGATGGAAATTGAGCGACAGCGTGGTATTTCGGTGGCCACTTCCGTGATGGGTTTTGAATACAACGACATCAAAATCAATATCCTCGACACTCCAGGCCATCAGGACTTTGCCGAAGATACCTTTAGAACACTCACCGCCGTGGACAGTGTAATCGTGGTGATCGACGTGGCCAAAGGCGTTGAACCTCAAACAGAAAAACTGGTGGAAGTTTGCCGCATGAGAAAAACACCTACCATCGTTTTCATCAACAAAATGGACCGTCCCGGTAAAGATGCCTTTGAATTGCTGGATGAAATTGAAAAAAAACTACACCTTCGGGTAACACCACTCAGCTGGCCCATCAATATGGGATCAAATTTTAAAGGCGTCTACAATATTTTCTCGCAGAATTTGAACCTGTTTACCCCCAACAAACAAACCATTCAGGAAGGCATCGAAATAAACGACATCAACAGTCCCGAATTGGATCAATATTTACCCAAAGACGCCAAAAAATTGCGTGAAGAGGTGGCACTCGCCGCGGGTGTTTATCCCCCCATGGATGTGCAGCAATACCTGGACGGAGATTTGTCGCCGGTATTTTTCGGGAGTGCGCTGAACAATTTTGGGGTGAAAGAATTGTTGGACAACTTTATTTCATTCGCACCCACTCCCCGCGGAAAAGACAGCGACGTGCGTCATGTAAACCCTGACGATGAAGCTTTTACGGGATTTGTATTTAAAATCCATGCCAACATGGATCCCAACCACCGCGATCGCATCGCTTTTGTGAGGGTGGTTTCGGGGGTTTTTCTGCGCAACACCAACTACTTGCATGTGAGGCTCAACAGAAAGCTGAAGTTTGCCAGTCCCACAGCGTTTATGGCACAAAAGAAAAGTGTGGTGGACGAGATGTTCCCGGGCGATATCGTGGGTTTGCACGATACAGGCAATTTCAAAATCGGGGATACGCTCACCGAAGGTGAAATACTCAACTACAAAGGCATCCCCAGCTTTTCACCCGAATTGTTCAAATACATTGAAAATGCCGATCCTTTAAAATCGAAACAACTGGCCAAAGGCATCGACCAGTTGATGGACGAAGGAGTGGCACAGCTTTTTACCGGGAAACACACCGGACGAAAAATCATTGGAACCGTAGGGGCTCTTCAGTTTGAAGTAATTCAGTATCGCCTTGAACATGAATACAATGCCAAATGCCGCTACGAACACATTACCTTGTACAAAACGGCCTGGTTCACCAGCAAGAACAAAGCCCAACTAGAGGACTTCCAAGCCCGGAAAGCCAACCAGATAGCACTGGACAAAGAAGGCCGGGAGGTGTTTTTAGCCGATTCACAATTTTCGCTGCAAATGGCCCAGGATAAATACAAGGATATCCAATTCCACTTTACATC
Organism: Bacteroidetes bacterium GWF2_41_31; assembly: GCA_001769215.1. Classification (GTDB taxonomy): domain Bacteria; phylum Bacteroidota; class Bacteroidia; order Bacteroidales; family F082; genus UBA6244. The sequence continues at coordinate 28,869 of MEOL01000035.1, forward strand.
GGAATTCTAGTCTGTCAAAAAACTTTTCCAAAGTTTGGAACTTTGGAAAAGTTAAGACCAAACGAAAACGGACGAATTCTTAATTGAATTCGTCCGTTTTACTTTCTTTTTGCAAATGAGATGATTATTTATTCCACCATCATCTTGTGGGTCACTTTATTCTGCCCGGCAGTCACTGTATAAAAATAAACTCCGGTTGTAAGTTGACTTCCGTCGATCTTAAGTGTGTGATTACCGATAGACTTTAAACCGTAACTGTTAGCAACCACCTTCTGGCCTGTCAAGGTATAAACCTCAAGACTTACATTTGAAGCGATATTAAGGGATACTTCGACATAAGTTTGACCACTAAATGGGTTTGGGAAATTCTGGGTTATTTCGAAGGCCTGTCCAACAGTTTCATTAACATTCACCTGTAAAGGATTGATTGGCAAATAAACCATAGAGTTCAAGACAGGTGGATGAGAAGGAGGATCGGGCTGTATTGAAGTACCAGCATAGCTATCAGACTGATATAAAATGTGGATTTGGTTGTCAACTTCACTAATCACCGCAGATGGAAAAACGCACTCACTCACCAAATGGAAAATATCCCCGGTAGTGTTATGGAATGAGCTCCAGGTAGCACCACCATCTTCAGTTGAAACATTCCAAATACTGCGATAAGTATTGCCTTGAACATCCACCCTGCGTACATCATAGCTCGAATAAATGATGGTTACAATCGGCACATTGTTAACATCTCTATTAAATACCAGTTGAGGGAAGCTTGTCATTCCTGTACCATATGGGGTAAGGCCCTTAACCGTATCACCAGGAGAGGGGCCCTGGACCACCCAGGCGGCAAGACATCCGGCAGCTTCTAAGGCATCAGGGTCACCCAGAATTGTTGAATCCAGAACAGGTTTGTCCTCGTTCCAATAGATAAGCCCATCGGCTCCAAAGCTATAGTAAATGGCATCATTCCATGAGTAATATGTCCTGCCAAAAGCTACGTGTATTTTTCCTTCATCATCGAACAGCAGATCAGACGTACCGTCAGAAGCCCAATAGGCATCAAAAGGCATCGTTCCATCCTGAAGAGGGTACGGGCTTTGGAAGAAAGTAATTTTTTCCCATGACTCACCATCATTTTCTGATTTAAATATCAAACCATCAGAAATTCCATTATTCAAAGCGAAAGCAATAACACCATTTTTTGATTTAGCCCAATCATAAGTGTCAGCAGAAGCAAATCCAATATCATCAGAAGTTAGTCCTTCTATTATCACATGTTCATAATCCCAGGTTTGCCCACCATCAATACTACGAGAGTATAGAAGAGCGCCATCAAGCCCTTCATATGGTGTTCCCCCATTACCTGTACTTTTTGTAACATAAATCACGTGAATAATTTCATTATTTTCACCAGATGTCATCAAACGCGGCCATGAAATGTCTTCATGTCCGGCAGGGCCAATGAGAGTAAAATAATTCCAATCACCCTCGCCTTTATTAGGTCGCCAGCTAAAGACAAATCCATCAGATGTAAAGGTGTGAGCACAAACAAGCTCTCCATTTGCACCATAAGGCGCGTAACTAGGCCATCCGGTTCTCACATTTTCGATGCGTGCAGCAGGAATCGAACCCCACGAAGTTCCATCGAAGTAGTTATATCCGGTGCCTCTGTCGGCATAATTTGGGGCATTCATGCCTCGCGTCCAGGTAGCACCTATGGTGCCATCATCAAAGGCCCATATTCGTTGAGCCATCGTTGAATTGGACTGTAGATCATAGAAGGTTTCACCTATTACAATGTCCTGCCCTCTTTCATTGGAGGTATAGGGATTGATGTCAGTAGAACCAGGTACCAACTCCTGATCCCCACCACCTTTTCTCTCAACAGCTTTACTGTATTTAGGATTGGGTTTGAGCAGACTCATCTGTGCAAGAACCGATAAGGTCAGCCCAAAGAACAAAAATAAGGATAGAATTTTCTTCATATTGCGCATTTTTAAAATTTGATATTAAAGGCTATAAAAGTAATGAATTTTACAACCGGGATTTAAAAGCAATGGTATTTTATTGCACTTACAGTGTTTTGAAACGAATCATGAAATTGAAAAGATGCTGGTTGACTTTAATTCTTTGATTTTGCACCCCAAACCGACCATGCAAATCCCGGGCAATAGGTCAGTTATTTAATCGTTACTTTGACATGGTTAATGATTAACAAACATTAGAAAAATTTGTTACGGAATCAACTTATATTTGCACTGCAATAAACCACTAAAACACGAATGAAAAAACTGTATTCCTACATGCTCAAGCAATATCTGGGGCCATTCGTGTTTACATTTTTTGTCGCGCTCTTTATTTTGCTGTTGCAATTTTTATGGAAGTACATCGATGATTTGGTGGGTAAAGGATTGGAATGGTATATCATTGCCAAACTCATGTTTTATGCCTCTTCCACCTTTGTTCCGTTGGCATTGCCCTTAGCCATATTGCTTTCTTCGCTGATGACCTTTGGTAACCTGGGCGAGCAATATGAGCTGGTAGCCATGAAGGCAGCGGGCATTTCGCTTCGCAAGGCCATGAAACCATTGGTTATCTTGTCGCTGTTTCTGAGTATTGCCGCTTTTCTGTTTTCCAATTATGTATTGCCTGTGGCGAACCTTAAATTTGGCTCACTCCTGTACGATGTCCGTCAGCAAAAGTTGGCCTTTAATCTAACAGAAGGTATTTATTATCAGGGTATTGATAATTACGTTATCAGAGCCGGGAGGAAAGACAAGGACAACAAGACCATCTATGACATTACCATTTACGACCATACCGATCGCATGGGGAATACCATTGTTACCACCGCTGACAAAGGTTTTATGGAGATGTCGGCCGACAAAAAACGCATTATCTTTACTTTATTCGACGGTATCCGGTATGCCGACATCACCAACGTGGCCAACTACCGCAAAACCAGACCGTTCGAATCTACAAAATTCGACAAACAAATTCTTACCTTCGACCTGACGGAGTTTAAACTGAACCGAACCAACGAGGAATTGTTTAAGTCGCATTACTCCATGCTGAACATCGAACAGCTCAATGTCGCCATCGATTCGCTTAACACCAAGAGAAACGAGGCTTTGGAACGATATAAAATTAATTTTTTAAAAAGATACCCGACCATTCAGGTGAAGGATACTTCAAAAGCCAATCAATCTCCTGCCCTCATCGCCATGACCGACAAAGATGGGGACACGTTGACCTTGTCGCTTCTTTCCAGTTACACCCTCGAAGACCAGGATATAATTTTAGAAAGTGCATTAAAAGGGGCCAGGGCAGCCAAAGACAACATTATCAACTATAGCAAAGAAATTGAGTCGCGCGAATCGAACATGATAAAACATGAGGTTGTCTGGCATCAAAAATTCAAATTAAGCCTTGCCTGCTTTATCTTCTTCTTCATCGGGGCACCGCTGGGAGCCATCATCCGAAAAGGAGGACTTGGACTTCCGGTGGTAGTTTCCGTTTTGTTCTTCGTACTTTACCACATCATTTCCATTACCGGGGAAAAAGCAGTAAAAACAGGCGACTGGAATGTTAATTTCGGCATTTGGCTTTCCACACTGGTTATTTTACCCCTGGGATTGTTTCTAACTTACAAAGCCACCACCGATGCCCAATTGATGGACACCGAAAGCTGGCAGAAGTTCTTCAAAAAGCTACATTTCAAAAAGAAATAAGGGGCATGCAGGAGGATTCAACTTCATCAACCAACAGGCTAAACATCCTGTTTATTTGCAATAAATCGCCTTGGCCGGCACATGAAGGTGGCCCTATTGCCATGAACAACCTCATTGAGGGGCTGGCTGACGCCGGGCATCTGGTAAAGGTACTCGCCATCAACACGAATAAATATGCCGTTGACCCCAAAGAAATTCCCTCTGAATACCATGAAAAAACCCACATCGAACTTGTATATATTGATCTTTCCATCAAACCCGTATCAGCATTTTTAAACCTGTTTACAAAAAAATCTTATCATGTGGAGCGATTCATTTCCAAGGACTTCGATTGTAAATTAAGGGAAGTGCTTATGCGGGATTGCTATGATATCGTGCAGGTGGAAACCTTGTTTATGTCTCCTTACCTGAACACCATCAGGGAATTGTCGCAGGCTAAAATCGTGTTACGTGCCCACAATATTGAACACCGGATTTGGAAACGGGTGGCTTCCATTACAAAAAACCAGTTTAAAAAGTTGTATTTAAAACACCTCAGTTCCATGTTGGAGCGATACGAAAAAGAGGTGATCAAAGAGTACGATGGCGTGGTGCCTATTTCATCCTTTGATGCTCCTTTTTTTCAAAATCTTACCAGCCAACCGGTGATGGCGCTGCCAACCGGCATCGACCCCAACCGGATTCCCGAAATCAGGACCGGCGAAACGGAACATGCCTTGTTCCACATCGGGGCCATGAACTGGATGCCCAACGAAGAAGGAATTAAATGGTTTATTGATCAGGTCTGGCCCGGAGTGCATGCTGAACTGCCCGATCTGAAGTTCTATCTGGCGGGACGGGAAATGCCATCCTGGCTAAGTGATTTAAAATCTGACCAAATTGAGGTGGTTGGAGAAGTACCCGATGCTTACGGTTTCATACAATCCAAATCGATCCTCATCGCTCCACTTTTTTCGGGAAGTGGCATCCGGATCAAGATTATAGAGAGCATGGCCATGGGCAAAGCGGTAATTTCAACCACCATTGGTGCCGAAGGAATTAATTACACAAACGGTGTAAACATATTGATTGCCGATGATGCCGACGAATTTGTCCTGGCCATTAAAACACTTTATCTAAATCCTGAAAAAGCAAAAGTCATGGGCAAAGAAGCACAAAAACTGATCTTCCGCGACCACAACACCCCTAAAATTATTCAACAATTGGTGGGCTTCTATCGCGATATTTTATGACTTTTGCCAGGAAACAATGCAGTAGTGGACAAATCACCTCTATTGCAATAAATGATTAAACCGATTATGCGCATTTTTATTCTGCTCTCAAGAATTCCATATCCCCTTGAAAAAGGAGATAAATTAAGGGCTTTCCATCAGATTAAAGAATTGTCGAGGAACAATGAGATCATCCTCTGTGCGTTAAATCCGGTTTCTCATATCGACAAGCAGAAAGCATTCAGCAGCCTTCAACCCTATTGCCGATCGATAAATTTTCTAGACCTGCCGCTATATGGGAGACTGGTCAACGTGGTTCGGGCATTTTTCTCTTCACTCCCTTTGCAGTCGGGCTATTTCTACAACTACCGGGTTGCCGGTGAAATACGCCGTTTGATAAAAGAATATAAACCCGATCACATTTATTGTCAACTGATTAGAACCGCAGAATATGTAAAAAACATTCCCATCAGGAAAACCATCGATTATCAGGATGTTTTTTCTTATGGGATGAAACGCCGCATTGCCAGATCCAACTTCTTTTTACGTCCCTTTATCAAATTGGAATTCAACAGGCTATCAAATTACGAAGCCCACGTTTTCGATCTTTTCGACCACCACACCATGATTTCCGTCCCCGACCGTGATTTGATACCACATGTGGACAGGCACCGCATTAAGGTAGTCCTCAATGGGGTGGATCATGAATTTTTTAAACCACGGCAAACCAGAAAAAAAACAGATGTGGTGTTCACGGGCAACATGGCTTATCCGCCCAACGTGGACGCTGCTTGTTTTTTAGCGAAAGAAATCATGCCCCTCGTTTGGAAATCCAATCCTGGGGTTACCTTGTTACTGGCCGGGGCAAGCCCTGATCATCGGGTAACAGCTTTAAAATCAGAAAAAGTACAGGTCAGCGGCTGGATGGACGATATCAGGGAAGCTTATGCCACTTCTCGAGTATTTATTGCCCCCATGCGTCTGGGAACAGGGTTGCAAAACAAACTCCTTGAAGCAATGGCGATGAAGCTCCCAACCATCACCACCGCTCTGGCAAACAATGCCTTAAACGCGGTAGAGAATGTGGAAATTCTGGTTGGTGAAGACGCGCCTGCGCTGGCCTCTCACATCCTCAATTTACTCAACGATCATGATCTCTGCGAACTCATAGCCGAAAACGGCCATCAGTTTGTGTTGCACAATTACAATTGGAGGGAGGCTACCCGTCAATTGGAAGAATTAATTCATTCTGACCCAACTTTATAAATTTCCAACCGATGCTAAAAGACCTTGTGCTGAAAAACCGAAGTTACAGGAAGTTTCATTTTGATCAAAAAGTGGAAATAGATGAACTGAGGCAGTTGGTAGACCTGGCCCGCCTCACGCCTTCTTCAAAAAACAGGCAACCGCTCAAGTATATTCTGGTAACCGATCCCGAAGACAGCCACTTTGTTTTTAAACACCTCAAATGGGCATGGTTTTTAAAGAATTGGAATGGGCCGGCTTCCCACGAACAACCTCCGTCCTATGTTATTCTGGCCCTGGATAAAGACATCAATGAACAGGCCGATATTGATGCCGGAATTGTGAGTCAAACCATCCTACTGGGTGCAACCGAAATGAATATGGGGGGTTGTATCATCCGTACGGTGAACCGGTACGAACTTAAGAAATATTTTCAACTTCCTGATTCGTATGAGATTATCCTGGTAATTGCCATTGGATATCCAAATCAGCAGGTCAGGCTAAGCGAAGTAAAGCCAGATGGCGATACCCAATATTATGAAGAGCCCGGCGGAGTGCATGTGGTACCAAAACGATCGCTGGATGATTTGATTATTCTGCCTAAAAGCAAGGGTTGATGCGATTTTTGTCTGGGTGGTTCTTAGGAAATGCTTAATTTTGCCACACTTTTTAAGGATTAACTCTGCATGGCACAAATAATCGGTATTCCGAAAGGAACCAGGGATTTTAATCCCGATCAAATGATCAAGAGGAATTTTCTCTTCGATACCATCAAAACGGTTTTTCAACAATATGGATACCTGCCCATCGAAACTCCGTCGATGGAAAACCTCAGCACCCTGATGGGAAAATATGGTGAAGAAGGTGACAAACTTTTGTTTAAGGTGCTCAATTCAGGGAATTACCTTTCCAGGGTGAAACCTGAAATGATTCAGGAAGAATCGTTGGGTAAAATCACCACTCAAATTGCAGAAAAAGGGTTGCGGTACGACCTGACTGTCCCTTTTGCGCGCTTCGTGGTGCAACACCGTAACGACCTCACTTTTCCATTTAAAAGGTATCAGATTCAGCCCGTTTGGCGTGCCGACAAACCCCAAAAAGGAAGGTACCGGGAGTTTTTTCAATGTGATGTGGACGTCATCGGAAGCCATTCACTTTTAAATGAAGTGGAACTGGTAAGGATGATAGACGACGTTTTTAAAAAACTGAATATCGAAATTGTCATCAAGCTCAACAACAGAAAAATCCTGAGTGGCATTGCACAAACCATCGACAAACCTGAGATGATTACCGATCTGACCACCGCCATCGACAAACTGGATAAAATTGGTCTCGAAAAGGTTTATGAAGAGCTCCAACAAAAAGGATTTTCACAAGAAAATATTGATCGCCTGGCTCCGATTATTCACCTGCAAGGTGATAACGGCCAAAAGCTGGAAGCCCTTCAGGAACTGATCGGACATACCCCGGAAGGCAGCCTGGGAGTTACCGAACTAAAAACGGTGCTTCAACACCTGGCCACACTCAACATTAAAGCAAAAGTTGAACTTGACCAGTCATTGGCCAGGGGCTTAAATTATTATACCGGTGCCATTATTGAAGTCAAAGCACAAAATGTTCAAATCGGAAGCATCTGTGGCGGAGGTCGTTACGATGACCTGACCAGCATTTTCGGACTTGACGGCATGTCGGGGGTTGGTGTTTCGTTTGGTGCCGACCGCATTTATGATGTCATGGAAGAACTTGAACTTTTCACTGAAAACGTGCACCACACCACACAAGTATTATTGGTGAATTTTGGTGAAGAGGAAGTCGGACACAGCTTGTTGTTGCTCGAAAAAATTCAGCAAGCCGGCATCAGGGCCGAATTGTATCCCGACAGCGATAAGTTGAAAAAACAAATGAAGTATGCCGATCAAAAAGGGATTCCTTTGGTTCTGTTGGTTGGAGAGGAAGAAATAAAATCAGGAAGTTACAACCTGAAGCACATGAAAACCGGTTTGCAGGAAAATATAACCATCGAACAACTCATCAAAATGATCAACATCAGCCTTTAGTAATTATGGTGCTGCCACGAAGTTATTCGTTAATTCAAGTGGCGCAAAGACAGAAGTATGCTGATAGCGGGAAGCCAGACCCCGATAACCATCGGGGGAAGTTGGAAGTTGGACTTCCGTCTCCCGTCTTCAAACCAAATTATTTACCCATAAAATAACAGTAAAATCCTAATAATAATGAATCCCAATATCCAACTCATCCATCACGGAAAATTAACCTTTAAAGCTATTTTTGAACTGATTAAATATGGGCATTCCATTCAGTTGTCAGAAGAAGCGATTAAAAGAATTGAAATTTGCCGCAATTACCTGGACAACAAAATGGCTACCCACGATGGTCCCATTTATGGTATTAACACGGGTTTTGGCGCGCTTTACAACCAACGCATTTCGCGCGATGATTTGGGCAAACTTCAGGAAAACCTGATCAAATCACATGCCTGCGGGCTGGGTGAAGAAGTACCTCAGAAGGTGGTTAAGTTGATGATCTTGTTAAAAGTACAATCATTGTCGTATGGCCATTCAGGAGTGCAGTTGTCCACCGTCCAGCGGCTGGTCGATTTTTTCAACAACAACATTATTCCGGTTGTTTATCAATTGGGCTCGCTAGGTGCTTCAGGTGATCTGGCACCGTTGGCCCACATGTCGCTTCCTCTGCTCGGATTGGGAGAAGTTTATGACAATGGAGAAAAAATACCCGCTTCCCGGGCATTGGCCAAACGTGGATGGGAACCTGTGAAACTTCGCTCCAAAGAAGGACTTGCCTTGTTGAATGGAACCCAGTTTATGAGCGCCTATGGTGTTTTTTCTTTGTTAAAACTTTTCAGACTTTCGGAATTGGCCGATATTATCAGTGCCATCTCGCTGGATGCTTTTGATGGCCGGATCGAGCCTTTCATGCACGAGCTTCATGTGATCAGGCATCACAAAGGACAAATTCAAACAGCCGAGCGTATGCGCCTGTTGCTCGAAGGCAGCGAGATTATCAGTCGTCCGAAGGAACACGTTCAGGATCCCTATTCATTCCGCTGCATTCCCCAGGTACACGGTGCTTCCAAGGACAGCATCAACTACGTCTCCAGTGTTTTTTCCTCCGAAATAAACGCCGTTACCGACAACCCAACCATTTTTCCGGAACTGGACATCATTGTTTCGGGAGGAAACTTTCACGGACAACCACTGGCGCTGGCTTTGGACAACATGGCCATTGCTGCTGCCGAATGGGGCAACATCAGCGAGCGCAGGACCTATCAATTGTTGAGCGGAAAACGGGGACTTCCTCACTTTTTGGTAGCCAACCCGGGTTTAAACTCCGGCTTTATGATTCCGCAATATACGGCCGCCTCCATCGTAAGCCAAAACAAACAACTCTGTACCCCGGCATCGGTCGACTCCATCGAATCGTCGCAGGGACAGGAAGACCATGTGAGCATGGGAGCCAATGCGGCCACCAAAGGATACAAAGTGGTGGAAAACCTGGAGCGTATTCTGGCTATCGAATTGTTTAATGCGGCTCAGGCACTCGATTTCAGACGTCCTGAAAAAACGTCGCCCATTTTAGAAGACTTTATTGGCAAATACCGTAAAAAAGTAGCCTTTATCCACGAAGACACCCTGATGCATGATGAAATGGAGAAATCCATTCAGTTCCTGCGTGCAGTTGAATATGATTTGCCGGATGCCCTGAATCCGGAAGTCTAGCTAAAGATCATTTGATAAGGCCGGTCAATTTCGTCCGCCAGCTGGGGAATAGAAATGTACTTGCTTTCGCGGCGGTACTCACGCCCCCCGAAGAACAAGAGCAGGGTGGGATTTGAAAAGACCTGATATCCGGCCGGGATTTCAGGATATTTTTCGGAATTCACAAAAAACAACTTTAGTTTTGGAAACTGGTCTTCCACCAATTCCGCCACCTTTGGACGCAAGCTGATACAGGGTGCACAATGGTCGTTATAGAAGTATATAATCACAGCCTCATTGCTTGCTATTTCATTGATTATCTGATCGTTTGATGTGATTTCGTTGTACATATTGTGTGAATCGTTTTGAAGGGCAAAAGTAGTTCAATATTGTCCACAACCAACGCTTGAAAGACAAGCGTAAGGGAATGGAGTAGTGATTTTGGACTTAGGTCATATTCTGCTTTAATAATCTCAAACAAAAACAATTTAAATTGTAGGAATAATTATATTTGAAATCTGAATAATAAATCAATATTAAGAAAATAAAAATCGACGTACAGACAGATACGAACGGAAATACCCAATCTGAATTACATTGGTCACCAAATTAACAGGTTAAAATTGCTTTCAAAATGCACATAAAAATCAAAAATAAATGGGTAAGTTTAATACTCGCACTTATTGTATCGGTAGCTTTATATGTATATATCATTCAGCCCATCATATTAACGATACGATACCGGCACTCGATGGAAAAAGATTTCCGGCATTACCTTTGGGTATTAAACGATTCCGTGCAATTGGATAGCTCGTTATGGCCCGATACTTTGTTTGCCGTGACCGGGAGTGTGAGGGAAACCGATCAGTATTATAACTATAACCTGGAGGGGCGTGTTGTTGTTCATATCTTTGAATATCCTAATTTAAACCCACTGAACACAAATACGATCAAGTTTAACCACCTGTATGATTTTCCGTCATTTGAACATATGTATGGCTCCATATTTAATGAGGATATTGATACCTGGCCTGTTTATTATGTAAAAGATCATTTACCGTTTCATCATACACTTCAGGTTGGTTTTAACAAAAATGCACAGTTGAAGGAGATCAAAAATACAGATAATAGCAAAGTTTATTTGGGCACTCTCAATAAAATGCTATTGAGTAATGCCGAAAGCGAACCGTTGGCCTTATTTGATTTTCACAAAGTCCCGGGGAACGTATTGATTGCATTTTATTCTACCAAATCAAAATTTCTGATTATATTGATTACCTCAGAACGAACACCACTGGATGAGCGTGCAATTCATTATTTAAAGTTGGAATAGAGCCATACAAAAGAACTGTGCCTAATCACGAGCCCTGTCTGAGCATAGAATAACAATTAAAAATAGAGTAGATGTTTATCAGTATCCATCACCGAGTAATATTGCATGAAACTCGGCTGACGTATTAATGGGGGCAGCGGCATTTATTCCTGGAATGCAAATACCTGCATTAATCTATTTTACAGCAAGAACTTCATATGAAGTTTATGGCGCATACTATGAACCTTAATTTGAAAAGAATGAATTATTTTATTTGGTATCTTTTTTATAGTGCATATTGGAGTGCATATGAATTAGGAGAGAAAGATTCACCACAAGTAAACGCAAATTATCTGTTAACTATTATCTTTGGTGTTAACTTATTCACAATATGCCAATTACTTAGTTTATTTGATATTAAGTTGCCGATATTCTATTTAGTTATAATTTGTGCAGGTATTCCAATTTTTACAAACAGATATTATTTTCTGAGGAAAAACCGTTATAAAGAAAAATTCAACGATTTCAAATTTTTAAAAACTCAGGCATATAAAAAGCGGAGGTATTTATTACTTGTGTTTATTGTTTTATGCTCAGTATTACTATTAGCACTGGCTGGAATATTAAGAATGAATTAATTATAACAAAAAAGCCCGATTAACCCGGCTTTTTCTTTATCTGTTTTTCCATAACTCGATCATACGGCTTGTATGCAATACAGCCGAAATGATGATGATTTTGTTATTTTCGTCAACTGTGTAATGAACCATAAACGGGAATACATTTAAAACGGCAGTTCTTACACCATCGTAACGAATATTTGAAGCATTTGGGTTCTTCCGGATAAATTGGACTTTTTCGCGAACCTCCAAAATAAATCTTTTACCAAGTCCTTCCTGGCGCTTATTATACCACTTTGCTGCTTCACGAATATCTTCTTTAGCAAGGGGTAAGATGATAGATTTAAACATTACAATTCTTTTTCAATATCATCCATAACAGAATCAAAATCCAAGGCATAGCCAGGGTTTTTTTTATAATCATCAAGGCGTTGCCTTACCAAATCTTTGTGCCATTCCGGGATATTGATATCCTCCCTTTCAATATCCTTGTATTTGCTTTTAAGGTCATTCCATTCATTAATCGGAATGAATACACCTGTTGTTTGTCCTTTGCTGTCCGAAATATATTGCAGGTTCATAGTCTTTTAAATTTATGATGTGAAAACTTGTTGTATTTTGTAATCCTTTATTACGGAATCAATAATAGAGAATAGGTGTACTTTAAAATCGGGCTTCATGTTCGATATAATAACCGCTATTTTATCCATATAATACTTTTTTGAGTTCTATAATGTTGGATAACTGCAAATATACGGAAATATAAGAAGATAATAAAAACAGTAATTCTTTGTTTGTTTGAAAAAAAGTAGTCTGTTTTTGTGTTGTTATATTACCATGTGTGCCTCACATATTGCAATCAGGGTTTTCCATGGGCCATTTTTATCAAAGGTTCAAATTTGACTATTGTGAATAGATAAACAACCACATTTTTCCCTAATTTCGCCTGTTGGAGTTGGTGCGTCGAAAACAATTACAGCTTGATAAGGTCGGGCTGTTCAATATAATTTCTCGGAAGCGGTTTTTTCAGCTTTCGGATCACATTAAAAACAGATCAAATGACATTGGTAATAACAGGTTCAGGATTGACCATCGAAAATGTAGTTGAAGTAGCCCGAAATGGCAAAAAAGTCGCGTTGCACCCGGATGCCTTGATCCGCATTAAAAAATGCCGGGCCATGCTCGAACGAAAAATAGACGCGCACGAAATCATGTATGGAGTAAACACCGGGATCGGTGAGTTTTCGGAAGTAGTACTTAACGACGACCAGGTAAAAGACTTTCAAAAATATTTGATTTATAACCATGCCGCGGGCATTGGCGATGCCATGCCCCTGGATTATGTGAGGGGTGCCATGCTGGGCCGAATCAACGTACATGCCCATGGAAACTCCGGAATTCGTCCTGAAATCACATTGACTTTGATCGAAATGCTCAACAAAGGAGTCACTCCATTTGTTTGTCAAAAAGGATCGGTGGGTGCATCAGGAGACTTAGCTCCCATGTCGCAGATCGCCCTGTTGCTGATGGGTGAAGGCAAAGCCTACTTTGAAGGTGAGCTTCTTGAAGGCAAAGCCGCAATGGACAAAGCCGGCATTCCCATCCCCGGTCTTCATGCCCGTGACGGACTGGGCACCATCAACGGCTCGAATGTACTCACCGCCATGAGCGCCCTGTTTCTGGTAGATGCCAACAACTGGCTTAAACAGGCTGAAATCGGTGCGGCCATGTCGCTCGAAGCCCTGAAAGCCAACATGGGTCCCTATAATTCCAAACTACACGAAGTACGTGGCTTTAAAGGCGCGGTGAGAAGTGCCAGGGCCATTGCCAAGCTGGTGGAAGGTGGCGACCTGAAAACCGGGAAAGTGGCTCATAAAGTCCAGGATGCTTATTCGATGCGATCGACACCACAGGTGATAGGAACCGCCCACGATGCCCTGGCATACGCCCGTTCGCAGGTAGAAATTGAGTTGAATGGTGTGGGCGACAACCCCATCTTTTTTCCCGATGAAAACATGCAACTTTCGGGAGCCAACTTCCAGGGGACACCAGTTTCGCTTCCCATGGACATGGCCGGAATCGCCATCACCATGGTCAGTGTGATGTCGGAACGCAGGATGAACAGGCTGAATAACCCGGCGCTCAGCTGTGGATTGCCGCCTTTTCTTACCAAAGGGGCCGGTATGTTTTCTGGCTTGATGTTAAGTCAGTATACTGCAGACATGCAAATTGTGGAACAACGCATCCTCTCGGCACCGGCATGTATTCAGAGCATCCCGGCGGCAGCCGATCAGGAAGACTTTGTTTCCATGGGGATGAACACCGCCATAAAGAATTTCCAAATTCTCGATAATGCATACGGCATACTGGGCATAGAAATCATGGCAGCGGCACAGGCCCTGGATTTCCGTGAATATCAGTTTGGCAAAGGAGTTACAAAAGCCCATGAAGTGGTGAGAAGGCACGTGGATTTTCTTGAAATCGACCGGCCGTTGTACAACGACCACAACAAAATGAAAGAACTAATAAAATCATGCGAAGTGCTGTCCGAAGTGGAATCGGCCATTGGCAGCCTGGAAGCTTAAAATAAAAAGATGGATCAAAATATTCCTGTCAGACCTACTCTGTTAACCGTAATTTGTATTCTTACCTTTATAGGAAGTGGTATGTCGTTGTTTGTTAACCTAACCATGTTCGGCTTTTTCGATTCATTTTCAACGATATATCAAGAGGGGGCATTCAGCGCGTTTTTGCTTGGCAATGAACAAGAAGAGGTGTTGGATTTGTTATTCACCACTAAACCTGTTTATTTTCTCTATCAAGGGCTGTTGTATGGGTTAAGTGTGGCAGGTGCCCTTTTTATGTGGAATCTTCGGAAACTGGGTTTTCATTTTTACACCATGGCCCAAATTACACTCCTGATCTCGCAACAAATATTTCTACCCGCCTTGCCATTCCCGGCATTTGAGTTGCTCATCACGGCACTTTTCGTATTCTTTTATGCACGACACCTATCTATATTGCACTAACAATGGATGATTCGAAAACCGATTCTATTAAGGATTTGAAAGAGGCTAAACCATATAAGCCACTTATGTTGCGTCTCACCGGTATTTCATCCATGGTAATGGGCACCATTGGATCGCTGTTTTTTGGTTCTGTGATATTTTATTTACTTACCGATGACGAATTTTCACAGCGGTTTTTACTCACCTATTATAATATAGCGACTTTTTGGTACTACCTGGCGATCGATTTGTTCTTACACCTGTTATTGTTAGCCTCCGGATTATTACTTTTAAAATTAAAAAAAGCAGGGTTTTGGACCTTTTTAATTGCAGCACCGGGACTTTTGCTATTCGCCAAAGTAATTGATAAAAATTTATTTCTGGCAGAAATCCTGATCGTGTTTTTTCTTTTTATGATGGTTCTCATCTACCGTAAGCGACTGAATTAATTTACTTTATTGTTATTTTTTAACAACAACAGTAACATTGCTATTCTTTTTTTCATGTTTTTTTTGCTGACGACAAAAAATAAATAAAAAAAAGTAAATCAAAAAAAAAGTTGATTTGTTAATACTTGTTAATTATTTATTAAGTTTGTTGTCTCTTTGTTTAAGCCAGTATTAAATGGAAGGGAATAAAGACACATAAATTTAAAAAGTTTATAGTTTTAACTAATTCATTAACCAAAAATTATCATTATGAGAAAAATTACAATTTTGCTGGCGTTCTTGTTTATGCTAGGCGTAGAATACGCCAACGCGCAAACAAGGACCATTAGTGGTAAGGTTACCAGTTCTGAAGACGGAGGCGGAATTCCCGGGGTTACCGTCTTGGTAAAAGGAACTCAGGTTGGTACCATTACCGATCTGGAGGGTAGCTACACCTTGAATGTTACACCTGATCACACAACACTTGTGTTTCAGTTTGTAGGAATGAAAACCGTGGAAGTTGCCATCGGCGACCAAAACACAATCAATGTCACCATGGAGCAGGATGTGCTCATGATGGATGAGGTGGTTGTAACTGCCTTGGGCATCTCTCGTGAGAAGAAATCCCTTGGATATGCCGTACAGGAAGTAAGTGGTGATGACGTTAGCGCCGTAAAACGCGACAATTTCATCAATTCACTTTCAGGTCGTGCCGCCGGTGTTCAAGTTCGCTCAACCAACAACATTGGGGGTTCGAG
Source organism: Bacteroidetes bacterium GWF2_41_31 (assembly GCA_001769215.1). Classification (GTDB taxonomy): domain Bacteria; phylum Bacteroidota; class Bacteroidia; order Bacteroidales; family F082; genus UBA6244. Next base: position 44,916 of record MEOL01000035.1, read on the forward strand.
TAACGTGATCATCAGAGGAAACTCCTCGCTTACCCAGAACAACCAGGCTTTGTTTGTTATTGATGGGGTTCCCGTCAACAATTCCAACACGAACAACGCAGGTCAGATTTCCGGACGTAATGGATACGATTACGGTAACGCTTCCTCTGATATCAACCCCAATGATATCGAGTCGGTGACTATTCTAAAAGGTGCTGCTGCAGGCGCTCTGTATGGTTCACGCGCCGCCAATGGTGTAATCATGATTACCACCAAAAAAGGGAGTAAAGTAACCGGAGGAAAAAAAGCATTTGGTGTAACCATCAACTCGAATGTGACCACAGGTTTTCTTGACAAAAGCACCTTCCCAAAGTATCAAAACCAATATGGTGCAGGTTATGGTCCTTATTATGGCGATGCCCCTTATGAAGGATTTGAAAATGTTTGGGATGTAAATGGCGATGGAACAATTGATTATACGGTTCCTACCTATGAAGATGCTTCCATGGGCCAGAAATTCGATCCAAGCTTCTCTTTATATCAATGGGATTCATATGACCCGGCTTCACCAAATTATCTTAAAAAAACACCATGGACCGCGGGAGCCAATGGTCCGGAGACTTTCTTTGAAACCCCGATTTCTCTCACCAACAGTGTTGCTGTTACGGGTGGTAGCGACAACAGTACTTTCCGCTTGTCTTATACCAACTATGACCAAAAAGGCATGATGCCCAATAGCTCTCTGAAAAAAGACAATATCCTCTTTACCGGTTCACATGACATCGTGAAGAACCTGACTGTAACTGCATCTGCCAACTACATCAGCACCAATGGTAAGGGACGTAACTCAACCGGTTATAGCGACAATATTTTGTCATCATTCCGTCAATGGATGCAAACCAATGTTGACTATGGAATGCAAAAAGATCTCTACAACAGTACCCATCGCAACATCACCTGGAACCCCAATTCACCCTTCGACCTGGCTCCGGCCTATTGGGACAACCCTTACTGGGTACGTGGCGAAAACTACGAGACTGACACCCGCGACCGCATTATTGGATTCTTGCAGGCTGACTGGAAAATTACCGACCACTTTAGTTTGATGGGCCGCGCTGCAGTTGATACCTATAGTGAACTTCAGGAAGAGCGCAAAGCCGTTGGTTCCGGATCCGGTGAGTTTGGTGTAACACGTCCCGATGTGACCTCAGGTTATTCAAGGTTCGAAAGGAGTTTCATGGAAACCAACCTGGACCTGATCCTGAGTTACTACAATCAACTTAATGAAGACTTTAACCTAAATGCCCTGATAGGAACTAACGTTCGCAGAACTAAAGTAGATCAGGTATATGCATCAACAGATGGCGGGTTAATTGTACCGAATCTGTATTCCCTGAGTAACAGCATCAACCCAATGCAAAACCCAGAAGAACTACTAACCGAGGTTGGTGTAAACGGTATTTTTGCCAGTGCATCACTGGGTTTTCAAAACTTCCTTTTCCTGGATGCTACCGTTAGAAGAGACCAATCATCTACTTTGCCATCCGATGAAAATGCCTATTTATATCCTTCCATTTCAGGTAGTTGGTTATTCTCTAATAACCTGAACATGGATTGGTTGCAATTGGGTAAATTGAGATTGGGTTATGCCGCTGTTGGTAACGACGCTCCCTGGGGAAGTATAAAAGACACTTATGCTCAAAACACAACTTTTGGTGGAACCGCCTTGTTCTCCTTGCCAAGCACCAAGAACAATAAAAATCTCAAACCCGAATTTTCAAAAAGTCTTGAAGCAGGGATCGAATTGGTTACCATGAGCAAAAGATTGGGATTGGACTTGTCCGTTTATAAAATCAACACCGTTGACCAGATTATGCCGGTTGCGGTTTCTTATGCCACCGGTAATGGCTTCCAATATTTTAATGCCGGTGAGTTAGAAAACAAAGGAGTTGAAGTACAGCTTTATGGAACCCCTGTTCAAAAAGCAAACTTCCGTTGGGATATCTCAGTAAACTGGGCAAAAAACATCAACGAAGTTATTTCTTTGAAAGACAGTATTCAGAACCTACAATTGGCAGCTCTTCAGGGCGGGGTATCAATCAACGCCCGTGTTGGTGAGCCTTATGGCACCATTCAAGGCACCGACTACATCTATACCAATGGCCAAAGAACTGTTGGAGCAAATGGTTACTACCTCAAAACGACCACCTCCGACAAAATTTTGGGTAATATCAACCCCGACTTTAATTTGGGTATCAACAACAAATTCACCTATAAAAACTGGTCAGGTAGTTTCCTTATCGACTGGCAACAAGGCGGAAGCGTATTCTCTCTTGACATGTATTACGGTTTAGCTACAGGTTTATATGAAGAAACTGTATTCACCAACGACTTGGGCAACCCCGTTCGTGACCCTATTGCCGATGGTGGTGGTTTGATTCTTGATGGCGTTTATGAGGATGGAACCCCCAACACAACACGTGTTGAAGGTGGCGACTACCGCGTATTTGGTTATTCAAGGAACCCAAATATGGCTTTCGTGTATGATGCTACCTACATTAAACTACGTGAAGTGATTATTTCCTATAGCATTCCACAGAAAGTAATGGCCAAATCCAGTTGGATCCATGGAGCAACTTTCAGCATCGTAGGCTCCAACCTGTGGATTATTCAAAAAGACCTGCCCCACGCCGACCCGGAAGCAAGTCAGAGCTCGGGTAATGTTCAAGGATGGCAGAGTGGTGTTATGCCTGCATTGCGTAACGTGGGTTTCACTGTTAATTTACAATTCTAAATCTGAAAAAACATGAAAAAAATACACATCTTATTACTGTTTTTGATCGGGATAACCTTCTTGTCCTGTACAAAAAACTTTGAGGACTTCAATACGGACAAGAAAAAAGCCACGGTAGTTCCTGCCCAATTCTTGTTCGCGAATGCTCAAAAGGCACTTGCCGACCAGTACTCCAGCACCAATGTAAACCTCAACAACTGGAAATTGTTTGCCCAGTACTGGACAGAAACCACCTATACCGATGAATCCAACTACGATGTAATTACCCGTAACATTGGTAGCCTGTTGTTTCGTGCATACTATCGTGATATGCTGGTTGACTTAAAAGAAGCACGCCGATTGATAACAGAACAAGAAGTTGTCGGCGACCTTGCCACTATTAACAAATCCAACAGGCTGTACACCATTGATTTGTTAGAAGTTTATATTTACGAGCAATTGATCGTTATTTTTGGTGATGTTCCCTATACTGAGGCCCTGGATCCGGATAACCTATCACCAGTTTACGATGACGCTTTTACCATTTACAAAGATTTGCTTACCCGAGCCAAAGCCGCTGCTGACGGATTAAATGATGGAATAGATCCTGTAACTCAGGAGCTATACGGTAATTTCGGTGGTGATGACCTCATGATGGGCGGCGATGTCACTATGTGGAAAAAGTTTGGGAATACCCTGATTGTAAAAATGGGGATGACTATTTCTACCGTGGATGCCGGTCTTGCTAAAGACTATGTAGAGGGTGCCTACGCCAATGGTTATGCCTTTGGTGAAAGATGCGAATTTGCCTATTTAGGCGGTGCCAACTCGAACCCATTGTACCAGGATTTGATTCAGGGTGGACGTCATGACTTTGTGCCCGCTAACACCATCATCGATTTGATGACTGGTTTAACCGACCCACGTATGCCTAAGTATTTTGAAATCAACGGTGAAGTTTATGCCGGTGGTATTTACGGCGAAAGCAGTCCTTTCTCACAGCTTTCACACGTTAGCGATAGAATTCAGGAGGATACTTATGCTTCTGTCATGCTTGATTACATGGATATGGCCTTCTATTTGGCCGAAGCCGCTGAAAGAGGTTTTAGCGTAGGTGGTTCCGCTGCCGAATGGTATGCCAATGGGATAAAATCATCCATGGACTATTGGGGTGTTGATGCTGCCGAGGCAGATGCTTACCTGGCTCAGGCAAATGTGGCTTATGCCACTGCACCTGGCGACTGGAAAGCCAAAATTGGCACACAGGCCTGGTTAGGTTATTATGTCAGGGGATTAGAAGGTTGGACCTCATACAGAAGACTTGGAGCTCCTGTAATGAATATACCTCCAGCACCCGAAGAATCAGCTGACGGAGCTGTGCCAAGAAGACACACCTATGCCATTAACGAGCAAACCCTGAATGGGGCTAGTTATGCAGCCGCTGCCAGCGCCATTGGTGGTGACAAATTGAGCACTAAACTCTTCTGGGACAAAAACTAACGATTCATTCGTGCTCAAAGTATTATAATGTGAAAAGACGGTTTCAACTTGCGTTGAAACCGTCTTTCTTTTTTACCTCCAATCCACATTTCTAAACTCAACTTTTAATCAGCTTTTCTGAAAATAATATCAGTCGAATCCATTCAACGCTTTATTTATTAAACGTACTTTTACCAATAATTAATTTGGTGCGGGCTTAAAGAAACAATCACTTTAAACACATTGTTACAACCTACTTGAACGTATTTATCATCAATCAAAACTATTATAAAAAAGAATGAAATTTTTGTTTCAATTATCGCTGATCCTTTTGATTCAATTTCTTTCGAACAGCGGTTCAGCCCAGGAGACATTATTGACAGATAACCAGGTTTATGGCCTCGATCCGTTGCTGTACAATGGTAAGCAGTACAACTACTTTTTACCTGCCGGCACGAGTGGTTCTCCCTTTTTTCATGGCCCTGAATACGAACAAGGGTCGGTTCAGGTAAGGGGAATAAGTTATAAAAACCTACTCTTAAACTACGATGTATATAACCAACAACTCATTCTTCGTTTCAAAACTTTGGCCGGAAATGAACAATTGTTGGCCATTTCAAACGCATGGCTCGAAGCATTTACATTGGGCAACAAACAGTTCGAATTGCTGGCCTTACAGGACACCTTGCGACAGATTTTTCAGGTAATTGGAACAGGTGAAATTCGGGTACTTTATTCCTTTACAAAAATCTTGTCGCTTGATAAAAGCTATGGGGCAACCAACTTCAATTTCTCAAAACCAATAAGGGAATCCGTTTTGCTCATCCGATCAAAACCAATTAAGTACAAAAACAACAGAAGCTTTATCGCGTTATTCGGTCCGGTGAATCAACCCATCCTGAAAAAATTTCTTCGCCAGCAAAAAATCAATGTAAAAAAGGCAAACGATGTACAGATGGTCAAACTCATGAATTTTTGTAACACACTCCCGGACAAATGAAAGCAGTAATTATTCTTATTCAACTGTTTCTGTTTGGTACCTTGGCAGCAACCAACGGCCCGGATAAAAAAGTCAATTGTCATTTCAATCAGGTTCCTTTTGAAGAATTCAGTAACCAGATATTAATGGAAACGGGTGTCAGAATATACTATCAGGAAGAATGGGTTTCGAAAATAAAAGTTACCATAAATGCAGATAGCATCACCGTTCTCGAAGCTGTAAGTCGATCGATTGCTGGTACCAATTTAAAAGTATCTATCTGGAACCAAAATCTTGTATTGCTTCCCGGAGAAAACCTGCTTTCGGAACTGCCCTCCTTCAAGCCAAAAAATGATGCCAATGAAGCTGTTGAAGAGGAAACCAAAGCACTAACCGCCAGTGAAGAACGCTATATTACCGGACGTAAACCGGATGTGGTTCAAACCATTCGCATCGGGCGCAGCGGGGCAGCTACAAGTAGTGGAAAGGCCAAAATTCTGGGCAGAGTGCTCGATCAGGAAACCGGTGAACCTGTTTATTACGCAACCATCTTTATTCAGGAAACTAAAACCGGAGCCGTATCCGACAACAACGGCTTTTTTACCATCATGTTAAAACCGGGTAAATACAACGCGGTTTTCGATTTCCTGGGCTACGAAAACAAGAAATACCTGCTTGAAGTGCTTTCAAACGGAAATTTCACTGTCAATCTGAAAAGGATCGTATTTCAAATTGAAGAGTTCGTGGTTCATGGCGACCGCCAGATGAGCATCAAAGATAAAGATGCCGGCCTCGATAAGATATCCATGCGGTCGATAAAAGAATTGCCCATGATGATGGGCGAGCGCGATATTCTGAAAGTATCCGGCACCCTCCCTGGTATTGTTACAGCCGGTGAGGGCGCGGCGGGACTCAACGTACGGGGGGGCGGATCCGACCAAAACGCGTTTTATATCAACAAAATACCCATTTATAATACCTCCCATCTTTTTGGATTCTTCCCTGCCTTCAACTCCGACATTATTAAAGACTTTTCTATTTACAAAGGGCATATTCCTGCACAATATGGAGGACGGCTTTCTTCGGTTTTCAATATTATTACCCGGCAGGGAAATAGAAAAAATTTCACCTCCCATGGCGGAATCAGTCCCATTGCAGCCAATATAGTGGTAGAAGGCCCTATAAAAAAAGATACATGTTCCATTTTGCTAAGTGCCCGTTCAACCTATTCCGACTGGATTTTAAAGCGGATCAAAGACCCAACCATCAGGGCCAGCATGGCCAATTTTTACGATTTCTCAGGAGCAATCAATTACGATATCCAAAAAACTCAGGTATCTCTGTTTGTTTATCATAGCAAGGACCGTTTCCGTTTGTCGGACATCACCGATTACAATTATTCGAACAGCGGGATTTCTTTGGGTTTTAGTCATAATTACAGCAATTCCGTACGTGGCGAATTTGCCCTTATTGGTTCGCAATACGATTTTAGCACCATCGACCGGCAGGAAATTTCGAGTGCCTATGAACATGCCTATCGAATGGGACACTATGAGGCCCGTGCCGATTTTACACACATACTAACCAATAACAACACCCTTGATTATGGGATTGGATTTGTATTGTACCAGCTCGACCGGGGCAATGTAATACCTTACGGATTGCAATCGTTGCGTTACCTGACCACACTTGGCAAGGAACAAGGCCTCGAAAGTTCGTTGTATATTTCTGACTCCTACGAACCTGTACCCTGGATCAATCTGACCGCGGGTTTGAGATTTACTTTGTTTACCCCTTTGGGACCAAAAACCGTTTATACCTACACGCCGGGCGGACCTGTGGATCCCCGTTATATCAACGATACGCTCAACTATGCGAAAAATAAACCCATCCGTTGGTATTCAGAACCCGATATCAGGGTAGCTGTAAATTTTGAAACTGATGAAAAAGGATCCATCAAATTGGCATTTAACCAAATGCACCAAAATTTGTTCATGCTGAGCAATACCATCTCGGTGGCTCCCAATGTGCAATGGAAACTGGCCGATTATCACCTGAAACCTTCCAGTAGCAATCAAATTTCACTGGGTGTTTTTCGTACACTTGCCAAATTCGGATTAGAAGCCTCCGCGGAAGTTTATTACAAACGGACGCTGAATTATCCCGAATTTAAAGATGGCGCCAATTTCCTGGAAAGTCCACAGGTTGAAACCGCTGTACTTCAGGGAAAACAAAAAGCCTACGGGATTGAGTTCTTTTTAAAACGCAGTAACCGCAGGCTTGAAGGATGGTTGACTTACACTTTTTCGCGATCTATCGTCACAATTAATGGCGATGAGCCATGGAACAGCATCAATGACGGTGATCCCTTCCCGTCGAATTATGATATCCCACATGTAGTGAACCTGGTGCTTAACTATCACATGAGCAGACGGATCACCTTCTCCACCATTCTCACCTACCAAAGCGGCAAACCCATTACCTATCCTGTTTCGGTTTATTATGTGGATGGAGTACCTTTTTTAGACTATTCAAAACGCAACTCCTATCGGATTCCTAACTATTTCCGCACCGACATCTCCGTGGCTTTTGAGGGCAACCTGAAAAAGCGTAAACTCCTTCACAGCTCATTAATCCTGAGCGTGTACAATCTTACCGGACGTGAAAACCCATACTCGGTTTATTTTAATACCGAAGCCGGAAAAATTAAAAGCTATCAATACTCTGTAATTGGTGTACCCATTTTCACCGCCACCTGGATCTTTAAACTAGGAAATTATGCATCGGATTAACCTGATCATCTTTATTTTGGTGTCCTTGATGGTGATTTCGTCCTGCATCAAGCCCTTTGAACCGAAAATAAAATCTACGGATGCTCACAAGTATGTCGTTTCAGGTCAGGTTATGAATGGCGATGGGAATCAAACCGTAAATGTTTCTGTCACATCCTCCATAAACGATCCACAGTATCAACCTGTTACCGGATGCCTCGTCGTTATACTTGACGAAAATGAAAATCAGTTTGATATGAATGATGTTGGAAATGGGGACTATACCACCTGGATTGATCCAGGCTTCCTTGTTCCGGGAAATTCATTTATGGTTGAAGTCACCACACCTGATGGAATTAAATTGGCTTCCGATTTCGACCAGATATCCTCAGCTCCGGTGGTAGATTCGGTTTATTATATTAGAAATGATATTGAAGGCAATATTCCCGGGCAGTTCACATTAGGGATTCAATTCTATCTTAATATAAAAGGAAATGATGTGAATAGCCGTTATTATCGCTGGAATTTACTCGAAACCTGGGAATACCATGCTGATTATCCCCTGGAATGGTGGTACGATGGCACCATTCATCATGAAGTTCCTCCTGATTATTCAAGGAAGGTGTGTTGGAGGACAAGAAAAATACCTGAGATTTTTACCTTATCAACCAATAATCTGCTCGAGAACAAATCGGAAATGATACCGCTGCATTTCATCGACAACCGCACATCCCGTCTTGCCTATGGTTATAGTCTTCTGGTTGAGCAATTCGCCTTAAGTGAAGCCGCTTATAATTATTGGGACCAATTGCGCATCAACAGTGGGCAGGATGGAGGGCTCTATGAACAACAGCCGTTAAGCGTTAAAGGGAATATAAAAAACCTCACCTATCCTGATGAGGAGGTGCTTGGTTATTTTAGTGCAGTTTCCGTTACCTATAAAAGGATTTTTGTAAGTCATGTTCCCGATCTGCCACTGGATTTCGAAACATATTGTGACCCGGCGGTTCTGAGGAAAGGGCTGAAAGAATTTACACCAAAAGATTATCCGGCATACCTGATGGGGGATGAAGTTACCTGGTTTCCCGTATGGCTTAACAATGAATGTGTTGATTGCACAATGCTTGGTGGTATCAATGTTAAACCCGAATTTTGGCCTTATTAATATGATAAGAATAAACTATATCACTGCAATGGTATTGCTCCTGCTCCTCACTAAATACAGTGACATATCGGGACAGGGACAAATAACTATGCCAACTGTTGAAAGGCTTCAGGTTTTCACCGACCGTGAGCTATATATTGCGGGGGAAGAAGTTTTTTTCACTGCATTTAATATATCGAATGATCTACCTCAAGACATTAGCCTCATCCTGTATGCAGAAATTATTTCGCCTGAGGGCAAGCGATCGAGCGGAGGCAAATTTCTAGTTGAGAATAAGATGGCTCATGGAAGTTTGCTTATTCCAAGAGACAACATTACCGGTAACTATTATCTAAGGGTTTACACTAAATATATGCGCAATATCGGGCCCTGGTCGTATGCCTATTGCGGTATTCGAATTGTTAATCCTTACAGGGAAGACATTTTAACCGGAAATGACACTGTTTTGTTGCCGATACAAACTGGTGAAGAGGAATCATCCCTGACGATCACTACTGATAAAAACGGGTATCATCCCCGTGAATTGATTCAGGTAACAATTCTCAGATCAGGAAACGAGCCCGGAGAAAACAACGGATTGAGCCTGGCGGTGGCTCCCGAAATGGCTTCGGAAGAAAATACCCTTCAACTGCCCGATCAGGCTCGTCACATACAACAATTGGATTTTTATCCTGAAACAAGGGGTATTTCAATTACAGGTAAACTGATTGATAGTACGGGCGACAATGCAATTCCCGGAGCAAGGGTTAATTTGTCCATCATTGGCCAGGGACGCGATTTTATGGCCATACAGACTGATGATTCAGGAAGGTATTTTTTCAGTTTGCCGGCTTATGGGGGTTATCGGGATCTATTCCTGTGTGCTGCCCATACCCCTGAGGTTCGTCCGAGAATCCTGGTGGACAACGATTTTTGCACCTCTCCCATTCAACTGCCTTCCCCTGTCTTCATCCTGACACCCGAAGACCGTGCATTGGCCTTTCAGATGGCAAAAAACATTCGCATTCAGGAAGTCTTTAATACAGAAAAGCCTGATGAAACCCAGACGACAGAACCTGAACGCGCATTCTATGGTAAACCTTCTTATGTTTTATACCTGGATGAATATGTGCTTCTTCCCGTTCTGGAGGAATATTTTAATGAACTGGCTTCCATGGTGAAAGTGAGAAAAAGAAATGGTGAAAAGTACTTTAAGGTTCTGGGAGGCCGTCCTGAAATGGGGATTTATGACCCACTGGTTCTACTTGATTGGGTTGCTGTTGACGATCCTTCAAAAATTCTGGCCGCATCGCCGGGTAACATTGACCGCATCGAAATGATTAATGAACCATATATCAAGGGTGATATTACTTTTGGTGGTATCATCAGCATTATTTCCAAAAATGCTGATTTCGCGGGCATCGATCTACCCGAATCCGGCATTTTTATCAATTACCTTTTCCTGAACGAACCTTCCCTGGTACCCTTTAAATCATCGGCATCTGCCTACATCCCCGATACACGCAACACAGTTTTCTGGGAACCTTCCCTGATTTTAGATGAGGACAACAAGGCAAGTATTTCATTTACAGCACCCGATACCCCTGGACGATACACCATTTTTCTGAAAGGGTTCGACCCTTATGGGAATTATATTTACCAGAGAAATGTAGTAGAAGTGGTGGAGGATTAAAATGCCAACCTGGTTTTATACACCCCGACAAGGCTATCAAAAGCAGCCTGGTAGGCCGCATCAATCGGTAAACTGGGAGGTGATTCCACTTTTAATGGATCCACAGCTTTTCCATTTCGGTAAAAGCGAAAATCCAGATGTGCACCTGTAGCCAAACCTGTTCTTCCAACATATCCAATCAATTCGCCCTGACGCACATGTTTGCCTACTGCCATGCCTTTTGCATATCCTTTTAAGTGCATATAGGTTGTTGAATAAGTTCCGTTATGCCTAATGGTAAGGTAATTACCGCCTCCCAGCTTTTGATAAGCCCGCTTTACGATGGTGCCATCGCCCACTGAATAAACAGGCGTTCCTTCCGCGGCAGCGTAATCAACACCATGGTGCGGACGGCGTATCTTCAATACAGGATGCAGTCGGCTATTGGAAAAATGGGAGCTTATCCTGGTAAAACGCAAGGGTGCTTTTAGAAAAGCACGTTGCAAACTGGCCCCCTTCTCATCGAAATAGTCACCCTTTTCGTTTTGAATAAAATAAAAAGCATACAAGCTGTCGCCCCCATGCAACATCAGCGTAGCTTCTACCCTTCCCAGGCCAATGTATTGTCCCTCAACATATTGTTTGGTATAGACGGCCTTATAAACATCACCTTTCTGTAATCCAAAAAAGTCAATGGTCCAGGCATAAATTTCCGATAGTTCATTGGCCAGGTTTGGATCGGCTCCTTTGGCAACCAGGGAATTCCACAACGAACTTTCTATAACTCCTTCTAAGGTATCGTTTACAACATCAATAGACTTTCGTCCGATTGAGGCAGAAATGGTATCATTGAGGGCATAAAGCACATAGGTGATGGGGGAGATTTCATAGGCAAAGTAAACCGGCGTTGCTATTGAATCATGCTTACACATGACGGCATAACGATTCCCGGATTTTATCCTCCGGACATCAAAGGTGTCACGGGTGTGTCGGGCCAAATAATCGATGATGTCGTAGCTAACTCCATGGCGCAAAAGGATATCGGAAAGGAATTCATTGTTTTTTACAACACCTTCCTTTACGTCCAAACTGTCGATAACGATCCCATAGGCCCATTGTGGTTCTTGCACTACGGTGTCTGATTGAATCCCTGCTTCCGTATTTTCATCCGGAGAAAACTGACAAGCAGAAATAACGAAAAGCAGAAACAGGAACCCTGGTAAAAGATATCGAACCATATTGATGGGTTTTCTTGAAATGAAACAAATTAAAATGAAAGGGTATAACTATTTGGTGGCTGGTTTTATTGTCTTTTTTCCTGAAATATAAAGTATGACCAGGCCACCGATAATTAAAGGAATACTTAACCATTGCCCCATATTCAAAATCATCAGGCTCTCAAAATCGACCTGGGGCAATTTGATAAATTCAATTAAAAAACGAACCGTCCACAAAACAATCAGAAAATAGGCGAAAATACGGCCTTCAACGGGCTTGCCGTCATGTTTCCAATAATATCTGTAAAGGAAAACAAAAAGAAGCAGATAGCTTAGTGCCTCATATATTTGAGTTGGATGGTGCGCCACAGTTAAACCATCTCTTACAAAAATAAAACCCCATGGAAGCGTGGTGACATCTCCATAAATTTCAGAGTTCATCAGGTTACCCATTCGGATTAAAAATCCAGCCAGGGCCGTTACCAAAACAACATGGTCGAGTACCCAAAAATAAGAACGGTGGTAATGACGTGAAAAGAAATACAATCCAATCAAAATCCCAACGGCAGCACCATGGCTGGCCAGGCCGCCTTCCCATATTTTCAGTATTTCAAAGGGATGTGCCAGGTAATAATCGGGTTCGTAAAACAAGCAATGACCTAAACGTGCACCTACGATGGTAAATATCAACATGTAAGTAGCCAGATCGTCGAGGACTTTGATGGGAACCCCCTCTTTTTTGAACATCTTTTGCAGGATCAAATATCCAAGAACAAATCCAAGCGCAAAAAGCAATCCATACCAACGCACGGAAAATCCACCAATCAATGGGAAAGTTTCGGGAAGGATAAAGATTTCGGGCCTTACATTCCAGACAATATAATGAAGCAGCATATTTTCAACTTTTGGGCAAAGTTAGCAAATTGCTACAAGCGACGGTATTGAAATGTAGGATATCCTTTTTCGCCTGTATCGGGCTCATAAAAACTGGTGAATTTCAATTTAAAATAAACACCGGTACGGGTTTTAATAAAATAATTGTAGTTAGGATAGCACTTATAATAGATATCACCACCGTTGATGTCTCCAATTAATTCTTTCCAGTCGTAACCAATAGCATCCTGCTTGGTGCTGTAATTAAGGTATAAAACACTATCAATTGTAACCTCATCGAACACCATGGTACTGTCGAATGCCACACCTACTCCACTTGGATTTATAAACACTCCCGTCAATAAATACGGATAATTGTCACCGGCATCCGTTATCAACATGGTGGTATACTGTGTAAACAGCAAATCCCAATTATCGGTTGCCGGCTCAGTCTGTAATGATCCATTGGTTGCAAAACTGAATTGGATGGTGTTGAACCCGGGATCTTTTTCCACCACCACATCATGCATATCGGTATTGTCCATCTGGCAATAAGAAAATGAGTACCTGTTCTTTTTTAAGGAATGAAAGATAATTTTGCGTAGTCCCAGGTTTCGACCAAGGGCATCAAGACCCCGATTGATGACATATACCTGTTGAGTAAATAAGGTGTCTGTTCCAAGAATCTTTATCCAGTCGACAAAAACCGTTGAATCCACATTTCCACTCGAGGGATCGAAGGCCCATTCCAGTCCCGTGGTATCCATTACCTGATCGAAGCTGGATTTATTGGTGGAGGCCGCCATCATAAAACTGGCGGTATTCATCCTGATCAGGAATCCTGTATCGGCCGAGGAAAACAGCAGATCGCAATCGGTTTTGAGGTTTTCTGATACTTGTTCACCCGTCATCAGATTAAAATAGACCTGATTGACATAATATTGTGTCATCGCAATCATCTCCACTTTGGTAGTGTCAACCGGATGTGGTTCAATTTTGGTATCCTTCTTAAAACAGGAAGTAGTGCCTAAAATCAACACCAACAACATTGACAACCATGGGATTATCTTTTTCATCATTTTGAAATATTATATTGCAATTTTACAAAAAGGGTCCTGCCCCACTCCATTGGTGCACTGTTTGTTCCACCTGTATGAGGTTCGCCATCCCCCAAATATCCACTTGAACTTAAATTGGTTATATTAAACAGGTTTTTACCCCCTACCTGTACATTCAATCTGCGTTTTAAGAACCAACGACTTACATTGATATCCAGTGTATTGTATTGCTCCATTGTGGCGATACGAACCTGATCGTTATCATCGAGTCTCAGTTCCGGATAGGAACCATTGAATTTATAAAAGATGCTAAATTCGACAGCCGGCTTATGCCAGTTAATATTAGATTGCACAGTAAAATCACTTGAATAATACAATTTATTTTCGCCCGGCATGGTGGTATTGTACAGTTTTCTGCCAGTAACACCATAACCCAGTACCACTTTTAACCAGGGATAAACCCGATTGTTGAAATTCAGGTCAAAGCCCTGTGTATAATATTGATCTACATTCACGTAGGTATAAGATAACTGGTCTCCAACCATTTTGGCCAGCTGAATCTTATTCTTCATGTGGTTGTAATACGCACCAAATTCCAATCCCCAATTGTAAACAGCAGCCGTTTGGGTATTGTAACTGATGTTGGTGCTTACATTGACGGATGTTTCTGCTTCCAGATCGGGATTACCAATGATGGTATGGTTTGCATCCACAAAGGACAAATACAGTTCCTTTAGAGATGGAGCCCGGAATCCTTTGGCCATACTTCCCCTGACAATCAGGTCTTCCACTATATTCCATTTCACATTTAAAGAATACACCAGAGGGGCAACATACTTTGTATTGTAAATTCCACGGATACCAGGTTGAATACTGATTTGAGGTAATGGCGTATAGGCCAGACTTAAAAAGGCTGCATAATCGCCAATCGACTGAAGACCATTTTCTACCCTTTTTCCTCCCCCACTTTCATAATTCAGATCAAATCCCAACTGGTATTTCAACAATGTATTTGCCAGCAGGTTACTGAATACCGGACGGATTAAAAAGTTATCGAACCAGGAAGTATCCTGCGTATCCACACCCACATAAATTGATTTATTCAACGTGGTAAGTTCCTGAAGATAGGTGTTCTTTATTTTGTTATAGTATGAATAAGCGGTTACTACATTCAGATTTCCGGTTTTAAATACTTTTTGGTCGATTTCTCCCCTGGCGGTCCAGCGATTGGTAAAGAAATATTTATCATATGCCTTGTCGTAGTTAAAGGTAGGATGGGGATTACCATAATCCCTGATTTCCTCATTGTAATAACCCAGATTGAGCTTTGCCGTGGTCTTTTTTACCCGATACATATAGGCCAATTCTCCCTCGTATTGAAGTTTGGGGTTCCATTCATCATGGCGTGAAGTATCAACCACACTAAATCCACCAAAGAAATTACGCGACCCGGTAAATGAAATGCTGTTTCTTCCCTTGGAATACGAACCTGTTGCCGCAATATTATATACGCCAACCGATTCGATATACGTTTCGGCCGAAGCTGACATTTTTTGTCTGTCAGGGCTTTTCGTGATCACATTGATCACTCCCGCCAGGGCGTTACTTCCATAGATCACCGACATGGGCCCTTCGATAATCTCCACATGATCCACATTTTGCATATTGATCTGGTCCAGGTCAAGCTCACCATTCTGGCGACCGATCACAGGAACCCCATCTACCAGAAACTTCACATGTTCACCACCCATGCCCTGCATCATGATAGAAGAACCAAAAACACTGCTGTGAGTACTTTTAATACTCAATTCACCAGCCAATAGCTCACTCAAATTGTTGGCTGCCTTCTGGTTAATGGTCAGTGTACCAAGAGTTTTAACTTTATAAATCGAGTTATCCACACGCTCGGGCGATATCTGACCGGTAACCACCACCTCATCAACATTATACACCATGGGCTCTAAAAGCAGGGTAAACGGTTTGCCGGGATAGAGGGTATCTGCGGCCTGCACATATCCAATAAATGAAGTGGAAACCCGCACAGGGGAAGAGATGTTAAATTCAACCTCACCCTTCTCATTGGTCATTTGTGTAAGCGATTTCCCCTTTGCCGGAGGAATGATTTCGGCCAGCACATGCGCGTAAGCCACAGGTCGGCCACTTACCTTATCATTTAAGGTAAGTTTGGTGGATTGCTGACCGCTCATGGGCAGAGCGGTCAGCAAAGCCAGACAAATAAAAACAAGAATTAACTTCATAGGCTAGCGTACCAACAACTTTTGGCTGTAAACAGCCTGACCGGCAGTCACTTTTGCAATGTACAAACCGGCGGGTAAGTTTACATTTACCGAAGCACCATTGTTTAAAGTGGTTCCCGAAATGGATTGTGAAAAAACATTTCTTCCGTTTAAATCGTAGATTGTCAACTGCGAATTATCGGTAACTATGTTATTCAAACGGATGGTGATCATGTCTGTGGCAGGTACAGGATAGATGCTCATCGAGGGAACTTCCGCCACGTTGTCATCAATGGCTGAAAGTGAAACCAGCATTTTATCCAAAGCAAAACTTCCACTGCCAGAGCCCTCCCAGTAAACAAACTTCAATTTGTATACGTTGCCTGCATAATTTTTTACAAAATAGCAGGTTGAATCTACCATGTGGAAGGTAAAATCAGCCATACTGAAATACTTCCAGTCTGCTCCTATTACATTCTTTTCTGCAACAAAAGGAGAGGAGGCCCAATCGGAAAAGTCATCAGCTATAGGATAAAAATGATTTGCACCAATCTCTACATTGCTTGCAGCACCGGTAATTAGGTAGGGAACCATATTTCCCTCATTATCAGGAACGAGGTCCATATACTTCGTAAATAAAATATCCCAATCTTCCGACAAAGGTTCGCGGTCGAGTTCGGCGTTGTTTACCAGGCTGTAGTAAGCAAATCTTTTTGTTTCGTAAGGAACCAGATTAAACTCTACTACTTTTTCGTCCGAACCATCAATATTGGCATATTTAAAATGATAGATGTTTTGAATAGAAATTTTATCCATCATCCAGAGTTTCTTTACACTGCCATCGGCAAGTTTAATGACGTAAAGCGAATCACCAGTCAGATTGTGGGAAACCATATTATAGATGCCCCATCCGTAATCAAGCTGACTGAGCTGGTTTTCATTAAAAGCGCCGTCTTCCCAATTATTGGCCGAATTATTCATTGATTTCCAGGTGCTTAATCCGTTGGTGTCAACAGTTGCCCAGGCATTGGTATCTCCTTTAGGATAGGTATACAGGATTACACCTGCTCCCTGATTGATCATAATCCCTGCACTTAATCTGGGGGTATAAAAGGCAATGTCCCAATTCGCCCGGGGTTCTTCTTTTACCAAACCATTGGCAAAACTGTAAAACAGGTCGTTAGCGTATTGCTCGCCCATGACTAACGTATCTCGTGTATATTCTTGCCCTGCAGCATTTTTAGCTGACGTAACGAGCAACATAAATAAAAAGATAAAGAGGGTTGTGTTAAATATTTTCATGATTTTGGTTTTAAGATGATCGACAATAAGTTTTAGTAAGAAATTCTAAACACATCGAATGGTGTTGTTAGAATTGCCAAAAAAAAATAATTTACTGAATTTCAGTAAAATAATTTGCTTCGGTTGAGCGAAACAATAAAAATAAAAAATTGAATTATACCAGGGGAGGGCCGCGCAAAGAAACCGATTGGAGGAATCTTTGGTGGTAATTGCTGAGGCAATTGTACGTAAAAGTTACATTTTTTGCGAAATCAACCAGCTCTATCGAATAACCATCAGCAAATAAGGAATGTAATGTTAAGGAAAAGGTAGTGCCATGGGCGTCTTTTCCGTTTTTTGTTTTAAGAATAAGTAAACCGTTGTCGGTTTTTGAAGGTTTGGTAAAAGGCGTTTGGAAGCCAAATATATCGAAACCATAAATGGCCTTTTGATGATAGGTAACGAGGTCACCAATGACCAACCAAAAAAAAGTAAAGGCCAGAAAAGGTATAGCAATTCTGTACCTTAAACTTAATTTATTTTTACCAGTTTTCATCTGGCGGCAAAATTAATAAATTAATAGGATGAGCCGCTAAATGAATTCTGTTTTTAGCTGTTCGACCCATTTTGAGATGCGCTCGTCACTCAAATCTTCCTGGTTATGATCATCGAGTGCGAGGCCGACAAACTGTCCATCCCGATCAGCCAAACTAAAATAAAAGTCGTAACCTTCCACGGGCCAAAATCCAACTACGCACGATTTTTCCGGTAATCGGCAATAGAGAGTTCCCAGTCCATCGACAAAACTTTCCGGGTATTCTTTCTGATCGCCCAGCCCAAACAAGGCTACTTTTTTTTCGTTAAAATCCAGTGTTGACAGGCGGTCAATGGTCATTTCCCATTCGTCCTGCATTTCCCCAATCCCCCATGCGGAGGTACCAAAAATCAGGTTCGAAAATGGTTTCATGTCATCCACCGTTGCCGTTTTCAGGTTGAAAACCTCGGCCATTTTTTTACCAAAAGCTTGTTGAATTTTTAATGCAGACTTTTGTGTCATGCCGGATGTTGAACCAAAAAATATTCCTACGGGTTTCATTAATTTCAATTATTTGTAATAAATATAAATTAAGGGCACAAAATTAAGGTAAAAAGTTAAACGTCATGATGGAATTTGTAAGAGGAAGTATTTTTGCAGTGATATAAGTTCAATTTCAATGGATTAAGGATAAGATAAAACGACACCTTCATCAGGAGTCATATAAATGCCATTCTTCGAAAGGCGTCCAGAAATTTAAGCATTCCATGTGAAATGAAGTTTGAGTTTGAATTTCGAATGCGAATCATCGAATTTCAATCTAACTTGTAATTATTTAGCTGCTCTATTTTTAACCATAAATTTAGTCTCAATTCCTTTTCACCCCAACCCTAAAGGGAGAATGAATTGAGACTAAATTTATTAGGTTATTCTATACATCAAACAATATCAAGAAATTGATAACTTTTGTAAATCAACATTTCCCTGAATCACCCTTTAGGGCAGGGGTAAAAATTCAGGGAAATGTTGATTTGAGGATTAATTTAATACTGCTGCTAAATAATTACTCTAACTTTTTAATTTTACTGAGAACTGTAGTACGATAACTGAGATAACAAAAAAGCCCCCCAACTTGCGTCGGAAGGCTCAAACCAAATTAATTAATGAAAAAGCTATTTCTTGTCTGGATCAGCTTTTGTTTCAGAAGCTGGCTTGGTTTCAGCACCCACTTTTTTGTCATTGCAGGCCGGATCAACAGCCTTTGAACTGCAGCAAGATTTTTTATCACCACATGATTTCATGTCAGCACACTTTGCTTTCGACTTCTTTTTGTCTTTATCTTTGTCGTCATCAACTTTGGTTACTGTAACACCATTTTCGTAATTAACAACAGAAGCTATTGCGGAACTTGTCATGCCGGCAAAAAACAGCAGCATCAATCCCAATGCTAAACTTTTCATTTTCATCTTTACTTTATTTAAATTAGACTTAAATTACAGTCCAAAACTAATGTATTGTAACTTGCTTAGTTGTTAATGCCGTGTTAAATACTGTTAATGAAATGTTAATCTATGCATTACATTTATTTTCCGACTAAATTTGATCAGAATTTGATTTAAATGAAGAAGAAAGCCATTTTACTCATTATTATACTGACTTCGTTGTCGCTTACCGGAATTATTTTAACGCAGGTATATTGGGTGAATACTGCTTTACAACTTAAGGAAGAGCAATTTGACAATAGCGTACGACTTGCTATCAAAAGTGTTGTAAACCAGCTGCTCCAAAATAAGAATGAACCTGAATTTCAACAAAAGATCAACATGATCTCCTGCCGTAAATCGCGCCTGGATGTGTTCGATTATATTGAACCCCAAATGCTCGATTCGTTGATGGCTAACGAGCTGAAGTGTATGAAAATCAACAGCACCTATTACTATGCCATCTATAATAAAATCAACAACCGTTTTGCCATCGGCCCTGATGTACCATGCGAGGAAGATTTAATAAAATCGCCGTATCAGTTCTCGGTATCAAGCATTTATCGCCCGGGAGATTACACGCTTTCGGTATTTTTTCCTGATAAAACAACCATCCTCATCAAAATGGTAAGCACTTGGCTCATCTTTTCAGTTCTTTTTTTGATGATCTTGATATTTAGTTTCATTTATGTCATCATGAAAATCCTGCAGCAAAAAAAACTTTCGGAGCTCAAAAACGATTTTATCAACAACATGACCCATGAGTTTAAAACTCCTATTACTACGGCATCGCTGGCAGCAGAAATGATTCAGCGTGACGAAGTTTTGAGTAATCCTTCCCGCATAAAAAAATATGCCGGTATTATTTTAGATGAAAACAGCCGGTTGCAAAACCAAATCGAACAGGTGCTCCAGGTAGCAACCCTTGAACAGGAAGGACCCAAGTTTAAAATGAAAAAAACCAACGCACATCACCTGTTGGAATCGGTTATCGAAAGCTTTGAACTCAGGATCAAAGAAAACAATGCACAGCTTTCGGTGGATTTGAAAGCGATCAATCCAATGGTGATGGCCGACAAATTTCATTTGCTCAATGTATTTTATAACCTGCTCGACAATGCGCTGAAGTATTCACCAAACTATCCCGTCATCGAAATCAGCACCTGGAATCAATCAGATCAATTGGTTATAAGGTTTAAGGACAATGGAATTGGTATCAGCCATGAGCATCAAAAAGATATTTTTAAAAACCTGTTTCGTGTGCCTACCGGGAATATACATGAAGTGCACGGCTTCGGACTTGGGCTGTATTACGTTAAAACTGTGGTAGAACAACACGATGGCCGGATTGATTTAAAAAGTGAGCCGGGCAAGGGTGCTGCCTTCGATATCTATTTACATACAAACGACTAAACTAATGGAAGAAAAAACACTTCATGCCAACATCCTGTTTGTTGAGGACGATACAAACCTCAGCATGATTTTAAAGGATTATCTGGAGATGATCGGATATTCGGTAAGCCATGCCGGCGATGGCGATGAGGGATTGTCGCTCTTTTCTTCAAAGAAATATGATTTGGTCATTCTTGATATCATGATGCCGAAAAAAGACGGGTTTACACTGGCCAGCGAAATCAGGACAATTAACAGCCAGGTGCCCATTATTTTCCTGACGGCCAAAAACATGAAAGAAGATCGCATCAAAGGGTTTCAGCATGGCTGCGACGATTATATCACCAAACCGTTTAGCACCGAAGAACTCAGCTTACGCATAAAAGCAATCCTGAAACGATGTAATTTTGCTGATTCGCAACCTCAACACGACACCACCACTCATTTTACAATCGGTCATTTTAATTTCGACAGTGTTAACCTGGTACTTAGCTCACCCGATACCGAACGCCGGCTTACCCGAAAGGAAGCCAACCTACTCAAACTCTTGTGTTTAAACAAAAACACCTTGCTTTCTAGGGAGGTGGCTCTGGAAACGGTCTGGGGCGAAAATGATTATTTTATTGGCCGCAGCATGGATGTATTTATCACCAAACTGCGTAAATATTTAAAATCCGATCAAGGTGTAAAAATCATTAATGTACACGGAATCGGATTTAAACTGGAAGTGAGCAGCTAAGAATCCATTGTCAAAATGGCGATATTCGCTCGCCTATACCTTATTTTATATTAATTTTACCCGATAGAAATCAAAAAAAGAACTACTCATATGTTTAACAAAGAAATTTATATCACGAGAAGAAAAAAATTAAGAAATGAAATCACATCAGGAATTGGCTTATTTTTAGGAAATGTAGACGCGGCGTTTAATTACCCTGCTAACACATATTCTTTCAGGCAGGACAGTCATTTTTTATATTTCTTTGGTCTCAATCATCCCGGTTTTGCAGGAGTGATCAACTTTGACAACAATACCGACATGATATTCGCCAATGATGTTGATATTGAAGATATTATTTGGATGGGAAATCAGCCTACCGTGAAGGACATGGCTTCC
Source organism: Bacteroidetes bacterium GWF2_41_31 (assembly GCA_001769215.1). Taxonomy (GTDB): domain Bacteria; phylum Bacteroidota; class Bacteroidia; order Bacteroidales; family F082; genus UBA6244. The sequence continues at coordinate 66,904 of MEOL01000035.1, forward strand.
AAAGTCGGAATTGAACATACAGCTCCTTACAGAGAGTTGGCAAGCTATTTACATTCGGCGATCAGTCAGGGGCAAAAAATACACTTCCTCCCGGCCTACCGTGGCGAAACCATGATTGAACTTTCGAAATTACTGAACCTGAATATCGATAAGTTAAAAGGCGAAGCTTCCGTAGAACTGATCAAAGCGGTGGTAAAACTGAAGGAAATTAAAGAAGAAGTTGAAATTGCCGAAATAGAAAAAGCCATCGACATCGCCTATCTGATGCACACCACTTCCATGAAAATGGCCAAACCGGGCATGGTAGAACAGGAAATTGCCGGAACCATCGAAGGAATTTCACTGGCATTGGGCGGACCTGTTTCATTTCCGATTATTTTAAGCCAGGACGGGCAAACCCTGCATAACCACGACCATAGCAAAGTGCTGAAGGAAGGCCGGATGATGGTGACCGATGCCGGTGCAGAAACACAAGAAAACTACTGTAGCGACATCACTCGCACGGTGCCGGTTGGCGGAAAATTTAACAAACGCCAGGCCGGAATTTACCAGGTAGTTCTTGATGCCAACATGGCCGCAATTGCTGCCATCAAACCCGGAATAAAATACCGCGAAGTTCATTTTCTGGCCTGCCGTACCATAGTGGATGGGCTTAAAGAACTTGGATTGATGAAAGGAGATACCCAGGCAGCCATTGATGCCAGAGCCCACACCTTGTTTATGCCCCACGGGCTGGGTCACATGATGGGTATGGATGTCCACGACATGGAAGGATTGGGCGAAAATTACGTTGGCTATGATGTACATACAAAAAGAGCCACCGAATTTGGCAACGCCTACCTGCGATTGGGCAAAGAACTGAAACCAGGCATGGTACTCACGGTGGAGCCTGGTATCTACTTTATCCCGGCCCTGATAGATCAATACCGCAAGGAAGGCACCTTTGACGAATTTATCAATTTTGATTTGGCGGAAACTTACAAAGACTTTGGCGGAATCCGCATTGAAGACGACGTGCTGGTAACCGAAAACAGCCACCGTGTATTGGGAAAACCAATTCCAAAAACCATTGCAGAAATTGAGAGAACCATGGCCGAACTAAGAGAATGGATCAAATGGGAAGGATTTATATAAGCCTCTTTATTTGAAAAATCATACTAAAAACGGTATTCTGAAATTTTGGAATACCGTTTTTATTTTGCTATCAAATACCAGTAGTAAAATGAACCTTCACTACAAGTTTGTTGATTAAACCTTAAAACTTGCGCAAAATACACCTTTTAATGATTTCAATGAATGGATCAGATTAAAAAAGAATTACTAAAATTGTTCTTTCCTTTCCACCGCATATCCCAGAAATAGTTTCTGAGCCATCATCTCCTGAACGAATGCTATCAAGTTGGTTAATAACGGATGCTGATCCGATAATGCGAACTGAAGTTTAAGCCCGGCAGCTATGTCAGACAAGGAAAGTTGTTCATGGGCAATATTTTCAAAAGTAAAAGTGTCAAGGGCCGACAGGTCGGCAAAAAGTACTTCTCTGGTTTCAGGGTGCCGATACACCATCATAAAATAATCTCCGGGATGGTTTTTAGCTTCCTCCACAGCATATAAATGAACCGGGTAACGGAGCGGAATCAGGCGGTATTCCGGATTCACAACAATCGTCCCGTTCCTGATATCTCCCTGAAGAGTAAATGGTTCTGCTTCGATGTCTGGCATTGTATATACTTCAATTTCAATCCATTCAAAATAAAGCAGATCATTTAACCAGGGCTTGTTCCACAAAGTGGCGTAATCTTTTTCTTTCACGAAAGTGACAAATTCAGCCGGCAACTTCCAGATTTGGGTTGTCTTGGCATCGTGATTGGCAAAAAACAGATCAATCAGTTCATTCCATTCTTCATCCGGCAATACCTGACGTGAAATCGGGAAAGCCTGCACCATGGTATTGTTGATGTTGTTCCTGAGCAGCCTGCGGTATTGACGCAATCCTTCTTCTGTAGCGCCCGGAATAAAGGTATCATTTCCGGTCCGTCCGAAGCGGGACAAATCCTGCTCAATTTTATAAGTATCAGGCTGGTACAACATCTTTTATCCAGTATTTATTGACTATTGAACGTAGTTGATTCATTTCGTGGTGGAGCATCCTGATTTCAGGAAAGTTAAAATCCCTTTCGAGCAAAACCGGAACGGGGTTAAGTTTTGCCACCGTGTAGTCAAACAGATCGTAAACAGGATCAATAATGGCTTCACCATGGGTATCGACAATCAGCGTTGGGGAAACCTGCTCATGACCAGCCATGTGAATATAAGCCACCCGATCGAGCGGCATGCCTGAAATAAATTCGTATGGATCATAATGGTGGTTGAAAGCATTGACATATACATTGTTTACATCCAGCAAGAGGTTGCATCCCGATTGCGAAACAATTTGGTTAATGAATTCAGATTCGGTCATTTGAGCGGCCACCGGCGTGTAGTACGAAACATTTTCGATGGCAATAGGCATTTCCAAAAAATCCTGAACCTGCTTTATGCGGGCTACCACATGCTTCACGCTGTCGTCCCGAAAAGGAATGGGCAACAAGTCGTACAAGTGCGCATTATCCATCTTTGCAAACGATAAATGCTCGGAATAAACCCTGACATCATGTTCTGCAATAAAATTCTTTACCTGCCGGAGAAAAGCAAGATCCAGTTCATCCGGACTACCAATGGACAATGAAAGCCCATGCAGAAAAACCGGAAAACGGTGGCTGACCTCCTTAAACTGAGCGCCCCAATAACCTCCCATATTGATCCAGTTTTCGGGTGCCACCTCAACAAAGTCGGGGTTTATTTCATTGGTCTTCAGGAATGCATCCGCGATGTCGCGTCTGAATCCCATGCCGATGTTACTTGTGTTTTTCCGTAGGTTCATGTGATTAAAAATTCACAATCGAATTGGCAGCACTTGAACCTGCCAATTCGATTGTTTGATGAAAAGTGATGTGATTAGGAAACGCCACATTTACCTTCACCACATTTGGCTTCGGTAGTTTTGGTGGTATCTTCCTTCTTTTCGGTTTTGGTTTCGGTGGTTTTTGCGGCCTTGCCTTCACCGCACTTTCCTTCACCACACTTAGCTTCTATAGCCTTCCCCTCTTTCTTTTCTACTTTCGCTTCCTTTTTTGTTTCCTTTTTTGTTTCCTCTGGTTTGGCTTCACCACATTTCATTTCAAAAACATTTAAAGGCGAAAAGTTAATATTCAGATCGATGATCTGGCCGCGAAGTTCAGCTCCATTGCCAAGCACCTGGCTGGTAGAAGGACGTGCATTTAAATTTGTTCCTGCAAATGTCACCAAAGCTCCTGCAAGTAAACTGCTGGCAACGATACTGGTAGTTTTCAGTCTTTTTTCCATGATATTAGTAATTTAGTAAGATAAAATTGTATCACCCATTTTGACGTGGATCTATCCACATCCTTACACCATTACGAAAGAAAAAAACAAATTACGGTTTATTCAGCTGTTTTTCAACGACTTCGGCGAGTCGCATTTTTTGATCCTCTGTCAGTTTCCAGGTCAGGTTTTTGGCCTCAACGGAACCCATATGGGCAAGATGTGAATTGATTATGTGCGATTGCTTTAGATAGTCCCGACAGAATTCGCAGACCATCAAATGCATTTTTAACTGCGTCCATTTGATGCAGGATAATTTTACAAAACCACTTTGATCCATCAACAAAGAAGCACCATCACAGGTAAGCATGAGTTTATTCAGACCTTTTATCAATGTTGTTTTCATTCCACTCATTTCAACCATCCCTTTTCTACACATTCACGTAATTTCAATCGGGTCCTGTGAATGATGATCCACAAATTTGACGCAGAACATCCCAATTCCTTACAAATCTCATCACTTTCCATTTCTTCTATAAATCTGAGCACGAAAATGGCCCTCCAATTTTCCGGTAAGTGATCCAAACAAACTTTCAACACTCCCATAAACTCTTCCTGATTCAGGTGTTCATCTGCCGTGGGTGACCAGGGTTTTGGACTTCGTTCTCTTAACCAACGCCCCTGAAAGGGTCCCTCCTTAATAAAAGGAGAAGAAAATGAATCCTCAGAAGAATCAGATTTTGTTGTTTGCTTGCGATAAAAATCGATGACCTTGCGTTTTAAAATAGCCGTTAACCAGGTACGCTCCGAACTTTCGCCCCGAAAATGCTGTCGGGATTTGAGTGCAGATAAAAAACATTCCTGCACCAAATCTTCGGCAACCTGACGATAACGAACACGTGAATAAGCAAAATTAAATAGAAAATCCCCATGGTTTTCAACCCAATTTTCAGGAGTTAATTCCATTTTGCAGTTGGTTAATGGATAAAACAGCGCATCTGAACTAACACGTTGTCAAACCCGTGACTTTTTCTTACCCGACTTTTGATTGAATAAAATCGAACAACAACCGAACGCCTATTCCTGTTCCTCCAATTGGTCGATAGCTATCACGTTTGGCTATAAATGCAGGTCCGGCAATATCAAGGTGGATGTATGGATAATCGGTAAAGTGTTCCAGGAATTTAGCCGCTGTGATGGCACCGGCATCTGCACCCCCAATATTTTTCAAGTCGGCCACCTCCGATTTTAGCATCTCTTTGTATTCGTCCCATAAGGGAAATTCTACGATACGCTCATGAACCAGGTCGCCTGACTTCTTCAACAAATCAAATTCCTGGTCCGACTTTGATTTCATGCCCACCATAGCCACCGAACCAATGGCACGGGCGGCTGAACCTGTGAGCGTAGCCATGTCGATAACGAGTTCTGGATCGTAAATTTTGGCATAACTCAAGGCATCGGCCAGTATCATCCTGCCTTCAGCATCGGTGTTTAATACTTCCACGGTAGTACCATCATGCATCATCACCACATCCCCGGGAGTATACGCGTTTCCATCGGGTCGGTTGTCGGTAGCCGGTATCAATCCTATCACATACACCGGCAACCTGGCCTGGGCAATGGCATGAACTGCCGCAGCCACTGCAGCACCTCCGGCCATATCACATTTCATGGTGTCCATTGAATTCGCAGGTTTTAAACTCAGACCACCCGTATCATAAACCACTCCTTTTCCAACAAAAACATAGGGCTTACTATTAACCGCATTTTCAGGCCTCCATTCAACAATAGTAAAAGTAGGCGGATTCAAACTCCCTCGGTTAACGGCCAATAAGCCTCCCATTTTTAAGGCTTCAATTTTATTTTTATAAAATATTTCGACCTTGGCATGGCTCATTTCGCCTCTCATCTTTATTTCTTCCGATAGCTGAACGGCCGTTAAATAGCTGTCAGGTTCATTCACGAGGTCGCGTGCGAAACAAACGGCATCTACCAAAAGGACTACCCGATCCAGATCGGCATCCTCCATTTCCGGCATGTAAACATCCACCTGGATGAGGCTGTTTCGGAGCTTGTTTGCATCGCCTTTATATTTCAAAAACTGGTAATTTCCAAGCATCAATCCTTCGGTAAATGCCAGAACCTCTTCTTTATTCGCAACAACAGGTACCACAACAACACGCTCAATCTGAGCTTTTTTTATCATGTGTTGCGTGCTATTTCCGTTTTTACGCCAGGTTTCCAACCGTGTTTCACGAGTACCCAACAAATCTCCGTAAACCACATACGCCATGTTTTTGTATCGATTCAACTCAACAACCTGGTGCTTGGCCCGGTGTTGCTTTCTAACAAAATCAATTTCGTCGGCGGTCAAGGGAGTCCCTTTTAAATCAGTTCCCGATTTAATCAGGTAAATAACATTGGCTGCTGTTGGTTTTCGCAAGCCTTTTTTTAGCACAATACTCATGGCGTAAATCTTTTGAAAAGGCAAATATACCAAAGGTTTCTTTAAATGGGAAAAATGATCGTGCTCAAGCTCTATAATTATAATAAATTTGCCACTTTTTAGTTTACTATTGCATGAAACTGAAACTGACTTCATTTCGCATTGCTAACCTGTTTTCAGTGCTTTTACTTTTTCTACCGGCATTCCTGATCGGCCAAATGGCAACCGTAACAGGAAAAGTGACCAATGAAAACAACGGACCTGTAGAATTAGCTAATGTGGCAATTCTTGGCGAAACAGGTGGAACCTCCACAGATAAAAATGGCATCTTCGAGCTTAAGGTACCTGCGAATAAAAAATTAACGCTGGCAATAACTTATGTAGGATTTGCCGAAAAGCGCATTGCCTTCATTCTGGATGAAGGTGAAAATAAAGAAATCAACATTCAGATGCAGTCTGCCGCCACTACCCTGCCAGGATTTGAGGTAAAAGATGAAAACCTGCGCATGGAAAGCATGGTGCGATTGAATCCGCGCAGTGCACAGGTGGCTCCTACATTGACGGAAGGCGTTTCTGATTTGATCAAGACGCTGCCGGGAGTTTCGTCAAACAATGAGATGAGCTCGCAATATTCCGTTCGCGGTGGTAACTTTGATGAAAACCTGATCTTTGTTAACGACATTGAAATATACCGGCCCTTTTTGGTTAATTCGGGTCAACAAGAAGGGTTAAGTTTTGTAAACAGTTCATTGGTTTCTTCCATCCTATTTTCAGCCGGGGGGTTTGGCGCCGAATATGGCGACAAACTGTCGTCTGTACTGGACATCAAATACAAAAGACCTACTGAGTTTGGAGGCTCCTTTTCAGCAAGTTTGCTCGGAACAGAATTGAGTTTGGGAGGCATTACCCCCAACCAACGGTTAACCTATTTAATAGGCGCGCGCTATAAAACGAACAGCTATCTGCTCAACAGCTTACAAACCAAAGGTGAATATCAACCTGAATTTGCTGATATCCAATCACTAATTACCTTCAAAATAAACGAAAAGTGGGACCTGAGTCTGCTGGGATATTATTCTAAAAATAAATACAAAGTCGTTCCAAGCAACCGCGAAACAGATTTTGGCACCTGGAAGGAAGTCATCCGGTTTAAGGTGTATTTTGATGGCAATGAAGTAGATAAGTATGAAATGTTTCAGGGTGGGCTCACGTTTGGATACCGGCCAAATAAGCTTACCGACCTCCGGCTCATTTTATCTGCCTACAACACCATCGAAACTGAACGTTATGATATTCAGGGACAATACTGGATCGGGCAAGCGGAAGCAGATGAAGAAAGCAGTGAATTTGGTGATGTGATACAAACCCAGGGAGTTGGCACCTATTTGCTTCACGCACGAAATGAGTTTGATGCCACTGTTGCAACAATCGAACATAAAGGAACCAGCCTGTTCAAAAAACATCAACTAAAATGGGGTTTGCGTTATCAGTTTCAATCGATTGATGACGATTTAAGAGAGTGGGAAATGGTAGATTCTGCCGGATATTCGCTCCCTCATCAAGGGGATACGCCCGGGAACCCAACTCCCGACAATCCAAACCTCGAACTGAAAGATTTTGTAAAAGGGCACAACATTCTAAATACAAATAGAGTTGCCGCTTACCTGGCCGACCAGTGGAAATTCATCATGAAAAATGAAGATGAAATCAATCTCACGGCAGGTATAAGAACCAACTTTTGGGATTATAACAATGAATTCCTGGTAGCTCCGCGTATGAGTGTGGCTTATAAACCTGTAAAATGGCCTAACGCAGTTTTTCGTTTTGCCACCGGTTATTACTTTCAGCCGGCTTACTATCGGGAAATGCGTAATCTTGATGGTACCCTGAACCCGAACATCAAAGCACAGGAATCCATTCATTTTATTTTGGGAAGTGATTATCGCTTTCAGGCATGGAATCGCCCCTTCATCCTGACTACTGAGTTATATTATAAAATGCTCGACAACCTTGTCCCCTATACAATCGAAAATGTACGCATTCGCTACCTAGCCAATCAAACAGCAAAAGGATATGCCACCGGTATTGATTTAAAATTATACGGTGAATTTGTGAAAGGACTCGACAGTTGGGTAAGCCTTTCGGTGATGCAAACCAAAGAAGATATAAATGGAGATTACTATTATAATTACTACAACACCGATGGTGAATTAATCCGGCCCGGAGTTACCATTAACACTCAGGTGATGGACAGTGCAATGGTTTTTCCGGGATATCTGCCACGTCCAACAGACCAACGGGTAAACCTGAGCATCTTCTTCCAGGACTACATCCCCAAATATCCATTCCTAAAAGTGTACGTCAGGTTGCTTTTCGGAACAGGAATACCCTTTGGACCTCCTGACAGCGAGCGCTATCAGCAAACCGGGCGCATGCCGGCATACCGCAGAGTGGACATGGGATTTTCATATCAAATCATCAATGAAGGAAGTACCTTCGGGCCCAAAAATCCATTCCGCGGCATTAACAACATGTGGTTAAATCTGGAAGTGTTTAATATCCTTGATATCTACAATACCGTTAGTTATATATGGATCAAGGACATCCACAACCAACAATACGCCGTACCCAACTACCTCACCCCCAGGTTACTAAACCTGAAATTAAGTATTGATTTCTAACCTTGTATTTCTGTAAGATAAAGTATTAAGGATAAAAAAAGGTACAGAATGATGATGAATGGGATGGCAACCACTTGAAGCAATATCAATAAAACCAGTGAAACCGCGAGAAAAAAATACTTGATCAGGTTGTCTTTCAATGTAAAATTCTTAAATTTCAGTCCAAACATAGGGAAATTCGACACCATTAAAAATGACAAAACAACCCCAATCGCTATCAAAAAATAGGTGTTGGTAATCATCATGTAGAACAGCTCACGTTCTTCATATAACTCAGTCCTGATCAACGGCAGGGAAGCGATAAAAATGCCGCAGGCCGGAATGGGCAATCCTTTAAACGAATCGGTTTGATTGTCATCCACGTTAAACCTGGCCAGCCGCAGGGCACCAAACGCAGGTACAATAAATGCCAGAAATGGCAAGATGGTAAAGCTTTCTGTGGTGTGCATTGGCTGTCCGTGGCTCATATCGATCATCTGAAACAGAATAAACCCGGGAGCCACACCAAACGAGACCACGTCTGCCAGCGAATCGAGTTGTCCACCAATGGCCGACTTGGCATGTAGTAAGCGGGCTGCAAATCCATCCAGAAAATCAAATAAGGCCGCCGCAAAAATAAACCATGCAGCCATATCAAGTTGACCCGACATGGCGTAAAAAATAGACAATACGCCTGATAACAAGTTAAAAAGAGTAATGGTATTGGGGATGTAATTTTTCATATTATTGAAAACTAATAACTCTCAAATGTAATAATATTCTGTTATAAATCAGATGTGGCTGTCAAACACATCGAAAAATCAAATATTGAGTCCACTCCGAAATGCCAAAACCCCCTACCTGCCAACCGCAGGCTGGAATCCCCTAAAGGGGACTTAATAAAGTCATTGATTTTCAACGAATCCCCTTTAGGGGTCTGGGGTAAATGAGTTGAAAATCAATGAGCATGTACTTTTCGAACTGGACTCAATAATCAGACTTTCAACTATTTGTTTTCAAAGAATAAATCATGCCTGTTTATTTCTAACTTTGATGACATCTTTCATATATCTAATCAAATTATGGCAAAAGTGGTTGTGTTGGGAGCGGGGATTGCAGGACATACGGCATCGGCTCTGCTAAAGAAAAAACTTGGTGGCAAACACGAAGTCGTGGTAGTGGCTCCAAACGCTTACTATCATTGGATTCCGTCGAATATTTGGATCGGCGTGGGCCGGATGACCATCGACCAGGTGCGGTTCCAACTCGACAAGCGTTATCAAAAAGCCGGGATCATTTTTAAACAGGCAAAGGCGGTATCCTTTCATCCCGAAGGGGATAGCGAAATCAACAAAGGCTTTGTTACCATTGAATATACAGGTCAGGAAAAAGCCGGAACCACCGAAAAAGTCGACTACGATTTCCTGATCAACGCCACCGGACCCAAATTAAGGTTTGAAGCCACCGAAGGCCTTGGACCAGGGAAAAACACAGTTTCGGTTTGCTCCTACGATCATGCCCACGAAGCTTGGGAAAAACTTCAGGTAGCTTTTAAGAAGATGGAAAATGGTGAACATCAGAAATTTCTTATTGGCACCGGACATCCGGGCGCAACGTGCCAGGGTGCTGCTTTTGAATACATTATGAATGTAGCCTATGAGATTAAAAAACGCAAGCTCTCGCATCTGGCGGATATTAAGTGGATCACCAATGAATTCGAAGTGGGGGATTTCGGCATGGGTGGTGCTTATATTAAGAGAGGAGGTTACATCACTTCTACCAAAATTTTCGCCGAATCGTTTCTCAAGGAAAGCGGGATTACCTGGCTAAAACGCGCCGGCGTTACCAAAGTTGAACCCGGTAAAGTACATTATGAACTGCTGGACGGAACCACCGGTGAAGAAGATTTTGACTTTTCAATGCTTATTCCGGCTTTTTCAGGACCCGGATTTACAGCTTTCAACAAACAAGGTGAAGACATCACCACTTCTATATTTGCCCCCAACGGATTTATGAAAGTAGATGCCGATTACACTTCAAAACCATTCGAAGAATGGAAAGCCGCTGATTGGCCACAGACCTATCAGAACCCACTTTATCAGAACATGTTTGCTGCCGGAATCGCGTTTGCGCCTCCTCACAGCATTAGCAAGCCCATGAAAAGTCCCAACGGAACGGCCATTTTCCCGGCTCCTCCACGCACCGGAATGCCTTCGGGCGTTACCGGCAAGGTAGTAGCCGAAAACATCATCGACTGGATTAAAACAGGAAGACCAACCCTCAAACACAAAGCCTCCATGGCGCGTATGGGTGCCGCCTGTATTATCTCGGCCGGTTATGGAATGATTGGCGGTGCAGCCGCTACCATGACCGTTTCGCCCATCGTTCAGGACTGGGATAAATTTCCGGAATATGGCCGCGACATCAACTACACCATGGGCGAAGCCGGATTGGCCGGTCACTGGCTGAAATGGTTTATGCACTATATGTTTTTGCACAAAGCCAAAGGTTATCCTTTCTGGTGGCTGTTGCCGGAATAATTTTAATCGTCAGGTTTTAATTCAATCAAAAATTTACCAAAATGAAAGAAGAAGTTAAAAGAACCATCGCATACAGTCAGGAATCCTATCCTCCCATGCCCACAAAATCAACGCTATTCTGGCGTAGGAATATCATATGGCAAGCCTGGCGGTGGGTAGTATTGAATATTAAAATCATGAAAATCGTCGTGGGAGGTCACTCCTAGGATATAAATGTTGGTTCTGTTCCACGCAAAGACCGCGAAGCGGGGACACGCGAAGATCGCAATGTAAATTAAACCTGTTTCAAATACCTCTTGGCACCCTTAGCTTGATTTTTCTTGGCCTACTTGCGTGAAACTTTTTTGGCTTGTCCAGGTTAATATATGTAACTTTTGAAGCACCATATTATTCCTTAGTCAAATTTATCCGACAATGTGAAATCATTCTTCTCAAAAAGGTTACTAATTTCCTTTATTTTTGCCGCTTAAATGATAAGATGTCGCATCCTTCCTTCATACATATTGATGAATATGATTATCCGCTTCCCGATGAGCGGATTGCCAAATTTCCTTTAGAAAACAGGGGCGATTCAAAACTGTTGTATTTTGATGGACATACTTCGTGTGAGAAGAAATTTATCGATTTACCACAACTGCTTCCAAAAAACTCCTTTCTGATTTTTAACGAAACCAAAGTAGTCAGGGCCAGGTTATTATTTAAAAAATCGACAGGTGCCACCATTGAGATTTTCTGCCTTGAACCCGTTGAACCGGTGAATGATTTTCAGCTGGCTTTCCAGCAGACATCAGGTGTGGTGTGGAAGTGTTTGGTTGGAAATGTAAAACGTTGGAAAACAGGTTTATTATCCAAACTCATCCGGATTAACGGAGAAGAGATTACACTATTTGCAGAAAAAATCACTGATTTGTCAGATGCTTTTCTCATCCGCTTTACCTGGAAACCTGAAGCAATTTCATTTCATGAAATCATCAACTTAAGCGGGCTCGTCCCACTTCCCCCCTATTTAAACCGCGAGGCACAGCCCAACGACACCGTTCGTTACCAAACGGTGTATGCCAAATTCGATGGCTCGGTGGCCGCGCCTACTGCCGGACTCCATTTTACGGATGAAATACTAAACCAGTTATCAGCCAAGGGCATTGAATACGAAAAGGTCACTTTACATGTGGGAGCCGGAACGTTTAAACCCGTTTCGAGTGCCACTTTGGCCGAACATGAAATGCATGTCGAAAAAATTGTAGTACCCCTTTCAGCTATCAGGCACCTACAAAAAAAATTAAACCAACCTGTTATTCCGGTGGGCACCACCAGCATGCGCACGCTGGAAAGCCTTTTCTGGATGGCTGTAAAACTACATCAGGGTGATGAATCCATGACCGTAGAACAGTGGGATCCATATCAACTGAAGGTTGAAGAAGACTTTACTTCAGCGAAAGCGCTCAATACATTAATCGACTTTCTGGAGAAAAATCAAATGGAGGCCTTGCACGGACAAACCCGCCTGATGATTGCACCCGGCTACCAATTTCGTTTTGCCAACGGACTGATTACTAACTTTCACCAACCTAAAAGCACTTTGTTGTTGCTGGTTTCGGCACTTATAGGCGAAAACTGGATAACCGCCTACAGCTTTGCTTTGGCCCATGACTTTCGGTTTTTGAGTTATGGCGATAGCTGTCTCTTTTTACCTCTTGCCTCTCAACCCAAAGAAATCCAATTCATGTCTGACCCGCAAAAATCCGAAATAACCGGAATCGTTTTATCCGGAGGCAAAAGCCGCCGCATGGGCAAAGAAAAAGGGCTTTGCCACTTTCGTGGAAAGGCGCTGATTACCTATGCCATCTATACCCTGAAGCCCCTTTGCGGAACACTGATTATTTCGGCAAATAACAAAATCGATCAGTACGAGCTGCTGGAATATCCGGTAATCAGCGACGATATTCCGGATGCTGGCCCCATCGGTGGTTTATACAGTTGCCTGAAACAAAGCCAATCAGCCATAAATCTGGTTATTTCGTGCGATACACCCTTTGTAACAACTGAAGTCTATCAGAAATTATTAAACTATATTGGAGAATACCAAGTCGTTGTCCCTATTCACGAAGATGGCTTTTTAGAGCCGATTACCGCTGTTTATCACCACTCGTGTCTTCCGGTCATCCTGCAACAAATAGAAAAAGGAGAATATAAAATGATGGATTTACTTGCCAGACTGAACACTAAATTTGTCAGTTTTGATACGAACATTTCAGATTCAAAAACCTCCCTCTTTCACAACCTAAATTCACCCGAAGACTTGCTCTCATGTTGAACAACCCTCAAAGCAAAAACAATGACATCTGGATGAAAGCGGCTGTGGTGGGCGGACTATGGGCGTCAGTTGAAATCATTATCGGAAGTTTTTTGCACAATACCCGAATTCCTTTTGCCGGTAGCATCCTTGCCATTTCCGGAACCATTTTATTGATTGGGTTTTATCAGATATGGCCACATCGGGGCATGATCATCCGGGCAGGCCTCATCACTGCGCTCATGAAATCGGTTTCGCCCAGCGCGCTCATCCTTGGTCCCATGACCGGCATTTTCATGGAAGCGGCATTGATTGAATTGGTGATATTGCTGCTCGGCGCCAATCTCCCGTCCTATCTGATTGCAGGTATTTTTAGTGTGTCGAGCGCCTTGTTTCACAAAATTATCAGCCTGGTTATTGTTTATAGTTTCGATTTGCTAAGGGTGTATGTCAACATGATTAACTTCGCGTTGAAGCAATTTCGGCTGGCAGCTGCCGACCCAATGGAAATTTTTACAGCCTTATTGCTGGTTTATGTGGTGATGGGTTCTCTTGCCGGGTGGATGGGCTATCTGGTCGGGAGAAAAGCAAAAAAAATGAGTGCCGAAAAACTGGACATTTCCCTCAATTCAGGGATTAAAAACCGCGAGTTCTTCCCGGTAAATCCCGAATTTAGAACATCTGTCTGGCTTTTGGCTGTTCATATCATCGCCATTCCGCTGGGATTATTCCTATTGAATTACATCGGTTTCTACATCGGATTATCCTATGTGGTAATTTACAGTCTTTTCGTTGGATTTCGCTACCGGTTTGCCATGCGGCGTTTAAGGAAACCTGTCTTTTGGCTGCAGCTTGTGTTCATTCTATTGCTTTCAACTTTTTTTTGGAATATCGGAAAGAAGGCCTTTGGGCCAAGCCTGGAAGGGGCCCGGGTGGGTTTTGAGATGATGATCAGGGCTTTGTTTATCATCATGGCGTTTACCTCGCTAAGTGTTGAGCTTAGAAATAAACATATCCGCAATTTTCTGTTCAGTGTAGGAATGGGTCAGTTTTATCAGGCACTGGGTCTGGCGTTTGGAGCGCTACCCATCATGATTTCTCTGCTCCCCGGCTCTAAAGAAATCGTGAGAAACCCTTTAAAATCATTGCTTAAACCCATTGTGATGGCTGATCAGTGGTTGGAGATATTTAGCAATAAACCAACCGAGTAAGCGGAGTGAATGGAAATTAAAGAGGCTAAATCCTAAATAAATACGTACAATACCGTATATTTTTCCCCTATTTCCCACTGTATATTTGCATCAATAGTTGTTAAATAGCTTTTCAGGTAAAAGGCGTCCTGTTTTTCCGGCCTGTACCTGGTTGGCTTTTGATTGCTGATAACATGTTTATTTGTTGACAATCATCACTTTATAAGTGAATAGATTTGTCGTAAAATGATCCAAATTTGATTAGCAAGATGAATACTACCAAAATACTTTTTCTGCTAAAATTGCTTGCCATTGTACTGATGGCTGAAATGGTTTCGGCCCAGAGTAGTAACATGAAGTTTGAACGGGTAAGGGTGGGAGACGCCAAACAAATTCTATGTGGTCTGGATTTGGCACCCGATCATTCCTATCTTGCCATCAGCAGCATTCAGAATTTCCCTTATTATCAATTTGATTTTGAAAACAAAAACGTAATTCAGCAATTTGACGTAGGTAATTGGTATGCAGGATCTTCTGTCAGGCATTCGGCTGATGGAAAGTACGTCCTTCTGCAGCAGCTGTTCTATTTGGATTTTAGTTTGAACAAAGACCGCGAAGTTGATTTTGACATCATCCATGCAGCCAATGGGCAAAGGGTAGTCCATTTTGAAAAATGTCATGCAGTAACCATCGCTCCTGATAGCGAGCATGCCATCTCTATCTCTGGCGATGAAATCACCATTTGGAAGTTGCCATCCGGAGAAAAAAGCAGGTCTTTCATCTTGAATCAGGCTACAAATGGACTGGATGTCTCACCTGATGGAAAATACCTGGCTGTTTCGCATAAGCCGGATGAAAAAGAATTAAAAAAAGATCCTTATTATAAAAAGAATAAAAAAGCCCTTAAAGCAGCACTTAAATATAAAAACCAGATCAGTGTGTTTGACATCGAATCCTTTTCGTTGCAATATACCGTAAATAGTTTATACGACATCATTTACAGGTTGGAATACAGCCCCGATGGAAACACGTTATTTTGTTTGCAAATCCCCCATATCAAAGCCCAGTCTTCAAAATCAGGCCGGCAAACCTATATCTCGACCATCAATGGCAAAACCGGCGAACCACAGCGAAAGGGATTTACATCACAGGCATCTTATGAACCAGACTTTAAATTAAGCCCTGATGGTAAGCTGTTTGGGATGGTTTCAAGAAATGGACGTTTTACTGAACTTCAACTATTTGATTTTGAAACCGGTCGTATAAAAGACAGGTTTGAGGAATCGTACAGGTTATTTGAGAAAACGGAAGGTGGGATGACCATGGGCGATGGCCGCATGTCGTTCGCCTTCCTTCCCGACAACAAAACCCTGGTTATGACCATGGGAAATCACCTTATTTTCTGGGAACCTAAACTTTAAAATTGATGTCGATGAAAAAATTATTTCTGATCTTCCTTTTGCTGTCATCCATCCCGGTAAATGCTGATAAAAAACCTTTGATCGAAGACTATGATGAAGTGGTGGCTACCGCGAAAACCGCCATCCAAAAATCAATAGAAGCACCTGAAGGTGAGTTGTATTTATTTGTGCAAGAAAACAAAATCTCCGGACGATTTGAATTTGAACTAACCATTCATGAAAAAGGCCTGGTGGCAACGGTGTTTGTTAAGAGCAATGAGGGTGGTTCAATCCAATCGCAAAATAAACTCAAGGATTTTGTAAAGAATATAAAATTCGACTTTAAAATGCCAAAAGGCAAAAGCTATAAATTCAGCTATCTTTTTAATTTCAGTTAATCCTAAATTCTGCCAACATGAAAAAAGTTTTACTTATGACGCTACTTGCAATGGCAACTCAATATGCTGTTGCACAGGATGACATGACCATTGTATGGGAAGCCAAAATGGGTCACCAGATCGACTACTACGGAACCGACATCTCCGACAAAGCCAATTCTTACAGCTTTGCTGCAGACGACAAAAAAATCACCGTCTTTAAGAATGCTGACGGATCGGTGTTGTGGACAAAAGCCTATAAAGATATAGCACCAAAGCTACGCAAGGTGGATGAACTGATTGCATTTTGGGAATCGAACACCATTTTTTTATTCGACCGAAAAATGGGAAAGGATCAGATTGCCTGCATCGATATGGAAACGGGCGCCCTGCGTTGGAATACCGATAAATATCAGGAAGTAACGGAAGGTGCCGTGGTGTATGTTCCTGAGGAGGAAGGATTTGCCATATCCCTTAAAAAAGAACTGGTATTTATTAAGGCCCACACCGGTGAAGAGGTATGGAATACGTCAAAATTTATTGGTACCGTTGGAAAATACGTATACAACAGCACTGACCGAACCATGGTGATGGTAAATTTTATGCCAAGCGGGCTGATGGCCTTTTTTACAGGTTTTAAAAATCAGATTGCACGAATTAACATGACCAATGGTGATATCATCTGGGAAAATACTTACGTCGGCAGGGCCGAACGCAAGGTAATTACCCGAACCTTTCTTTACGATCTGGATATTTCAAATGACAAAGTATTCCTACGCATGAATGGGATGCAGGTATATGACTATAATACGGGCGCCAACTTATGGTCGGCCGCGTTTGACTATACGGCAGATGTGGTAAAAGCACCCCAGGGAGCTACTAAATTTGGTGTGTACGGGGCAGTTGCCGAACCTGTTATCGTGGGCGATGATATTTATGTTTTAGATATGTCGAACAAGAGAAGTCAATATGTAAAAAAATACGATATACAAACCGGAAAACTGATGTGGACCTCCATGGAAATCAAAGGTGCTCGTGCCATTCCGGGTATGAACGTCGTAGGCAACAAGGTAGCATTGCAGATTGGAGGAAGGGTAGAAACACAATTTCACAGAAGGTACAGGTCGGGTGATGATTGGATTACAGAGTGGGGGGTTACTTTCCCTGAAATAAAACCTTTTGGAGTTCAGGCTCTTAACACCACTGACGGGACTTTGGCCTGGGAATCGGAAAAATTCAGAAAGGGAATCACCAATGCTATCACCTTCGATAACTACTATATTGTTTGTAGTGGAAAAGCCCTCTATGGCATCGACATCAATACCGGAGAGGAAAAATACGAAGTCCCCGCTGCAAAAGGTGGCGTTGGACAAGCCAGCCTGATTTTACCCTACCAGGATCATATTGTAGTTGTGATTGGTGAAAAGGGTGTTTCAACTTTCGATGCTGCAAATGGCGATCTCATCAGCAGCGGGAAGTACAAAACATCTACCCTTTTCGATCGTAAGGACGATTTGGTCATCATGGTTACGGATAAGGCTGATCTGGCTGCATTCGACATCGATACCGGTAAATACAAGGAATTTAAGGCCAAAAAAGGCGCCGGAAACTCACTTACCAGCAATGGAGAACACTTATTCGTTTATGAGAAAAAGGTAATTACAAAATTAAAAACCAGATAGCCCAACCTGACTTGTTAAATATGCTTGCCGTTATAAACCCTGACAACTTCCTGTTGTCGGGGTTTTTGCCCATGCCCCATACCCCCTGCCTCATGCCTCCAGATATCATTCTTTACAACCCAAATGAGAAATGAGGTTCAAAGCCCGACTTCGATGTCAATCGGGAAAAAACGCTTTAAAATAATCCCTTCACTTTTTCAACAACCAGGTCTTCATCCGGATTGACACTAAAAGTTAACAGCGGTTGAAGGAAAAACATTTCCCTGCCCGCTTTAAATTTTGCTTCACCGCCACCGGTAATATTCAACATGATCAGGTCATTTTTTTTCACTAAACCTGTTCTAGCCGCCTCCATAAGTGTAGCAGTAGCTACAGCTGCGGCACAATGGATGTCGTTGCCTTCGGTTTCCTTAAATAAAATGGCTGCATCACGGCTTTCCTGGTTGTTGGCCAATAAAACATCGCCACCGGCATCTTTCATGGCATCATACAGTCCGCCCACGATTCCATAAGGCGGCTTTCTGTTCGACAATACCTTGGCTTCAATGATTTCAACTTTTTTACGGGCATCAATATCGTCCATATGAAGCATATCGCGTGAGCTTGCTTTCCAGGCATCGTAAATGGGATGAAATGGAGAATTTTGCGATACCATCAGCCGGGCTTTTCGGTTACCAAAACGGCCATCAGCAATTAGCCTTAGGTTGGCTTCCCAGGCGGCAATGGCACCTGTTCCACTGCCGATGGCCTGAAAATAATACTCCGGGATTTCGCCAATGGTGGTGGCAGCCGATAACATGGTGGTTCCCATGCCATCGCGACGGGCCACGTTTTTGGCACCGCCTTCAGTTACAAAACCATCCATTCTGCTCACAATGTTTGATAAGTGGATGGCATCGAAATAATCGCTGCCAACTTCGCACGTGATGAGCTTTACGCAGGGATTGAGCGGTGTTTCGAACCACAGCGCATTTAAATTGTCGTGAGGCACGCTTAAAAGCAAGGGTATTTGATTGTCGGAACAAACCTGAGCAAAAGCCCTGGCCGTGTTCCCGGCGGAAGCTACTACCAATACCTCCCGGTTAGTTCCGTCCAAACGGCCGCAAACAGAATAGGCTTCGGTTTCTTTAAATGAACAGGTTTTCATCTCAACACCCCGCTCCGGCCAGTATCCGCTAAAAGTAATGTACAACCTGTTTAATCCCAATTTCTTAGCCAACCCTTCGCTTTTATAAGTGATGGGAGCCGAAGAACCCACAAGATACCTGTTTACGGGTAACCAGTCGGAAAAACGGTAAATGCCCAAAGAGGAATCTTTCAATTGAAGTTGTTTGGTTTGGTAAAGGGCGCGGATGAGCGTGGGAATCTTCTCTCCCGGTGCATCAAGCAACCAACCGGTATCAGTAAATGTATTGCCGGTAGCCAGTGATTGCAGAATATAAGGTGTTTTCTCAGAGGAATGAGACATGAACTAAGTTTTTACAAATGATCCACAAAAATAGGAAATCGGGAGGTTTATTCTACAGTCCGGGTAAAAATCTGAGTTGATCCAAAATATCTATCCTGCGATTAACTTTTTTATACTGCATGGCCTGTTTGATTAAAATTTAAGGTCATGGATGTCAGTTCCAGATAGATTTTCTGATAATCATAAGGTTCTCTTATCCCTTCAAATACCGTATTGCGGTATTTTAGGTTAGTTGAAAGTGCCCAACCGGCAGCAATTGGATTTTTGGTGGCCTTTAAAGTATTTAAGTATTTTCGCTTTAACACTTTCAAATCGAACATCCTGTCCCACTCTGCATGCATCAATTCGGTAAACTCATCCACAGACATATTTACCGGATCAATAACGCAATTAAAGAAGGTGTATTTCTCCCACGCCTTTGGGTAATCCATGTTATTTATTCGGTTACTTTTATAAAGGTTCTGGTAGGTAAGCGTACCAGGAAGTGGTGTAAGCATGCCTGGTTGAATGCAATCAACACCCGAATTAATAAAATAATCAGTTCTGTTGCGAATGGTTTGTACCGTATCGGTGTCCAATCCATAAATAAAGCTTCCTAAAACAGCTATCCCGGCCTGGTGAAATGCATCGTACACTTTTTCGTAATTCTGTACACCTACTTTAATATTTGTCAATTTTTCGGAAGCCACCAACTGTTCCACTATCTCCGACTCAATACCAAGCAATATCATGCGACATCCGGCTTGTGCCATCAGTTGCAGGGCTTCCGCATCCGTGGCCAGGTGCATTGAACAAAAGGTGTACCATTCCTTTTTAATACCGCTCTCAATAAAACCCCTACAAATATCTTTGGCCCGTTGAGCGTGTTTGGACCCATAGCCATAAAAATCATCATCAATAATATACAAACTTTTTTGAGGAATTCGCTTATACTCATCCACCACTTCCGCCACATTTCGATACCTGTATTTTCGCCCGTTAAAGGTATGCACGCTACAGAAATCGCATTTCATAGGGCAACCCCGTGTAGTCTGCAAACTTCCAAAAGCATATTTAGAGCTATATAAATCGATGCGGGGCGGAGGCATCGAATATAAATCCTGCAATTCACTTTCATATATTTTTCTGAGACTTCCTTGCTTAAAATCATGGAGCAATTCTCTCCAAACACCTTCAGCTTCTCCCTTTACCACCACATCCACATATTTTAATGCTTCTTCGGGTAACATGGAAGCATGGATTCCACCCATCACGGTTGTAATATTTAACTCCCGGTAAATAGAAGCCAGTTCATACGCTCGTGTGGCTTGTGAAGTTAATCCTGTAAAACCTACCAGATCAGCTTTTTTTGCCTGAAACACATCAAAGCTTTCATCTAAAATTTCTATCTCCCAATCTGAGTCGGTCAGCGCGGCAATGATCCCCAGCCCCATTGGAGGAACACTAAAATCACCATCATGATAAATCCCGGCCTTATAAGAGTTTCGGGGGTTAATTAAAAGTAGTTTTTTAGTCATCTTTAGCTATTTCTATTTCAATGTTTTAAATCAGTTTGGTGTTAATTTGCCACTTCCATACATGGTATTTTTAATATGCACTTGTTCCAAGAAAACAATAACAATAGCAGATTGGCTATTTTGTTTATTCTCCTAATGTCATAATTGGGGTAAAGATATCTACAAATCCGTTTCAAAATAACTCCATTTTATTGATCTAATCCGGTTACAAAAATCATTTCTGGTAAATTGAATAAACGACTATAAAGGTAGCGTATTAGTCTCCTAAATATATTTGGTCGATAATGCTGATTCGCTCTCTTTTATTTTCAAAAACCAAATTGTAGTAATGCAGGTTCGAATTATACGACCACAAAGCGGCATCCGGATTGCGCGACTTTTTAAGTGCATTGAGGAATTTGCGCTTCAGGTTTTTTTCATCATACAATTTAGCCCAGTTTTTATTAATTTCGGAGGTTAATTCTTCCTGGGTCATGAGTGCCGGGCGATAAACAACTTCAACAAAATCGTAACGAGCCCAGTCTTCTGGAAAGTTTTTGTGAATCAGCCTGTCTTCAGCTACCATTCGGTTAAACAAAGGTGTCCCGGGAAGTGGGGTGAGTATGGAAGCCTGCATGGCATCGATGTCTGAATTTAACATGTATTTCGTCCGGTTGGCGATGGTGAGAGGCGTGTCGGTATCCAACCCAAAAATAAAAGCACCTAAAACCGCTATTCCATGGGCGTGAATTTTTTGGTAAACCTCATCAAAGTGGGCGATTCCAATTTTCAGGTTGGTCCTTTTATTGGCCGACTCCAGCTGGTCGATGAGTTCTGATTCGATGCCTAAAAAAATCATTTTACATCCCGCTTCGGCCGCAAAATGAAGCACCTCCTCATGGTCAGCGATATTCATGGAAGCTGCGCAGAGCCAGTCTTTTTTAATCCCGCGCCGAATGATCTCCTGGCAGATTTCCAATACACGATCGGCTGATTTTTTCGTGTACCCTATCAGGTTATCATCCACGATATACACCCGCTGTTGAGGAATTTTCTCGAATTCATCCACCACCTCTTTCACCGGGCGAGCCCTGTACTGATGCCCATTAAACGTATGAACGGAGCAGAAATCGCAACTCATAGGGCACCCGCGTGTTGTTTGGACACTGCCAAACACGTAGCCTGGGTGGTATAAATCTATTCTGGGGAATGGTGAATCAACCAATGGCAATAAGTTCCCTTGATATCTTTTTTTTAGTGTACCGGATTCAAAATCATGAATAAGGGTTCCCCAAACGCTTTCAGCTTCACCAATCACAACAGAATCGGCATATTGCGCCGCTTCATCGGGCAACATCGACACATGAATCCCACCCATTACCGTGGATATGCCTTTTTCCTTATAAACTGAGGCCAGCTCATATGCACGTGTTACTTGTGAAGTAAGTGCCGTAATTCCAACCAAATCGGCTTCCCTGTATGTAAAACGTTCAAAATTCTCATCCACAACCTCAATCTCCCAATGTTCCGGGGTTAGCGCCGCGATAATGCCCAGAGCCATGGGCGGAAAAATACTTTGCTGATCGCGGATAAGTCCTCTTCGTTTTGTACTTAGTGGATTTATGAGTAGCAGTTTGTTTCTTTTTGTCATCTTTCAGTTAACTAAACAAAGGGGTTCGATTTGAAAGAAGATAACCCAAAGACATCCACCAGGTTGCGTACCGGACGTTCGCCCTCAAACGCCAGATTATAGTATTGCAGGTTGGAGCCATAGGACCAGATGCCAGCGGTGGCGCTCTTGGTCTGTTTAATGGTTCTGATAAATTTCTTCTTTAAGATGGGTTCGTTATACAGTTTGTCCCAGTTTTTTTTGATTTCCTCCATCATTTCCCCGCGTCCCATCAGATCGTGATTGAAAACCACTTCCGCGAAATGATAATGTTCCCAATCCTGGGGAAAATTGTTCAACACAATTTTATTTTCCCTGGTCATGCGGTCGAATAAACCTGTCCCTGGCAAGGGTGTCAGGATGGTGGATTGCACCGCGTCGATGGAAGCGTGGTTGATATACTCGGTACGTTGCGCCATGCTTTCAGGGGTGTCGGTCTCGAGCCCATAGATAAACGCGCCCAACACACTGATTCCATACTGATGAATTTTTTCAAATACCCTGTCATAGCTGTCGATGCCCATTTTCGCGTTCAGGTTCTTGTTCATGTCCTTCAACTGATCGAGGCGTTCCGATTCGATGCCCAGCAATACCATCCGGCAGCCACTTTCGGCAGCGTATTTCAGCACTTCCTCGTTGTCGGCAAAATTCATGGAGGCAGAACAAAACCATTCTATTTTAATGCCGCGTTCAATGATTCCCTTGAAGAGTCGAATGGCCCGTTCCTGTGATCTTTTACCATATCCTATCAGGTTGTCATCAACAAAATAGACCAATGAATGGCTTATTGTCTCCAATTCATCCAACACTTCTTCGATGGGGCGTTGACGATAGGTGTTGCCATTAAACGTATGCACAGAACAAAAATCGCACCGCATGGGACAGCCACGTGATGTCTGAATGCTTGCAAACTTATAATCGGGATGAAACAACTGACGTGCGGGTAAGGTTGCATTTTCCATAGGAAGCATTTGACCCATGTAGGATGTTTTCATTTCCCCCCGTTCAAAATCTTCGATCAGGGTTAACCATACACTCTCCACTTCTCCTACCACCACGCTATCACAGAAACTGATGGCTTCATCAGGTACCATGGAGGCATGTATTCCACCAATAACCGTTGGAATACCCTTTTCGCGGTAGATGGCTGCCAGTTCATAAGCCCTGGTCACACTGGATGTAAGCGCGGTAAAGCCAACCAAATCAGCCTCTTTAAAAGCAAATTGTTCGAAATTCTCGTCAAGGATTTCCACTTCCCAGCGATCGGGAGTAAGGGTGGCAATGATACCTAAACCAATGGGGGGATAGATGACATGTTTGTGAATAATCAAGCCTTTACGTGTGGAGTTTAGCGGATTGATGAGCAGTAATTTTCGTTTTCTTTCAGTCATGTAGAATATGCATCTTTGAGGCAAAGATAAGGAATTATACAAAAAGGGGATGGATAACTTAAGATGGTAAAGTGACGAGACTTAGCATGCTTCATATCCTAAAAAAACCGACCTTTGCTTACTTCGAAGATTAACCAGAGTCCATGGCAAAAAGGGGATTTTTTCGTGATTTTATGGGAGTGCTCAACAGCAATATGGTTTCGCTGGTAAGTGCTCTGCTAATGGTTGTTGTCCTTACCCGTGTATTGGGCACAGAAGGTTATGGGGCATACAATGCCTTAATCGTAGTGCCGCTTATTGTGGTTAGCCTCACGCACCTGGGTATTCGCGGTGCATCCATCTATCTGATTGGCAGTAAAAAATATGATGAAAACCACTTGGTTTCTTCCATTGTGTTTATCCTCATCGGTTCAAGCACAATTGGTATTTTGTTAAGTGCCATTGGATTTTATTTCTACCGGGAGCCTTCATTTACACTCCTGTTGATCTCACTCGTGCTTTTTGTGATCCCGTTCAGGCTGGCCACCATCTATGTCGGCGGTGTATTTTTGGGAAAAGACGAAATCAAAAAGTCGAACCAACTTAATTGGATGATCAATGTGATTAACCTGGTGTTGGCAGCAGTCCTGGTTTGGTGGCTGGATTATGGGTTGTTGGGAGCTGTAATAGCCACATTGGCGGCCAACGCGTGGGTAGCTATGGTAGCCATGCGAATGCTTACTAAGAATTTCGAAATCAAAATAATGTATCACCCGGTGATTGTTAAGCATTTACTCAGGATGGGCCTATTGTTTTCGATGTCATTTTTTATTCTGCAGCTAAACTATAAGGTAGATATTTTGCTGCTCGAAAAACTTTCTACTGTAAACGAAGTGGGTTTATATGCATTGGCTACCCAGATTGCAGAACAATTGTGGCAAATCCCTTTGGCTGTTGGCATTGTATTGTTCAGCCGGACTTCAAATGATGGAGGACAAATATTACCTTCTTCGGTTATTGCTCTCACCAGAACCATCTTTATTATTGTCTTCATCATGGCTGCCGCTTTATTTATCCTCGCTCCATTTGTTATTCCTTTGGTTTTTGGAAATGCATTTTCTGCCAGCAGCCTCATGTTACAAATTATTCTACCCGGAGTTGTTATTCTGACCTTCTTCAGGGTGTTAAGCGGACAGTTGGCGGGCATGGGGAAGCCTCAGGTGACCTTGTATATCTTTGGTCCGGCCCTGGTGATTAATATCCTTTTAAACTTTCTTTGGATTCCTGGTTATGGCGGAAAAGGAGCGGCCATGGCCTCCAATGTAAGTTACCTGATCGGGTCGCTGGGGTATTGGATTTACTATGCGAGACTGCATCAGCTGTCGTTGTTTGAGTTGTTTCATTTCAGAAAAACTGATTTTGATTCATTGAACAAACTCATTAAAAAAGTAACAAAAAAATGGACAATCTAAACAACATCCCATTTTTGTTTATCGTGGGCCGGCCAAGGTCGGGAACCACGCTCCTGCGTACCTTATTTGATGCACATTCCAATGTGGTTATCCCGCCTGAATGCCAGTTTGTTGTAAACCTTTACGGGAAATATGGCAAAAAAACACATTGGTCAAAATCAGACCTCGAACACTTTTTTCAGGATTTACAAACACAATGGCGCTTTGATACATGGAAACTGGACAGCAAGTTGCTGAGGCAAATCCTGCTTGAGTTGGAGGGACAAAATCTATACGGGAATATTTGTAAAACAGTATATGCCGTGTATCCATCGTTGTATCCAAAAGAAAACATACTTCTTTTTGGTGATAAAAATCCTGGCTATACCATTTACACCAAACGATTGTTAAAGATCTTTCCCAACTCAAAGTTTATTCATATCACCCGTGACTACCGCGACAATTTTGTTTCCATCAAAAACGTGGATTTTGAACTGCCCATTCCATCGTTGGTGGCACAAAAATGGGTATATTTTTCCCGGAAGATCCATCAGGAAGCCAGAAAAAACCCTGAAGCCTATTTTCATATCCGTTACGAGGACCTGGTGAACAAACCTGAGGAATCCCTTAAAGCCATGTGTGCCTTCACAGGGATTTCGTTTCAACCGGATGTGCTTAATTTCCATGAGAAAAAGGACGACTTCGTCAATCTCTACCCGAAAGGACTCCTGCAAAAATACCATAGCAGCCTGTTAAACCAAATAAATACCAGCCGCATAGGGTTATGGAAAAAGGAACTCACCGATAAAGAAGTCAGGCAATTAGATTACACTGTCGGGTCACTTGCCGAAACAATCGGCTACGAAAGAGCATATCACGATTTCGGATCCGCCGTTGTGTTGCAGACTTTACCGGGAAGAACCATCGCGGCCCTGCTGTATTTGGCTACCCAATTGGTCGACAAACTCCCTTCTTCTATCCGAATGAACATTCTCAGCAAAGGCCCAAGGGCTTTGGGGACTGCGTTTCTTAAGGTCTTTAATCCTAAAAAACTCAGGGAGATAAATAAGGCGCTGGTTGATTACAAATAAAAAAGCCTTGTAACCGGCATGTTACAAGGCTTTTTAGGCGGGCTTTTTTGTCGGATCTTATCCGACCTTTAAAGGAAAAAGGATCGCTCATTAATAATAGAGTAAAGTCGAAACCGTTTCTTGCCCATAGGCTCAAAAAAATAGACTTTACTGTCTTTAGTGAAAATGCTGGCATTCACATCTTTCACATTCTTTTCAACCAAACCATTTGTTTCAATTTGCCTAATCGAATAGTATTGATTTACTTCCATAGCAGGATAATTATTTCATTTTTAATAGATACCCATCCTTTTTACAGATAGGGCATTGTGAATCTTTTATAATACTGATATAACCACACCGATCGCACTTGTAGTACTTTTGGTACTGCACCTTCTTTTTTTCAGGACTTTTCTTAGAGCTAAAGGTAAACATCTTATCAGCGTTTTTCCTTTATTGGCAATCCACGTGCCAAAGTGGAATTATGAGAGAAATTGAATTCTAAATAACACATAATGTGAAGATTAAAAATTACAATTTAAATTAAAAAACAACTGGACTGTTTTTAGATTACGATTTCGGGGAGTTTTTCTTTCTACATTTGTGGATAGAATTACGATATCGTAATACATTTTGATGATCACCCGCCACGTTTTAATGCTGTTTGTTAATCAATGTTACTATTTTTGTAAAAAAAAAGCAACTTTATTCGATTAAAGAAACCGCATAAACAACTGGAGATACTACCATGAAAAAATTTACGCTTTTCATTTTATCTATTTTCTATCTTTCCGCTTTTTCACAAACAACACTCACTGAGGCAGTTGACTTTCATGTTAAAACCATTGATGGAGAAACCATATATCTTTTTCCATTGCTCGACGATCAGCAGCAGATCGTTGTGATTGATTTTTTCTCAACCTCTTGCGGACCTTGTCAGGATTACGCCCCTGATTTTCAGGCTTGTTACGAAAAGTTTGGTTCAAACCAGGGCAATGTGTATTTCATGGGCTTAAATTGGGGAAATGACAATGAGGGCGTGCGCGAATTTGATTCCATTTTTGGACTAACTTATCCTTCTGTTAGCGGAAGTCAGGGTGGCGGCAACCTGGTTTATACGGATTATAATATACTTTCGTATCCAACCGTAATTGTGATCACTCCGGATCATCAAATTGTTGAACAGTATATTTGGCTTCCTGACGAGGCAAATATTACCCAGGCAATTGTCAACGTCGGTGGTTTAATCGTTGGTGTGAACGAACCATATAAAAGAGAAAACAGCATTCAGGTTTTCCCTCAGCCTGCCCATGATTTCGTGAATGTGTCGTTGGAGGTAAAGAATGGAATTAGCATCAACTTTAACCTGTATCAACTTACTGGCAAATTGATTTATTCTCAAAATTTTCAGGCACACTCGGATGGAATTGAGCAAGTACGCATACCACTTACCGGCCTGGCTGATGGAATGTACCTATTAAAAATAGGCGATGAAGCAGGTCCGATAACGACCCGAAAAATGACAGTGGTCAACTGATTTTAATAACTTCCGCTGGCTGGTCCTCCTGTTACAATGGCCACGCTCGCTCCGGCTCCGATGCGGGTAGCGCCAGCATTGATCATGGCGATGGCTTTTTTGAAGTCGCGGATACCGCCACTGGCTTTTACACCCATCTTAGGACCTACAACCCTGCGCATGAGGGCAACGTCTTCAACGGTAGCACCACTTCCCGTAAAACCTGTACTCGTTTTTACAAAATCGGCTCCGGCTTTCTTTGAAATTTCACATGCCAATATTTTTTCGGTATCGGTCAACAAGGATGTTTCAATAATCACTTTCATGATGGTATTGTTTCGGCAAACCCTTTTAATGGCGCGGATATCCTCTTCAACCAGTTTTAAGTTTCCCGATTTAAGAGCGCTGGTGTTGATTACCATATCCAGTTCATGTGCACCATTGGCCAATGCATTCCTTGCTTCAAATGCCTTGCTTCGGGTATCCATCTCCCCCAATGGAAAACCAATGACAGAGCATACTTTTACAGATGAACCTCTCAGTTTTTTTGCAACAAAAGGAACCCAGGATGAATTTACGCAAACCGATTTAAAATGATACTGTAAAGCCTCATCGCATAACTTTGTAAACTGTTCCTCGGTGGCTCCCGGCTTTAATAATGTGTGATCAAGGTATCCGGCTAATTCTTCAGGGGTTATGCTGCCTCCGGGAGTATTTTTGCCCGACGTGCTACTTTCAACAGCACCATCGGTAAACTTCATTTTTTCAAGCTTCGAAAGAATCTCTTTCGTAATTTTTTCTATCAATTCGTTCTCTTCCATATCCTTTTACTTCCTTTCAATTGACATCATTTTATTTATTCTTGGCCAATGTCTACCACCCTCAAAACGTGTTTCAAGCCATAATTTGGCCATCGAAGCCATGTCCGAAATGGAATGCATCGTGGTTCCCATGGTCAGGACATTGGCATTGTTGTGGGCACGGCTGTTGATGATGGTTTCGGGACTCCAACACAAAGCGGCACGAATGCCTTTTACCTTATTACAAGCCATGGAGGATCCGATTCCGGCAGCATCGAGCATGATGCCGCGTTCACACTCGCCACCAGTCACTTTTTTTGATACTGCCAATGCGAAATCGGGATAATCGACTTTGGTGGTGGAATTATGAGTTCCTACATCAAACATTTTATAACCTAAAGTCTCCAGATACGTTTTCAGAGATTCTTTTGTCTCGAAAGCTCCATGATCGGCACCAATGGCGATGCGGCTTACATGATCTTTAATCCCATTTTCCTGGTGATTCGCCATATTCTTTTCTCTGGTGGGTAACATCCCCATTTGTTGAGTTTGCAAATTTGCAACTTTTCTTAATCTATTTCTTCTTTTTATCATGTCGAAATTTCATCAACGATTGCCGCGATAACTGTCTTCACTGTTAAAGCACCTGCATCCTGAATAATTTGTCTGGCTGAATTTCCTTCTTCAATGGTCAGGACCAGATCGTTGACCCCGGCTTGCACGGCATCTATTGCAAAAAAAGAAGTGCCAATATAATTTCCCTTTGGATCAACAGGCTGAATAACAAGGATTTTTCTTGATTCGTAGCCTGTGGCTTTGGTGGAAGAGACCACGGTTCCTATCACTTTTCCTAACCTCATGGCCTAAAATTAAGATGTATATCATCTACTATTCCCATCACTGCGGCATCGCAGGGGTTCATTTCTTTTTCGATGATCCGGCTGGCTTCCTTACTTGTTTCGTAATAAATAATTTGCCCTATATCAGCCTGAAGGGTGTCAACCGCAACCAGTGCATCACCGGCCACTTCGAGCTTTTCGTTTAAGGGCTGTACCAAAACAAGTTTCAATCCTTCAAAAGATTCAACCTTTTGCGTGCTTACTACCCTGCCGATGATTTTTCCAAATTTCATCCTTCAACTCCTGATTAAATAATTCTAAAATAATCGACCAGGGTACATCGCCTTTCGCGGGTAAAAGTCCTGGCTCGGGTAACACCTTCGCCTGTTGGACTGGCTATGGTAAAGGAAGCGAAACCGGCACCACCCTCACCTAATCCTGCATAGCTGGGCCCGTTTTTTATGAAAATGGAGCAATTCATCGCTTTGGCCATTTTACTTAATTTAGCAATGTTGAGCGAGTGCATAATGGCCGTGTGCCTGAATCCATGTTCGCAACGAACAGCCAAATCAATCGCGTCATCCACATGAGCCACACGAACCAACGGCATGACAGGCATCAGCTGTTCAGTCCAAACCAAAGGATGGTCAGCATCTACCTCACAAAGTAACAACCGGGTTGTATCGGGAACTGTTAAACCAATAGCACTGGCAATTTTGGAAGCATTTTGGCCCACGTATGTTTTGTTGGCGGCGCCTTCGTGTCCGGGTCGTCCGGGATCGGAAATTACCAATGCTGTAACTTTTTTAATTTGTTCAGGCGATAAAATATAAGCGCCATTTTTTTGCATTTCAACTTGTAGCGCCTCGGCCACCGAATCAACAACAATGATTTCTTTTTCGCAGATACAGATGAGGTTGTTGTCGAAACTGGCTCCTGCGACAATATCTTTACCTGCCTTCACAATATCGGCAGTTTCATCCACCACAACCGGCGGGTTTCCCGGACCTGCAGCAATGGTTTTTTTCTCCATGCGCATGGCAGCCTTTACCACTCCCGGTCCACCGGTAACCACCAGAATAGATACTTTCGGATGATTCATCATCGCCTGAGCCGATTCAAGTGTGGGGTTTTCAATTGTGGTGATCAGGTTTTTTGGCCCGCCTGCTTCAGTAATGGCTTTGTTTAACAGGCTTATTAAAAATGCAGATACTTTTTTGGCTGATGGATGTGTATTAAATACGACAGAATTACCGGCGGCAATCATGCCAATGCAATTGCTGATGATGGAAGCTGTAGGATTGGTGCTGGGTGATATTGATCCGATAACACCATAAGGCGCATGTTCAACCAACGTGAGACCATGGTCATCAGAGAATGTTTCGGGCACAATGTCCTCCACCCCCGGTGTCTTGTTAATAGCCAATTCGTTTTTAACTACCTTGTCTTCCCACCGCCCCATGCCGGTTTCTTCGCTAACCATTTTCGAAATAAGAACAACATGGTCCTTCGATACTTTGCGAATGTTGGCAATGATGTCTTTGCGGGTCTCCAGGGTCAGCTTCTCCAATTGATGAAAAGCCACTTCAGCAGCCATTACTGCCTGATCGATGGTAGTGAAAAGACCTGTTTTTTCCGATTGAAGGGCTATTTCATTCTTCAAATTGAGGTCGGTTAAAGCCTCACGTACCAACTGCCTGATATTTTCTTCTAATCGATCCATTTATGATATTCATTTTACATAAAAAAGGGCCTGATTTCTTTGTGAGGTTGAGGAATGATGGTGTCCATTCCCAGGAGGTTTTTTGCCTTGGCTTTTTCAATTCCTGCTTTTACTGCAGCCTGTACCGCATCGAGATGACCCATCATTTTAACGTACGATTTACCACCATAGCCATCCGCCAAACGGATTTCGATAATTTTAACACCTCCTGCTTTGGCCGCGCTATCGGCCGACTCGATACCTGAAACAATGGACAGGGTTTCGATGATGCCAATGGTATCCCATTCGCCTACAACAATGGTGTTTCCAATGGCGGGAATCACATCGGGATGTACCTGGGGAAGGAAAAGTTTATCAATAATATGATTTCCTCCGGTTTCGCAACCAGCCTTATAGGCGTATTCCACCGATGCTACATCTCCACTAAATATAATCAGGTATTTTCCGGAACTAATCGTTCGTGCATCAATAATTTGAATGGGGGCTCTTTTCACCATCTGATCGAGAGCCTGTAAACCAATCACAATGCTACCAAACTCAATGGCACCGAGAACAATAATATTTTCCTTTTCCATCATTTTTTATAAACCACTTGATCGTTTTCGTCAATCACATCAATTATCCCCACGATGATCGCATCAATGGCTTTGTTGGCTGTGACAGGTGTTTCGCGTGCTGAGGTGCTTTCCGCGACCATAACCAATTCGTCAAACCCTGCACTCACCAGATCGAGCGCCACCATAAATTCGTTTTTAATTTCCCCCTTTTGATTGCACTTATTAACCAATAAATAACGGCCTCCACTAATGTGGATGCAATTGGAGCTACTTGTAATCGTTCCTGCCACTTTTCCTATTACCATCTGAAATCTTTATCTTTTTTGATAGGTCAATGTGCCTTTTAATTCAATGAGATCGACAATAGCTACCACAGTAGCATCGGTGGGCAATCCTTTGGTGGTTTCTGCCATGCGGGCGCTGCTGCCCGAAACATAAAACACAATTTCATCCACACCGGCGCCAACACCATCCATGGCCACAATAAAGTCGTTTTTGCCTTGCATACTGACGGGATCGATTTTCTCAAGCAACAATAACTTGAGGCCCTCCATTTGTGAGGCTTTCTGACTCGATACCACCGTACCTGTAACTCTTGCCAAAATCATATTTTCTACTTTTTGCTTTTGCGACCCAATGGCAAGGCACTGTCAACATTGGTATGTGGACGTGGAATAATGTGGCTTGATACGATTTCGCCCACTTTTTCTGCTGCAACAAGTCCTGCATCAACGGCGGCCCTTACCGAAGCCACATCGCCACGTACAATGGCAGTAACATATCCCCCACCTGTTTTTTCATAGCCAACAAGCTCCACTTTGGCAGCTTTTACCATGGCATCAGAAGCTTCGACCATGGTTGCAAACCCCCGTGTTTCTATCATTCCCAATGCATCTGTATTAAAATCTGACATAACTTTATCTCCTATAATTGTGATTAATATTCTTCTCTACCAATAATTTCTGCCAACCGTTTTTCAACGATGGTTTTGCATTCAAGCACTTCTGCTTCAGGCCCACCAATATATACCCGGCCAAATTTCCCAAATCCAATCACATCGATTATTTTGATATTGGCAGCTTTTTCGGCCTCATTTGCAGCATAATATGCGTAACCTGCGGGTTCCATCTCCAATACATAAAGCGTATCGCCGCGTAAAAGCATCATTCCATGCCGGGTCCTGTTGATTAATTGGGCATGGTGATCGTCCACGTTTTTTATCAATTGACTGGTTAGTATCCTGGGTCTGATTCTATTTGCTTCTGTTTGGCTGATGGCAGTTAATACGGCTTCCCCGGCCATACGGGTATCTCCCTGGTTGTCGGAATGAATCTCAAGCATCCCATAGGCGCGTTCCACTATTTGCATTCCGGGCAACACGTTGGTGGCTTTGATGGCCACATCTGTTAAGGCATTGATCTCGATACCGGGTGCAATTTCGATAATACAACTCGACTGCCCTCCCACAGGAAGGAATCCCCTGGAAACCGTAGAGATATAGGAAGCCATTTGTAACTGGAGGGAATCTAAGAATATATACGTTCTTAAATCAATGTGTGATTTGGAATCTTTCATCTTATGAGGGATTATTTACCTGTTTTTCTCCCGAGAGGAAGCGCGGTGTCAACATTTTGATGTGGTCGTGGAATAATATGTGAGGACACAATTTCTCCAACTTTTTCGGCGGCGCGGAGACCGGCATCAACAGCTGCACGAACTGAGGCCACATCGCCTCGTACAATGGCTGTAACGTAACCTCCACCTGTTTTTTCATAGCCAACAAGCTCCACTTTAGCTGCTTTCAACATGGCATCTGAAGCTTCCACCATGGCTGCAAAACCCCGGGTTTCGATCATTCCCAAGGCCATCATTTCATTATTTTCCATATAATTCTATTTAACTTTTTGATAATATTTTTACGATTCAATTACCTATTTTTTTCAGTACCCAAAAAGAACATTTTCGTGTACAAATTATTTAACTCATCGCATTTGTATTTGATTAACCGTTCTTTGAACCCACAAATGTAGTGATATTTATTGGTATAAGTTAGAAAATAAAGGAAAGACCCGGTGACAGAAATTTTCCTGAATTAGAAATGCTTTAACTTTTATTGATCATCTGAATGAATTAACGTCTTATCTTTACATCAATTTAATTTAAATCAAATGAAAACGTTGAGATTATTTAAAGCCGTTACTGTTTTTATCACAGTTGTCTTGTTATTTAACTCATGTGCACCAACTGATGACAATGAGTTAAATCCAATTACAAAATTCGTTGGCACCTGGAGTGTGAACGATCAGCCAGCCCGATTAAATTATGAAGTAACCATTGATTACAACCCACTTAATTCAGCAGAAGTTTTACTGAAAAATTTTGCCGATCTGGGAAATTCAGCTGTAGGTCTGGTGGTAGGCAATACCATTGTTATTGATAACCAAGTGCTCTCGGGCGATAATTCTGTTTCAGGTTCCGGAAGTTATATCAATGAAAATAAATTGTCGTTCAATTACCAGCTCGATAACGGAATAGATAAAGAATCGCGGGTCGCCATATTTTCAAAATAATCTGAGATAGTTAGGTTGGGGGTTAAGTAGTCCACTTTTTTTATCCCGGAAGGCAGGATTCTTATTTTTTGGTTGTCAAACGCCTGCAAGGAGTCCTTTTTTATTCTATCAGCTTTTAATTCTTGCTCCTTTTTTACTTTAACCTCCTCCTTTAGCTGACTTAGGTTAGCAAGCACTCCATCATAAATTTTAATCATGACCTCTGTGCGATCCTGGTAATAATTCAAATTTTCAACCAACTGGGCAGGTGTAATTCCATACGTATTGTAAATCTTCAAGTTGCTTTTAGGAACTGAATATCCAACATCCTTATTCATTTCCCTTTGCAAAACGGTCTTCCCTTCAGCTAGTTGAATTTCAGTAAGGATTTCAATCATCTGCTGCTCAGAAAGTAATTTATTGGGTAGAGGGGATTGTTCTTTGTTATTCTTGTAACATGAAGTCAGTCCTAAAATCAATAATAAAATGGGAATTAAAAACTTTCGCATGTTAGTTGCCTACTTCGGATAAAAACATAACACGAATCAGCCTGACTTCCTCTTCACTATATTCCGATTCCCCAAGTACTCGAAGAGCATCTTCAATGGAATCAGTTTCAGCTTCGGCAAAGTAATCGTAAATGTCTTCCTGATGGTACTCGTCTACTTTATCGTTGATGTAGTAGCTGATATCAAGCTTTGTTCCTGACATCACGATTCGCTCAATTTCAGTGAGTAATTCAGCAAGAGAAAGGTTTTTAGCGTAGGCAATATCATCGAGTGGTAGTTTTCGGTCGATGCTTTGAATAATGTACACTTTCAATCCCGACTTATTAATCACTGATTTAATCACCATATCGTTGGGCCGTGTGATTTCGTTTTCCTCTACATATTTTTGTATAAGTTCGAGAAAAGGCTGACCATATTTGGTGGCTTTTCCTGCTCCAACACCCACAATTTGTTTCAATTCTTCTTCATCAATAGGATATTGTATGGCCATATCTTCGAGAGAAGGATCCTGGAAAATGACAAATGGAGGCAGATTTTCTTTTTTAGAAATATCTTTACGCAAGTCCTTAAGTAGTGCAAAAAGGGCCGGGTCAGATCCCCCTCCCTTTTGTCCTCCGGCATTTACAATCATGTCATCATCCTCAACCGACTCATAATCATGATCTTTGGCAATAAGAATGCTGTAAGGTTCTTTGATGTAATCTTTCCCCTCTTCTGTAATTTTTAAAATGCCATAGTTTTCAATCTCTTTTTCAGCGAGCCTTTGAATGAGTGCCTGACGGATGATCATGACCCAGTATTTGGCATCGTGTTGACTGCCTGCTCCAAAATACTTATGCTGATCGAGTTTGATACTTTTTACATCACCGCTTTTTTTACCGGCAATGACCTCTGCAACCGTTTTAGCTTTAAATTGTTGTTTCAGTGAAACAATGGCTTTCAACGCCAGTCTGATTTCATCTTTTCCTTCGTACTTTTCTTTTGGCGACAAACAGTTATCACAGGCACCACAATTTTCTTTTGTAAAGGATTCACCAAAATAATGAAGTAACAACCGGTGACGGCAAACAGAAGATTCGGCATAGGCTACTGTTTCAAACAATAATTCTTTGGCAATTTCCTGCTCTGCGACAGGCTTATCTTTCATAAATTTTTCCAGTTTCTGGATGTCGTCATAATTATAAAAGGTAATGCAGTTTCCCTCTCCACCATCGCGGCCACCGCGTCCGGTTTCCTGGTAATAGCCTTCAATACTTTTTGGAATATCATGGTGAATTACGAACCGAATATCGGGTTTGTCGATGCCCATCCCAAAGGCAATGGTAGCCACGATCACCTCCACATTTTCCATTAAAAACATATCCTGGTTGTTACGGCGGGTGGCGGCATCCAATCCGGCATGATATGGCAACGCCCTGATACCGTTGACAACCAATGACTCAGCAATTTCTTCAACC
Source organism: Bacteroidetes bacterium GWF2_41_31 (assembly GCA_001769215.1). Classification (GTDB taxonomy): domain Bacteria; phylum Bacteroidota; class Bacteroidia; order Bacteroidales; family F082; genus UBA6244. The sequence goes on from MEOL01000035.1 coordinate 103,353, forward strand.
TTTTTTCTGCTCAAACAATAAACAATTCCCGATTTGTTGGGTTGCGATTTGATATATTTGATAATGTCTTTAATAACATCTTTTGTTTTTGGCCTGACTTCATAGTAAAGGTTCTCCCTGTCGAATGAGGATTTAAAAACCTCGGCATTGGGGATTTCAAGGTTCTTCAAAATATCTTCCTGAACCTTTAATGTGGCCGTAGCAGTCAACGCGATGATCGGAATATTCGGGTTGATGGCATTTATAATGGGACGCAATTTCCGGTATTCCGGTCTAAAGTCGTGTCCCCATTCAGATATACAATGTGCTTCATCAATAGCAAAGAGGGATATATCGATGTTTTTAAGGAATTCGATGTTGTCTTCTTTTGTCAGCGATTCCGGGGCCATGTACAATAATTTTGTTTTACCACTCAACAAATCTTCTCTCACTTCAGTGATTTCAGCTTTTGAAAGTGACGAATTCATTACATGGGCTATACCCGATTGGGTGGCAAAATTCCTGATCATATCAACCTGATTTTTCATCAGGGCAATTAGCGGGGAAACAATAATAGCTGTTCCTGGTTTATATAATGCGGGTAGTTGATAGCATAGTGATTTTCCTCCTCCTGTTGGCATTACGACAAAAGTATCGTTTCCTTTGAGCAGGTTTTCAATTATAACTTCCTGAGTGCCTTTAAATTTTGAAAATCCAAAAAATGATTTAAGTAATTCTTTGGTATTGTATTTATCCGTTGTGGTCTCCATCATTTCGGTAGATAAAACATATCTTTGTCATGAAATTCATTTTACGCATTCAAAAGAATTACCAAAATGAATTTTGGTTTTTTATTGTGTGTATATGAACAAATATAATACTAAAAAATTGCATAATCACCTATTTTAAATAAAAAATGTTGGAATCAAGAGAAAAAATACGCCAGGCTGCATTATCGACCATTGAAAATGAGTGGAAGTCAATTAAGAATTTAAGTAATTCGGTGACTGAGGATTTTATTAGGGCAGTTGAGCTTATTTTAAAATCAAAAGGAAGAGTTATTGTCACGGGTATTGGCAAGAGTGCCAATATTGCACAAAAAATAGTAGCTACATTTAATTCTACAGGCACACCTGCCATATTTATGCACGCTGCGGATGCCATTCATGGTGATTTGGGTATTGTAAGAAAAGATGATGTGGTGATTGCCATTTCCAAAAGTGGTGAAACACCTGAAGTCAAAGTACTAATTCCTTTATTAAAAGCGCGTCAAAACCTGATTATTGCTTTAGTTGGCAATACGGGGTCCTATCTGGCAAAGCAAGCTGATTTGGTATTGGATTCAACGGTTGAAAAAGAAGCGTGCCCGAATAACCTGGCGCCAACCAGCAGTACGACTGCCCAGTTGGTGATGGGCGATGCCCTGGCAGTTAGTCTCCTTGAATCAAGGGGTTTTTCAGCTGACGACTTTGCTCAATATCACCCGGGTGGTACTCTTGGCAAACGCCTGTACATGAGAGTCTCCGACCTTTCGGTAAATAATGCTTTACCCTCGGTAAATCAAAACGCCCTCATACCGGAGGTAATCATTGAAATTTCGTCTAAAAGACTGGGTGCCACCGCAGTACTCGATAACGATGAGTTGGTTGGCGTAATTACAGATGGTGACTTGCGGAGGATGATTGAAAAGCACAACGACTTTAGACAGCTTAAAGCTTGTGATGTGATGACAAAACATCCACTTACTGTTAACCAGGATGAGTTGGTGGTGGCCGCCCTCGAACTCATGCGAAAAAATAACATTACACAATTGCCTGTCGTATCAGAAAATAAGTATGTTGGCGTTATTCACTTACATGATATTCTCAGGGAAGGAATCTTGTAGGAGTATGTTAAGTTATTGAAATAGAAAAATATGAAACTTTGGACAAAAGACCTGGTTAAGAAGTATAAGCAACGGACTGTTGTTAATAACGTAAGCGTTGAGGTAAATCAGGGCGAAATTATAGGGCTGCTTGGGCCTAATGGGGCGGGCAAAACTACCAATTTTTATATGATAGTAGGGCTTATTAAACCTCTCTCGGGCAGCGTGTATCTTGATGATCAGGAAATAACCAACGAACCAATGTACAGACGCGCGCAAAGAGGAATCGGATACCTGGCGCAGGAAGCTTCTGTTTTCCGCCACCTGAGTGTAGAGGACAATCTTCGGGCAGTGATGGAATTTACGAAACTGAATAAAGCACAACAGAGTGAGAAGATTGAATCGCTGCTTGATGAGTTTGGTTTACAAGCCATTCGAAAAAGCAAGGGTATTCAGCTTTCCGGCGGCGAAAGACGACGTACCGAAATAGCACGGGCTCTTGCCGTTGATCCAAAATTCATTCTTTTAGATGAGCCATTCGCAGGAGTGGATCCCATCGCGGTTGAAGATATTCAGCTGATCGTTTCAAAGTTAAAGGAAAAAAACATCGGAATCCTGATTACCGACCACAATGTACATGAAACATTGACCATTGTTGACCGGGCTTACCTTCTGTTCGAGGGGGCCATCCTTAAATCAGGAACTGCTGAAGAACTGGCTAACGATAAACATGTTAGAAAGGTTTATCTTGGAAAGAATTTTGAATTACGAAGATAATGTCCTGAGAAAAAAATAATTAAAATTTAATGTTGGAATTGGTTATTTGCGTCTTTTTTTAATACGTGACCGTTCATTTTCATTCAATATGATAAATATCATAGTGTGATTTATCCGTGATTACTTCAGGCGATCCACTTTAATGTGTATAAATTCCTAAAATTAAAAAACATACAATTCGGATTATGGGGATGTATTTATTGTAGAAAAAATTACACCCCCTTTAAATTTTGTCTTAATTATTTTGTATCTTTGTCCTGTTCTTAATTGAACGATTAACTTTAGCAGGTTAATTTTTTGGGTTATCCCTCTTCTACGAGGGTTTTTAGGTTAATATGGGAAAAGCCCCGACCGCCTGGTCGAGGGCTTTTCTTTTTGCCCTGAATTTTTCAGTTATTCAAACGAGAGAATGGACTTCCTGATAAGCTCTATTGCTTGATGTAGCTCCTCTTCAGTAATGACCAATGGGGGGGCGAACCGAATAATATGGTCGTGTGTAGGTTTTGCCAGCACACCATTTTCAGCCATTTTCAGACATACATCCATGGCGGTTTTCCCATTTTTTGGCTTTATCACAACGGCATTAAGCAACCCCTTACCGCGTACCAGCTCAATCATATCCGATTTAATATTCTTCATTTCCTGACGGAAGATGACCCCCAACTTTTCAGCCTTTTCGGCTAATTTCTCCTCTTTCACCACTTCGAGTGCAGCCACTGCCACCCTGGCAGCAAGTGGGTTTCCCCCGAAAGTAGATCCATGTTGTCCCGGTTTTATCGTAAGCATGATTTCGTTGTTGCACAATACCGCTGAAACAGGATATACGCCACCTGACAATGCTTTTCCAAGAATCAGGATGTCGGGATGCACACCTTCATGATCGCAAGCCAACAATTTTCCTGTTCTGCCGATGCCGGTTTGAACCTCATCCGCAATAAACAGTACGTTCATCGATTTGCACAAGTCGTATGCTTTTTTTAAGTATCCTTCGTCAGGTACCACCACGCCTGCTTCCCCTTGAATGGGTTCGACCAAAAAACCGGCAACATTTGGATCTTCAAGTTCCTTTTGCAGAGCCTCCAAATCGTTGTAAGGAATTACGATAAACCCGGGGGTATATGGCCCGAAGTTGGCTTTTGATTCCGGATCGGTTGACATAGAAATGATGGTGATGGTACGACCATGAAAGTTGTCAGCACAGACAATGATTTTTGCCTGATCGGACGGAATTCCCTTTTTATCGTAAGCCCAACGGCGGCAGAGTTTAAGTGCTGTTTCATCAGCTTCGGCCCCGGTGTTCATAGGCAGTACTTTGTCGTAACCAAAATATGAGGTGATATATTTTTCGTAAGGGCCTAGCGCATCGTTGTAAAAAGCCCGTGAAGTTAGGGTAAGTGTTTGTGCCTGATCAATGAGTGCACTTACAATTTTTGGATGACAATGTCCCTGATTTACAGCTGAATAGGCTGAAAGAAAATCGAAATACTCTTTGCCGTCCACATCCCACACTTTCGCTGCCAACCCTTTTTGAAGCACCACGGGTAGCGGATGATAATTATGTGCACCATAATTATCCTCTAAGCCGATGGCTATTTTTGCCGTTATTTTTTCTGTCATTGTTCAATCAATTTATTTAAAAAAATCTGTTGTATGAAGATTAAATTTGAAGCTTCAAAATTAGTAATTTACAACGAAACTAAAGGAGGTTTTATAAGGTTTATTCCGAATTTGGAGTGATTCTTAACTATTTCAATTTTCTTGCCATCCACTTAAAGCAGGTGCCTGAAAGGCAAAAGTATCCATTCGAAAACCTTATTTATTAGTGGCCGGTCTTTCCATTTTACATAATCAAATGGCTGAGTATCTTCCTGGGTACGGTTGGCATGGACCCCGATTTGGTCAATAATATCACTATCTGTCCCAATCAGCATAATTTCATACATATACCGAAAGCTACGGTAATCGAAATTTGATGAGCCAATGGCAAAATATGAGTTATCAATTAGCAACAACTTGGCATGCAGGTTATTTAGTTGATAAAATAAAAAGTTAACTCCTTTCTTGTTAAGAGGACCCAGGTATTTGTTTCTCAAAATATCAATCAGGGTAACGTCCGATTGTTTAGGCAGCAACACATTAACCTTCACCCCTCTCTGAGCTGCATCGGTGAGTGCTTTTCGCAGAAAGTATCCCGGGAGAAAATAGGGAGTCTCGATAACAACCTGATGCTCTGCATTTTTGATGAGTCGGATAAATTTATTGTTAATCTTTTTAAAAGTTATTGAAGGTGCATCCCGAATTATTTCAAAACCGCTGAATTTGATGGTATATGTCCTGCTATTGGTATTGATATTATATTTATTAAAGTTTTTGAAATCTTGTTTAAATAATTTAACAAAAACAGGCGTCAGGTTACTCTTTATACGCAAAACCGATTCGCGCCAGTTAAGGTTATAACCGGTAATATTTGACGAACCAATATAGCTGATTTTATCATCGATGAGCAATAATTTACGGTGGTTTCGTTTGTGGCTTTTGGTAAATATATCTGTATTGTATTTGATTTTTTGAAAAAAACGCACCTCTCCTTTATATTGGATTAACTCTTTAAAATATTCAGAATTGATCGGTCCTGCTCCCCAGTAATCAATCAATATCTTTATTTCCACACCTTGCTTGGCTTTTTTAGTCAGGGCTCTTCTAAACCTATCCCCAATTACATCTTTGCCGACCCTGAAAGTCTGGAGGTAAATATATCGCTCGGCAGCCTCAATATCTTCAATCATAGATTGATAGTACCTGAGTGGCTCGGCAAAAAGATGATAAGGCTCCTGTATAATCATGGATGTTTTTTTAATTTGGTAAATAACGCATAACCCATCAGTGTGAAAAAAACGAGTGCGCTGATTCCTGCTAACATCAATTTGTATTTTCTGATTTCGGCTTCCTTTAATTCATTTGATATTTGTAGTTTTTTTGCTTCTTCCAACACTTCTTCGGTTCTGAATTTACCTTCTGATTCCCGGCTTTGCAACACGTTAAGTCTCTCAATAAGCGAATCTTTATCAAGGGCCGCCAGCTTAAAATAGTTTTGGTATAGCTGATATTTTCCAAGAGCGGCATAACTATTCATTAATGCAACCTGATTCAGGCGAATGAATTCCACATATTGAAATTCTTCTGCCATTTTCAGGCTCTGCAGAAAATAGGGCAAGGCTCTGTCGTACTGATGATGATCCAGAAATAGCGATCCCATATTGTACAAGACCATTACAAGTCCCGTTTCACCTTGAAACTCTTCATACAACCGTTTGCTTATCTTAAAATGCCTAAGTGCATTGGATGTATCCTTCATGTTAGCATACAACGTTCCCAGGTTGTTATTTAGGAGGGCGATACCAATTTTGTCGTTCATTTTATGTTTTAGTCTGAGCGATTGATCATAGAATTGTTTGGCTTTTTGATAGTCTTTCAATTCAAAATTATAAATCTCTGCCAAGTTGGTCAATACTTGCGACAAACTTCTATCATCGCCTGTCTGTTCTAAAATAGGGATGGCAAGTTGATAGTAATCAAGGGCTTTATCAAACAAGCTCCATTCACGATAGATAATGCCCATGCTATTGTATGACAAGGCCAAACTGGTGCTGTCGTATTCATCCTTGAAAATTAGCATGGCACGATAGTAATTGTCGAGTGCATTTTGGAGTTCATCGCGGTAATAGCTTAGGTTTCCCAACTGCAACAATGAAATTCCAATGCCCCTTTTATTACCAATTTGGCTTTCAATATCCAGCGATTTTTGATAATAATATTGGGCAGAATCGAAGCGGGAAGTTTCCTCAAAAATGAGCCCGATGTTATTCAAACAGTTGGCTTGTCCTTGTAAATTATTGGTGCCTTGAAAACCGCGCAACCCTTTTCGGTAATAGTCGTTGGCCATATCAAGCTCTCCATGAAAATAGCAACTGTTACCCAGTGACTTATAAACTTGCGCTTCCAGATCGTTTTCATTTTCCCGGTTGGCCAGTTGAGCTGCTTTTATGCCATATTTGAGGCAATCGTTAAAAGCAGTATTTCGATATGATTCTGACAAAACCAATAGCGCTTTTATATGCTCGACTCCCCTTAATTGAGGCAGCTTTGCTTCAATACTATCCATTTTATCGTAGGGATTGGGTAAAATGGATAGAGAAACAGGCAATAGAAGAACCAATAAGTAATACTTTACGCTCATGACGCAAATATAACCAAAAGTGTTCTCTTTTTCGCCAGTGTAACTTTTCTATCTTTGTACCACTAAAATTACCTTACAATGATTAAATCCATGACCGGGTACGGTAAGCAGGTTACTGAATCTGCCCGACGTAAATATGCCATTGAAATAAGAACGCTAAACAGTAAAACGCTGGATGTAAATTTACGGGTTCCCGGAAGCTTAAAAGACCGCGAACTGGAAATTAGAAATTTACTCGCAAAAGGGCTCGACAGGGGAAAAGTAGATATTTTGCTTACCGTTGAGGAGAAGGCCGAAGGAGGTTCGCTAAAGTTAAATATGCCGGTAGCACTTCAGTATTATCAGCTGATGAAGCAATTGTCAGAGGCTACGCTCGAACCCTTACCGCAAGATGTCCTTTCTATCGTTATTAAAATGCCTGATGTTTTGATTTCAGGTGATGAGGATGCCGATAAAGAGGAGTGGGTCATTGTTTCACAAGGGTTTTCTGATGCCATTGCGGCTGTCGACCAATTCAGAATTCAGGAAGGTGCTTTATTAAAAAAAGAATTTATCACGCGTGTGGAAAAAATTAAACAATTGCTTACCGAGGTGGAGCCATTTGAACAGGAACGACTTTCCCGCATTCGGGAACGGATTTTAGCTTCTTTAAATAATCAGTCATACGACTTGCAGGTAGATAAAAATCGCCTGGAGCAGGAGTTGATTTATTACATTGAAAAACTGGATATTACCGAAGAAAAAGTCAGGTTGAAAAATAACTGCGATTATTTTCTGGATACCCTCGACGAAGAAACTTCTTCGGGCAAAAAGCTTGGTTTTATCAGCCAGGAAATAGGACGTGAGGTAAACACACTGGGTTCAAAGGCAAACGACTCACAACTTCAGCGTGTTGTGGTGCTGATGAAAGACGAATTGGAAAAGATTAAAGAGCAATTGTTTAATATTTTGTAACATTTCTTTCCTTCATATATGAAAAAAGGTAAGCTGATTATTTTCTCGGCTCCATCGGGATCGGGAAAAACAACAATTGTTAAAGAACTGATGAAACAGGTGCCCAACCTGGCCTTTTCGGTTTCCGCGTGTAGTCGTCCTCCCCGCGATGGAGAGGTAAATGGGAAGGATTACTATTTCTTCTCGGTGGAAGAATTCAAAAAAAAAATCGAAGAACATGCGTTTGTGGAGTGGGAAGAGGTGTACAAAGACCGACTGTATGGGACGCTGGTTTCAGAAGTAGAACGGTTACGTAACCAGGGTACCCATGTATTGTTCGATGTGGATGTGATGGGTGGTATGAATATCAAAGCCGTTTTCGGAATGAAAGCCCTGTCGGTGTTTATACAGCCTCCTTCTGTTCAGGAACTGAGGCTGCGGCTCGAACAAAGGGGCAGCGACTCTAAAGAAGATATTGACATCCGCGTTGAAAAGGCGGAGTTTGAGTTAACTTTTGCCGAACATTTTGACGTAGTGGTGGTTAACGATCGGTTGGATAAAGCAATAATTGAAGTGGTGACACTGGTTACAGAGTTTTTATCTGAATAAAATTTAAGCTTTTAAAATGAATATGATGAAATCCATCGTTCTGCATCAATATAACCGAAATGTACTCAGGGCGCTCTTAAGCTTGAAAGTAGAACAAATTGAGCGGACCGTGCCTGATGCTGATGAAGTAGTGATTAAAGTGCATGCCGCACCCGCCAATCCATCGGATATTGCCTTTATTCAGGGATCATACAATGTGGTGAAAACTTTACCTGTAGTCCCGGGGTTCGAAGGTTCAGGGACGGTGGTTGAAGCCGGACATGAATTGGTGAATTTAATTGGGAAAAAAGTCAGTTTTTTTGCTCAAAACGATAGTCATGGAAGCTGGTCTGAATATATTACGCTGAAAAAAAGCGACCTGATCCACCTTCGTGACGATATGGATATGGATCAGGCGGCCTGTTTTGCAATCAATCCTTTCACAGCTTTTGGCCTGTTTAATATTGCCATGGAAAGGAGTTGCAGCGCGGTGATCGTAAATGCAGCCGGCGGACAGGTTCCTGCTTTTATCAGAAACCTCGCTGCCCAACATCAGGTAGAAGTGATTAATATCGTGAGGAATACCGAGACGGCAAAACGTTTGATTGACGCAGGTGAAAAATATGTCCTGAATGAAACCGATGAGGAATTTGAAAGTGCGGTACGCGAACTTGCTCGTCAACTGGATGCTACAGTTGCTTTTGATGCCGTTGGTGGTGCTCAATCGGGGATGTTGTTCAATGCCATGCCACCCGATTCTGAACTGGTGGTCTATGGTGGTTTATCCAACAAACCCATGACTGACATCAGCGTTATGGAACTCATTTTTCAGGATAAACTCATTTCGGGTTTTAACCTGTCGTCGTGGCGGCAGGAGCTGAATCACGATGAATTTGAGCATATTTCTTATTTGCTCCAAGAACAATTTATCAAAGGTGCCTGGAAGACAAGAATACACCATATGATTGCATTGGATGAGGTAGTGAACGGTTTGAAAAGCTATCTGGGCAATATGAGTGACGGGAAAGTGCTTTTTAAACCATCAAGTGATGAAGTGTAAAAACATATGTTGCCAAAGCTGGGGATCTGAAAAAGATGAATCTGTGAAGTTTTAAAACATACATTTTGAAGGAAGTAAAAAAAACCGGATTGTTATTTGGGTCATTTAATCCCATTCATGTTGGACACCTTGTTTTAGCCAACTACATGGCAGAGTTTACCGACCTGGATGAGGTATGGTTTGTGGTTTCACCCCAAAATCCTTTAAAAGACAAAAAAACATTGCTGGCTGATTATCACCGTCTTGCCTTGGCTCGACTGGCCATAGAGGATCACCCGAAGTTGGGAGTGACCGATATTGAATTTAAAATGCCTGTTCCTTCCTATACCATCGATACGCTAACCTATATTCAAGAAAAATATCCAAACCGGGAATTTATTCTCATCAGTGGTTCTGATATTTTCGAAAAGTTCCACAAATGGAAGAACTTTCAGGTCCTGTTAAGTCAAACCCGATTTTATGTTTATCCCCGTCCCGGATACGCTTTGGGTGATTACGCAAATCACCCGTCAATTACCCTTTTTAAAGCTCCTCAAATGGAAATTTCTTCCAGTTTTATCCGTAAAGCCATCCATCAAAAAAAGGACATGAGTTTTTGGCTTCCGGAAAAAGTTTATCAATACATCCTGGAGATGCATTTTTACGAGAAGTAACCGGCTTGTTTTTCTTCAAAAAACTGACCTACAATTCCGCAAATAAAATCCACTGCATCGGGAGTCAACTCGAAGAACATAGGCAGGCGTATGAGTGTGTCGGTATATTTTTGGGTGTTTGGCAACATACGTCCATCGTGCTTGTCGGCATAATACGGGCTCTTGTGTAGCGGCAGATAATGAAAAACTGCATGAACAGCATGATCATTCAGGTATTGCAGCAGGAGGTTTCTTGATTGCTGATCCTTCATCAGAAAATAGAACAGGTGGCCATTGTTGGTGGCATAATCAGGTAGATCGTCCAGGGCAATGTACCCTTTTTTTGCGAGTGGAGCCAGGTTGGTAAAGTACCTCTCCCAAAGCAGAATTCTCTGTTGCTGGATTTCGTCAATCATGTTGATCTGAGCACACAATACGGCAGCAATTATCTCTGATGGGACAAATGAAGATCCAACGTCCACCCATTCGTATTTGCTTACTTCACCCCTTGAAAACGCACTTCTGTTGGTTCCTTTTTCCCACACAATCTCTGCCCTGGCGATGTATTTTTCATCATTAATAATCAATAAACCACCTTCGCCACAACTGATATTCTTGGTTTCGTGAAACGAAAAGGCGGCAAAATGGCCAAAACTACCCAATGGTTTTCCCTTGTAGTACGAATCGATGGCATGGGCTACGTCTTCAATAAGAACCAGGTTGTATTTTTTTGCCAACGCAACGGCTTTGTCCATGTCGACAGCTACCCCGCCGTAGTGCATCACAACCAACACCCTGGTTTTCATTGTGATGAGCTTTTCTGCTTCATCTAAATCGATGTTGGGATGATTGGGCAGGGTATCGGCAAACACGATGCGTGCACCCTTTAAAATAAACGGGTTAGTGGTGGAAACAAAGGTGAAAGAAGGCATGATGACCTCATCACCGGGTTGGAGGTCCATTAGCATGACAGCCATCTCGAAGGCATCGGTACACGAGGTGGTCATAAATGTCCTTTTGTAGCCATAACGCTGCTCGAAAAACGCATGCACTTTTTGTGTAAAAATACCATTGCCCGAAATGTGGCCAAAATCCATCGCTGACTTAATGTACTCGAGTTCCTTGCCCTGACAATAGGGCTTGTTAAATGGTATTTTCATAAAACGGGTTGAAATCCGTGGCAAAGATAAATTTTTCGTCGTACCTACATGGTGCGAAAACGAAGGATAACAGAATCTTTGGTTTGAACAACCTCTCCAATCATAGAGGGATTTATTTGCTTCATTAGAAAGTCCTTGAGGCCGCTGTCTATATCTTCTCTTTCGAAAACCAATATGGTTTCTGTCACTCCCATAATTTTAAAAAGGGCTTTTTTAAGCAACTTTGTCCGTTGAAAAAAACGTTCCCTGTTTAACACGTATAGTTGATTTTCAAATTCTTCCTGACCATCGCATAATTCAAAACCCAACATTTTATTGTATCGGATAGCTCGTTTGTTCGATTTTAACATGTGGGCATAACTGGTCATATTAAAAATGCTTAAACCGATTTCCCCAAACGATAATACGGCCAACAAGGGCAGTTCAGTGTTCACATGTTTTTCCTCGGCAATGAAGATACCCGTTTCCATGGTTCCTTGTTCCCAGTTAATGTCCTTTCCATTAAAAACTCCTACTTTTTCATTTTTATATTCTATGATAAAATAGAGGTTATTCATGTTGTTGACGGAATGAAACCATGCTACTTGCATTTCAGGGGTAATATGGTCGCGAAATGCCATGTATTGATTAATCTGCTGTGAGTTTCTCCAGTTTCTAACCAGCTCGATATCATCGATGGTTAACCTTCTGAATGAAATATTTCCTTTAGTTAAAATCATAGCAAGTGGCTCAAAGCCGAAGTTTGAAAATATCCTTAGCGATCGCAAAAATAGATTTTTCCTGTTTACCTTGTATTGAATTAGCAATATCCCGTTTGTTGGCAGTTGTCATACTCACTTCTCATTCATAGCAGAGACAGGCTGCGATGCTCACCCGGGTGCTGAAAGCCAATCCTGTTCACAAAAAATATTACTTTTGTGCAGGTATCAAAAGTCGAAATTTGAAAAAGAAATTATTACTGATCAATCCACTGAATCCGTATAAACGGGATGCATTGTTCGACACCAGCACTATTTCGCCTCCACTGGGTTTAGGACTTATTGCAGGGCTCACCCCGGATGAATGGGACATAGAAATTCTGGACGAAAACTTCGGGGAGTTTCAATATACGCCTGCCGATTTTGTCGGGATAACCGCCCTTACATCAGCTGCCAATCGGGCCTATCAGATTTCTGAAATTTACAGATCGAAAGGCATAAAAACGGTTCTTGGCGGGATACATGTGAGTATGAGGCCCGATGAAGCTGTACAATATGCCGATTCCATCGTGGTGGGAGAAGCGGAAGCCGTCTGGGCAAAAGTACTCACCGATTTCAAGGAAGATAAGCTGAAAAAGCGTTATTATGGTGATCAACTTCCATTGGAAAATGCCTCATGGCCGCGCAGGGATCTGTTTAATCCGGGATATGCCTATTCAAATATTCAGACTACAAGAGGCTGTCCGATGAATTGCGATTTTTGTTCTGTGCACACCTTTAATGGCAATCACTATCGGGCACGCCCGATAGAGGATGTGCTGGACGAACTGGAGACCATCACCAGCGAGCATTTGTTTTTTGTAGATGACAACATCATTGGCTACAATAAGGCTTCCGCCGAAAGGGCTATTCAGCTATTCAAGGGCATGATTGCCCGTGGCATTAAAAAGGATTGGTATTGTCAGGCTTCACTCAACATAGCCGACCATGATGAGGTGCTGAAGTATGCCGCTGAAAGTGGATGTAAAATGATTTTGATTGGCATCGAATCAGAAAAAGTAGAACAGCTTCAGGAAACCAATAAAAAGATGAACCTGAAAATTGGCGTCGAACATTATGAAGAGGCGTTTAAAAAAATTCATACACATGGCATCAGCGTGTTGGGCGCCTTGGTTTTTGGTTTGGATTCTGATACGATACAGGATCTTGAAAACAGGGCCAGGTATGCCATTCAATCCGGGATTGATGCCATGCAGGCCACCATTATCACGCCTTTGCCAGGAACGCGTTTGTTTGAAAGGTTGGAAAAAGAAAACAGATTGCTCTTTACCAATTTTCCTGAAGACTGGAAGCATTATCATTTTTTAGAGGTGATCCATCAACCCAAACTGATGTCGCCCGAAGAGTTGATGGAAACCATGCACCGCTGCTGGAGCCTAATGTGGAATGAAAAGACTTTGTATAAAAAGATGCTTAAAACCCTCAAGGCCACCAAGAGTGCCAAGGCAGCAGCCTGGGCTTTCACTTCGAACATGGAAAGGCACAATACGGCTTTTGGAAATAAAAAGTCCCCTCTGGATATCAACAACATGCTCAATGGGATGCCATTAAACAGGTAAACAGGCATTTTCTAAACTGACTTATGACCACTTCACACGACCTCCCTTTTTTCTTCATTGTCGGACGACCTCGTTCAGGAACCACGTTGCTTAGGACCTTGTTTGATGCCAACGCGCATGTTGTGATACCACCTGAATCACAATTTGTTGTAAACTTGTATTCCCGCTACGGAAAGGTCACCAACTGGACCATGGATCTGCTTGATGCTTTTGCTGCGGATGTTCAGAAGCAATGGCTGTTTTCGACCTGGAATATCTCGCCTGAAGCGTTAAAAATGGCTTTGCTTCCCTTCGCGGGAAACCATCCCTATGGTGATATCTGCAAGGTGGTTTACATGCAATATCAATCCATTTACCCTAAGAGAGATATCCTGTTTTTTGGGGATAAAAACCCGGGCTATACCATTTATACCGAGCGTTTGGCTAAAATTTTTCCCAACGCCAAATTCATCCATATTACCCGCGATTATCGAGACCATTTTATCTCGGTGCGCAATGTGGATTTTGAACTGCCCATGATTTCGCTCGTGGTATTTAAATGGCGTTTGTTTGTTAAGCACTTTCGTTTAATGATGAAAAAACATCCCGGTACGCACATCGAAATTAAATATGAAGACCTGGTCATGCATCCCGAAAAGGAGATGAAACGCTTATGTGAGTTTACCGGTGTTCCTTTCGATCCGCAGATATTCGACTTTTACAAACAAGCCGATTTGGATTATGAAATGTCAAAATCAGAAGTTTTCCGGAAATTCCATTCCGGTTTGTTTAAAAAAATCAATCCCGATAAAATTGGCGTTTACAAAAAAGAGCTAACCACAAGGCAAATTAAAATTGCGGATGCTGCCGCGGGAAAGTATGCCGAACTGGCCGGATATCAGCGGGAATACAAGCATCCCGGTTTATGGGTTTACTTACTGGCTTTCCCTGGTATTTTCATAGCCTGGAAGTTGAGGTTGCTGACAAAAATAGTTGATCATTTTCCCTATACCTGGCGTGAGCGCATCCTGAGCCGTTGGCCACTGATGTTGGCAAAAACGTATCTTAAAATTTTCAATCCAAAAAAACTAACCGGATTTAGCGATTTGTAAGTACCTTTTGCCATTCTAAGACCCAACTCCCCCGAAAAAAGCCCCGATGGCCATCGGGGCACATAGTATGACAACACAGAAACTCGCAACTATGACTATTGGCCAATGTGTATTAATACCCCACCTCCCTGCTCCTCCCCAAAGGTGAGGAGTGATATAACATTGTATATTAAGCTTATAAGTGAATTTTATTAAGGTTTATTGGTTCAGATTAGAATAAATTATCACCTTTCCCTTTTGGGGAAAGGCAGCCTGCCTGGCCGGTAGGCAGGGGGAAAGGGGTGTTGATTTAAAAAAAAAGAGATGTTTTCATTCGAACATTCCTAAAAATCAAATCTACACTGTCAATTTACTTTAATATTAATAACCAAACTTTTACCAAAAGTTTTCATTGGTAGGCAGCATACCGAGTCAACTCAACCATTGAAAAATTCCCTCATCAATCCAGTACCTTGCTTATATGATAAGGTGGCTTTTTATTTTGAACGGTTTGTATCCTGCTTAAATATCCACCAATCACTCCCAGACTAAAAACAATGATGCTGGTTGAAAATAATATCGTGACAATCACCGAAGTATACCCAAGCGGTACATTAAAAAATATCTTCTGAATAATGAATTTGATGGCCGTTATAAAAGAAAAGAAGGAGATAATAAATCCACTGTAGACCATAATTTTAAGTGGGATATTGGTGTAAAAATAGGTGAGGTTGGCGGCCATCATAAATAACCTCATCGGATTGTACCCCGATTGGTTATGTTCGCGTTTCACATGATTCACTTCCACGAAGGCGATCTTATCGGTGTACCAGTAGATGATTTCATCGATAAATACGAAACTAACCTGATGATCGAGCACTTTTTGGACTATTTTCCTGTCGATCAGTCGAAAAGAAGAACCGTTTTCTGCCCCATTGTGAAAAAGTTTAGACGAGGTTTTAACACTTTTACTCAGTATGTTGCGTGCAAATGAGTGTTGCTTTTTGGAATAAATCCCATAGGTGATAACACTTTGTTCCTTTTCAGCCTGATGAATCAGTTTTATGATTTCCTCCGGAGGATTTTGCAGGTCGTCATCGATGGTGACAATTTGGTTTCCTTTGGCAAAACCGAATCCACACATGGTCGCGTTGTGCTGACCAAAGTTGCGGTCGAGTTTGATGGCTTTAATCAAGTCAGGAAAATTTTCTTTGAGCTTGCCCAGCACTTCCCAACTGACATCATCTCCCCCATCTTCCACAAAAATCACTTCAAAACTTTTCTTTTGTCCTTCAAAAAAAGCCTTTAAACGGGTAAATAATTCGGTAAGCGAGTCGGCGCTGTTAAACACGGGTACAACTACTGAAAAATCTTTGGTCATGGCAGCATGGTTTTAACGGCTAAAGTAAACGATTTCTAACTATTGAATCACACTTCCCATGGGAATGGATGTGCCTGAAACCCATCTCGATTCATCGGAAAGCAAAAACAGAATGGTATTGGCCACGTCACTGGCTTCCCCCACGCCCATTGGATATTTCTTCAGGTAGCGTTGCAGTGATTCCTCCACCATTTCTACCTGGCCTTCGCTGGCCGGTTGGTTGATGAGTGGTGTGTTGACCAATCCGGGTTGCAGGCAGTTGGAACGGATTCCCCGTGTTACCAGTTCGAGAGCCAGCGAACGTGAATAGGCTTCCAATCCCGCTTTAGCACAAGTATATAAAGCACCTCCAAAATAGGGTGATCGCGTAGCGATGGTGGAGATAAAGACAACAGAACCCTTGTTGCGCAGTTTTTTTAGCAACAACAAGCGTGATGTCAACAATACCGGGGTTTCAAAGTTAATGCGCAACAGGTGGTCGATGTCTGTTTGACGGATAAACTTGGTGGGTGTCGGGCCAACGATTCCCGCTCCATGAACCAACCCATCGATTTCAGGCACCGTTTTTGCCAATTCAAAAATGGATGATTCTTCTGTGAGGTCGCCAATAAAAAGCTGGTGTTCAGAGCCAGTCATCATGGAAAGGGTTTCCTTCAGTCGAGCTTCATCGCGTCCGGCGATAATCACTTTGGCTCTTTGTTGCGAAACCAGGAGGGCTGTTTGCCTGCCTATTCCCGAGGAGGCCCCGGTGATCAGGATGGTTTTTCCGGTAAGGTTACAAAAGTTCATGGCGTTATGGATTAGGATGTACCAATATAACAGGACATTGGAGGTGGTCGGTTTCCAGTAACACCGATCCCCACGAAAGACCAACGCCAAAGCCCGAAAGCAACAGCCGCGATTTACCTGCCTCAAGCACTTCCCTGATCTGGGTGACCATCGTTAAAGGAATGGAAGCCGAGCTGGTATTTCCGTATTCTTTCAGCGAAAGCGGCACTTTCACGGGTGATAATTTCAGTTGTTTACGGATGGTCTCGTTCATCAACTTATTGGCCTGATGAAGCACCAGGTAGTCCACCTCATCAAGGGAAGTCCCGGCAAATTCCATCAACAGGTTTACATTTCGTTTCACTTCGCGCAGCGAAAAATTGAACACCTGAATACCATCCAGGGCGATGTTGAAACCATTTCGATAAATGCCTTCGCTTATTTTATGGTACTCAAACGAGGTTTCTTTGTTGGCAAAATTCCGGATGCCCCCATCGGGAATGAGAATGGCATCGTATCCTGATCCATCGGTTTGTAAGTTGAACACCATTGGCTTGGCGCCCGGACAGTATTCGAGGGCCGTGGCCGTTCCTGCATCACCAAAAAGAGGAAAAGCGCTTTTGTCGCGGTAGGAGGTGTTGAGGGTTGAAATATCACCGGTAAAGAGCAAGGCTTTTTTTATCCGGCCTGTGGACATCAGGCTTCCAATTACAGAAAGTCCATATACATAGCCCGAACAACCCAGTCCGATATCGAACGCCATGGTAGCGTGAGACAATCCCAAGCGGTCCTGCAACAATCCCGCTGTAGCGGGAATAATATAATCACGTGATTGTGAAACAAAGATGACCAACTCGATGTCTTTTCTTTCCCAGCGAAGCAATTCCAGTAATTTTTCGGCAGCATCATAACACAGGTCTGCGGTAGTGGTGCCTTTTCGGGCGTGGCGTTTTTGTTCTACACCGATGGTTCTGATGAGGGTAGCGCGTTCTTTTTCCTCCACCCAATCGTACTCACTGTTATGGTACACATCCTCGGGCACGCAGGCTGCAATTCCTGAAATTTTTATATCCGGAACCGAAAAGAGGGCCATTTACGCTATCTTAATCAATTTTGATTCCACCAGTTCGTATAAATCGTTTATCGATACAGCTTCAATCAGCTCGTTGGCACTGATTTCCACATCATATTCTACATTTACGTGAGCTAAAAAAATCAACGCGTTCACCGAATCCCAGGTGAAGGCTTCTTTTAGTATGGTAGTCGGAGTAAGTGTGCCGGGTTCTACATCTTCAAACTCGGCTTCTACTTTAGCAATAAAGTCACTAATGTTCATCGTTATCATTTTGTGCAAAAATACTGGTTATATTCGAATAATACAATCCGGCTATTTTGAAGGTGAGGAGGACGGTTGATGGAGGAGGTCAGATTAAGTGGGATTTTCGTTATTAAATCATCATTCGGTGTTCGAAATTCATTATTCTCATTTACGACACTTAGAAGTGCCATCGGCACGACCGATATTGTAAGCCTGGATTTCAATCCAGGTATTGGAGGCACAGTAATGCTGGTGAGGTAGGTCATTCGCTGAATTACAAAAATAAAATGGCAACACAATCAATTTCTCTAAAATTCAAACCTTTTCCCTACTTTTATCCCAACATTCAACAAAAAAGCATTATGGCTATCCGGAAATACCCCACTGGGATAATATCCTACTTCTTTATACTACTTTTGGGTTTTATACGCCTTGCGACATCCTCCCGGGGAAAGCAGTCCAATATTTGGTATTTTGGTTATAAGGCCGGTGGAGACTTTGATCAAATGATGCAATTACAGCGTTCTTATGGCTAAGATAAAAGTACAGAATACAGAAATCACCATTATTCACTTCAATGAGAGTGATTATATTTCATTGACCGACATGGCAAACGCAAAGGAAAGCGAAAGTCGGGCTGCTGATATCATTAAAAACTGGTTGAGGAACAGATATTCCCTGGAATATTTAGGTACATGGGAGCAGATCAATAATCCAAATTTTAAAGTGGTCGAATTTGACCACTTTAAATCGCAAGCCGGTTTGCCGGGTTTTGTCATGAGTGTTTCAGAATGGATAGAGAAAACCGGAGCAATTGGAATATTTGTACGAAAAGGCAAGTATGGGGGAACCTATGCCCATAAAGATATTGCCTTTGAATTCGGTTCTGCAATTAGTGTATTGTTCAAATTATATCTGATCAATGAATTCCAGAGGTTAAAGGAGGCTGAGCAGATTCAATTGGGATGGTCAGCCAGGAGAGAACTAACGAAAATTAATTATCACATTCATACTGATGCCATTAAAGAACATCTGATTCCAAAAAAAATCAGCCGCTTTCAGGCTTCTATTGTGTACGCCTCCGAAGCAGATGTATTAAATGTTGCCTTGTTCGGCATCACAGCTAATGAATGGAAAGAGCTGAATCCGGATTTAACAGGAAATATGCGGGATTATGCCACCATGAATGAGCTGATATGCTTAGCAAATCTTGAAAATTTAAATGCAGTGTTTATTAACGATAAACTGATTCAAAGAGAGAGGTTGATCAAGTTAAACTTAATCGCAATTCACCAGATGAAGATTTTACATGATGTTGAAACCAGAAAACTCCTGAAATGATGAAAAATCTTTCCAATCTTCTTTATACAATCCTGATTTGTTTGATTAGCACTCAAGTCTTCTCCCAAGGCAAAGAAGCCAATATCTGGTATTTTGGTTCCAAGGCCGGAGTGGATTTTAACCCTGGGAGTCCACCGGTAGCTTTGCTCAACAGTCAAATGCACAATAATGGTTTTGTAGGATGTGCGAGCATTTCAGATAGTAGCGGAAACCTGCTTTTTTATTCAGATGGAGTTACCATTTGGAACAAAAACCATGTCACCATGCTTAATGGTCAAAACATGGGACAGTGGTCCTCTCAGGGAGCTATGATTGTTCCAATACCTGACAACTACCATTTGTATTACTTCTTTAACTTTATCTATGTACCGAGTGATTTCCAGTATCATTTTCAATATTCTGTTATTGATATGAATCTGGACAATGGTTATGGGGGAGTGGTAGCAGCGGAAAAGGAGGTTCGCCTTTTTAATAATGCCAGTCATCATTTAAGTGCTGTTCGTCATGCCAATGGAGTAGATGTCTGGGTGTTAGCTCACGGCTACCAAAATGACCAGTATTATGCCTACCTTGTAACTGCCGACAGCCTCCACCATACACCCGTCATCAGTCAGACGGGTTCAGATATTGATGGTTCTACTGGTTACATGAAAATTTCACCTAATGGAAAAAAAGTAGCTGCTGCTGTCGAATTGTCTTTATCTGGTGATTTTTTCGATGTAGTTGACTTTAACAATGAAACAGGCATGGTAAGTGATATTAATTTGGTGCATAAATTGGGAGGTTATTATGGAGTGGAATTTTCGCCTGATAATACAAAGCTTTATACTAATGGCTTAGCAAATCTGTACCAATATGACTTAACTGCTGGCAGCCCCCAAGACATTTTAGAATCAGAAGTGATTTTAACTGGTACCATGTCCGAAGGGGCCCTACAGTTAGCTCCAGATGGAAAAATATATTGCAGTGAGGGGGGGTATTATTTAAGCGTAATCGACTCCCCCAATGAATCCGGCCTGGCCTGTAACTTTGAGCAGGATGCCCTTTACCTGGAGGGTCGCATTGCCAACCGAGGCCTTCCCTCCTTTATCCAATCTTACCTTAACGATCCCACTTTTACCGCTCAGCACTTTTGCCTGGGTGATCTCACCACCTTTGAGATTGACAATACCAACGGTATAGATTCAGTGTATTGGAAATTCAATGATTTTCCCAACATGCCCAATGATACCTCCACACAGTTTAGCCCTGAGTATGTTTTCTCCCATGATGGCACTTTTCACGTAGATCTTACAGTATACTCGGGCTTGCTTGAAAAAACAGTGACACAGGACATCACCATCAACCCCATCCCGGAACCCAACCTGGGAAATGATACCTTATTCTGCAATGCAGGCTTTGTGATCACACTGAAACCCAATTGTGATGGCACTTACCGCTGGAATGATTTCTCCACCGGCCCCGAGCTGGTGGTAAGCGACACGGGCACCTACTGGGTGCGTGTAACCGATAATGGCTGCAGCCAGGCCGACAGCATCCATATCGGGCTTTACCCGGCACCCCAGTTGGATGAAACCAACCTGGTCATCAACGATGCCGGTTGCGGGCAGCCCACGGGTTCCATCACCGGGCTACAAGTCAACGGGACAATGCCACTTGAATTTTTCTGGATCGACCTGGCAGGAGATACCGTGGGAACCCAACTGGATTTAACAAACCAGTATGCAGGCAGTTACGCGCTGAATGTAAGGGATGGGAATGGTTGTGAACACCTGTTGGGTACCTACTCCATACAGGACAATGGATCGCTACAGGTGGACACGGTACAGTTTGCCAATGTCCACTGCTTTCAGTCTACAGGTGTCATCACCATTTTTACCGGTTCACTTACCCCCGATTTGCTCGACTACAGCATTGATGGCGGGATTAATTATTACCAAAACAGCGGAGTGTTTACTGGCTTGCCTGCAGGCATCTACAACATCAAGGTAAAAGATGCCAATGGTTGTATTGGTGAATATGCACAAAACCCCGTACTCATTGAAAATATTCCCGGTCCGCAGATTACCGCGGTGGACATTGTCCCCGAGGACAACACCCTGGCCAATGGCAGCATCAACATACACGCCACGGGAGGAAGTGGCGAGCTGACCTATTCAATAACCAATGGAATCCCCAACCAACTCAACAACGGACTGTTTGAAAACCTGTCGGCAGGTACTTACCAGTGCTCAGTAACCGATGCCTTTGGTTGCGACACCACTTTTACGGTGGTTGTACCCCGGAACCTGTCCCAAACCCTGGAAGCCATCGCGGGCTTTGGAAGTTCGTGCGTGGGCGATGCAGCCGTGGTGCCTTTGGAGCTCACCCACTTTACCGGGGTAAAGTCGTTTGTGGTAACGCTGCATTATGATCCTGATGTGGTATTTTGTGCCGGGTATATGGATTTAAACCCGCAACTTGAATTGGGCGGTTTTCAGGCCACCGTGCAGCAAGCCACGGGAGAGATTAAACTAACCTGGCAGGGACAGGTTGCCGTAACGTTGCCCGATCAGGCAGAAATGTTAAAACTCAAGTTCGACGGATTGGGCGAAGGACTTTCGCCTGTCAACTGGGAAGCCGCCCCCGGTGAAAGTCATTTTTATGACGAGAACCACCAGGAAATCAGTGCCACCTACACCACGGGTGAAGTACAGGTTTATAGTCTGCCGGAGATACAGATGCAGGGCACAGTGCAAATCTGTACCGGGGACACCACCACCATCGACCCAACAATTTTTGGGGGCAATGGAATAAAAGACTACACCTGGACATATCCCAATGGTTCTATATCCAAAGACACGCTGTTGTACTTTGATCCGGCAACTTCCAACCAGGCGGGAAGCTACACCCTGGTGGTAGAGGATTCCATGAGCTGCAAGAAAAGCAGTACGGTGGAACTTATCGTGATGGAATCGCCGGTCATTACCTTCTCCGGTTACGACACCCTGTTTGTAGAGCCGGGTTACATCCTGGATGCTGGAAACACTGCCCAAAGTTATTGGTGGAACACTGGAGCCACCACCTCACAGATCACCATCGACAGCACAGGTTTGTACAGTGTTCAGGCAGAATCAGGTCAGGGCTGCAAGTCCACGGAGGCAGTTTGGGTTCTGTGGGCTGGAAAGTCCTTCTTCATCCCCAATGCGTTCACTCCTAATGGCGACGGGTTGAATGATGTGTTCGGTGCCATTCCGAGGCTGGATTATATCAACCAATACCGCATCAGCATCTTCAACCGCTGGGGACAAATGATCTTCGACACCTCCGACCTGAACCAGGGCTGGGACGGCACTTTCAAAGGCGAAGCCTGTCAGGCAGGGTTTTATGTATACAGGATTGTTTACCAGGATTTTGGCACGGGCACACAGGAGAGCAAGGTGATGGAGGGAACGGTGATGCTGGTAAGGTAGGGAGGAAGGATTTGTTTAGGTGTTTATTTGTTTATTTGTTTAGTGTTTGGACGTTAAATAAAAGTCCCGATATTGTAAGCCTGGATTTCAATCCAGGTAGTAGAAGGCATGGTGGTGCTGGTGAGGTAGGGGAGGAAGAATTTGTTTTTAGTATTTAGAGAGAATAAAAAAAGACAGTCACTTTTTATGATAACTGTCTGATTTTTAAGTAGCGGGGACCGGATTCGAACCGATGACCTTTGGGTTATGAGCCCAACGAGCTACCACTGCTCCACCCCGCAATATGGTTTGCATTTGCGGGTGCAAAGATATATTTTGTTTCTTTGCAAAACAAACTTTTCTTTAATATTCTTTATGGAACACAGGGCCGGATTCGTCAACATCATTGGTTACCCGAACGTTGGCAAATCGACGTTAATGAACGCGCTGGTGGGCGAGAAGCTTTCCATCATCACCTCGAAGGCTCAAACCACCCGTCACCGGATTTTGGGCATGGTAAATGGCGATGATTTCCAGATTGTTTACTCGGATACTCCCGGAATTGTGCGAAATCCTTCGTACAAAATGCATGAGTACATGAACCAATATATTCACTCGGCACTGAAAGATGCTGACGTTATTTTACTTATGACCGAGGTGAACCAGCCATTTGAACAAATGGAAATCATCGAGAAATTAAAAAAATTCTCCATTCCGGTGCTGGTGCTTATTAACAAAATCGACTTGTCGGATCAGGAAAAGGTGGTGGCACAAATGGAAGGCTGGAAAACCGCTTTGCCTGCAGCTGAAATCATCCCCATCTCAGCATTAAATAATTTCAATCTCGAAAAGGTACTGGATTCAATACAGTCTAAGCTTCCCATACACGAACCGTATTATCCCAAAGATGAACTCACCGACCGGTCGGCCAGGTTTTTCGTTTCGGAAATTATACGTGAAAAAATATTGTTGAACTTCAAGAAAGAAATCCCATATTCAGTTGAGATCGTGATTGATGAGTATAAGGAAGCCACAAAAATTGACCGCATCTATGCCACGATTTTTGTCAGCCGCGAATCCCAGAAAGCCATTATTCTTGGCCATCAGGGTGCTGCAATAAAAAAATTAGGGACCATGGCACGTATTGATATTGAGAAATTCATCGAAAAGAAAGTCTATCTTGAGCTTTCTGTAAAGATAAATAAGGATTGGCGCGATGATGACAACGCGCTTTCACGTTTCGGTTACGATCACTAATTTTATACCTTTGATAACCTGTAAATACCCTGTAAATAATGAGTAATATTTTGGCCATAGTAGGC
Source organism: Bacteroidetes bacterium GWF2_41_31 (assembly GCA_001769215.1). Lineage (GTDB taxonomy): Bacteria > Bacteroidota > Bacteroidia > Bacteroidales > F082 > UBA6244. The sequence goes on from MEOL01000035.1 coordinate 127,531, forward strand.
AGACCCAATGTAGGCAAATCCACTCTTTTCAACCGATTGATCCAAAGCCGGGAAGCGATTGTTGAATCAGAAAGTGGCGTTACACGCGATCGCCTTTATGGCAAAAGCGACTGGAATGGGTATGAATTTTCGGTGATCGATACCGGTGGGTATGTGCATGGATCGGATGACACATTTGAAGGCGAGATTCGAAAACAAGTCATCTTTGCCATCGAAGAAGCCCAGGGAATTGCCTTCGTTGTGGATGGCCGCGAAGGTCTTACCCCGCTGGATGAAGATGTGGCCAACTTACTGCGCAAATCCAAAAAGAACATTTTTCTGGTCGTGAATAAAATAGACGAACCCAATCAGACCGGAAATACCAGCGAGTTTTACTCACTCGGGCTGGGTGATATTTATCCCATTTCATCTTCCAATGGAAGTGGAACCGGCGACTTATTGGATGATGTGGTAAAAGTGTTTGAAAACATGAAGATGGAAGACGTGGATACTGATCTTCCGCGTATTGCCTTTGTAGGCCGTCCAAATGTAGGTAAGTCCTCTCTGGTAAATACCTTATTGGGGGATGAGCGCAACATTGTTACACCCATTGCCGGCACTACCCGCGACTCTATCTACACGCGTTACAAAGCTTTTGGACATGATTTCATGTTGGTTGACACTGCCGGATTGCGTAAAAAAGGAAAAGTTTTCGAAAACATTGAATTCTATTCTACACTGCGTTCTATTCGTGCCATTGAAAACTCGGATGTTTGCGTGGTAATGATTGATGCAGAAAATGGAATTGAACGACAGGACATCAATATTTTTCATCTGGCAGAAAAAAATAAAAAAGGCATTGTATTGGTGGTAAACAAGTGGGATTTGGTTGATAAAAACACCAATACCCACCTCAAGTTTGAACAGGACATCAAGGCCAAAATCGCCCCTTTTATGGATGTGCCCATCGTTTTTACTTCCGTTATTGAAAAACAACGCATCTTCAAAGTGCTGGAACTGGCAAAAGATGTTCATGAACGCAGGAAACAACAAATCCCCACCTCAAAACTCAACGATCTGTTGTTGCCCATCATCGAAAACAACCCACCTCCCATGGGAAGCCGGGGCAGGTACCTCAAAATCAAATTTATTATGCAGCTTAAAACAGCTACGCCTCAGTTTGTATTTTTCTGTAACCTTCCGGAGGACATGAAAGACAGCTACAGGCGGTTTCTTGAAAATCAATTGCGCGCTCATTATAACTTCACCGGAGTTCCCATTCAATTGTATTTTAGAAAAAAATAATCCTGCAATGGATGCGGTTAGAATAGATAAATGGCTTTGGGCCGTCAGGTTGTATAAGACAAGAACGCTTGCCGGCGATGCTTGCAGTGGGGGCAAAGTGAAAATAAACGGGCAAAATGCCAAACCATCACGCGAAGTGAAGGCCGGGGAAATCATCGAAGTGCACCTGACCGGAATCAAGAAAACGGTAGAGGTTCTTCAACCAATCAAGAACCGCGTTGCAGCAAAAATAGTTGCTGATTTTATAAAAGATTTAACCCCACCTGAAGAATACGAACGCCTGGAGTTTATGCATCAAATGAAATCAGAGCATCGTGACCGGGGCACGGGACGGCCTACGAAAAAAGACAGAAGGGAACTTGGCAAAATTAAAAACGATCAATAAAAAAGGAAAAAATATTCATCTTTAGCAAAATAAAACATGAAATCAAAAAGTATCTTATTGGTATTGCTGGCCTCCATTTTGTTCACATTTACCAACTGTTCGCGCAAAGCAACCAACCTCAGTTTTGCCTTCTACAACGTCGAAAACCTGTTCGATACCATCAATGACCCGGCAATCGATGACGAAGATTTTCTTCCTGAAAGCGAAAACCCATGGAATACAGAACGGTATAACCACAAACTCGATCAGCTGACCAAGGTGATGAACGACATCGACAAATCAGGCTTTCCAGGCATTTTTGGTCTGTGTGAAGTTGAAAATAAGTTGGTGGTTGAGCAACTCATCAACCATCCTGCCATGCAAAAATCAGGCTATCAGATCATCCATAAAGACAGCCCGGATGAACGCGGAATTGATGTTGCTTTGCTATACCAGCCTTCTGTATACCAACCATTGCAAAACAGGTTTATTCGCATCGCCCTGCCTGAAAACCCTGACAATAGCACCCGGGATATTCTCTATAGCAAAGGTCTGATCAGCGGACACGACACCCTTCATCTCTTTATCAATCATTGGGTTAGCCGCTGGGGAGGACAAGAAAAAACCGAGCCTGCCCGTCAGTACATTGCAGGTTTAATTAAAACCATTACCGACTCCATCATGCAAACAAACCCCGATGCCAATATATTGATAGCGGGTGACCTAAACGACAATCCCACGGATGCTTCCTTGTTGAATTTCCTACGGGCAAAGGAAGTGGTTCCAAATCCGGCTCCAAAAACTTTATATAACCTGTCGCTGACAATCTACAAAAGCGGCGAAGGATCGCTTTACTATAAATCGTGGGATATGTTTGATCAGATCATCGTGTCGACTGCCATGCTGACCGGAGCCGGTGGAATGAAGGTTACTACTGACAAGCAGACTGTAATTAAACACGATTATCTCTTGTTTAAACCTAAAAATGGTGAGCCGAGGCCCAACAGAACTGCTTCAGGCAAAAAATATTTCGGTGGATTCAGTGACCACCTGCCCGTTTATTTGGAGATGACGACTAAGTAACCTGTTGTAGAAACCATTACTTCTTGCTGAAATCAACTTCCTTGATCAAGGTGCCTTGAGCATTCCAAAATTTCCAGAGGCTGTCTTTTACACCCAAGGTATAATAGCCTTCATAATAGAGGCTGCCATTGTCATGGTATGTTCGGGTCAAGCCATTTCTGACGCCCTCATTAAATTCCCCTTCGCTCCACAGGGTGCTGTTCTGAAAATAGGATTTCCATAATCCGTCGGGTTTGTCATTTTTTAATGGCCCTTCTTTAAAAAGCTGTCCATCAGGATAGTACTCCCGCTCATAATAAGCCATCTTAACTCCTTCTGGTGTGTGATACATGCGATCTACCTTTACTGAACCATCAGGAAACGTAGTCACTACTTCAAGGCCCTGCCCGGGCATGGAGTTATTCTGGCATCCAACCATCCAAAGTAAAACAACCAATAAACCCGGTATCTTTCCCATGCTTTCCCTATTTTTATATATGGTGAAACAACAAACGCTCGCCTCTTACGGCTTCGTTAACCACGCCGTTTTGAAAGGCCAGTTGTCCGTTTACAAAAGTTGAAATCACCTTAGAATGAAACTTAATTCCTTCCATAGGTGACCAGCCACATTTGTACAGTACATTCCTTTTATTAACTGTCCATGAGCTATTCAGGTCGACCAACACCAAATCGGCGGCGTAGCCTTTACGGATGAAACCCCTTTTTTGAACCCTGAAAAGTTCAGCCGGATGATGGCACATCATACTGACCACTTTTTCGATAGACATCTTTCCCTGACGGGCCATTTCCAACATAGCCACCAGCGAATGTTGCACCATGGGACCACCTGATGGCGCTTTAAAATAGGGTCTTTGTTTTTCATCCAGGGTATGAGGGGCATGATCGGTGGCAATCACATCAATTTTGTTATCCAACACGGCCTGCAGAAGCGCATCACGGTCAGATGCCTTTTTAATGGCAGGGTTCCATTTGATCATGTTGCCTTTTACATCATAGTCTGCATCGGAAAACCAAAGGTGATGCACGCAAACTTCGGCAGTAATTTTCTTCTCTGAAAGTGGCAGTTTATTATCAAAAAGCTCCATTTCGCGGGCTGTAGATAAATGGAGGATGTGCAATCGGGTTCCGTTTTCTTTGGCCAGTTTTACCGCTTTCGCGGATGACAAATAACACGCTTCTTCCGAACGTATTTCGGGATGGATGCCGGTTGGAGCATCTTCACCATACTTTTCGGCATATTTTGCATAATTTTTTAAAATAGTCGTTTCATCCTCGCAATGAACCGCTACCAAGGTGGGTGCCGATTTGAATATTCCGGACAAGGTTTGTTCATTATCTACCAGCATATTCCCGGTAGACGAACCCATGAAGACCTTGATTCCACAAACATTTGCAGGATTGGTTTTTATCACCTCATCCAGGTTGTCGTTTGAGGCGCCCATGTAAAAACTGTAATTAGCGGACGAAACCTCTGCAGCGTGCTTAAATTTTTCTTCCAACAATGTTTGAGTCAGACAGTTGGGAACCGTGTTGGGCATGTCCATAAAACTGGTAACTCCGCCAGCTACAGCGGCTTTACTTTCGGTGGAAAGATCGCCTTTGTAGGTCAGTCCCGGATCACGAAAGTGAACCTGATCGTCAATCACACCGGGGAGCAGGGTAAGCCCGGTGGCATCTATCAATTCAAAACCTGAAAAATCCTGATGCTCATCGGGCGATCCTTCATTCACGGAAGATATCAGTCCATTTTCGATGGTGACCCAGCCGAAAAATGTTTTGTTCTCGTTTACTATGGAAGCCCCTACAATGGCTTTTTTAGGTGAATTCATTTAGTTTAGATTGTTTTAACCGGTTTAATTTTTCCCAATATACTGCGTATCCGTAAATCGATAACACCAAAAATGGCCTCACGAAAAATGCTTTTATTCATCTTGGAAGTTCCTTCGGTACGATCGGTAAAAATAATGGGGACTTCAACTACCTTAAACCCAAGTTTAACTGCGGTAAACTTCATTTCTATCTGAAAGGCGTAGCCAACAAATTTTATTCTGTCGAGGTTTACCGTTTCCAGCAAACGCCTGGTCCAGCACATGAAACCCGCGGTAGTATCCATAATGGTTAACCCCGTAACGGCGCGTACATAAGCAGAGGCATAATATGACATTAACACCCGGCCCATTGGCCAATTCACCACGTTTACTCCGGTAATATAACGTGAACCAATAGCAGCATCATTTTCAACCTTGCTGGCAGCCAAATATAACCGTGATAAATCTTCCGGGTTATGCGAAAAATCGGCATCCATCTCGAATAAATAATCATATTCGCGTTCCAGACCCCACTTAAATCCGGCAATATAGGCCGTACCCAACCCCAGTTTACCCTTCCGTTCGTGCATGAAAAGCCGTTCGGGGAACTCGTTCATCAAACGCCTGACGATTTCCGCCGTTCCATCCGGGCTATTGTCTTCAACAATCAGCACATCAAACACTTGTTCCAGACTAAACACCTTGCGAACAATGCGTTCAATGTTTTCTTTCTCGTTATATGTTGGTATAATAACCAGGCTATCACTTTTCATTCATGAAAATTTTCTGCGAAAATAAGCTAAAGTTCAAAGAAACAAGTCTTAAAAAAAGCGAAATTGTAGCGGCTTATTAATCGCAAACAAAAGTAAGCCATTGTTTCACCATAAAGGGAGAATGCATTTTGGTGAAATGGTTTTCACCAATGAATCATAATTCACCACACTTTGTACCATGATAGCACTTTTTTCGTCGTGGCAGGTTAAGCAAGCCCCAAAGGTGAGGATGGCCTTTTGCTGATCGACCGAAAAAGGGAATACATCGGTGCGGGTAGAAACCACCTGTCCTTTTCTATCATCCAGAAATCCCACCCAGGCATCTTCGGGCAGGCCATCATGGGAATTGTTTTTATAATGAGAATTGAATTTCCAAAAGCCCTTGCCCTCATCGATCGTGTAGGTTAGCGTTCCCTTTCCGTAACCCAATGCTTCGGGATTGTTGTGACATGAAACACATGAACGGCCTTTGGCAGCTGTTGTATGGGGTGCCGCCGGAGCAAACAACCGCTTGAAGAGCAACGAATCGTGTTTATCTTTGGTGTAGCTGGCCAGGTCGATGGTCAACACCATGCCCGGCACCACCGGAATTATTTCCTGCCCGGAAGCGGTTTTTCTGATTCCCAGTGCAGGCAACCCGGCATTGTATTCGCCAACATATTCCACCCAACTCCCTTGTTTTTCAACGTTTTTAACCATGTCGTAGCCTGGTTCATTTTCGTCGTAGGCATTGTGGCAGCCTATGCAGCTTGGAGCCCAGGCTGAATGGCAGGCATTGCAACTCACCTCATCGTGGGCCTTTCCATAGGTACAAACTGCATTCGGAGGACGCAAAACATACACTGTATCCCGGTTTTTTCCATGCATCCACATGGTATCGTTCCTGAATTCGGTATTAATAAGCGCCTTATTTCGTTTTTCAGTAGTTAAAAACACCCTATTTGAAATATCGGAATATCTGAGTCCCGTGATGAGAGCCGACTCCTGATCCAATTGAGCATAAGTAACCGTAAGATCTGCTTTGGTCCGATGACAATCCGCACAAGCAATATCCACCTGTTGTTCCTGATGGGCATAACGCATATCATCACCCATCAACTCATAGGAATTATGACAGTCGATGCAATCCATTTTCAATTTATGATGTACATCTTCCTGAATGTACGTAAAAACCCTGGTTTGATCAATGATGCGATAGGAATGATTGGTGGCTAATTCATCCGGGTTCAACAGTGTTTCATGCCAGCCTTCGTAATTGGTCGAAATCCTTCCCGATCGGTTATGGCATCCGAAACAGTGGTTGTTGCTGACTTTTAAATCGATGGATGGATGGATTTTCAGGTAATCGGGATGGTTTTTGCGGTCCATGGCAAGTTGGCTCAGACTGCTGTCAGCTTCATTATAATTCAGATGACAGGCCAGGCAACCTCCTCCCCTGCTTTCGTTGGTAATGGGACCTGTTTCCGTTTTTGGGCTTCCCAAATGACAGGTTACACACATATTTTTCAGATGTTCATCAGCCGGGGAATGATGTAATTCATCCACCGTGGTTAACTCGTCAGGAGATGCAATTTCGTTAAACACAAACCTGTCGACACTGATCATGCCGCTTAAATTGGCCATCAATCCATTGTTGATGCGTGAAGTGATTTGTTGATGACATTGTGTGGTTCCACATGATTGGCCGGCATCTGCCAGATTTCCGGGTATCAGCCGCATACCCTGATGCGACGCCTCCTTATCCCGTGAAAACGGATTGCCTCCATGACACGAATAGCAGCCAACGGCCTGAGGGTTATGCGATTTTGAAAATCCGGTCATCCCCTGGTGACAAATTAAACAACTTTCGTTTCTACCTAAAATAACCTCCGGCAAGGTGTCAGAAGTCTTTGAAAACAAACCCAAAACCTGCCAGTCAGCGGTTTCAACGGGATTATATACAGCACTGATTTCATTTGATTTCCAGGGCCATTGCCATTGCCAGTTGGCTCCCCTGAAAAAATAACCGATTACAGTAAGAAACAAATAAACCAAGGTGAAAAAGAGCAATAACCGTTTGGGCAACCATCCTTTTTTCCGCGAAAGCGGTACCACAAATAGCAGAAACAGCAACAACAATACGATGATCAACGAATAGCCCGGATGGGTAATCAAATGCAGAATTTCCTGAAATCCAACGAAATACCAGGGCCCTTTTACCACCATGCTTAATCCATCGTGTAGTGGAGCCATCAGCAAAACGCTCAATATCAAAATGGATGTCATGGTTATTACAAAATCGCGCAACCGGGGCCAGATGGTCGGGGCATGCTCCATCACAACAATGATGATAAAAATGGTGAAGGTGGCTATGTGGTGAACATAAATGAATTGGAGACTTTCGCCATCTCCAAGAAATGTCTGGCGGATCATTTCTCCAATCAACGGAATTCGGGTAACCAATCCCGAGAAAATCCTTTGAGCCTGACCGGCATCGGCGTCACCTTTCAGGATAAATCCTGTAATCATGGCCAAAAAGATAATCAGCACTCCGAGGGTAAGCCTGAACCACAGGGCCATATTGAGCTTAATGGCCTTTTTACGGGTAAAATGATCGTATAAATGGATCACCGTGAAAAGCAGAAAAAACTGGGCACTCCAGTAGTGTATGTTTCGAAAAAGCGAAGCCGCCGGATTGGTTAGCATCAGGAAACTGATGGAACCGTAAGCATCGTTGACATTATAGGGTACTACCAGAAAAATTCCGGAGACAACACAAATAATCAGCAAAGCCAGACTTAATTGACCGAAAGTAGTCTTGGTAATCAGTTTATGAAGTGGCTTTATCATAACTCCACAGTCAAGGTTTGTTGATTGGTATTAATCTGGTAGGCCATTTGAGGCAATGGTTTTATGGCAGGTCCGGTAACCACCTGACCATTCAATTTATACGACGATCCATGGCACGGACACATCAGTTTATCCTGCAATTGCTGATCGATTCTACAACCCAGATGAGTACATTTGGACGACAACACCTCAAATTGGTCCTCCTTTTTGATCACAATAAAATCATCGAAAAAATTCACACCTGTTAAACCGGCCAATGGTACCACAACCGGTTTTTTGATTTCATTTTTTGATTTGCTGTCCACCATTCGTTGCCATAAACCAAGAAACAACAATCCCATAAAAGCGGCGATGAATTTTATAAAAAGACGTCGGTTGTATTTTTGCTTCATGTCATCCGGTTGATGAGCAAAAATACCAAATATAATCAGATGCGTTTTTAAATAGTTTCCAAAGCGTGTTTCAAATCATCAATAATATCTTCTACATCTTCAATGCCTACTGAAAATCTGACTAAATCATCAGTAATTCCTGCAGCAAGTTTATTTTCCTTACTTACGGCAGCATGCGTCATGGAAGCCGGATGTTGAATAAGTGTTTCCACGCCTCCCAATGAAACAGCCAGGGTAGCCAGATGTACATGATCCATTAGTTTTTGGCCTGCTTCGTAGCCTCCTTTAAGCCCAAAACTCATCATCGAACCAAAACCTTTCATTTGGGTTTTAGCCAATTCATATTGTGGGTGCGATGTTAATCCGGGATATTTAATCCAGGCTATTTTTGGGTGTGATTCCAAATAATTGGCCACTTTCATCGCACTTTCCTGGGCACGATCAATTCGGATGGCCAATGTTTTAACTCCCCTGAGCACCATAAATGCCTGTGTGGGATCCATGTTGCAACCCATGTACACCATCGAATGCCTGATCTTTTTGTAGATTTCCGGATCTTTGGCAACGATGACTCCTCCAACAATATCTGCATGACCATTGATAAATTTGGTAATCGAGTGAAGTACCACATCTGCTCCTAAATCGAGTGGCTTTTGCAGGTATGGAGAGCAAAATGTATTGTCGACCACGAGAATAAGGTTGTGTTCTTTTGCAATTTTTGAACAAGCCACAATATCCGTAATTTCCATGGTTGGATTCGCCGGAGTTTCGATATATAAAACTTTGGTATTGGGTTTTATGGCCGAAACAATGTTTTCGAGTTTAGATGTATTTACAAAGGTTGCTTCTACATTGAAACGGGAAAAATCCTGTTCAAGAACACCTCTGGCAGGACCATAGACGGCATCGGAACTTACAATATGGCTTCCTGCTCCGAGTAAGGCCATGTAAACACTGCTGATAGCGCCCATTCCTGAACTGGTAGCAATTCCATCATATCCATTCTCGAGTGAAGCAATATTTTGCTCGAATGCCTTGATGGTAGGGTTTCCGATGCGGGTGTAAATATACCCGTTGCTTTTTCCTGAAAAGCAATCGGCCCCCTCTTGTGCAGTCTTGAATTTGAAAGTTGATGTTTGATAAATGGGCACTGTGGCACTTCCGAATTCATCTTCAAATGCTCCTGCATGGATTAACTTGGTGTTGAAACCTTTGTCATTCGTATTCATTTTAATAGTTTTTGGTTATAATTTGATTCCCTTTCGGAATTTTCTTTCGTTGTTTTAATTACCTTTTTATTTCAAACGATTCGTTTTCAGAATAGTTATGGTATTAAATTTCTTTTAGTTCCCCTTTTTTATACTTTTCAAAGGCTTGTTTAATTGTCATATCGTGTGCCTCTGCAAAAATCCGCATGTTCATCTGTTTGAGTGCCTGAACAGCATGACTACCCGGTCCATTTCCTGTTATCAAAACATCAGGGCTGAGTTCAAATATTTTTTGTGCAGTTGCGGTTCCTGCGCCGTGGGCTTCATTTTCCACTACACCATTGTCAAATGAGGTAAGTGTTCTACTTTCATCGTCGTAAAGTACTATAAACATGGTTCTGCCAAACCGTGGATCCATCATTGAATCCCATACTGTGCCTTTAGCCGTAAATGCTATTTTCATCTATTGTGATTTTGGTTAATTACCAATTGTTTTATTCTCTCCCAGCTTGAAGTCAGCAGGGTTTTTATACTGTTCTGATCGTATTCAACAATGGTTTGTCCTTGTGTCATGGCACTGGTGAAGTTTTCATCATAAGGCAAATCAGCCAGATGAACGATGTTTTCTTCTGCTAAAAACCCGACAATTTCATCCCGTTTTTTAGGATTAACATCCGATTTGTTGATAATGCAACCGGCTTTTATTTTGAATTTTTTTACCAACTCGTAAACGCGTTTTAAGTCGTGGAGACCCGAAACAGAGGGTTCGGTTACCAATACAACAAAGTTGGCGCCCGACAGTGATGAGACTACCGGACAGCCTACACCCGGAGAGCCATCCACTAGAATAATGTCTTTCCGTTCTTCAAAAGCGATATCCCTGGCTTCGTTTTTTACTTTGGCTACCAGTTTGCCCGAATTGTCGGCACCAATCCCCAACCGGGCATGTACCATGATGCTTCCGGTTTTGATGTTCGAGATATACCACTTTCCGGCCAGACGGTTTTTGTTGGTGATGGCCTCTGTCGGGCAAACACGGGCGCAATAGCCGCAACCCTCGCAACTTAAAGGGTCAATTACGTATTGCATGCTTCTAATTGATATCGCACCAAAGCGGCATACCTTCGCACACTTGTTGCAACGAATACAATTGTTTGCATCGATGGTTGCCAGTTCGCCGCTGTAGAAATCTTCTGAAAAATCAAAATCAGGTTGCATAAGCAAGTGCATGTCAGCAGCATCCACATCGCAATCGGCAACCACGGCATTGTTACCACCCAGAACGGCAAATGAAGCCGTAATGGATGTTTTTCCTGTTCCTCCTTTTCCTGAGATAATGACTATTTCTTTCATTCAATGTCCCCTTTCGATGCTTTTAAACAGTAGTCAAGGATATTGCTTAATAATTCTTTTACCTCCGGGATTTCCTGGTAGATTAACTTCCCTGAAGAATAGAGCTCGGCTATTCTGCGGCTGTTGGGTATTTTTGCCAGAATGGTAATATTTTCTTTTTGGCAATAGTCAATTACTGCGTCATTACCTATTCCATAGCGGTTAACCACCACTCCCATTGGTTTTTTCAGGGTGCGCATGGTTTCTATAGCCAGGGTTAAATCGTGCAGTCCAAAAGGGGTAGGTTCGGTAATCAAAATCACAAAATCGGCATTTTTGGTCGCTTCAATTACCGGGCAGGAAGTGCCGGGTGGACAGTCGTAGATTTCGATTCTAAGATGAGCATAATTTTCATTGCTGTATTGCTTTGTTTTTGAAATCGTGGGTACTGCCTGTTCTTCTCCTACATCCAACCGACTTTCGACAAAATGAAGGTTGTTTATCCTGAAATCACTGAGTTTTCCGGTTCTCTTTGAAATCATTGGCAATGCATCCGTGGGGCACAATTCAGAACAGGCATAACAGCTATGACATAATTCGGGGAAAACAAGGATTGTGGGTCCAAGTTGGAGAACTGCATGAAAATTGCACACTTTCTGACACAGGCCACAGAATGTACATTTTGGTTCATCCCACTGAGGGATCATTTTAAAATTCGACTCCTCATGAATCAGGTCACCTTTGAAAAACAAACCTGAATTTGGTTCTTCAACATCCAGGTCAACCAATACAACTTCTTCCTGTTCAGCAATATATGCTGCCAAATTGGTAGCCAGGGTAGTTTTACCGGTTCCTCCTTTGCCACTTGCGATCGCAATTCTAGCAGGGCTGTTAGTCATAATTAAGCCTGGTTTTCTCGTCCGTTAGTGTTTGTTTTATGGCTTCCTTTAAAAAAGGTGTATTCCATGTGTTCAATTTTTGATGCGTCAGATGGTATTTTTGGGGAATGGGATGCGTCCCGAAAACGACTTTCATTCCATAATTCTCTGGGATAAACTTTGCATAATGTTCCATATAGGGACATGGAGGATATCCCACCAAAAAACCGGTAGCGAAATGAATATGTGTGACCCCATTTTTTTTCATCTCTTCGGGGGCATATTCAATATTTCCGCCCGGGCATCCTCCGCAGGTGGTATAAGCGGCAAGTTCAACTTCCTGGTCTTCATACATTTTGAAAGCCCCTTCATTGTTTTGCAATGCTCTAAAACATTTGCCTCCGGCACAAGTATGGTATCGGTCGCAGATGATAATACCGATTTTAACTTTTTTCATTGTCATGAGCATGTTCGTGGTCGCCATGGTGGTCACAATAATTGGCGCTAAGGGTAAGCCTATCTGCCAGAAAATTATTGACCAGATTGGTAGCCGTATCCAAGGGTGCACCTACAAAAACATTAACCCCTGCTTCGTTGAACAGGTTTACGGCCATGGGGCCCATTCCTCCGGCAATTACATCGGTTGCTCCATTGTTAGCCACCCAACGAGGATAAGTTCCGGGTTGATGTTCAGGTGGATCCATCATGACGATGTTTTTAATGATATTGTTTTCAACCTCAACATAGGCAAATTGCTGGCAATGGCCAAAATGTTCTGATAGCATGTTCCCTTCAATGGGTATTGCGATTCTTTTTTTCATTCTACTATTTTTAAAATGTATATTTCAGTTTAAAAGCCCTTTTTTAATCCGCTTTTAAGGCGTTTGCCTTCTCCAAACTCTCCCTTAGAATTTCGTTTTTTCCCCATTCCCTTGCCGAGTTTTTCCAGTTTTTCTTTGTCAGTTGCATTGCTGCATTTTCCCAATTTGCGTCCTGTTTGAGAACCTTCTCCTTCAGGACCTGTTCTATCAAGTTTTGGCATGGCTTTATTATTAGTGACTTAACATATTGATGATTTGCTGAATTGTTTTCGTGGGTTCTTTTAGTACAATCATTTGGATTTTCAGGCTATCGAGCAGGGGTTTGATTTTTACTCCAAACTCACTTGATATAATTTTGTTGGCATTTCGTGATGCAATGATGTTAACCGAAGCAGGACCTGCTCCTTCTTCCAAATCTCTGTTGGGATTGGGAATGAACTCCATCGCTTTGGTTTCACTGTCATAAATAACAAAGTAGGCGCACCGACCAAAACTTAAGTCTAAGGTCGATTCCAGGGTATTTCCGTTTGAAGCAATGGCTATTTTCATGGTTTTTCGTTTTTCTGTTTTTTGGGATCTGTACTCCTTTTACGTATCATAAGATGGTTGCATTCCGGACATGTCTGTTGATTGCAGGGATCTCCGAACCGATGCTTCTTCTCAAACCCACAGCCGGGACAGACGCAATAGTCTTCACAATTCGTCGGGTGATCATCCTCTGATTCATTCACAAAATCAAACTGATGAATTTGATCGTGGCCACACAGCGGGCAATTTTCAACCACTATATCTTTTTGCGGATTGTTGAAATAACAATGACAATCGCTGCATTGATACCAATCGCTGTCGAAGTAAACCTTGCCTCCTTCAATTGAAATTTGTCTCCCCTCAACCATTGCTTTGGCCACTTTTTGAAGTGCCGAAGCGTAAATTCGGGTAAAGGTTGGTCTGGATACTCCCATCATAATGGATGCCTGATGATGGTTAAGCTTGTCGTAATCGCTTAAGCGCAGGGCTTCATATTCTTCGTATAATAAATTGACTACCTCAGAATGCTGCTGACCCGCTTGTAAACCATAGGGTTTAAATCCTTTGATAACAGGGGGACTTAGCACTTTTCGGAGTACTTTAATTCTTGGACTCATATTTTATTAATCAATAGTTCGTTGCAAAGATAATGAACAATAGCTCACTTAAATTCATTTTCCAATATATTTTTGAAGAAATATTTTAATTTAGAAGCTGGATTGTAAATTCGGAGACATTGACCTGAAGTCCACCTCGCACACCTCTTGTCTATTGTATTTCAAACCAACAACAGGAAGCTATCTCTGTGAAAACAAGATTATTGATTAATTACAATGAATCCCACAGGAGTCGAGGATTTCTAACTTGAAAGGAGGAGAAATTTTGAGTACACTAAATAAGGTGCGGTATTATTTCTGTAGTACCCCAATTTATGTGGTTTATTATAAAGGTGTGGATAGATAGTGAGGTTGCAGATTATTCTACCCCAAATGGCAAATCTTCATTAACCCTTCAGGATCTATCACTTCAAAAGTTTTACCATTTATTCGAATCAAACCATCATCCTGAAAACTTTTTAACGTTCTGATAACGCTTTCTGTAGACATTCCCGATAATTCGGCTAATTCTTTTCTGCTGAGCAACAATTCAAACTTATCCGTTTTAAATATATTTCCAGCCAAACAAAGAATAATATCTGCCAGTTTACCAAATGCCTGACGGTGATTCAAACAAAAAAAGCGTCCGTTTTTCTGCATAGCTACCTCGCTCAATACATCTATTATTGCTGAAGCAAATCTGCCATTCTCCAGAATAAGCTTTCGTATAATATTAATGTCGATCAGTTTAACGGTTGTGTTAACATAGGCCGATGCCGTATATTGGAAAATGTTCTGATTGGTCGGTAACGATGTCAATCCGATCAGGCTTTTTGGTGAGGCAATTCTCAAAATGAGTGATTGATCGCCTTCTTCGTAAAACACCTTAACTAATCCCTCGCAGATATACAGAATGTGACTGGTAAAAGTTCCTTGTTTTACAATTACTTCACCCTTTTTATACTCCACAATAACCTGATTTCTCTCCACGAGCTCCTTTTGTTCTTCGGTCAGGTGATCGAAGCAACTGCAACTAATATTAGAAACAGTACAACTGGTTTTTATCCGCTCAACTATGCTACTCAAGACTTTACTATTTTGCATACAAAGATAAACATATTAAGCCGCTACCATACATTCCTGATGCAAATCATGTTTTTTGAGGCGCAACATCATATGCAACAACCTTTGTGTGAAATGTGGTCACAGTACATTTGTGCCAGGAATTTATAATAGTAAGTCCATGAAAAAGTTGACCTTAATTGTTGCCCTTTTTTGCACCACCCATTGGTTATTTGCCAACAATGGAATAAATAAGGATAGCATCAGATCTTTCCCGATGAATGAGTATGTATATAAATCAGGTAATACCAATAATCCTTCAGCTGATCACTCGAAATTCGCGATTTTACAGCAACCATTTGCGAGTGCCCACGATGCAACGGCAGCCTGTTTGTCGTGTCATACAGAGCGGGATAAGGAAATTATGGCCACATCTCACTGGCATTGGAGGCGCAGCGAAAAGCTTGAAGGAAAAGGAGTAGTATCGCTTGGCAAGGCTAATATTATCAATAATTTTTGTATTGGAATCACTGGAAGTGAAGCCACCTGTACCCGCTGTCATATTGGATATGGATGGACTGACAGCTCATTTGATTTTACTGATCCTCTCAACATCGATTGTTTGGTTTGCCATGATAAAACAGGTACCTATAAAAAGAAACCTGGTGGAGCAGGCTATCCTGCCGAATCGGTTAACTTAAACTTTGTATCGCAGCATGTAGGATCTCCAGGACGTGAAAATTGTGGGGTTTGCCACTTTTTAGGAGGCGGGGGCAACAACGTAAAACATGGAGACCTGGATATAGCCATGCTCGATTGCTCACGCGAGGTAGATGTACACATGACGACCGAAGGCGAAAACATGAGTTGTGTCGATTGCCATATTACTGAAAAACACCAAATCCCGGGAAAAGTGTATGCACTCTCCTCAGAAAATAAAAACAGAACCACATGCGAACAATGTCATACCGATAAACCTCATCAAAGCACTATTCTGAATGAACATGGATTAAGGGTGGCTTGCCAAACCTGTCATATTCCAGAATATGCCAAAGCCAATGGCACCAAAATGATTTGGGATTGGTCGACCGCCGGTCGGTTAGACGAACATGGAAACCCCATGCATGAAAATGATGCTGATGGCAACCACAATTATCTATCAATAAAGGGGAATTTCGTTTATAATGATCATGTAATTCCTGAGTATTTCTGGTTTAACGGCATCGCCAATCACCAGTTGATTACTGATAAAATTACTACAATTCCAGTACAGATGAATACATTGTATGGATCGTACAACGATAAAGGTGCCCATCAAAAAAGCCATGCTCCGGCCAAAATATGGCCGGTTAAAGTACATCGGGGGAAACAAATCTACGACACAGTAAATATGACTTTAATACAACCTAAACTTTGGGATAAAGAAAGTGGGAAGGGAGCTTATTGGACAGATTTTGATTGGAATAAGGCTGCAGAATTAGGTATGGCAGCGTGCGGCATGCCCTATAGTGGAGAATATGGATTTGTTGAAACAGAAATGTATTGGCCTTTAAACCATCAGGTTTCTCCGGCAAGCGAATCACTAAAATGCATTGATTGCCACTCGCGCCCAAATAGCCGACTGGCTTCGCTGAACGACTTTTACCTTCCAGGTCGCGACTTCAATCCCATTGTTGAAACTGCAGGAGTTTCACTTATCCTGGTCTCGATTATTGGTATAGCATTCCATGCCTTTTGCAGGATTGTTTTTGGAGGAAAATGCAAAATCGATAACCCTTAATAAATCACCAATGAAAAAAGTATATCTATATAAAAAATTCGAACGTTTCTGGCATTGGGGGCAATCATTACTAATATTTGCTCTGTTAATCACAGGATTCGACATTCATGGAACAACTCATTTTTTTGAATACGGACAAGCAGTGACCATTCACAATACCTCGGCATGGGCTTTCCTAGTATTAATTGTCTTTGCCATTTTTTGGCATGTTACAACCGACGAGTGGAAACAATACCTTCCCACAGTTAAAAACATGAAGGCTCAACTGGATTATTACCTGGTGGGGATATTCGCTCACGCACCCCATCCTGTAAAAAAAAGAACCCTTAGCAAACTAAATCCATTACAAAGGATTACCTATTTTGCCCTCAAAATTGTAATCATACCTACCATGGTGATTACAGGGCTGATGTATATGTATTTCAATTATCCAATAATGGAGTTTGAAATCGAAAGCCTGGAAACAGTGGCCATCATTCATACCATGGGGGCCTATTTACTACTGACCTTCCTCATCATTCACCTGTATCTCATCACCACCGGTCATACGTTAACATCAAACCTTAAGGCAATGATAACTGGCTGGGAAGTAGTTGATGATGAGGATGTGAAGGACATTGTGGAAGAAGCTGTTGAAGTGACCGGGTTAAAAATCCGACCAATTAGTCGCACCCGCCAAAGCCATGAGGAACTTGAAGAACTTGTACTTGATGCACTTCATGAAACAGAAACCAAAGTAAAAAACAAGAAATTAAAAGGTCAGAAAAAATAAATCAGGCCCAATTTAAAACTATAATAAAATGAAAAAATTAATCATGAAACTTATTGGCATGATGGGAATTCTGGTTTTTGTTTATTCCTGTCAACAGAAAAGCAATTATAATAATGTGGACGAAATAGTTGCCGAGGCCATGGAAACGACCCAGGGAATTACGGCTGAACAACTCCACACCAAAATTGATAATGGCGATATGATTTTGCTAATAGATACGCGCGAACCCGCCGAATTCAATGCGGGTTATATTCCTGGTGCGGTAAATATTCCACGGGGGGTTCTCGAATTTAAGATCGACAACGAAGCGTTTTGGGATGAGGCTATGCTGTATATGCCTGAAAAAGAGGAGGAAATTATTATTTATTGCAAAAAAGGAAAGCGAAGCATACTGGCTGCCTGTACATTAAAAAAATTAGGATACAAAAAAGTTTATTACCTGAGTGATGGATGGAAAAATTGGGAAATGAATTATCCATTAATGTATGAGAAAAATCCGGATCAATCCGCTCATACCTCATCTGGCGAAAGTGGTGGTTGCTAGTGTAAAATATTTATTGGTAAACACTTAGGCAAAGTAAGCTCCTGTATCGGGAGCTTTTTTTCTATCCGAACTTGCTGATTTTAAGGAGCAAATCCGGCTCCAGTACACTAATCTGCTTCCCTTTGGTACTGATAATTCCATCATCTTTAAAATCCTTCATAATACGCATAACGCTTTCCACCGACAAGCCTGTAAGATCGGCCAAATCATTGCGGCTAATAGGCAATAAAAAACTCTTTGTTTTAAATACCCGGTCAGATAAACAAATCAACAAATCGGCTACCAGGCCTGCAGATTGTTTTCGTGTTAAACAATAAAACCGACCGTATACCTGGGCTGCATTTTCGTTTTGTATGTTAAACATTTTGAATGCAAACTCAGGATTCGACATGAGCAGTTGTTTAAACACACTTAAATCAATCAGTCTGGCTTCAGAATCAATATAGGTGGATGCGGAATAGATAAATGCATTGTTGCCCTCATAAATGCTGGATAATCCAATAAAGTGATTGGCGGGGATAATCTTTAAAATCAAATCTTTTGAAGTTCCGCCGATATATACTTTCACCAAACCTTTCTCCAGAAATATGACGTGAGATGCAAACGAACCTTGTTTGGCAATCACCTCCCCTTTCTTGTATACAATTCTGATGGTGTTTTTTTCCAGGTGCTCCTTTTCCGCTTCTGTCAACACATCAAAACACTCCATATGTTTATTCTCAACGACACAGCTATTTGAAGAACCAGGCATGCTCATATTTACATATTTATATTTCATGACAAAAGTAGCATTATTTCAAGAATCGTGGCTGTGTCAGTTTATTTTCTGTCAAATTACAGTTTCTTACCCGCCCTATTACACCCTGCTTTTCTGAGTTCACATTAAGCAGCCCCGTAATTTTGACGCCATGAATTTTAATAAAAAAGAACCATTACTAATCAAAAAATTTTACAAAATGAAAAAATTATTTAGTTATTTATTTATTGCCATGTTTATTCCGGCATTGTTTTTAACAAGTTGTAAAGACAAAAATGATGATCCCATTGTAGTTGGCACCTATGATGATTTAAAAGCTTACATGACAACCAATACCATGGACCTGCCTGATTTACTAGATGGCTGGGTTACAGATGCAAAATACGTAGCTGATGGTGGGTTTGTTGAGCCCGATGGAACGATTCCTACTTACCATGTGTTTGATATAAGAAGTGCTGCGGACTTTGAAAAAGGACATGTTAAAGGGGCTATTAATGTCGAACTTGCTAACGTACTCACAAAAGCTGCTGAAGTAGGAAAAGACAAGCCAATCCTGGTTTTCTGTTATACCGGACAAACAGCAGGTCGCGCTGTTATGGCTTTGCGTCTCTCTGGCTATAGCGCCAAAGTAGCTAAGTTTGGGTTTTCTGCCTGGACCAACAATGCAGCCTTCGATAGCTGGACGAGTAAAGTGGGTAACATTGCAGTTGGCAGCCCCAACTGGAATACCAATGCTTCGGCTACTTTACCTGTCAACCTGAACCCAACCTGGACTTCCACCTCTACAGATGGAGCCACCATTTTAGCTGAACGTATTCAGGTAATGCTAACAGCTTCCGGATGGAGTGTTACAGCTG
The DNA here is from genome assembly GCA_001769215.1 of Bacteroidetes bacterium GWF2_41_31. Classification (GTDB taxonomy): domain Bacteria; phylum Bacteroidota; class Bacteroidia; order Bacteroidales; family F082; genus UBA6244. Next base: position 147,199 of record MEOL01000035.1, read on the forward strand.
CTGAAGCACTAGCTGCTCCGGTTGATTATTCAATCTATAACTTTTGGGGTGAAGCCGACTATTTAAAATATGGTCACTATTCAGGTGCTTATCAGTATACAACTATTTCATTTGCAACAGCAAATGCACTTAATCCAGACAACAATAACCTGGTTTATTGCTATACAGGACAAACCTCTTCGATCACCACTGCATGGTTGAATGTATTGGGATACAATGTAAAAAGCATTAATTTTGGTGTAAATGCACTCATGCATGATGCATTAACAACCGATTCAAAAAACAACTGGCATTTCCCTTACCACAGCTTTCCTTTCGAAGGATCACTTGCAAAATAAATGATCACCGGGCTGACGGATTGAATCCGTCAGCCTGTTTTATCTTGTTTACTGACAATAAAATTTACAACTAAAATGAAAAAAGTTCTCCTCATAGCAGGTTTATTTCTGATGGCGCTTACTTATAGCAATTCATCAACGGCTCAAGGATGCGTTGAAACTAGTTCCTCAGACGGGCCTCAACTGGTTGGATACATTCAACCACAGTTTAATTATTATATGTTTGGTGATGATGCCAATGGAAACGCAATCAAACCAAGTACATTTGAATTCCTTCGCGCCCGCTTTGGTGTTGTCGGATCAATACCTTATGACATAAGCTATTATGTAATGGCAGAATTAAGTCCTGTTTCAGGAGGCCCTCAATTACTTGATGCCTATATCTCATACGCACCTATCGGAAAGTATATGAAGATTTCCATTGGACAATTTAAATCACCTTTTTCACTGGAGTTAAACACTCCATGTCACGCCCTTAACACGATCAACAGATCTACTGTTGTAAATAACCTCGCCTCTCCTTTTAGAGATATGGGATTGATGGTGCTGGGCGCATTCGGAAAAGACAGAGACATTATTTCATATAAAGTAGCTGTTTTAAATGGTACCGGAATCAATGTACTTGATGACAATGCCAATAAAGAAATTGCAGGACGTGTTGTTTACTCTCCTTTTGAGTGGATAAATATTGGTGCAAGCGGACGGACAGGTCTTATTGGTAAGATTCTTGATGCAGATGGAACAGTTAAAAGTGTTACCCGCTATGCCGGCGACCTGACTCTTGATTACAAAAGCTTCAAATTTCAGGGAGAATATATTTATGGCATTACGGTAGGTGAAGTTGCAACCGGTGGTGGTTGTGGTGGCAAATCTACTCTTGTTACCGAGCCGGTTTTCAAATCCTCAGGCTTTTGGGTAGCCGCAATGTATATGTTTCCCATTAATTTACAACCCATTGTAAAGTATGAAGCGTACGACCCTGACGGAACCACCTATTCCTATCAGGGAGTCGGGCAAAATTACACCCTAAATACCTTAACCATGGGTGTAAATTATTTCCTGAATGATTGGACACGGGTTCAGGCGAACTACGTATATAATATAGAAGGCAAAAGCAATGGCATTGTAAATGAGTATGACAATGACGCTTTTATGATCCAATTCCAGGTAAAATTTTAATTCAAAAATTAAATAAAGAATACAATGAAAATGCTTAACTATTTACTTGCAACTTGTCTGATGATTGTTGCTTACGCTATGCCGGCATTGGCACAGGGGGATATTATCACAGCTGAACAGTTCATGCAACTAATCAAAACAGATAAAAATGTTGTTATTATTGATGCCAGCAAAGAAAAGGATTACACACTTGCTCATATAAAAGATGCGGTAAATGTTCCTTATAAATCTCTTGAAAAAGAGGGCGAAGTTGAGGGACTAATTTATAGTCCCTCAGAGTTGGCAGCGATCTTCGCATCAAAAGGGATAAATGATAACAATACCATTGTTGTGTATGATGGAGGAACTCAGAAATACTCGTCGAGAGTATATTGGATACTGAAATATTTAGGAGTGCCAAATGTAAAAATTCTCCAAAAAGACATGGACAATTGGAGAAAAGTAAAGGTGCCTATCACGAAAATGCCAGTGAAAAGAGCAGCAACTACCTTTACTCCAAAAGTAAACAATGCAATTATTGCCGACATGGCTTATGTAAAAGAGGGTAAAGCATTGATCATTGATGCCAGAACTTCGGAAGAATTTACCGGTGCTTCTGAAAAAAGCAAAGGCCATATTCCCGGAGCCATCAACATCAATTACAAAGAAGTACTAACTCCTTCAGAGGCATTTAAATCCAAATCGGAGCTCGAATCCCTGATTGCTCAATACAAATTAACTCCAAATCAACCTGTTGTTATCTATTGCAATACCGGAATTATTGCGGCAGTCATCTATACAGCCCTTACAAATGAAATGGGTTGGACCAATGTAAAGGTTTATGATGGTGCGTATAAGGAATGGGCAGTAAAAGGCAATCGGTTTGACACAAAAGCATCTGTTGCGCCAACAAAAAAAGTGAAAGAATCTGCATCTGACGGAGGGTGCTAATTCATTCTCAGATTCATATTTGAATAATAATGATTGGTAAATCACTGTTAAGAGCTTCAATACTTACTTGCAACCCAATGGAACGAATAGATTCAACCGCATTTTTGAACCTGACCAAAACGGAACAAGTGATTATGGTTATCCGGTCCGGAGAAGAATTACTCATTCGTCACGAAAAAGGATTCGCGATACATTTATTTTGCCTGGAGAACTTGCTGGTTGAACTTTGGTATATTGCCAATTCATCAAAAATCGTAAAAACCCGGTTGTCGTCCAAAGAGAAAGTAGCGGAAGAATACCCTCTGTTATGGGAACAGATTCAGAACCTATTGGTAAAAAGAAAATTCAATTAATTTTTCTCATTTTGAATATTGGAAAAGCTGCAATTTAAAAATGCAGCTTTTTTTTATCCCTTTTCGCTAATTATTTTTAGCAAATCATAATTCAGTATTTCAAACGATTTTCCTTTCACACGAATACTCCCTATATCTGATAAGTCCTTGATGGATCGGGTAACGCTCTCACGAGTTGCACAAATCAGGGCAGCAATATCATTGCGTGATAATGGAATCTGAAAACTCCTGGATTTTTTAACTTCATCCGAAAAGAACAGGATGGTATCGGCCAACCGGCCATCTACTTGTTTTTGGTGTACATTTACAAACCGGGCAAAATAAGAGAGTTCGTCCCGGCATAAATACAAAATAAGCTCATTGGCAAATTGTGCATTTCGCGAAATCAAATCCTTAAATGAGGTAATGTCGATATAACAGATTGTAGAGTCCTCGATGGCTGAAGCAGAATACTGGTGAATTTTATTTGATAATACTGTCTGCATGCCAATGTAACAACCTGGTTGTAATATTTTTAATATCTGGTCTGTTCCTTTTACCCCTTTTTTATGAATCGTAGCAAGTCCCGTTTTAAGGTATGCAATATGTGAAGAAAGAGAGCCTTCTTTAATAATGCTTTCTCCTGGTTTCATGTCGACTTCAGCGCAATTCCCCTGCAAATACTCAACCTCCGTTGGACTAAGCGCATCCACAGCCTTCGACCTGATCGCACATATACTACAATTTCCCATTTAGCAAAGTTACACATAGTTTGCATTGTCACTGTGTTTAAAATGTGATTTATGTATCATTGCTAATGATGATATAGCTCATATGGAAGAGACAATCATACTGTGAAAACATATCAAGAACGACATCATAACAAACTAATTATCACGTCAATAAGTGAATATTGTAATATGCATATTTGTACATTTGTTATCAGATAGTATTGACGTAAACACATTAAAACACTATAATTATGAAAGCTGGTTTAAAAATTTTCGTGAATTCAGCACTTATGTTTGGGCTGATTGGTTTTGTTTCATACTTATTTATTATTATCGCAGGCTTTTTTGGATGCTGTGCAGGATTATCGACTTTTTTGTATCACAAAATTGTGATGATCATTCTTGTGATCGGAGCGCTTACTTTTGGAGTTTGTTTGTATAACAACTGTTATAAAAAAAGTCAATTCAACAAAAGTTAATCGCAATTAACCCTACCGCTGAAGGAATATCTATGGTCTTCTGTTGCTACCATACCTGATCGCATTGTATGTTGCGGTCAGGTTCTTATATTGATAAACAAATACAGAAAGCTACATATTAATTTAGAACCAGTTAAAACAATACTATTCAGCTGATATTATGACACATACAATAGCTCTGCTCTGGTGAATGATTATTTATCCCATTTCTAAATAATTAACACTACAGGCTGTTTATGTGCATGTTACTTCTTTTCTGATATATATCACAATTTTTACGCGTCACCCATCTGATTGATAACAAGGCTCTAGGGGTTTTGTTATCTCATTTTGAGCAAATTGGCTTTATTAAACAATTGAATATATTTTTGCAAATTAATATATATTGAACTTTTTAGATATATGATATATTATACTCATTGCGAATTAATTCGGGTAGAATGAAAACAAGAAGAGAGTTTATAAAAATATCAGCTGTAGGTGCCGGTGCGGCGGCAATTGGCCTTAGCACTATCAATATTGCAGGGCTCAAACTGGCCAATGCCGCCAACGATCAAACGGCGGTAAGCGACGAAGAAATGACGTCCTTTCCAACCTATTGCGAAGTGTGCTTCTGGAAATGCGCCGGATGGACTTATGTTGACAAACATAAAAACATCCGCAAGATCATTGGCAACAAAGAGGATCCGCACTGTAATGGCCGCCTTTGCCCAAGGGGCACCGGTGGTGTGGGTATGTATACTGATGAAGATCGGTTAAAAACCCCACTCATCCGCGAGACTGTAAATGGAGAACAGGTTTTTAGAAAAGCCTCCTGGAAAGAAGCACTGAATTTGGTAGCTTCGAAAATGAAAGACGTGGCAGACAAATACGGACCTGAATCCTTTGCTTTATTTAATCATGGAGCACCGGGAGAACATTTTAAACACCTTTTGCACGCTTACGGAAGCGAAAATGAAGGCGAGCCTGCCTGGGCTCAGTGCCGTGGCCCAAGAGAAGTAGGTTTCTCAGCAACCTTCGGAAGCTGGATTGGATCCCCGGAGCCAACCGACATTCGCGACACAAACTGTCTTGTTTTAATTGGTTCGCATATTGGTGAAAACATGCACAATGGCCAGGTTCAGGAAGTAGCAGATATCATTGGTAGAAATGCAACAATCATTACAGTTGATCCCCGATTAAGTACTGTGGCCAGCAAATCAAAATACTGGCTGCCTATAAAACCAGCTACCGACCTGGCACTGTTGCTTTCATGGATTCATGTGTTAATATTTGAAGGCCTGTATAACAAAGATTATGTAGAGCAATACACCATGGGCTTCGAACAGCTAAAGGAGCATGTAAAAGACATGACACCCGAATGGGCCTATGGTATTACAACTATAGAACCTTCCATTATCAGAAAAACTGCCCGTGAAATGGCCAATGCAGCACCAGCTGTTATTGTACATCCGGGACGCCACGTAGTTTGGTATGGTGACGACAGCCAGCGAGAACGTGCCATTGCCATTTTAAATGCGCTCCTGGGTTCATGGGGGAAAAGAGGCGGGTTCTATTTTAAAGAAGCCATCTCTGTCCCAAAATATCCGCACCCACAATATCCTCATGCCGAATGGAGCTGGAAAGATAACCTGGACGGAAAGTATCCCCTTTCCTCTATGGCTATTACAACCGAGCTTTTAGCAGCCTCTATTCCTGAGTTTGGATATAAGCATCCAATAAAAGCATGGATGGTGGCCGGAACAAATCTCCCATTGACAATACCTAACAAAGAGCTATTTAAAACAGCAGCAGAAGCGGTTGAATTTATTGTAGTTGTAGATACCATGCCCATGGACATCACCGGATATGCGGATGTCGTTCTCCCTGAATGTACCTACCTGGAACGCTACGACACAATACGAGCAGCGCCACATCGTGAACCAAACATTGCGCTACGTATGCCGGCAGTGGAACCAAAATACGAAACAAAACCATCGTGGTGGATAGCAAAACAACTGGGCGAACGCCTGGGATTAGGCGATTTTTTTGATTACGATGATTTCTCAGAAGTTCTTGATTGGCAATTAAAAAAAATGGGTACTTCACTGGATGAGATGAAAAAGATTGGCATTAAGATGTTCGACCGAAAGTCAGGACCTCTCTATCTTGCTGATGGTGAAGAATACCATTTTAATACAAACAGTGGAAAAATAGAACTTTACTCAACCGAATTTGCCGAATTGGGATTCGATCCCATGCCGAAATTCACCAAGCACCCGGAACCAGAAGACGGCTTTTACCGGTTAATATATGGTCGGGCACCCATGCATACCTTTTCACGTACCTCGAACAACCACAACTTGTTTGATTTGATGAATGAAAATTCCGTTTGGATCAATCCAAAAGTAGCGGAATTGTGGGATCTTAAAACAGGTCAAAAAATATGGCTTCAAAACCAGGATGGAATTGTTTCTACATTTCCGATCAAAGTACGTGTTACGGAGCGAATCAGATGGGACTCAGTCTATATGGTTCATGGTTTCGGACACGACAATAAAAAACTTACACGCACCTTTGGAAGAGGAGCAAGTGACACACAATTAATTACAAACGTTATGGTGGATCCAATGATGGGAGGAACCGGAATGAGGGGGAATTTTGTGACCTTCATTACAGAAAACCCTGGAAAGGAGGCTGAAGCATGAGATACGCAATGGCAATTGACACAAAAAAATGTGTCGGGTGCAGTGACTGTGTTGTAGCCTGTCAAACTGAGAACAATGTTCCTCATGGCTATTGCCGTGACTGGATTGTTGAAAATGTTAGCGGAGCCTATCCAATTGTAGAAATTGAACTCCGTTCTGAGCGATGCAATCATTGTGAAAATGCACCCTGTGTGCGCTGCTGCCCTACAGGAGCAAGTCATACAGTTGAAGGCGGAATTGTGATGGTTACCCACGATGAATGTATTGGTTGTGGTGCTTGTATTCAATCGTGTCCTTACGATGCACGGTATTCACATCCGGATGGATATGTGGATAAATGTACATTTTGTCAGCACCGCCTGGAAAAAGGTCAAAACACTGCTTGTGTAGATGTATGCCCAACAAAATGTTTACATTTTGGCGACATCGAAGATCCCTACAGTGATGTTTCGCTGGCACTTAAAAACAGATCATGGAAAGTGTTAGCCCCTGAGGCAGGTACCAAACCACAGTTATATTTCCTTACATAAATCCTAAAGCGCACAAGAATGAAAGAAGAATTATTTATTAGTGGTCGCGATATCCCGAACATTGACCCTTTTCTAAATATCTGGCACTGGCAAATCCCACTCTATCTTTACCTGGGAGGCATTGCCGCCGGTATCATGTTTTTTGCAGGATTATTTACCATTATGGGTAAGGAAAAAGAAATGGCAACAACAGTTAAATGGGCGCCATTTTTAGTGCCAATAGCCTTAGTCCTTGGGCTTTTTGCTCTTTTCCTCGATTTAAAACATGAGATGTATTTTTGGCGGCTTTATACTACCGTACGAATGGGATCACCCATGTCGTGGGGAGCCTGGACACTGATGCTTGTGACACCTCTTTCGATGATATGGTCTGCTACTTACCTTAAAGAGGCCGTTCCAAACTGGAATTGGAAATTTAAATTGATAGAACAAACCATCGGATTTTTTACCAAAAAAAGGAGAGAAATGGCCTGGGCGATGATGTTTTTAGCTGTTGTACTGGGCGTTTATACAGGTATATTACTTTCTGCGTTCAATGCACGACCCTTATGGAACACTTCTATTTTAGGACCCTTGTTTCTTGTTTCCGGACTGTCGACCGGACTGGCTACAATCATCTGGATGTCGAAAAACAAAACAGAAAGACGGATAATGAGCCAGATTGACATCGTCCTTATTGCCGTTGAGTTATTTTTAATCGTGCATTTGTTCATGGGTTTCCTTTCAGCTACCGCAGTTCAAGTGGAAGCAGCCGAGCTGTTTCTCGGAGGTCAATTCACTGTTACCTTTTGGGTTTTTGTCGTTATCCTTGGACTTGCATTCCCGGCAGTTCTCGAAATACTTGAATTGAGGGGATTTCATATCCCTATCTGGATTCCTGCCTTGCTTATTCTTTTTGGCGGCCTTGTATTTAGGTTTGTTATGGTTGAAGCAGGACAAATTACGCGCTATCTGTATTAATATTAAAAGTTTTTGAACATGAATCAAGAAATAGATATTCAAGATCGACCAAAATACATCAATCCGTATTTTGGCGGGGTACTGCTCGGACTGGTGTTATTAATCACATTTTATATCACAGGAAGAGGATTGGGTGCCAGCGGCGCTGTTAAAAGTGCAGTAGTGACTACAGTTGATAAAGTAGCACCTGACCATGCTGAGCAAAATACTTACATGAAAGCCTTTATTACCGATGACCATTCTCCCATGTTCAACTGGTTGGTTTTTGAGTCGTTTGGTATTTTTATCGGAGGTTTACTTTCGGGGGCTCTCTTTGGCAGAATTAAAAAACTGCGCATCGAAAAATCGCCCAGCATTACTAACAAAACAAGGCTTTTTGCTGCTGGTATCGGAGGCATTTTGTTTGGTATCGGAAGCCAATTTGGAAGAGGTTGCTCCAGCGGAGCCGCACTCAGTGGAACGGCCTCGTCCTCCTTTGGAGGATTGCTGGTGATGCTCCTTATGTTTGGCACCGGCTACCTGGTTGCTTACTTTTTCAGAAAATTATGGATTTAGTCATTTAAAAAAAGATAAAACTATGGGACCTTTAATACCACAGGGAATAATACCAATGGGTTGGGATTTTGTGATCGCTCTGTTAATAGGCATCGCTTTTGGGTTTGTATTGGAAGCCTCCGGATTTTCCTCCTCACGAAACATTACAGGCGTATTTTACGGGTATAACTTTGTCGTTCTGCGTGTATTTTTTACCGCCGTTGTGGTGGCCATGATTGGACTTCAGTACTTTGATTATTTCGGATGGATCGACCTGAATCAGATTTATGTGCTTCCAACTTTCTTAAGCCCCATGATTGTGGGAGCCATTATTATGGGCGTTGGATTTGTTTTAGGCGGATTTTGTCCCGGAACAAGTTATACTGCCATCGCCATTGGCAAAATCGACGCCATGGTATTTACGGGCGGTTTGTTTTTAGGGATATTTTTGTTTTCTGAATTTTTCCCGTTTTTTGAGCAGTTCTACTATTCGGGAAATATGGGCAGCATCACCATCGGAGAATTTTTCGGAATTTCGAATAACCTGGTCACCCTTATTTTTGTTGTTATTGCAGTAATTGCCTTTTACGTTACCTGGCGTATCGAACTCCGCGTAAGGAAAAACATGACTCAATATAAATTCTAATTCGATGAATAAAAATTATATTATCCTGATGGGAATCCTCATTCTGCTCGCGGCCGGATTGTTGGTATTGCCCTTAAAGAACAACTCCAAACAGCTTGATCCTGAAGTGCTGATGTGGGATATTGTTCAACCTACACGTTACGTTTCTACCGATGAGGTGGCCAAGATGATCATCGAGCACGATCCTTTGCTGGTGATGGTTGATGTGAGATCGGCAGAAGATTTTCAGTTATTTTCATTAACCAATGCCATTAACTTCCCCCTCGACAGTCTGGCTTTGGATGACGCAAAATCTGCGTTGACTTTTAATAAAAGAAATATGGTATTCTACTCAAACGATGACCTTAAATCAGATCAGGCGTGGGTGATTGCCAAACGATTGGGGTTGAAGAATATTTATGTGCTCAAAGGTGGTTTAAACCGTTGGATACAAACCATTATTCAGCCCGAAGCACCTGCAGAAACTGCCTCCGAAGCCGAGTTTAACTTGTATGCTTTCCGCCAGGGAGCCAGCCAGTACTTTACTGGTGGGTCAATCAGCATCGATCAAAGTCCGCAAGCGGAAATAGTTGTATCCAGAAAGAAAAAAGCCAAGGCAGCTGAAGGGGGTTGTTAATCATTCAAATAAATGAAATTATGCACGTACACGAATTAAATCCAAAGAAAACGATGGTCACCATGATCATCTTTGTCATCGTTATTATAATTGGTTTGGTTACCCTTTCCAAACCACGATTGAATTACGCAATCACTCCCGAAGAAACAGTCATGTTAGCCGGTTCGGAAGAAGGTTTCTTCTATCCATACGAGCTGGAGGATATCCTGGATAAAACCATCGATACCATTGTTTTGGTCGACATCCGCAACACATTCCAGTTTGGCAGGGGTCATATTCCGGGAGCCGAAAATATTTCAGCAGTAGAATTAATCTCCAAAGAAAACATCAAGAGGCTGGAAGCACTTAAAGATGCCGGTCAGGTAGTGCTTATATACGGTAATAACCTGGTGGAAGCCAACGGACCCTATATGTTATTGCGTCAAATTGGTTTCGATAATGTAAAGGTTCTCATGGGAGGATATTCTTATTATAATGTATGGAAAGATAAGCTGGGCGACTCCTACAGCGATGATTCGTATTTTATTGGCAATGCTCAATACGACTATGCTGAAGTGGCTAAAGGCAGCTCTGTTTCAAACAATGACAATGGTGCTCCCGAACCAAAGGCTAATGTTGCTGTTGAGCGCAAGAAAAAAAACAAGGCTGTAGAAGGTGGTTGTTAACTACTCACTTCTGATTATCCATTTTTTGATACTGTTACCAATCGCTGGTAATCACGAATCCGAATATTTTTTCCGGTAATATCGATGATACCATCTTTACGGAATTCGGATAATGTGCGGATGGTATTTTCCGTTGTCATGGAGATCATTTCACCCACTTCGCGCCGGGTAATTGGCATCTTGAATTCATAACTCTTAAATATCCTGTCGGCCAACATGAGTAAAACATAAGCAACTCTGCCGCGCACTTGTTTTTGGTTGAGATCGAACTGAATGGCGATCATCTCTTCTGACATTTTGCTTATCCTATTCAATAACCGAAGCGAAAACTGGTGATTTGATTTGATCACACTTTTCATGGCCGAAAGCTTGATTTCGCACACCTGGGTTTCCTCTATAGCGGCTACAGAATAATTGTACAAACTACCAGAAAAAACACTTAATAAATTAATAAACTCACCAGGACGACTAATCCCGAGGATGTGGTCTTTCCCATATTTATCTGTTTTGTAAATCTTTACAAGGCCCTTTCGCAAATACATAAACGACTGGATCTTCTGACCTTCTTTTTTTAATATCTCACCTTTGACGCACAGATACTCCATTCTCGAATCATTTACTATTTTGTGTTCAACCTCAGATAGCTTATCAAACAAAAGCTTTCTATAAATACATGTACTACACGATTCAATTTCACTTATTCTTTTCATGGCGTTGGTCGATTCCTTTAAAGTAGACAAAACTTAGTTTTATGTTGTGGCATGTCAAAAGTATGCATTTTTTCATACTAAACAACAATTTTGATTTTGCCAATAGAATCTACAAGTGGCAGTTGAAAAAAAAGAAGGTGTTTGCAAACATTTATTTTTGAGGCTCATTCATTCCAAGGTTTTGCTAATTTTGGATTTTTATTTAAAGATGGAAGAAGTAAAATCAAAAAAGAAGGTTAAAACGGAAAAAGTAATGACCTTTTGGGATCATTTGGAGGAGTTGCGTTGGCATATTCTTCGGTCACTCATCGCGGTAGTTATCATCGCAGTTGTCGCTTTTTCGAACCGGGTATTTATTTTCGATTATGTTATTCTCGGGCCGAGCACCTCCGATTTTATTACAAATCGTCTGTTATGTATGGCCGGACAATGGTTAAATATAGATGCCTTGTGTATAAAAGACATGAAGTTGCAAATCATCAACATTAGCATGTCGGGGCAATTTCTTACCCACATGTATATTTCGATGGTTGCGGGTTTTATTTTGGCATTTCCTTATGTACTTTGGGAAACATGGCGGTTCATCAGACCGGCGATGCACGAAAATGAGCGAAAATATTCTACCGGGGGAGTAATCATCAGTTCTTTTTTATTCCTCCTTGGTGTACTATTCAGCTATTTTTTAATCGTTCCTTTGACCGTAAATTTTCTGGGGACCTATCAGGTGAGCGAACGTGTCCTCAACCAAATCTCACTTACTTCCTACATCAGCACGGTGGTTTCGGTTACATTTGCTGTTGGGGTAGCCTTCGAATTGCCAATACTTGTTTTTTTTCTGACTAAAATTGGAATTCTTACTTCCAGCTTTATGATTAATAAACGAAAATACATGTATGTCATTTTGCTCATTGTGGCCGCGATCATCACTCCTCCTGATGTATTTAGTCAAATTCTGGTGGTGATCCCTTTGATTGGGTTGTATGAATTATCTATTGCCGTGGCGAAAAGTGTCGAGAAAAAAAACCACGAGGCTATTGATTAATCAAAAACAAACACCGCTCGTTTATTTAGTTCCTGATTCAACCGGACGATACCAACTGGGACTTCCGGATACAAATCCGAACGAAAGCGTGTAAAACTTCTCAGCAGCTTCCACGTGTACCCAGTGCGAAGCTCCTTCGATGGTCACGATTTCAGCATGGGGAAAGTTATAACGAATCTGACCATAATCTTCCGGAAGGATATAATCGGAGGCCCCGCCACGAATAAACAGCGTAGGTTTCTCAAATTTATTAATGGTGTCAATCCCATCAAACATCTGGTCAAGATTTGGTTCAATACCTTCGATGTAGGTTTGCCAGTTGAAATGATTCCCATCTGACCTGCGAAGGTTTTTCATAACAAACTGTCTGATGCGCGTTTCCGGAATGTATGTTCGGATTTGATCCTCCACCTCCTGCCGATTTTCTACGAGATTAAAATTCACCTCCCTCATGGCTTTTATAATGGATTTATGATTCTCGCGTGGGCCGTATGCCTTTAAAGTAATATCGACGATCAGGAGTTTTTTTACAAGATGTGGATTTTCCAAAGCAAAACGCATGGCTACTTTCCCTCCCAGCGAATGACCAATGATGATGGGGTTTTCAATTCCATGTTCATCAATAAAATCAAATAAATCATCTGTCAAAGCCAGGTAATTAAAATTTGGACTGTGAGGGGATTGTCCGTGATTTCTTTGATCCGGGGCCCAAACTTCAAACCCCTCCATGGCCAGGCGGCGGGCAAATGTAACCCAGTTGTCGGAAACGCCAAACAACCCATGCAAAATGATGATTGGTTGGTTAAGTTCCTCTCCGTATCGCCTGTAAAACAATTGCATATCTATCTTGTTTTCAGTATTTTATTTTTCAATTATCTTCAAGAAGGTGTTTATTTACATCCACCATCTCGAAATGCTTTCTTATATAATGCACCATCACATAAATGATTGGTGTATCGCAGAGTGCGAACATCACCTTAAAAAGATATCCGTTTAACATCAATTTCCAAAATAACTCCCACTCAATCACTCCAAAACCACAAAGCAATAACAGGACTGTTATTGTATCGACCAGCTGAGAGGTAATTGTCGAGAAATTGTTACGAATCCAAAGATGCTTGCCATGGGTTACCCGTTTCCAGAAATGGAAGACTTTTACATCCAGAAACTGCGCAAACAGATAGGCTGCCAGAGAAGCACCAACCGCTATGTAAGTAAAGCCAAAGACCTTTTTAAAAACCACATTCCCAATGGGTGACCAAGTGGTGGCTTGAGCTTCGGTTGATACAACAACAATCAGCAAGGCAAAAAAACTGGCAAAAATCCCGGCTATAACCACCGAGTTAGCACGTTTGGAACCGTAAATTTCTGAGATAATATCAGTAATTAAAAAGGTAACGGGGTAAGCTATAATACCCACCGACAATTCAAAGTGATACCAGCCGAAAGGGTTCCAACTGAAGAACTTTTGAAATATCAGGTTACTGGTTACCAGTGATGTAATAAACAAACTGGCCAGAATTAAAAAAATAGTCTCAGCCTGACGGCGTTTTTTGGGCTCCATATTCAGGCTAAAGTTAGAATTTTTCAGTCATGTTAAGAAAGTTGTCTCAAATACAATTGAATAGTATTTTCCAATCCATAATACAACGCATCGCTGATCAGGGCATGGCCAATGGAAACCTCTTCGATAAAAGGAATCTGCTGACAAAAATATTTTAAATTTTCAAGGCTCAGGTCATGGCCAGCGTTTATGTCGATTTTTATCTCATGAGCTATCCTGGCTGCCTCCACAAAAGGCGCGATGGCTCTTTCCCTGTTTAAGGAATACTGTGCCGCATAACTTTCGGTATACAACTCAACACGGTCGGCGCCAACAGCCTGTGCCCCAATAATATATTTCTCAACCGGATCGACAAAAACAGAAGTCCGTATGCCCTCCTTTTTAAAACGGCCGATTACTTCAAACAAAAATGCATGATAGGCGATGGTATCCCATCCATGGTCAGAGGTCAGCTGATTTGGATCATCGGGAACCAGGGTCACCTGATCGGGCTTAAACTTTAACACCAGTTCAATAAACTGCGGAGTTGGGTTGCCTTCGATATTAAACTCTGTCTTTACCAACGGTCGCAATATTTCAACATCTGAATAACGGATATGTCGTTCATCAGGACGGGGATGCACGGTAATTCCCTGGGCACCATATCGTTCACAATTTGCCACAAACGCAACTAAGTCGGGCTGGTTGCCACCACGCGCATTGCGCAGTGTAGCAATTTTATTTACATTTACACTTAACTTGGTCATGTTGTTAATTTTGCACAAAATTAATAAATTGCTGACCAAAACAGAGAACTATGAGGGTTGTTATTCAAAGGGTTTCCCGGGCATCGGTAAGTATAGATAAAAAAATAAAATCAAGTATCCAACACGGTTTAGTAATCCTTTTAGGTATTGAATCGACTGACGGCGAAGCTGATATTGATTGGCTTACAGGAAAAATTGTCAGGCTCAGGGTATTTGATGATGAAACAGGTGTAATGAACAAATGTGTCTCAGAGATTGCCGGTGACCTCATCGTGGTAAGCCAGTTCACGTTACATGCCAGCACAAAAAAAGGAAACCGCCCCTCCTATATACGTGCAGCAGCACCTGAATTTGCTAAAAAACTGTATGGTGATTTTCTCAATTCACTTGAATTGAAGCATGGGAAACCCATTAAATCAGGTGAATTTGGTGCCATGATGGAGTTAGAGTTGGTAAACAGTGGACCCGTAACCATCATCATTGACTCTAAGAATAAAGAATAACAAGCGCGCAATTACTTTCGGCTGTTCCTACGTCTTTCCTTTTCTTTTTCAGTCAGGTATTCTTCTATCGCCATGGTCATACTAGGCGCTGTTTGGGTCGGAGCCGGAATGTCAAGTCTATAGCCTGCCTCGTTTACCGCTGTGGCAGTTGTAGATCCAAAAGCAGCGAAAAGTTGGCTGCTTTGATTAAAACCCGGGAAATTACTTTGCAGCGATTTAATACCCGCGGGACTAAAGAAAATAATCAGATCGAATTTTTCCAGGTCAATGTGCGAAAGATCGGATGCTACAGTGCGGTAAATAATGGCGTTGGTATAATTAATTTTTGCATTATCAAGCAAGTCCAACATCGATCGTTTGTGAATATCCGAGTTAGGAAGCAGGAACTTTTCTTCAGAATGTTTAAGGATAACTTCTACCAGATCGGGAAAATTTTGCTTCCCATAAAATATTTTACGTTTGCGATACTGAACGTACTTTTGAAGATAATATGCGATAGATTCAGAAATACAAAAATATTTCATCGAATCAGGGATGTCGAATCTTAATTCTTTTGCCATCCGGAAAAAGTGATCAACGGCATGACGACTGGTCAGAATAACCGCGGTGTGATCGGTAAAAGAACCCTTCGCCCGTCTAAAGTCCTGCGCTGTGACACCTTCGACTTTGATAAATTTCTCGAATACAATGTTGACGTTGAATTTGGCACTCAGTTCCCCGTAAGGGGATTTTTCCAGATCGGGGGGTTGCGGCTGAGAAACCAGAATGTTTTTTATCTTCAATTTACTTCAATCTTATGGTTCCTAAATAGAGTTTACTCCTAAAAATCAATACCGAATGTTATGATAAACTACCAAGATAAAGGAGTTTAAAAACAATGAACAATGGTATCAATTCGAGGCTGCAAAGGTATAAAATAAAATGAAGCATTGTGAATCTTGTGCTCGAAATTCCGATACCCACTGTTTGGGCCCACCTAAAAACCTGCATACCCAATGCAATCAACAAGGCCAAAATCAAAAAAAAAGTATGAAATGAAAAGATCGAGAGTATCAACAATGGGAGCAAAACAACCCCCAGGGCATTTTCCACGTTACGATCCAGTTTTAACTGCCTCTCAGATAAGACACCGGCTTGAAAAATAAATGATATAATTTTAATTACCATTCGCCGATAAAACCAAAAGGATGCAATAGCCAGAAAAATAAAAAGGAACAACTTGTAATTGAATTCTGTCAAAAAGAAATAGGGAGTGTATTCTTCAAGTAAAAAAAAAGCCAGTAGGGCATGCGTAATCAGAAAGTTGAGCCAGAAAAACATATCTACAATTAAACCCGGCGCATTTACAACATTTCCTTTGCCTCTTGAAAACGAAAACCGGTCGCCTACCGAGAACTCGTAATAAAAACGATCGGGCATATACCAACGTAAAATTGAAATACCTGCCAAAAGAAAAAATAAGATGTAAATAAGTATTCCGAAATGATTGTTCAAATTTTCTTTCGGAACTATTTCAATTGGTGCTGTCTGTAAAAATGTAAAAAATTCAATCGGCACTCCATTTGATAGGCTATCTGAAACCGAAATAGTGGTATCGCATTGAATTACCCATGGGTTCAATTGTTCAAATATGTTCAGCGAATCATTCATTTCAGTTGGTTGTGCTTCGGCGAGCAAAGATAATCCAAACATTGATAATTGAATTGGAATCGCTTTTTCTTCCTGATCATTTCCAAAGATCAACATTCTTATAAATATTGAATTCAAATAAACATTTAATTAATTGAATTCATGATTATTAGCAATGTGAAAGAATTGTTAAATAATTCACAATTAAGCCCGTGAATACGAAAAATAGTACTAATTTTGCGTCCTTAAAATTGCAACCGTACCATGGAATTAATTAAACACATTCACGAAGAAGCCAAAAAAGCCAATAAGACGATTGTGCTTCCTGAAGGATTAGAAGAACGCACGCTTCAAGCAGCAGACTATGTTCTTAAACATGGTCTCGCCAAAATTATTTTGTTGGGAAACGAAGAGGAAATCCAAAGTAAAGCAAAAAAATTACAGTTGGCCCATCTCAACCATGCAACTGTGATCGACCCGCTGAGTCATGCCAATAAAGCGCGATATGCCAACATGTTGTGGGAATTAAGAAAGGGCAAAGGGGTGACCCTCGAACAGGCAACTCGGTTGACAGAAGACCCTTTATACCTCGCTACTTTAATTATTAAGGACAACAAGGCGGATGGCGAAGTGGCCGGGGCTAACAATTCCACCGGCGATGTGCTACGTCCCGCTTTTCAGATAATAAAAACCCTACCAGGAGTATCTGCCGTTTCGGGTGCATTTATTATGTTATTGAATAACACGGAATACACCGACAATGGAATCCTGGTCTTTGCTGATTGTGCGGTAAACCCGGATCCCACAGTACAGGAGCTGGCAGAAATTGCTGTTGAAACTGCCCGGACAGCCAAAAACATTGCCGGCATTGAGCCACGCGTGGCCATGCTTAGTTTTTCAACTAAGGGCAGCGCTAAACATCCGAAGGTAGACAAAGTGGTTGAAGCCACCAAACTGGCCAGGTTAATGGCTCCTGAATTGAAAATTGATGGCGAATTGCAGGCAGATGCAGCCATCGTGAGAATAATAGGTCAAAAAAAGGCACCCGGTTCCGAAATTGCCGGCCACGCGAATGTACTGGTTTTCCCTTCACTTGAAACCGGAAACATTGCTTACAAACTGGTTGAACGCCTGGCAGGAGCCGAAGCCGTCGGCCCTGTTTTACAAGGCATGGCTGCTCCCATCAACGATTTATCGAGGGGATGCTCGGTAAACGATATTATTAACATGATTGCCATTACTGCCAATCAGGCAAATGGATTATACAAACAGTAGAACCCTAATTTTATTAACTATACAATAATATGAGTCAGCTATCTGAATTTAGCCTGGGCGACAAACTAAAACCTAAAGGCGTTATACAAACCGTTGGAATAGTAGGTTGCGGGGAGGTTGGCCAGGAACTTACCATTATGATTACAAATTCCGGCATGGATGTGGTATTTATCGATGTGGACGAAGCCCGGATTAAAGAAATATTTCAACAGTTGGAAGTAAAGCTTGACGACATCATCAGGCATTGGGGAATTACCAAATCGGAAAAAAGGTTAATCCTGTCGCGAATTACAGGCAGCACCGAGTTTTCGAGTTTGGCGAAGTGCGAAATTGTGATTGAAACAATTGCCTCACGCAAGTCGGGGACTATGATTGAAGTGCGCAAAACTATTTTTAAGCAGATCGAAAAAGAAGTTAGCCCTGACACACTGATTTCGTCCAACATTAGTACGATCATGGTTTCGGACTTAGCAGAAGTCCTAAAAAAACCCGACCGTGCCATCGGGATGCACTTTATCGAGCCTATCGAGAAAGTTCAAATCGTGGAAGTTGTTCGTGGACGACATTCATCAGAGTTGTCATTTGAAACGGCTTCCCGATTTTGCAGCATGCTTAACAAAAAGGTGATTGAGGTACATGAATCACCCGGAAATATCAGCACGCGGATGATTATTCCATTGATTAACGAAGCCTGCGAACTCCTCATGGAAGGTGTTGCTTCGATCCAGGATATTGACGAAACCATGCGTGAGGCAGCGGGAAACAATTCGGGGCCTTTTGAACTGGCCGATCGCGTTGGACTGGATAAAATCCTAAAATACATGGACAACCTCTATGCTGAATATGGCGATAAAAAATACAAGGCCTCGCCCATCATCAAAAGGTTGGTCAGGGCCAATTATCTGGGCAGACATGTTGGCAAAGGTTTTTATAATTATCAAAGTGGTAAACCTGTTGGAAATACCATTACCTGCTCAATAATCAGATAAATATTTAAGCGCTCAAAAATGAAAATTATTGTACTGAACTGCGGAAGTTCATCCATCAAATACCAACTCTTTGAAATGCCTGCCAAATATGTAATTGCCAAAGGTTTGGTTGACAAAATAGGATTAAAAGGCAGTGCCATTATACATGAAAAAACGGGTAGCCCGTCAGTTAAAATTGAGGGTGAAATACTAAACCACCAGCAAGGAATTGAATATTTGCTTGGTATATTGATCAGCAAAGAATATGGTTCCATCAGCGCAATTGAAGAAATTGAAGCCGTCGGGCACCGGGTTGTTCACGGAGCTGAAGAATTTAGCGGCAGCGTTTTGATTACGGAAGAGGTAACCCATGCGCTTGAAGTCTCAACAGAATTGGCTCCATTACACAACCCTCCAAACTTAAAGGGTATCTATGCCATGCAACAATTGCTCCCCGATGTAAAACAAGTTGGGGTATTCGATACCGCGTTCCACCAAACCATGCCGGAACACGTGTACTTATACGCTGTTCCCTATGTGTTGTACGAAAAATATAAAATCAGGAGATATGGTTTTCATGGCACAAGCCATAAGTATGTAGCCTTGCGTGCCTGTGAAATACTAGGAGTAGAGTTACATACTCAAAAGATCATTACTTGCCATTTAGGCAATGGAGCCTCCATTACTGCGATTAAGGAGGGCAAATCATTCGACACATCCATGGGAATGACGCCTACCGAAGGTTTGATGATGGGTACCCGTTCGGGTGATATTGATGCCGGCGCATTGCTTCATATTGCGGATAAGGAAGAAACCAGCATTGGATATACCCGTACACTACTAAACAAATTCTCAGGTGTGGTAGGCATTTCAGGCGTTTCGTCCGATATGCGCGATGTGGAAAAAGCGGCAAAGGAGGGAAATCACAGGGCACAGGTTGCGCTGGACATGTATGCCTACAGGGCAAAAAAATATATTGGTTCCTACGCCGCAGGTCTGGAAGGTGTCGATTTAATTGTATTCACCGGAGGTATAGGTGAAAATGATGTGGAAACCAGAAAAAATATCTTACACGGTCTTGATTTTCTGGGTATTGAAATCGATCCTGAAAAAGAAAATGTCAGAGGTAAAGAAGCCGTTATCAGTACTAAAAGATCAAAAGTGAAGGTTATGGTGGTGCCCACCGATGAAGAACTCATGATTGCAAACGATACGTATGAGATTGTTTCGTAAAGCAACCATCAACCAAAAAAAAAGCCGCGAAAGCGGCTTTTTTTTTGGTTTAATTACCATCCCACCAGGGTGATACCCGCACTAAATGGATATAACTCTGGTCCTCTGTCTTTTTTAAACATTGTGTTAAGCGAATAGGTGGCATATAAATTGACAATGCCATAACCCAATCGAACAGACAAATCAAATTTAAAGGGAGACAATTGATAACTATTGAAATCCTTTGCAATGTTCCGGTTACCGCCTGAAGGGGATTTCATATTCTGCACAACCTGTCCTGTAACCGGATCTTTCAATTGAAATTCCTGGTTTGGTTCGTTAAAATAGACCTTGGTATGTGTGCTAAGCCGGGCACTTACAATGGCTCCTGCAGCGAAATGAAACCTGTGGGAACGCATGTTTTGGTTGGACTGAATCTCTAAAAACAAGGGGACAGTTAAATAGAACGAGGTGAGCTTGGTTTTGCGCACTGAAATCCCATCCATATAAAAACCCTGAATATCACTGCTGTCGGGCGATAAAAAGGTAGGATGGTTAAACCTGTAGTTATTCCATGATAAACCTAATCCTGTTACCAATCCCAGGTTATCACTCTTTCTGCAAAGAGAAATATTTTGTTCATATAGGTTCAGGTTCACATTAATCGATTTTTCCATTTGAAGATCGAGATACTCATCAGCCTTTGCCAGGTCCATATTGAAATCAGGAGTCAGATAGCCATTCAGACCTATATCCACGCCACCCCAACTGCCATTGAACTTACGCGGACGGTTTCTTTCCCATTTCACATTGCCGTCATCCGAAACAACGAGCCGGTGATTGCCCAGGGCAACAACAGTAGTATCCCCGTCAACCACCTCAAAATCCAGGTTTCCCAATGAAACTTTTGTGGTATCAGAATAATTGTGACGGTCCGATGTCACCCTTGTTTCACCAACCATGGTTATGCTGGTGGCATTTTTACCATTTCTAACGACAACAACCTCAGGGTTTTTAACGTAGTTTACATCGGAAGCTCCCGATGCATCGTAAGCCAGGGAGGAGGTCGCGTTTACATTGCAATTGCTGGCCCCGCTGGCCCTGACAACTGAATTGGTGGTCACAAGTGAGTTGGCTTTTATTTCTGAAGCCCCGCTGCACTCAATGTTACTTACGGTTGCATTTCCTGCCAAAACAACTTCAGATGCACCCGAAGCATTGACCATGATGGCGGCATAATCCAGATGGAGAGCGACTTCAGATGCCCCACTGACAGTCAGTTCCAATTCATCACCCTTCAGGGTTCCTTCGGTTTTTACCTCTGCTGCCCCTGAAACCCTTAAGCTTTTGAGCGTAGGAACAGTGACATAAAAACGCATCTCGGTATATTTCCGAATGACTTTTGTGGTTTCAAATTGCAGGGTACTATTTCGAACTTCTACTTTTACAAATTCCTGCAAATTGGCATCGGTTTCAACAGTTACTCCATATACATCACCGGGCATGATGACCAAATCATGGGCACTTCCAAGTTTAATTGCATCGAAAGGCTCTACGGTTCGGTCTTGTTTAACAAGTTCTCCGTTGCCTTTAAGCTGGGCCTGAGCCAGAGGTGAGGTTGCGAGTGTGAACAACCCCATAAAAATTATAATGACTACTTTGTTCATAATACACGTTTTAAAGTTTTAGGGTATGACGCAAAGGGTTGTCGATTTGTTACAGCATGGTGTTGATTTTTTATCAATTTAGTTCTCTCACCTTAGCCGCAAGAATTTGTGCCATTTTAATGTTTGATTCATTCGTCCACCCGGCGATGTGCGGTGTCAGGATTACATTTTTCATTGCTGTGAGACGTGCAAATTCAGGCGATTGCTGTATGGCTTCAAAAGAAAGGCCCTCGTATTCAAGCACATCAAGACAAGCACCCCTGACTTTCCCCGCATCCAGGGCATCCATCAGATCTGCCGTATTCACTACTTTCCCACGCGATGTGTTGATGAGATAAAAGGGTTTCTGAAAATGCGCAATCATTTTCTTATCAAACAAGTAAGACGTTTCAGAAGTAAGAGGAACATGAAAACTTACGATATCGGCCTGCTGATAAATCTGATCCATACTTGCTTCCTGAACATACTCATCCCCAAAACCGATTTTGTATTTATCGTAGGCCATCACTTTTACATCAAATCCCATCAATTTCCTGGAAAAAGCACTGCCTGTATTTCCGTAACCAACGATCCCTACAGTTTTGCCACCCAATTCTATGCCTCTGTTTTCTTCGCGTAACCAGAGGCCTTGCCTGACTTCCGGATCAGCGATCAACAGCCGGTTAAACAAAGCAAGCAACATGCTTACCGCTTGTTCAGCTACCGCATCGCGATTTCCTTCGGGCGCGTTCAAACAAACGACTTTCCTTTTTTCGGCTTCTTCCACATCAATATTTTCCATCCCGGCACCCACGCGGCCAATAAACCGAAGCTGGTGGGCATGCTCCAGGATTTCACGGTCAATCTTTATTTTGCTCCTGATAATGATTCCCGCATATTTATTGAGGATGTTCAGAAAATCAATCCGCTGATAATCGGGATAATAATCACATTCATAGCCCATTTCCTGTAAAAGCCTGGTGAGTTCGGGATGAGCGGTGTCGATAAAAAGTACTTTTCCTTTATACATTGTAAACAATAACTTAAATTTGCTGCAAATTCGTAGTGAAAGTGTAATCTATCGGCAAAAGTACAACGAAAGTGCCCAAATATCATTTTTACTCTTGTAAGTGCGGTAATTTTACTACTTTAGTTTCAAACTAATCGCTGGTTCATGTGGCAATTTTTAGTCAGGCTGATATTAAGAAACCGATTGACAATTATTATTGTCATTGGTTTGTTAACGGCGTTCATGGCATGGAAAGGTTCTGAAATTAAAATGTCGTATGAAATGGCACGGATGCTTCCCGAATCCGACCCCATCACCCAAGAATACGAACATTTTAAAACCCAATTCGGACAGGACGGCAGCATCATATTTATAGCGATAAAAGATCCTAGGCTCTATACCCTTGAACATTTCAATCAATGGTACGATATCAGTTACAAGGTACTTGACGTACCCGGGGTACAAGAAGTAGTTTCTACTGCGCGGGTTTATAACCTGGTACGTAACGACAGTCTGAAAAAATTTGAGTTTCGCAACATCGTTTCCTCGCGACCTACAACCCAGGAACAGGTCGATTCCATCAGGCAAACGGTATATAATCTTCCATTATACGAGAACCGGCTTTTTAATAAAGAGACCCATGTAAGTATGATGATGATTACCCTCGACAAAGAAATTCTCAATACTAAAGCCAGGGTTGGATTGGTAGAACAAATTAAAGAATTGGTCGACCATTATGGTGAAGAATACCAACTGGAAGTATATTATTCGGGGTTACCCTATATTCGAACGGTGACTTCGAAAAAAGTACAAACTGAATTACTACTCTTTGTTTTTCTCTCGCTGTTAATAGCTTCTATCCTGTTGTTTATCTTGTTTCGATCGCTGAGAGCGGTACTGTTCGCCATGTTGGTAGTGATTATCGCCGTGATTTGGGTATTGGGAACGACCGTGTTGCTTGGCTATAAGATCACCATTCTCACCGGCATTCTTCCTCCGCTGTTAATCGTTATCGGGGTAGAAAATTCGATTTTCCTTTTAAACAAATACCTGAGTGAGTACCGGGCGCATGGGAATAAAATCAAGGCCCTTTCAAGGATGATAACGAGGATTGGAAACGCCAATTTGCTAACCAATGCGACTACCGCTGCAGGGTTTGCCGCGTTTATCATCACCAGTAACGAGTTGCTGGTGGAGTTTGGCATCGTGGCCTCTCTCAATATTCTGATCACCTATCTTCTTTCACTATTCCTTTTGCCCATCTTATTCAGCTATTTTCCGGCTCCGAGGCAAAAACACATGAAACATCTTGAAAAAGGGATCACCAGCCGCATTGTTGCCGGAGTTACCAGAATCATTATCACCAAACGAAAACTCATCTATTTCATTACATCGGTATTGTTTATCCTAGCCGTCATAGGCATCACGAAGTTGAAAACGACAGGTAATATTGTCGACGACATTTCAAAAAAGGACAAGCTATATCAGGACATGATGTTCTTAGAGGAGAATTTCAAGGGTGTGATGCCCCTGGAAATTACCATCGACACCAAAAAGCCAAAAGGGATTCTCAGGTTATCCACCCTGCAAAAAATAGATCAACTTCAGGATACCCTGGGCACTTATCCTGAATTTGCCAAACCACTCTCAGTAGTTGAAGTAGTAAAATCGGCCAAACAAGCCTTTTACCGCGGAAATCCGGCCATGTATTCCCTGCCTAATAACCAGGAAAAGAATTTTATCCTCTCCTATGTTCCCAACCTGGGTGTAGGTAAAAAAGGCATCCTGAATGCTTTTGTCGACAGCAACCTACAGATAACACGCATCTCAGCTCAAATGGCCAACATAGGAACCAACGATATTGAACTCATCCTGGCCGATTTGGAACCAAAAATAGACAGCATATTTCCTCCTGATCAATTTGAAGTACATCTCACGGGCACCAGCGTGGTCTTTTTAAAAGGAACCGACTACCTTGTTAACAACCTGTTTATGAGTTTAGGGCTCGCTTTGCTCATTATCACCATATTGATGGCCCTCATTTTCTCCTCTGTCCGCATGATCATGATTTCGTTGGTCCCTAACCTGATCCCACAGATACTAACAGCCGGAATGATGGGATATTTTGATATCTCCATCAAACCCTCCACCATCCTAATTTTCAGTATAGCTCTTGGGATAAGCGTTGACAATACCATTCATTTTTTGTCGCGGTACAGGCTACAACTCAAGTACCACAATTGGCAAATTCGAAAGTCGGTATTGGCCGCATTGGAGGAAACCGGCTATAGCATGATTTATTCAGCTATTGTCCTCTTTTTTGGGTTTTATATCTTCACCCTTTCTTCCTTCGGTGGAACTGAGGCATTGGGCTACCTGGTATCATTTACCTTGATTGTGGCCTTGTTGTCAAATTTGTTCTTACTGCCATCTTTACTTCTCAGTTTGGATCAGCGACTCATTACCAAAGCGTTTAAAGAACCCTTGATGGAAGTTTTTGACGAAGAAGAAGACATTGAACTTGACCAGTTATTAATAGAAGAACTTCCTCCGGAAGACGAAAACAATAAAACTTAACAATATGAAAGGAATTATCCTGGCCGGAGGTGCCGGAACACGACTGCATCCACTCACCATCGCCGTGAGCAAACAACTGATGCCGGTATACGACAAACCCATGATTTACTATCCCCTGTCCGTACTTATGATGGCGGGGATAAAAGAAATTCTCCTGATTTCGACACCTCACGATTTACCCAATTTTAAGTTGCTATTGGGCGATGGAAGTCAGATTGGCTGTTCCATCGAATATGCCGAACAGGTGATTCCAAACGGACTTGCCCAGGCTTTTGTGATTGGTGAAAAATTTATTGGCAACGACAAGGTCTCTCTAATCCTGGGTGACAATATCTTTTATGGGAGCGGTCTACAGGAAATCCTGGTAAAAAACAGTGATCCTACCGGAGGTGTCGTGTTTGCCTACCACGTTTCTGATCCCGAACGCTATGGGGTTGTTGAGTTTGATGAGTATTACAACGCGGTTTCCATCGAAGAAAAACCTGAAAAACCAAAATCGTCTTATGCCGTCCCTGGTTTATATTTCTACGATAACTCGGTAGTGGAAGTAGCCAAAAACTTAAAGCCAAGCGCGAGAGGTGAATATGAAATTACCGATGTGAACAAATATTATTTAAAAGAAGGAAAATTAAAAGTGGGCATGCTGAGCCGTGGAACCGCCTGGCTCGATACAGGGACTTTCTCATCCTTGACCCAGGCCTCTCAATTTGTAGAAGTGATTCAGGAACGGCAAGGGCTGAAGATTGGATGTATTGAAGAAATTGCCTTTAAAAAAGGGTTCATCAATGCAAAACAACTCCAAGCCATCGCACAACCTTTGCTTAAAAGTGGTTATGGAGAATACCTGATTGGTTTATTAAAAAATTAAACCGGGATGAAGAATTACGAGCAACTGATTCGCTATTTTGAACAGCAGTTAGAAAAACAAAGTTTCAGTGGCGAACCTGGTGAACTTTACGAACCCATTACATACACTTTAATTTACGGAGGCAAACGTATTCGTCCGGTATTAACCCTGATGGCTTGCGAATTGTTTTGCGGAAAGGCCGAATTGGCTTTACCACAAGCTATTGCCATCGAACTTTTTCACAACTTCACCCTCATCCACGATGACATCATGGACAATGCGCCCATCAGAAGGGGAAAGGAAACGGTTTATAGAAAATGGAATGGCAACATTGCCATTTTATCAGGCGACACCTTGTTTGCATTGGCTTACCATTATGCACAACAGGCTGATAAAGAAATATTGCAAAACATTCTGAGCGTGTTTAATCGTACAGCCATTGAAGTGTGCGAAGGCCAACAATTCGATCTAAACTACGAAACCAATAACCAGGTATCTGTTGGTGAATATATCAACATGATCCGATTGAAAACCGGGGTGTTGTTTGGTGCCAGTTTGAAGATAGGGGCGCTGATTGGTGGTGCCTCCATTTCGGATGCGGACAATCTGTATCAGTTTGGTGTGAATATCGGGTTGGGATTTCAATTAAAGGATGATCTCCTGGATACCTTCGGAGATGAGAATATCTTTGGAAAAAAAACAGGTGGTGATATTATCACCAATAAAAAAACCTTCCTGTATATCAAGGCTTTGGAATGTAGCGACGCCGGCACCCGACAACAATTGGTTGATTTATATAACAACGAAGAAGCCGAATCTATCTCAAAAATAAACAAGGTTAAAAACATTTTTGCCCGGTTAGGAATCGACAAAATTGCTACCAATGAAATTGAGAAATTTTATTCCAAGGGCATGGAATACCTCGATCGTGTTAAACTAGCCGAAAATAACAAGGAAATTCTCAGGGATGTGGCCTCAAAGATGGTTGAGAGAGATAAGTAATCAACCTTGAGTCCACTCCGAAAAGTATGTGTTCATTGATTTTCAACTCATTTACCCCTAACCCCTAAAGGGGATTCGTTGAAAATCAACAAACTATTAAAGTTCCCTTTAGAGGATTATGTGATTCTTGACTTTTCGGAGTAGGCTCAACCTTCTGTATTTTTCATTTCTTCCAGGCTATTTTGAAGCTTTTCCCATAATTCCATGAGACTTGCAATCTCATTTTCAAGCCGATCGTGCTTTTTAAACAATTCACCCGACTGGATTTCCTGAGGATACAAGGTGGGGCTCGATAACATTTCATTTACCTGTAACAGTTCTTTTTCCTTTTGGTGAATTGAATCTTCCACGCTTTTAATTTCCTTCTCCAGTTTACGCAATTCCTTGTCTTGCCCTTTTTTCAATTCACGCTTGATTTTGTTTTCAGTCTGAACCTTTGGTACAGCTGTGGCCGATGGATCGCGGTATTCGAGCGAGGTGAGGCCTTCAATCTTTCGTTTTTCCAGATAGGTGCTGATATCGCCCAGATGTTCCTTTATTTTTCCATTTTTAAATTCATACAAGCGCGAAGTTAAACCCTGTAGGAAATCCCTGTCGTGCGATACAATGACCACGGTTCCGGTGAACTCCATGATGGCAGCTTTTAGAATTTCCTTCGATTGGATGTCAAGGTGGTTGGTAGGCTCATCAAGCAACAAAAAATTATTGGGCGAAAGCAACAACCTAACCAATGACAACCTGGATTTTTCACCTCCTGAGAGGACTTTTACCTTTTTGTCCAAATCATCACCCCTGAATAAAAACGAACCCAGGATATCCCTTATTCGCGGACGGATATCACCAACAGCCACCTGATCGATGGTATCGAAAACGGTAAGTTCCTGGTTCATGCGTTCGTTTTGGTCCTGGGCAAAATACCCCACTTTCACCTGGTGCCCTTGTTTTAACGTGCCTTCGTACTGAAGATTGTCAGCAATCATCTTAGCTAAAGTCGATTTACCTTCGCCGTTTCTCCCGACAAAAGCTACTTTTTCGCCCCTTAATATTTGAAAATTGATGCGATCCAACACCACGTGATCACCATATTTTTTTGTCAACTCGCTGCCTTCAACGGTAATTTTACCACTATGCTGAGGAGGCGGAAATTTAAAGTAAATAGATGATTTATCCAGGTTTTCCAGTTCAACAGTGTCCATTTTCTGAAGCAACTTCACCCGCGACTGCACCTGTTTTGCTTTGGAGGCCTTGTATCTGAATCGTTCTACAAAACGCTCAATCTCTTTGATTTGCTTTTGCTGATTGTCGTAGGTGGCCTGGGTTTGTTCTTCCCTCTCGTTTCTTAATTCTATGTATTTGGAATAGGAAACCGCATAATCGAATACCTTACCGTTGTTAATTTCAATAGTGCGATTGGTGACATGGTCAAGTAAGGTCCGGTCGTGCGACACTACTACCACCGCTCCTGTATAATTGATTAAAAAATCTTCCAACCATTGAATCGATTCTATGTCCAGGTGGTTGGTTGGCTCATCAAGCAACAGCAACGAGGGTTGCAGCAACAGCAATTTGGCCAGTTCAACACGCATCTGCCAACCCTGACTAAAACTCATCATCGGACGGGTAAATTCCGAATGTGCAAAGCCCAGGCCCGTTAAATACCGCTCTGCATCTCCCCTGATTCGTTCAGGAGTATAATACTGTAAAATGGCATTTATTTCTTCGAGTCTGCTTAGTTTCCGGGTATAGATTTTCTCATTGTAATCGGGTGCGCCCAGTTCCAACTGAATTGTCTCCGATTCTGCCTCTAACTCAGCTATAAAGTTAACAGCCAGCATGGTTTCATCAACTATATTCAGCTGACTGAATATTTTCTTCTCCTGCGGTAAATATCCGGCCGAATGGTCAGGTGGAACGGCTACTGAGCCATTATCCGGTTGAATAAGGCCATTTAGTATTTTGAGCAAGGTTGTTTTACCGGCACCATTCATACCCGCCAAACCAATCCGGTCCCGCGGGTTGATATGGAAGGTAACCCCTGTAAAAATAGGAGTTCCACCAAATTCTTTTGTTACATTATTAATGGTTATCATAAGCGTGCGCAAAGGTAAAAAACAAAAGGGGGCACCCGATGGATGCCCCCTTTTTTTATCGGTAGTTAACTACCCTGAAGGTGGTTATTGAGAAATAACAACTCTCTTGGTAACTAATCCGTTGTCAGTGTTGATCTGTACTACATATACACCGGCTTCGTATGAAGAAGTGTTCAGTTCTACAGCATACTCTCCTGACAGGGTAGAAGTGTAAACAACCTGTCCGAGGTAGTTCATTAACACAATATGGTTCATAGCAATTTCAGAAGTAACTGTTACTTTACCTTTTGCCGGGTTAGGAAATAAATTAAACCCAATTGTTACGGGTTCGTCCAAACCAACTGAGGTAACACAAACATAATCCTCAGTCCCCGGGACATTGAAACCGGGTGCTGACTCACAGTAGTCTGTTGCATTTTCCCATATACAGGTTACCTGATAGCAATACGATCTTACACTCACTGTGGCAGTGTCGATGAAGCTATACCCCTGTACTCCTGTTTCTGCCGGCATCTGAGCATACAGCTGGTAAGTACCTGATTCATTATCGCTTCTGTAAATATTGAAACCTGAAATAAGTGTATCTGCCGGAGAAATCCAGGTAAGGATCACCTCTTCATCATCGTTTACATCACCTGTTAGATTACTTATACTCTCACAACTTCTGGTCAAAGAAATATTGTCGACAAACCAGGAAACAATGTCATGTGAATTATTACCTACTGCATTAAACCGCATTCTAAATGCATTTGATAAGGCATAATCACTGATGTCGATGTGGTTGGCGGTCCAATCAAAACTGCCACTGTTTGTAAAAGTACTTACTGTGATCCAGGACGTATCGCTTTGAACTTCAACCTTTAGCTTTTCCAACCCTGTAGAATTCCTATCAACCAACCTGATTTCAAAATCGAGGAATAATGCTCCCAGCGACAATTGGTCGGCATCCATTGGATAGCTTGTAAGCTTTGAGCTGTAATCATTTTCCTGCAACGGATTCCAGAAAAATTCTGCCGCTGGTTCGGGTGACCCTATTGACGTATTAATCACCCAGTTTGATCGGGAGGTTGTCCAAAAGTTCGCGCCAAAGCTACCCTGATCCCAACCTTCATAAAAAGGTATGAGGGTTCCCCATATAACATGCACCGAATCGGTGCCTGACCACAACGATTCTCCTAGTTCACCCGGATATCCAAATTGTCCAAGCGTATACACAGCTGTAACATAATAGTTGTAATCCCCCGGATCGATTGGGTTGATCACATAATTAATCCAGTCATCAACACCCTGTCCTTCATAAGGAACTTCAGCAATTTGAACTCCATCCTGATAGAGCCTGAAAGAAAAAAGACCAGGTGGTATTCCGGCACTTGAATTGGGACCAAGATCATATCCAAAAGCCACATCTCCGGCTCCCTGCATAGTACCTCCAAGAGTCCAGGTACCGATATTAAGTTCGTCGTCGAGGTACA
This sequence comes from Bacteroidetes bacterium GWF2_41_31, assembly GCA_001769215.1. Classification (GTDB taxonomy): domain Bacteria; phylum Bacteroidota; class Bacteroidia; order Bacteroidales; family F082; genus UBA6244. The sequence goes on from MEOL01000035.1 coordinate 178,118, forward strand.
AGCCTCCGGCAATACCGTCTGATCCAAAATCATCACTTACACTGTGCTGTACTCCTGTAGGTCCGCTGGTGGCAATATCCCATTGCGATACCCAACAGCCTCCACCGGAAACAGTTCCTTCGAACAGCCAAAGGTAAGGACCACCATCTGTTCCACCATCCCAGGCCAATCCATAAATGCCTGGTACATTTGAAATCGTCTGAAGTACCGTTCCATTCCTGTCAAATAAAGTCAAATCAGAACTCCAGTCATTGGCCCAAAATCCGTCATTTATTGCATCATAGGCGATAGCTCTGACGTTAACTGGGGCGCTGATTGTACTTACTAATGATTTATTAATAAAATCCATTTCATACACAATATTCGAAGCATCTGATCCATATATGTAGGTGCCATCGTAAGCGAGGTCGCACAGGTTACTTACACCGGGGATGGTGAAAGCTTCCAGGAATAATCCCGTTTCATAAAATTTTACAATGGTATCACTGTCCCACCTGGAGGAATAGATGTAGTATCCATTTGTTTCGGCCCCAACCAATCCGGACAAACCTGAAGGCTCATCCATGTCAAATCCATGGGTAATGTCCCAAAGATCTCTACCTCCCGCAAAATGCGCATTGGAGGGATGGCTTTCCTGCGAGGTTAGCATCGTTTCTTCAGGTATGTAATCTTCTGAATTAAATGACTTAAATGGAGAGTTAAATCTATCAGGAGGATTCCATTTCATTGGAACCACAAAGGTACCCGGGATATAATCATCACCCAGGTTTCGGGGAGGATAAAGGTGTCGAGATATAAATGTATATTCAACTGGTTGCGATAACGCACAAGAATAAATTGCACTAATGCCAGCTTTGTAGGTTACTCCATACATTAAATCACTGAAATGATAGGTAGTATCTTCAATCCCTGTTTGTGCTACAAAAGCATTATCTAAGGAAACATAGTATCCCAATATCTGAGCAGGTCCGTTGGTAATGCTTACATTATCAACCGCCCAACCACAAGCCCAGTTATCATTGCTATCGTAATGAAAGGCAAACCAGATGGCTTCATAACCGTTAGGACCTGAGAAGTTACTTAAATCTATGGATTCTGTTGTCCAACCACTTACCGGCGAAATTGGCTGCAAACTATCCCAGGTAGTTCCTCCATCAAAACTGTACTCAACGTATGCAGTTTCTCCAAACGACATGGTAAAATAATGATCGAAATAAAGGGCAAAATCAGCACTTTCTCTCAAATCCACTGAAGGGGTTATCAGGTAATCTACCGTAATATCGCTCCCAGAGGCCAATATACTTTCGTTGGTAACAGCATAAAATCCATCGCCGGGAGGGATGGGGAAATAAACACTTCCTCCGTCATCACTGCGATTCCATCCCCCACCTCCTCCGGGATGCTGTGTTGTTGCCTGCCAACCGTCCGGGGGGAATGTCGTCCCTTCAAATGTTTCCTGAGCCAAAGCAGTAATTACAGGCTCATCCCAGGTAGCTACCAACATAATCGAATCAACATATAAATGGCGTGGAGGGTATGCTTTTTGAGAAATTACAATGTTAATTACCGTATCATGGGTGATCTCAAAGTTCAGCATTTCAATGTTGTAACCCACATTAAACACATATAGCTCATAAGAGCCAAAAACAACGTTATCGAATACAACTGTTCCATTGATATCTGTTAGGCCAAACTCGAACTGATTTGGATAGTCTAAACCTAACATATTTACTTCAATACCTTCCGGTGATGTTCCATCACAGGGTGTCACATTTATTGTTACAGAAGCCTCAAGTAAATGTGGTACCACATTGGAGTAAGCCCACTCCGATTGGCCATAGTCATATTCTACTTTAACAGCATAAGCATAAAAACCAGGAGCCAGATTAATCCAATCTAAATCAGTAAAAGTCTGTGTTGTCAAAGTATCAAGCATGGTTAACATCCCCCATTCCGGTCCACCAAGAGGATCAAAATCGCTCACCCTGGCGATAATATAGTTTGTGATGGTTCTGTCGCCATCAACCGGTGCATGATCAATTGGTAAAATTTTGCCCGATTGCCTGATCCCGCTAACTTTGACAGGTTCACCACTTGCCAGAAAAAGTTTCTTTTTTGATTCAGGAATCCTGGAAAGGTTTACTACTGTTTCCTGTCCTTTCTTGGTAACAGTATCAACTTCACCAACTACATAAACTCTCATCATAAAATCCTGATAAGGTGAAATATTCCAATCACCACCCGGCATTTGGGCATAAGAACGATAGGATATCGGTGTTTCGTTATCAATGGCTATTGGTGCTGAATTTGATTCAGATCCCAATTGCCACATCACCAGATAGAAATCACCACTTTCGATGGGTACGTTAAAAGCACCATAAAATTCAATCCATCCATAATGATCAACTGTTACGGTTAATGAATCCAAAACGGTACCTGGCAATCCATTTGCCCCATCATCATCCAGAATACCCACGGCCATGGTGGATCCTAAAAAATTACTGCCGGTGGGGAAACTTCCATCTCCAACATTCAAACGCCCTCCGATGACGGTTGAAGGGTAGCCTGTTGGTGTGAAGAGAACCGCCACAGCTCCTCCAGCGGAGGTCCAGATCGTATATTCATCTGCTGTTCCGTCATCATACGCTATTTCATAGGGTCCCATGGGAGCTGACCAGGAGACAATACATTCTGAATCAGCCGCATTTGGCTCCGCCAGTATCCATTGTACCGAATAGGGCATTCTACACAATCCTACATTGAGTTCAAGAGGAGAACCTTGAGTGGCGACAACGTTTGCTACATACAAGGGGTCATAACCAAGTTTAGAAAACGTAATATCATAGGTTCCCTGATCAACACGCAGCTCGTAATAACCCACTCCGTCAGTTTCTATATTAAAACCGGTATATGTAGGACCAACAACAACACCCGAAACTGGCAATCCTGTTATGCAGTCGGTAACTACCCCATAAACGATAGCCGGCGTGTAGACCACCATGGTATTACCTACCTGAGTGATTGGATTTCCAGGATCGTTGGTAACCAATTCAATATCCTGCTGAAAGGTGCCAATAGTGTAACCTGCTGAAGAATAAGTCAGGTGTATCAATGTGGACTCTCCCACTGGGATACTCCCATTGTCAGGAGTTATATTGGCAACAAAGCCGGCGGCTGTTAATTGGAAGGTCAACAAATCGGTACCCGTGTTGGAGATTGTAAATATATCACCACCCATATCATCAGTCCATATTTCATCATAACATGGAACATCAGTAAGGGTCAGAATTGGGCTAACGAGCATTTCCCCAGACCGAATCATTGGAATTTGTTCATTCAAATGAGAAGAAGGGTTGTCATGTGCTAAAATGACCCCCGACGATAATACAAGATACAGAAGGAAAGATAATCTTTTGATTTTTTTCATCAACTGGTTTTATTTTGGGAAAGAAAAAATGAAACTAATTGGTTTGCATCATTACTAAATACAAATATATGCATTAAATAATAAAATATGGCAATTAATCCAGATAATTTACTTGATTTTTAAGGATTTATAAAATTCAACAACGTTTAGCTCAAACACCTGGTAACCATTGTAAAAAACAAAAGGGGGCATCCGATGGATGCCCCCTTTTTTTATCGGTAGTTAACTACCCTGAAGGTGGTTATTGAGAAATAACAACTCTCTTGGTAACTAATCCGTTCTCTGTGTTGATCTGTACTACA
>MEOL01000036.1 GCA_001769215.1 Bacteroidetes bacterium GWF2_41_31
CCATTCGGTGATCTCTGTGCCCGAGGTGCCATAGAAATGGGTGCTGTCGCCCAGGCAGGTGGGCTCGGGGTCCCAGGTGTAGTATATCGTGGGCATGTGTGGGACGATTACCGGGAGGGTGATGGTGTTGGTGCAGAGAAAACCAGCACTGTCGGCAGTAACGGTTAAGGTGACATTGTAAAGGCCGCCGCTGAGGTAGGAATGCCTGGGGTCGGGCCAGGTGCTGACGGAGTCATCGCCAAACTCCCAGTACCACGCTACCAGGTAATATCCGGGGGGCGGGATGGAGAGGTCGGTGAACTGCGCCGTGAGACAGGAGTCGATGGTGTAGGAGAAATCAATATTAAAATCAGTATTTGATACCGTAATAGCCTGTAAATACGAATCACTACAACCAGCTGCATTGGTCACAGTAAGAGAAACCATATAAGTCCCATTTGATGGAAATGTATGAATAATGTTGGGGCTATCCGGAGAAATTATCACGGAATCAGGTGATCCATCACCAAAACTCCAAATCCATTCAACAAGTGGGCTTCCAACAGATGCCGATAAGTCAGTAAACTGTACCTCACTGTTCTGACAACTGGAACTGGAAACTGGTGTGGCACTATACAATGAAACAGGAGCAGGCAATGTGGTGACAGTTCTTGTGGTGGTATTGGAACATCCGTTTTGATCGGTCACAATTAAAGTCACGTTAAATGTGCCTCCTGTAGAAAAAGTGTGTGTGGGATTTTGAGCAGTGCTCACATTGGATGATCCTGAAGCCGGATCTCCGAAATCCCATAACCATCCTGTGATAGAAACCCCGGTAGAAAAACTTAAATCAGTAAACTGGATGGGACCGTTGGCACAGTCGCCATTGTTGACAATATTAAAATCGGCTACAGGCTGAGTGATAATTAGTGTTTGGATCATTGTATCGCTACAAGCACCATCACTCTCCACGATTAACCTAACATCATAACTTCCAGATAAGGTATAAATATGTGTAGGATTTTGCAGGGTAGAGAAGTTGTTAGTTCCTGACAATGGATCTCCAAAATTCCAGTTCCACGAAATAATGGTTGCGCCGGAAACGGAGCTTTGGTCGGTAAAATGAACCGTGTCGCAGGTATTGGCATCGAAGGTAAAACCGGCTACCGGTGCCACACCGGAAGTTACTGATTTTGTGATGGTGTTGATACAGGAATTCGTGTTTTCGACAGTTAATGATACCTGGTAGGTGCCTGGAATACTGTAAAAATGGGTCGGGTTTTGATCAGTAGAATTCCCGCCATCACCAAACTCCCAATACCAGCTAATGATGGGACTGATGCCTGAAGTGTATGAAAGATCTGTAAACTGTAAGATATCCAAAGTGCAGGTTGGATCCAGATAACTGAAATCGGCCACAGGACCATCTTCAATAATCACCTGATGAATTACCTGATCAACACAACCATTGGCAATGGTTATACTGAGTGCCACATTATATATGCCAGGTGCTGCAAAGGTATGAACGGGCATGGGAATATTTGAGGTAGATCCATCGCCAAAATTCCAGTACCAGTTGGTAATCGGGCTACCAAGAGAATAGGATTGATCAATAAAATAGGTCGGGCTGCCTGAGCAAACCGAATCATAGATAAATTCGGCTACCGGTCCAGGTTCTACCAACACGTCAGTTGTATTGGTGTTTTGACAACCATTCATGTTGGTCACCGATAAGGTAACCGGGTAGGTTCCTGCCAACAGGTATTCATGTGCGGGGTTTTGTTGGGTTGAAAAATTATTGGCTCCACTTGCCGGATCTCCAAAATCCCAAAACCAACTAATTATTGGCGCACCTGAACCAACTGAATAATCGGTAAAGTGTGCCATGGTATTCTCACACGCATGTTCATAAATAAACTGTGGAATGGGCAATGCAAAAACATTGACCAAACGATTAACAGTCACCGAGCAACCATTGGTATCGGTGATTGTTAAAAATGCTACATACTGACCAGAGTTTCCATATACGTGTGATGGGTTTTGAACAGAAGAATAGGTGGCATCACCAAAATTCCAATACCAGGAAATGATTGGCGCAGCGCCTGGTACTGATAGGTCAGTAAAAATCGTTGTATCATTTAAACAGACATTGGTTGAAACAAAATCTCCGGCAGGACTAACGAATACAGGAACTTGCTTCTGAATGGTATCATTACACAAATCAGAAGAGGTTACAATCAAAGTCACGAGATAAACTCCTGTCCCACTGTAGTTATGGGTCGGATTTTGGGCAAAGGAGATGTTATTGGGTCCTGAAATCGGCTCGCCAAAGTTCCATTCCCAATCGATAATGGAACCTGAAAGAAGCGTGGTTTCATCAGTAAATTGGATTGGAAAACCCAAACACCCGGGGGTTGATGAAAAATCCGCCATTGGTGGGGCGTATATGTCGATTTGTTGTTGTGTCGTATTCGGGCAACCATTGGAATTAATCACTGTCAGGGTAACGGTAAAGACGCCATCAGTTCCAAAATAGTGTCCCGGATTTTGAAGGTTCGATGAATTTCCATCACCAAAATCCCACGACCAACTGATGATGGAGGCAGCGTTGGGGATCGATAAGTCGGTGAAATAAGTGGTGTCGTTGGCACAGGTAGCCAGAGAATAATCAAAATCAACATAAGGAAGTGGGTCAACTACAATGCTATGAAACACCACATCAGAACATCCATTGGCATCAACAACTTCCAACCTTACATTAAAGTTGCTCGAAAAAAGGTAAGTGTGCACCGGGTTTTGCAATGTGCTGGTAGTTCCATCGCCAAAATTCCAATTCCAGGAAACAATAGCAGTATCAGCCTGAACAGAGGCATCAAAGAACTGTTCTGTCTGGTTAACACACATTGAAGGGAAATTAAACTCAGCCACAGGCTGACCATGCACCCAAATACTGTCGGAGTACTGTCCCATACAGCCACCTGCATTGGATGCCTGTAGTATTACTTCATATTTTCCACCGGCACCATATAGATGTGTTGGGTTTTGTGTTGTAGAATTGAACCCGTCACCAAAATCCCAGTTCCATGATGTAATCTGGCCGGCAGCAACAAACGATAAATCTGTAAAATGAGTGGCCGTGCCAAAACAAACCGTATCTGCAGTAAACAAAACGATGGGATCAGGATAAATAACGGTTGTTTGCACGAGTGTATCGGCACACCCATTTTGATTCACCACCACCAGCGTTACATTATAATCACCCGCAGTGGTATACAAATGGGTTGGGTTTTGAAGTCCGGAGGTGTTATCAACTCCCGACGCCGGATCGCCGAAATCCCAAGACCAGGTGTCGATTGTGGAAGAGGGATCCTGCGTTAAATCCGTGAAAAAGGTAAGGTCACCCAAACAGTTGGTCTGAGCAGAAAATGCCGGAACAGGCAATGGGTTTACCGCCACCAGATGGCTGACAAATTCCTGACATCCATTGTTATCGGTGATGGTCAATGATACCTGATACGTGCCGGGCAATAAGTAGGCATGTTTTGGATTGTGCAAATCAGAGGTAGTCCCATCACCGAAATCCCAACTCCAAGCTGCCACCGTTGCAGGTACCAGGGCCGTATCAATAAATTGTGTCGAATCACCCAGACAAACCAAATCGGCAGTGAAATCAGCCCCTAAAGTCGGATTAACAAAAATAGTTTCATAAAGGATATCAATGCATCCATTTTCATTCATAACAGTTAACGACACATCATAGCTGGCGCCGATAGCAGCGTAATAATGGACAGGGTTTTGATTGGTGGAAGAATTCCCATCTCCAAAATCCCAGCTGTAGGCAACAATGCTATCGCCGTTAGGAAGCGAGAAGTCGAAGAAATATACTATGTTACTGGCACAAGGGTTATTGTAGCCCATCTGCGCCGTAGGTGAGGGGAATACTTCCACTAAAACCTGATTTGTGGTAGTGCAACCTCGGGTATCGGTAACCAGGACGGTATAAGTGGTAGAAACAACAGGGGATGCCAAGGGGGTGGCAGAAGTTGGATCATCCAAATCAACAGCCGGATCCCATAAATAGCTTACGTAAGGAGTGGTACCTCCCAAAGGTGTAGCCGTTAGCTGAGTACTTTGTCCGGAACAAATAATGGGATCGGCAACTGTAACCGCAACCAACATTTCCGTGTTTTCAATAATTTGGAACTGGTCGGTAGTCTGACAAAAGTGACTATCGGTGACAACAACTTCATAGATACCTGCCGGCAAATTCGAAATATCCGGTGTAGTGGATAAACCAGGATCATTCCAAAGGTAGGTATATGAAGGCACTCCACCGGAGGGTATCACCTCTCCCCAACCGTTAGTGGCGCCGAAACATACAGTATCACTAAAGTTAAAATTCAGGGCCAGGGTATCCGGCTGACCGATTGATACCTCATCAACCACCATGTTGTTGAAGAAGTCGTACACGGTAACTCTGTAGGTGCCAACTCCCTGGTTCGACAGTAAATCGGTAGTTCCTATCTCAGTAAAGTCGGGCAAACGAATCCACGAATATGTATAAGGAGCCGTTCCGCCGGTAACGGTGGCAGAAACCCAACCTGTGTTGGTACCGTAACAAACCGCATTTGCAGAATCAGTAGTTACCAACAATGGTTGTGGCTCAGTTATGGTTACCTCCGCAAAAGTAGTACAGCCATGCGCATCGGTTATTGTATCGGTATACGTGCCAGCCGCCAGTCCAGTTGCCGGGTTAAGGCTTGTTCCATTCGACCAGGAATGCGTATAAGGCCCTGTTCCACCTACAACAACGGCTTCCGCCTGGCCATCCATACAACCAGAACAGGAAGTATTGATAATATTGAAGGCGGTTATTTCCAATAATTCCGGCTGAGAAATCACCACGGCTTCACCCGGCGTAACACACCCAATGGCATCACGAATTACTACCAGGTAGGTAGCCGGAGCCAGGTTGTCGTAAAAACTAAGTAAAGAAAAGGTAAACCCATTATCGAGTGAATACTCGAGGCTTCCGGTTCCGCCGGAGGCATTGATGGTAATGGTTCCATCCTGATCACCATAACAGGTGATATTTGTTTGGATGATACTATAAATGATACCATCGGGATTTACAACAGGAATTGTATTACTAACAACAGAACACAAATTGGCATCTTCTACGGTTACCGTATAATTGTTGCCCGGAAGATTTGAAAAAATGCCGGTTGTGTTTTGGATTCCTCCCGGATTTAAGGTGTAGGTGAGGGTTCCGGTTCCTCCCTGGGCTATGATGGTAATGGTTCCATCGTTGGCATTATGGCAGGTAATGCCAGTGCCGGCTTCTGATACAATTTCGAGTAAAGGTGGGTTTACAATGGTTAATGGAGAACTCATATCCGAGGGACATCCATTTACATCTTCTGCTAAAACGGTATAGGTACCGGCAGCCAAACCGTTGAAAATCCCGGTGTTGTTTGATACGGAACCTGGATTGAGGGTATAGGTATAAGGAGATGTTCCGCCATTGACCGAAACGGTAATGGTGCCATCGTCCAGGTTATTGCAGGTAATGTTGGTGGCCTGTTCAAAATTAATTTCAATAATTCCCGGATCATTTATCGTGATATTACCGGTATTTTCCTGACATCCTGTTTCATCTTCAATGGTCACAATATAAGTTCCCCCAGTTAAACCGGTGAACTGACCAGTGGAATTTGTTATCGCTCCGGGATCCAGCGTGTAATTTAAAACACCTACTCCCCCGCTTGCACCAATGGTTATGGAGCCATCGCCCGCTCCATTACAAGTAACATCCATCGGTACAATGCTTGAAATGACTATCGCGGGAGGATTTACAATCGTTACATCGGGCGAAGTAGTTGTACAGTTATTGTCATCGGTTATGGTGATAGAATAGGTGCCTCCCCAAAGACCGCTAAACACACCGGTGGTATTGCTAATCAGGTCAGGGTTCAAAGTATAGGTGATGGTCCCGATACCCCCAGTTGCTATTGCTGTAATTTCACCATCGTTGATATTGTGACAGGTGTTGTTTATTGTTGTAATAGAGGTAAAAGTCAATGCAGGAGGGTCTACAATAGTGATAACGGCAGTTACAGTCGGCGGGCATCCGTTTTCGTCCGTTACCGAAACGGTATAGTCTCCCCCGGCCAGGTTCTCAAACAGCCCGGTTGTATTTAAAATGCCACCAGGGTTCAGCGTGAAGCTAAGAATTCCTACGCCTCCGGAAGCAGAAACCTGAATTGTTCCATCATCAAATCCGTTACAGGTAATATCGGTGAAGCTATCCACCACCACCGTGATCGCATCCGGGTTACGGATGGTCAATGTATCGTTAAACACGCTACATCCATGGTCATCGGCAACCGTAACGGTATAGGTGCCGGCGGCCAAATTATTAAAAACACCTGTGGAATTGACTAGACCACCCGGAGTTAAAGTATAGGTATGTGATCCGATTCCTAAAGAGGAATAAAGTTGAATGATTCCATCGTTTGCATTATGACAGGCAATATCGGTAATATGGACCGAATCAATTTGCAAGTCGTCAACATAAACAGAATCGATGAAAATGGAATCACATCCAAATGAGTTACCAACGATTAAAGTAACCTGAAAAACACCGGAAGATAAATAGGTATAACCTGGGTTTTGTAACGTAGAGGTGTCCTGATTTGTATTTGGATCTCCAAAATCCCACTCCCATGAAACGGGTAAAATGCCTGGATCTGCATTGTAGGTCGCATCAGAATAACAATATGACAAATCCGTAAATTGGGTCAATCCTCCAAAACAAGCGGTATCGGCAATAAATTCGGCATGGGTGCCAATCACCAGTACAGTGGTTGAATCCTGAACAGTACCACAGGAATTGGCGCTATTCTCCCCATTGATCATTATTGTATAGAGTCCGGGAGTGGAATAAGGAATACTGCAAATGCTGTCGTTGAGTGGAGCCTGAACACTTCCACCGCCATCACCAAAATCAATGAGAAAAGCAGAAGTACTGTCGCAGGAAGTTAATCCCCCATATCCGGGATCACTCAAATTACGGATGCAGGCTGATTCATTTAAGCAAATAGTATCTCTGTTGTCGATAAATTCGATCGTAATCTCAGGTGCTGAATAAACATATATTCCATTTACCGTAGTTGTACGGCTGGCACATAAGTTCGAAACAACCAGGGTAACCGTATAATCAGGTGTTTGTGGATTGGTGGTTACCGCGCAGGCACTTTCCGTGTAAGTATGAACAATGGTATCAACCGAAAGTGGATCAGGATGTACCCAGGTAACACCCGGGCTTCCATCCCCAAAATCCCAGGTATAGATCGTCCCGTCCGAATTGCCAGCATAATTTGTCAATTCAAAAGTATAATCGTGTGGAGCACAATTTACTGTACTGGCAGCAATATTAACTCCGGCACTTGCAGGCACACTTTGGTTCGAAACCAGATAAATGGTATCACCATAACACCCATTTGTAAAGGCGATGACCCGTAGACTAAATTGATTGATCGTATTATAAAGGTGCGAAACCGGAAAACTCGACGCGATCAAACTGTAAGTAACCGCACCATCGCCCCATTCAATATTCATACTATCAACGCAAGCCATATACTGCGTCATATTGGTCACAGTTAACAGGTAGTCCGGGTCGGACGGAGTCGGACTGCTCAGACAATTGCTGAAATTTGTTGTAGGATCGGCCAACAATGGTTGTGGTCGTCTTAGCATGGTAACCACGTCATTTGTTCCAGACTGACAATTGTTGCTGTTTGTAACAACAAGTGAGGTAGTAAACGACTGGTCAGGGGTACAGGCAGCGTCGTTATATGCCCTGAACAGGTGATTGGTTACAGGGTCTGTGGTATTCACTCCGGGAGATCCGTCCCCAAAATCCCAAATATAGTTCTGGCCTCCTGTCGTACTACCGGCATCAAAGGTTACTGTATCAGAAGAACAAACCCCGCTTGGTGCAAAAGTAAAGGAGGTTGAAATATCAGGAAAAATGGTAATTTGTTCTGTGGCAGTACTGAAGCATCCATTTTCGTCAGTAACTGTAAATGATAACGTATAATTTGTTTCGGTAACAACCGAAGAGTAGATATGATCAGGCGGAGTATGGGCTGTTGAGGTGGCTCCATCTCCAAAATCCCAAAAATAAGTATACCCGGGATTATTAAATGGATTTACTACCGCTAACTGACGACAGGCAAAGAAAAAGGAAGTAAACGCAGCCACGGGAGCCGGAGCAATAACTACTTGCCTGGCAGCCGTATCGGCGCATCCCGAAATATCGCTCACAATAAACAAAATCTGATAGGTTCCGGTTGTCAGGTAATGATGAACAGGGTTTGCGATGACGGAAATACCTCCATCACCAAATTCCCAACGATAACCAGTTATTGAACCAGGGGGATTAACCGTGGCAAGGTTTGTAAACGCAACATCTGTGCAGTTATTGATTTCATAACTGAAATCGGCAGTTACCGGACACTGCGCCTTTAATCCGGATCCACTTAGTAAAAAAACGATCAAACCAAATACGACCCATGCTAATTGTTTGGGATTTCGACAATTGTAGATATGTCTCATATAACTTGAATTATTTTCACCGTTTACGTACAATCATCTATTCAGAGATAATTTGAATTATCACTAATAATTAAACGTAAACCAATCCTTTTGCCTTTGTAAGCACAGAACCAGGTTCGTAGATGATGTTATAAAATGAACGAAATCGTAGTTCTGTATTTCGGCACTAAAATACTACAAAAAAAGATTCAAAATGGATATCATCGAAATAATAGAAGATACATCATGGACTCTAGTTAGAACATCCGTGCAATCTATTTCTTCGTTTGTGCCATGTTATCAATTAGATCGGGGATTTGATCAGCGCTGATACGCTTGGCAATAATTTTCATTTCCCGATCGAGCAGGTAGATAACAGGAGTGCCATGGATGTCGTATAAATCGTGAAAATCGGGAGTGGCACTCCGGGTACCATTCACATTTATCCAGGGCATTTGGCGCTCACCAATCGACTTTTTCCATTTATCCAAATCTCCGTTCACGCACACACTAAAAATCTCCAGGTCGTAGGTTTTCTGGTTGTAGATTTTTTCCAAATCAGCAATTTCCCTCTTACAGATACCACAATCGTAATCCCAAAACAGCACCAAATTGTATGCATGTTGAAGTGTATATAGCGACTTTAATTGTCCGGAAGTGTCGACGAGAACCAAATTAGGTGCTTGTTTACCAAGCAAAAGAGGCCTGATCACATTGGCCCGGTCTGTCAACATGGTGAGTACCGAAGGTGAGGTATTTTGAATGGCTTCCTTCGAAAAATATTGGTCAACAAGGTGAACAAAAATATTGTCGAATCCCATGTATTTTGGATTTTGGTACTCCGACATAAAATGCCACACCAGATAACTAACCATCTCATAGGAAGGACGGGCCCTTGAAATCACATCATCAATGGCCACCACCACCGAATCGGGATGTAAAAACACGGCTCTTTCAAAATATTGATCCAGCTTATTCACAATAAGTGGGGTACGCAACAGACTGGAATCGCTTAAATCAAAATGATCCCAATAATGTCTTTTGTAATATTTAAAGGCTTGTGAGCTGTCGGCACCATGAAGAACACTATCGGGGACTTCCACATCGCGCATGGCGTTAAACAAAGTGGAAACGAACAAATCAGGATGTTGGGCAATCACCTCCATTTTGTATCCAATGGATCTTTTATTCAACGAATCTGACTGATTTCTAAGTTGTTTATATCGGTGGGTGCTGTCCGCTGCCTCCTTTAGCTCTTCTACGATCGATTTGTTTTGTTGATAGTTTCGTTCGTTGAATTTCAGATAATCATAAAACACCTGGTTTTCTTCTGACCCTGTGGTTTTCATTTGTACGGCATAATCGATGGTGTCTGATTCAAGTTTAAACACCTGGTTTTTACCGATCAGGAATTCAAACAGCTTTTTTTTATCCGGAGTCACTGCCATATAGATACCTCCCGGAAGCCGGCTTTTGCCTTCAAAGACAAAAGTGCCTTTTGACACGAGAGTTGCCGTATCAACCAGTTTTATTTTGCTTCCATAATAACAGGTGAGCAATAAAGCCGTATCGGAATTCCCATCAATTTTCACGGTTACACGGTAGCCTTCTTGTCCGGAAACTGCCATCGACAACATCAGCACTTCTATTAGAACCAGAAAATATTTTGTACGCAAGTAGTCTTTCATGTGGTTTATTCACTATTCAATTAGTTATCCTCCTGACATGGGATTATTTTTCTGTGGGAAAAAGTTTCCTTCAATGCCTGGCCGGCAAAATTATCAAGAAAACAAGCCTTTTTTAGCCAATTTTGAATAAAAATGAAAAAAAAGTGATTTTTTTTAAAAAAAAGTATAGAATTTTCAGCCTTTTTTACACAGTATAGGTAGAAGGTTATACAATTTATCAATTAAAAAATTAAATCCATGAAAAAAACGATCTTTAAAACAACAGTTACCATCGCACTAATGATCTGGCTAAGCCCCATTTTTGCCCAAAACCAATTAACCGGTACCGTGAATTACCACAATGACCCTGGAACACCTGTTCCTGAAGTGACTATACAACTTTTGGATATGAGCAACAATGTGATGCAAACAACCATGACCAACGACTATGGTGAGTATTTTTTCGATAACATTCCCAATGGCAGCTACTACCTGGCTTCGTCAACTTTGCTGGATCCGGGCGATGTTACATTACAGGATGCTTTCCGTATTATGATGTATCTGTTTGGATGGTATAACTTTACAGATTATGAATTCGCGGCAGCCGATGTCAACGGTAGCGGTACCGTTACCTGGTCTGACTATTTTATTGTGTTAATTAACTATTTACTCCAGGGACAACCATTTCCGGTAGGTGATTGGCAATTTCAGGATGTCCAACTTGATTTTATGGCCCGTGATTTCGGGGTACCGGATACAGCTACCGTTTGGGCCACAGGTTCCGGGGATGTGGAAGGCGTCTGGTTACCTTCTGGTCGCTCGTTGGCCAATGTTACAAGTCAAGTTAACAACCAGGTAAGCCTTTCTTCCGAAACCAGTGAAATTGAAATCACCTCCAATTATACCGAACTCATTTCGGGTTTCAACCTAAACATCAACTACCCCAGCGATCTGATGACCATCACCGGTGTGGAAGGACCCGATGGCAACCTGAACTACGCGATAGAACAGGGTGTGGTTAAAATTATCTGGATGGATGAATCAGAAAAAGCAGGTTCGCATGTTTACGGCGACCACCTTTGTACTTTACTGGTCAACCTTAAAGTTGGCGCCTTACAGGACCAATCGGATGTCATGGTGTTGCAGGAAAACGGCATGGTATTAAATCAGTGGGGAGTTGCTGCCGAAGGTGTTGAAATTCAACTCCCTGAGCTTAAATCCGGCGATTTTACTACCATTGGTGAGGCGTCTTCCTACCCTAATCCTGTGATCAACCAGCTCAATATCCGGATTGCCTCGAACGAGGGTACACTTTTTATTTATGATATGAGTGGAAAATTGGTACAACAAATCAACCTGTCAGCTAAAAATTCCGGTGTGGTATCGGTCAATACCGACCAATTAACATCTGGAAGCTATACTTATATTATGCGGTCCGATCTGCCGAATAAAGAAAATATTACCGGTCGTTTTATCAAATCTGAATAACCTTCTGTTTATTCTTCAGGGGAATTGAGGCCATCAATTCCCCTTTTTTTGTTGTTCTAAGGGTTTAAATTACCATTTCAAATAGAATTAACTGTTTGTGCGGGTTATACTTAAACACGTTGATCAAATAATTCACGCGATTTACCGGTTTATTTCCTTTGAAATCATCAAGGGTTTGCTAATTTTGTGTCCCATTAATGGCAGGAATAAGGAATTTAGCACCATTGTAGCCCGTGAATGTTTTTTTTGATCCATCTAACTGGCAGTTGTTTGTTTGTAAGCTACTGATTCTGATTTTAATATTTTGTCCGAAGATTTCGACACCTACCGGTCATACCAATATATCCATACCTTCCTGCACTCTTTCAACAGTTCCATTCTACATTCCTCAAACGCCGCAAAACAATATCAAACAAAAGGCATCCGGTTTACTTTTGATGGCTGACTCCCTTGAGAGTAAACACCAGGAGGAAGCGGACAGCTTGTTATTACAGGTTTTTCAAATGGCCATAACCCATCAAATCACCGATTCGGTTCTGTTGGCTGACATTTATCACCGGCAAGGCAAATACTTCGATCGCCATCAAAAGTACAAAGACGCTTTACTTTCCTTCGACAAGAGTATTTCCATAAAAATCAACATCTCTGTACCCGACAGTGCCCTGATTGCCCAAAGTTACAACTACAAGGGAATTGCCTATATGCGCCTATACTACTTCGACAGTGCCTTAATATGTTTCAATCAGGTACTTGAACTTTTGAGTGAAGAAACTAAGTTCAAGCGGGATTTATACGATGTGAACCTCAATATTGGAATCACCCATGCCATCACCGGCAATTACGATAAGGCCTACTCTTATTTCCAAAAAGCTTATAACATTCTACAAACCAGCGATATAGTCAAAGACAGCTTGTTAGTTGCCGGGTTTTATCTTAATTATGGCTTAATGGCAACCTCGGTTGGAAAAACAAATGAGGCAATTGAATATTATGCAATTTCTGAAGAATATTATAAAAATATTAGAAGCGAAAGATATATAACTATTGCTGCAATTAATACAAATAAGGGCATGAATGCCTATTACAATTACGATTTTCCTAAAGCTAAACTATTCACATCAAATGCACTAGATATCTATATTGAGAATCTAGATTTTGAAACAGGGGTTCCAAGAACACTTTACAATCTTGGATCCTTTTCCATTCGCACAGGAAATTACTCCGAAGCCTTGTTATACAGTAAACAGGGGTTATCTTATTCACCTGACAATGATTTAAGGTTGCTGTTAACCCTGAACCTGGCCCGAAGCTACAAGTTGCTGGATCAGCCGGATGAGGCCAATACCCACTACCGCCAGACCCTCCAACTTTTAAAATTGGAAAACATCAGTAAAACGCGAGCTACCAAAGTATATGAGCAGTACGCTGAATTTTTATTTTATTCCAATCAACCCGATAGCGGCTATCTTTACCTGCAAAAATCACTTAAGGAATCGCGGCGATTATATGGCCCTTTGTCAAACCAAAATGCGCAATTGATCACCACCATCGGCGATTATTTCCTTGATAACAAAGAACAACCCGATTCGGCTTTGCTGTATTACCGCAAGGCGATCACGCTGTGGAATAACTCTGACAGCCTTCAACTGGACAACTACAACAAGACCCTTAAGTCCAAAGCGTTTGCCGGTGAAGCCAGATCATTGGCTGCATTGGCAAAAAAAACAGGTCAACTGCCTCATTTGCTTCAAAGTGAAAAGGCATTTGGTAAAGTACTCGACCAGATGCTGTCACTTTCGCTCACCCTGTCAACCGAGAATAAACTGGTGCTGGGCGATATGTTAAAACCCCTTTACCAGCAGGCCATTGGGGTGGAATATCTTCTATTTAAAAAAACCGGCGACATCGCCTATCTTCACAAGGCATTCAAATTTGCCGAAAGTGCCAAATCTGCTGCGCTACTGGCTTCTGTGAATACCCAATATGCTCTGAAGACTGCCGATCTGCCTGATAAAGTCTTCAATTTTGAGAACCAGATAAAAAATGAAATGGCAACCCTGCAACGGATCCTGGCAGCTGAGAAAGAGAAAAAAACACCCGACGAACGTAAAATACCCTATTACAACCACCGTTTGCTTGGTTTAATGAACCGTTACGACAGCCTGATACATCAAATAGAAATTGAATATCCTAAATATTACGAACTAAAATACAACAGTGGTGTAGCCGGAGTACAGGAGATTACAGATCACCTCAACATGAATGAGGTTTTTATTGAATACGAACTCACCGATACCACACTGTATCGCATTTTACTCGGGCCAAGTGGAACACGCTTCGATGCCACCAGGGTGGACAGCAACTTTTTTGATGCACTCACCAGGCTTATCTCTTTAAAAAACACCCACATTGAAGTCGAGAACCGACAAAGATATAGCCAATTTAAACAGGATGCGCACTTGGTTTACAACCTGCTGTTGGGAAATGCCGGGCTCGAAACCAATGACCACCGAATAACAATTGTACCTGACGGGCTATTAGGTTATCTGCCTTTTGAAATCCTTATTGAATCCAATCCTCCTGCCACCACATCCGGGGAAATAGACTATTGCAACCTGCCTTACGTCATTATACATCATCCTATTTCGTATGCCCCTTCCGGTACACTAAAATACAACCCGTTTTTTAGCAAAAAGGACCAAAACGGAATCAACAACATGCTTGCTTTTGCCCCCCTGTATCAGGGAAAATCAAAACCGGGGAAGGTAGAAGAAGGTGCCCGTAGCAATCAATCACACGATTTTGGCTCATTGCCTTATGCCAAAAAGGAAGCCGTTGAGGTGAGCGCACTGATGAATGGCAAAGCAATTACCGACAGTCTGGCTACCAAGGAAACCTTTAAACGCATAGCCGGGAAATACGGATTGCTTCACCTGGCCATGCACACCCACATCAACGATACGTTGCCCATGATGAGCAAACTGGTTTTTTACGATGAAAAAAACGACAGCCTCTCCCCTTATCTGAACATTTATGAAATCTATGGATTATCGCTCAACGCCAAGCAGGTAACCCTGAGTGCCTGCAATACCGGCTCGGGTAAATTTAAAAAAGGAGAAGGCATCATGAGCCTGGCACGTGGCTTTCTGTTTGCCGGCGTGCCGAGTATTGTCATGACCTTGTGGGAAGTTCAGGATGAGAATGGCGCTTTGTTGATGAACAATTATTATCAGTTTCTTAAAGACGGGCTCCCAAAAGATGTAGCCTTGCAGCAAGCGAAAATATCCGTGTTAAAACACGCCAACATGGCCAAATCGCATCCTTTCTTTTGGTCGTCGTATGTGCTGATGGGTGATACCACACCTATAGTAAATAATCAGAAAAACTATGCATTGTGGATCGGTGGCCTGATTATCATCGGGATCATCCTGTTTTATTCGTTTAGAAAGCAAACCCACGACTAATTTATAGCGTTATATGAACATTAAAAACGCCAGAAGCAGCTCGGTTGAAGGCCAGGTAAACAATCCATTGCATGGGATAAAGCTGGAAGAAATGCTTGAATTCATGATAGCCAAGTTTGGATGGGAATACCTGGGCAGTGAAATCAATATCCGTTGTTTTAATGTAGATCCTTCCATCAAATCAAGTTTGAAATTCCTGAGACGTACTCCCTGGGCAAGAGCAGAATTTGAGCAGATTTACCTCCAATCGGTTGAAAAGTAAATAGAATTTTTTTCAAAAAGTCAGGGTATCATCATTGGGTTACCTAAGCAAAAATTTGTAATTTTCCCGTTTCAAAGGTTAAAATCTAATTGATTTGCGTTCAACATTTAACATCTAAAATCATGCTCGGACTTAGAACGACCATCTATCTGGTAGAAGATCTCGCCAAAGCAAAAGCCTGGTATAGCAAGGCTTTCAAAACAGAGCCCTATTTTGATGAGCCCTTTTACGTGGGGTTTAACATTGGAGGATACGAACTGGGGTTGATGCCCAATGAGCATCCTGAAAAACCAAAATCCGACAATGTGCTTACTTATTGGGGCGTTGAGGATATTGATTCGGAATATAACCACTTCATCAGGTTCGGAGCAACTAAACATCAAGCACCGACCAATGTGGGTGGTGAACTCATGGTTTCCACGGTTATTGACCCTTGGGGAAATGTTATCGGCCTGATATATAACCCTGAATTTAAACTGAAATAGCGAAGCCATCAAATGAAGGATCATTTTATTAAAGACTTACGTGAATCGCTTCGGGAAAATGCGGATGAAAAGACAAAAGAAAGTGCGCTTCGGTTTTTTAAGGAAGAGGTACATTTTTACGGAGTAAAGTCCGCAATCATACACCAAATCAGTAAAAAGCATTTTAAACCCATCAAAAACAAACCCAAAGCGGAGATTTTTGAATTATGCGAAGCACTTTGGCAATCAGGTTTGATGGAAGAATCCATTGTGGCCTGTAACTGGTCGTACAACCTTCGGAAACATTACGAACCTGATGACTTTAAACTATTTGAAAACTGGATAGGGCAATACGTAACCAACTGGGCCTCGTGCGATACCTTTTGCAACCATACCGTTGGCACTTTTGTTGAAATGTATCCCCATTTTATTCATGAGCTTAAAACCTGGGCATGGTCGTCAAACAGATGGATGCGTCGTGCCGCCTCGGTTTCATTGATTATTCCGGCAAAAAAAGGGTTTTTTCTCAACGACATTTTTGAAATTGCCACAATCCTGTTAACCGATTCCGATGACATGGTTCAGAAAGGCTATGGCTGGATGCTGAAAGTAGCCTGTCAGCAGCATGAACAAGAGGTATTTAACTTTGTTATGAAGCACAAAACCACCATGCCCCGCACCGCGTTGCGTTATGCCATCGAAAAAATGCCTACCGAATTAAAAGCCACAGCAATGGCCAAATAAACCATTCAATCGACTTTCCTATTTTGCAACTCTCCAAATTTCGAATGGGAAGATGTTCACCCAGTGACCCAATCCCCTACCTTACCAGCACCACAGTACCCCCAACCTGGATTGAAATCCAGGCTTACAATATCGGTCGTGCCGCTGGCACTTCTAAGTGTCGTAAATGAGAAGAATGAACTCCGAACACCCAATGATGATTTAAGAACGAGAATTCCATTCGACATTCTTAAATCAGTGTTTCACGCCTTTGGCGGACAGGCTGATATTCGGTGTTCAATAAAAAACCCCAAAACCTTCGCCCCTACCTCACCAGCACCACCGTGCCTTCCATCACCTTGTTTTCCTGTGTGCCCATGCCAAAATCCTGGTACACAATCCTGTACACATAAACCCCTGCCTGACAGGGCTTGCCCTGGTAGCTTCCGTCCCAGCCCTGGCTGAGGTCGGAGGTGTTGAAGATCATTTGTCCCCAGCGGTTGAAAATGCTGATGCGGTATTGGTTGATGTAATCGAGCCGTGGGATGGCGCCGAATACATCATTAAGCCCATCGCCATTGGGCGTAAAGGCATTGGGAATGAAGAAGGACTTTCCAGCCCACAGAACCCAAACTGCCTCCATGGACTTGCAGCCCTGACCTGATTCTGCCTCTACACTGTACAATCCTGTGGTGTCGATGGTAATTTGTGCGGTGGTATCGCCGGTGTTCCACCAATAGCTTTGGGCATCGTTTCCGGCATCCAGGATGTAACCCGGCTCTACAAACAGGGTGTCGTAACCGGAAAAGGCAATAACCGGCGATTCCATCACGATAAGTTCCACCGTACTGCTTTTCTTGCAGCTCATGGAATCCTCTACCACCAGGGTGTAGCTTCCCGCCTGGCTGGAAGTTGCCGGATCAAAGTTCAACAGCGTCTCTCCGGAGATAAAACCATTTGGCCCGCTCCAGAAATATCCTTTTATTCCATTTCCCCCTGTGACAACGGGCACAATGGCAAGGGAATCTCCCTGGCAAATACTTTGCGTGCCCTGCATCTGTATCTCCGGCAGACTATAAACCTGTACTTTACCCGTGGTGTAGGCGGCACTGATTTCCTGTTGGTTTTCATCATAAAAATGACTTTCGCCGGGGGCAGCTTCCCAGTTGACAGGGGAAAGCCCTTCGTCAAGTCCGTCGAACTTGAGTTTTAACATCTCTGCCTGATCGGGCAGGGTTACAGCAACCTGTCCCTGCCAGGTAAGTTTAATCTCGCCCGTGACTTGCTGCACGGTGGCCTGAAAACCGCCCAATTCAAGTTGCGGGTTTAAATCCATATACCCGGCACAGAATACTATGTTAGGATCATAATGCAGCGTCACCACAAACGACTTTACGCCGGTAAAGTGGGTAAGCTCCAGCGGCACCACGGCTGCATCGCCCACACAAGAACTCCCAAAGCCCGCAATGGCTTCCAGGGTGTCAGTGGTAACAAGCGGAACATAGGCCGAAAAGCTGGTGTCGCAACCAAAGGCATCTGTTACCGAGCACTGGTAAGTACCTGCCGACAGGTTTTCAAACAGCCCGTTGTTAAGTTGGTTGGGGATTCCATTGCCGACGGAATAGGTCAGCTCGCCACTGCCTCCCGTGGCGTGAATGTTGATGCTGCCATTGGCCAGGTTGTTGTCCTCGGGGACAATGTCCACCCCGGTAATCTGCGGACCGGGAATATTTTCAATAAGCACGGGGTTTTGATCGTATTCACCAATACAACCATTGGCATCTTTCACCTTGATGTTGTAAGTGCTTGCGGGCAAGCCTGTAAACACCCCGCTGTTTTGGTAATAATTAATCCCGCCATCAATGCTGTAGTCGAGCAAATCGGGGGTAAGTGAGCCCGTGTAAATGGTAATGGTGCCTATTGACTGATTACAGTGGACATTGGCGAACTGTACCGAGTTCACCTGTAACGATCCATTGTCCTGTATGGAGAATGTACCCAACAGGTGTTCACAACCATTTCCATCCCTCACATTCAGCGCGTAACTGCCCGCGTACTGGTTTGTTAAATCCAGTTGGGTTCCCACGGTATCTCCTGCCAGGTCGATCCAGAAAAATTCAAAGGGCATTGTCCCGTTGACTTGTAGCCCGGTGATGGAACCCGTGGGCTGTCCGCAACCGGCATCGTTGATGCCCAGGTTGGTTTCATCCAACAGGGGTGCCGGGTAAAGCCCGATGTGGATGCTGTCGGCCTGGCTACAGCCGTTCAGGGTGGCACGCACCCAGTAGGTGCCCGTGTCGCTTACCACCAGCTCGGGGACGGTGGAGAAGTCATTCCAGCGGTAAGTGCCATCACAATTGGGTTTCAGGGTGATCACAAAGCCTGCGTTACAGAACATCGTGTCGCTTCCCAGGTTGGGTTCCGGGATGGGATGGATGGTGATGTCCTGTGTCACTGTTTTCTCCAGCAAGCCCGAGTACACGGTAAGATCTACGTGAAAAGTGCCAGCTTGGGAGAAAACATACTCCGGGCTGAACTGAGTGGAGGTATCATTGGGCATATTGGGAAAATCATTGAATTTCCAATACACTGAATCTATACCGTTGGTATTGTCGATCTCAAAGGTGGTAGCATCGCCCAGGCAAAAGTGCTGAGCCGAATAAGTGGGATCGTTGAGGTAGGATTGGATAAAAGAGGGGAGGCCTTGGTTGGTAATTCTACCTCCCAAGTAAACGGTATCCTGCACAAAATTACAGGCCAGGCCGGATTCATTGGGTGAGTCGATCACGCTTAAATAATGCTCACTTCCATTACCTCCAAAGGCACAGTAAATTTTTCCATCGGGACCAAGTTGTAGGGCTCCATTGGAGGTGCCATTCTCAATAATAAGTACTTCAGAAGCAAGAATGTCTTGTGGTGTGCCTGCACTTAAATCGTATTGCGCCATGTTACTCAAACCTTTTGTATAAAGTTTCGAATTATCGGGCGAAAATTCCACTCCATAATAACCTCCCAATTTATGCACCAAATTAATATCACTTACTACACCTGTTTCGTTGTTAAAGTCAACTAAATTAAAAAATTCCCCTGACAATGCTAAGTTAACAGCAGCAGCTACTTTTTTTCCATTAGGTGAAATTTTCATGTAACCAGTAGAACCATCAAAAACTGAACCCGCCTGACTGATGACGGGTGTATGGTGGAGGCTATCGGCAGTTACAAGGTAGGCATAATACCGGTCATTTTGGTAGCCGTGAGCCAACACCCAGACATCCTTACCATTGGCATGGTGCGCGGCACTTAAATGCCAGGATGAGTTATTAAATAGCCGGATCTCTTTCTTGTCGGCTACAACCCCTCCATTGCCATTGTCCATCTCCATATCAATGACTGAATACTGGAAATGGGTTTGAAAAGCAGGATTGTCCCAGGTAAAGTTAAAAAAATAATATAGATGGTTGTTATCGGGAAAGGGAACAATCATCGCGCCTTGGGTAGAATAAGCCCCCATATCCGTTCCGTTCAACATATGGACATGATTTCTGTTCCAGATAGTAACTCCATCAGAGTATAAAAGTAATTGTCCGGTACTGTCCGAAATACATGCACTACCTGTGCCACCTGCCCAGGAAATATCCATTTGACTGTTGGACAAAGCCACCGGTGGGCTCCCAGGGTTAAAATCCACACCGGCCTTTTGTCCAAAGTACCAGATATTGGCTTCCTTGCCTTGGGAGTAGGAAGCAGAGTGGGTACAGCATATAAATATTAGAAGTAGAACAGGTACAATCTCAATCTGGTATTTCCGGGTATCCATAATGCTTTTTTGTTGAATGATGGGATAAAAGTAGGGAAAAGGTTTGAATTTTAGAGAAATTGATTGTGTTGCCATTTTATTTTTTTGTAATTCAGTGATTCCCTTACCTCACCAGCACCACCGTGCCCCCAATACCTGGATTGAAATCCAGGCTTACAATATCGGTCGTACCGCTGGCACTTTTATTTAACGTCCAAACACTAAACAAATAAACAAATAAACACCTAAACATATCCTTCCCCCCTACCTCACCAGCACCACCGTCCCCTCCATCACCTTGCTCTCCTGTGTGCCCATGCCAAAATCCTGGTACACAATCCTGTACACATAAACCCCTGCCTGACAGGGCTTGCCCTGATAGCTTCCGTCCCAGCCCTGGTTCAGGTCGGAGGTGTCGAAGATCATTTGTCCCCAACGGTTGTAAATGCTGATGCGGTATTGGTTGATGTAGTCGATCCGTGGGATGGCGCCGAACACATCGTTGAGCCCATCGCCATTGGGGGTGAACGCATTGGGGATGAAGAAGGACTTGCCTGCCCACAGGACCCAAACTGCCTCCGTGGACTTGCAGCCCTGGTCTGATTCTGCTTCTACACTGTACAATCCTGTGCTGTCGATGGTGATCTGTGAGGTGGTGGCTCCCGTGTTCCACCAATAACTTTGGGCGGTGTTTCCAGCATCCAGCAAATAACCCGGCTCTACAAACAGGGTGTCGTAACCGGAAAAGGCAATGACCGGCGATTCCATCACGATAAGTTCCACCGTACTGCTTTTCTTACAGCTCATGGCATCCTCTACCACCAGGGTGTAGGTTCCCTCCTGACTGGAAGTTGCCGGATCAAAGTTCAACAGCGTGTCGCCGGAGCTAAAACCATTTGGCCCGCTCCAGGTGTACTTTTTATGTCCATTGCCTCCGGTGATGATGGGTTCGATGGTCAGGGCATCGCCCACACAAACACTTTCGAGGCTTTGCATTTGTATCTCTGGCAAGCTATAAACCTGTACTTCACCTGTGGTGTAGGCGGCACTGATTTCCTGGTGGTTCTCGTCATAAAAATGACTTTCGCCGGGGGCAGCTTCCCAGTTGACAGGGGAAAGTCCTTCGCCAAGTCCGTCGAACTTGAGTTTTAACATCTCGGCCTGATCGGGCAACGTTACAGCAACCTGTCCCTGCCAGGTAAGTTTGATCTCGCCCGTGGCTTGCTGCACGGTGGCCTGAAAATCGCCCAATTCAAGTTGCGGGTTTAAATCCATATACCCGGCACAGAATACTATGTTAGGATCATAATGCAGCGTCACCACAAAGGACTTTACGCCGGTAAAGTGGGTAAGTTCCAGCGGCACCACGGCTGCATCGCCCACACAAGAACTGCCAAAGCCTGCAATGGCCTCCAGGGTTTGGGTAATCACAAGGGGAACATACACGGTAAAGCTCGTGTCGCAGCCAAAGGCATCGGTTACGGCACACAGGTAATTACCTGCCGACAGGTTGATAAATAATCCATTATTGATTTGATTGGGGACTCCACTGCCGATGGTATAGGTTAAATCGCCACTGCCTCCAAGTGTATGAATGTTGATGCTGCCATTGCTCAGGGTGTTGTCCTCGGGGACAATGTCCACCGCGGTAATCTGTGGACCGGGAATATTTTCAATAAGCACGGGGTTTTGATCGTATTCACCAATACAACCATTGGCATCTTTCACCTTGATGTTGTAGGTGCCTGCAGGCAAGCCAGTAAACACCCCGCTGTTTTGGTAATAATTAATCCCGCCATCAATGCTGTAGTCCAGTAATTCGGGAGTAGTTGAACCCGTGTAAATGGTAATGGTGCCTATTGACTGATCACAGTGGACATGGGTAAACTGTACCGAGTCCACCTGTAGCGAGCCATTGTCCTGTATGGAGAACGTACCCAACAGGTGTTCACAACCGTTTCCATCCCTTACATTCAGGGCGTAACTGCCTGCATACTGGTTTGTTAAATCCAGTTGGATTCCCAAGGTATCTCCTGCCAGGTCGGTCCAGAAAAATTCGAGGGGCATTGTCCCGTTGACTTGTAGCCCGGTGATGGAACCCGTGGGCTGTCCGCAACCGGCATCGTTGATGCCCAGGTTGGTTTCATCCAACTGGGGTGCCGGATAAAGCCCGATATGGATGCTGTCGGTTTGGCTGCAGCCGTTCAGGGTGGCACGAACCCAGTAGGTGCCTGTGTCGCTTACCACCAGCTCCGGGCCGGTGGAGAAGTCATTCCAGCGGTAAGTGCCACCACAATTGGGGTTTAGGGTGATCACAAAGCCTGTGTTACAGAACATCGTGTCGCTTCCCAAGTTGGGTTCGGGGATGGGATTGATGGTGATGTCCTGTGTCACTGTTTTTTCAAGCAAACCTGAGTACACG
>MEOL01000037.1 GCA_001769215.1 Bacteroidetes bacterium GWF2_41_31
ATGATTTACAGTGAAAAGGAATGGAATTCGAAATACAGATTCACCCCTTTTTATAAAAATGTGATGCGTGAAGGAAAATTATTATGACAGAATACAAGCCTGAAGATTATATAAAATACCGTTTTGGCCGTGCGCTTGAGACCATTGAAGAAGTGAAAACGCACATAGACAACAAATTCTGGAACACAGCTATTAACAGACTTTATTACGCTTGTTTTTATGCTGTTGGTGCACTATTAGTCCAACATAAAATTGAAGCCTCTACCCATGCCGGAATTAGACAGAAATTTGGTGAACATTTTGTTAAAACAGGTAAAGTTGAACGGGAATTGGCAAAGCATTACACAGAACTATTTGAAAAAAGACACAAAGGTGACTATAATGACTTCTTTGACTATGACGAAGAAACTGTATTGAAACTATATCCGAAATCAAAAGAATTTATTGATAGAATTGGAGAAATCCTGTCAGAATAGAAACTGTGGGCAACA
Organism: Bacteroidetes bacterium GWF2_41_31; assembly: GCA_001769215.1. Lineage (GTDB taxonomy): Bacteria > Bacteroidota > Bacteroidia > Bacteroidales > F082 > UBA6244. The sequence goes on from MEOL01000037.1 coordinate 492, forward strand.
ATGCATCATACTTTATGGCGGATTTCAGTCTGAACCTGCCTGCCGCCTGCAGGTAGGCAGGGCAGGCAGGTATGAACATTTTAGTTTCAAATAAAAATCATTGTGGACAGAAAGGTATGTCTTTGAAAGTCCGCCAAAAAGCATATGCTGCCCATTAGCAATCATGCAAGACACAGCTCAAAATAGAAAAAGAATTCATTAGTTACCAATTTGGTATTTTTTCATTATCTTTGTCAAAAATATTCTGAATGAGAATTGTAGCAAAGAAAATACTTAGAGAATTTTGGGAGAATTACAGTGACTCAGAGCACCAATTAAAAACTTGGCATAAAGAAACCTCGAAAGCTGACTGGAAAAATCCAACAGAAATAAAAGCTAAGTATTCTAAAGCCAGCATTTTAAAATCAGGTAGAGTGGTTTTTAATATTTGCCGAAACAAATACCGACTTGTTGTTGACATAAATTACGAAAGACAATGGGTGTTTATTCGTTTTATTGGAACTCATTCAGAATATGACAACCTGCCTTGTCGGCAGGCAGGTATTGACGCTAATAAAATCTAGAAATCATGGACGTAAAAGTGATAAAAACAGAAGAAGATTATAATAAGTCTCTGAAAAGACTTGAAGAAATATTTCATGCTCCAATTGATTCTCATGAAGGGGATGAAGCTGAACTATTATCCATTCTTATTGAAAAATTTGAGGATGAATATTATCCAATTGAAGCACCTGACCCAATTGAAGCAATCAAATTTAGAATGGAACAAATGGACATGACCAATCAAGAATTGGCGGAAATCATCGGTTATAAAAGTCGTGTATCAGAAATATTTAGTCGAAAAAGAAAATTGACATTAAAAATGATTAGAAACCTTCATGACAAAATGAATATTCCATATGAATCTTTGATTTCAAATTATTGATAAAAAAGCACAATTGCCTCTCGAATATTCAGCAAACACCCAACTAACGATCAATTTGCCCCAGCCTGCCATTAAGTCCTACTCCACCACATCTCAATGGCTTCCGGAAATGCAATGTTTCAAAAAGTATATTGATTTAGAAAAACCAGCATGAAAGCCGGATTTTTTGCACTTTTGCAGAAAGCCGGTTTTTTTTATCGGCCTTCTTTTTTAACAATTCAAACCATGGAAAAAGAATACTTTGCACACGAAACAGCGGTTATCGACGACAACTGCCAAATAGGAAAAGGAACAAAAATCTGGCATTTCTCACACATCATGTCAAATTGCAGGTTGGGAGAAAACTGTAACCTGGGCCAGAATGTGGTGGTTTCACCCGAAGTAATATTGGGCAACAATGTGAAGGTTCAGAACAACGTAAGCATTTACACCGGCGTGATCTGCGAAGACGATGTTTTTTTGGGGCCTTCCATGGTTTTTACCAATGTGATAAATCCGCGCAGCGGCATAAACCGCCGTGGTCAATATACCAAAACCACAGTTAAAAAAGGAGCCAGCATTGGAGCCAATGCCACCATCATTTGTGGTCATGATATTGGCGAATTCGCTTTTATCGGAGCCGGAGCCGTGGTGACCAAAGAGGTTCCTCCCTATGCCCTTGTCATTGGAAACCCTGCCAGACAAATGGGATGGATGAGCGAATTCGGGCATAGGCTAACATTTAATGAAGAAGGAATTGCTGTTTGCCCCGAAAGTGGGGAGAAATATATTTTAGAAAATGGCGGCGTGAGGAAGGTTTAAGTGTTTAGTGTTTAGTTGTTTAAATGTTTATTTGTTTATTGTTTTTGTGTTTATTTGTATCCCTAAACCTTAAACACAAAACCATGACATTTTCCTCTTTTGAAGATCTTGAAATTTGGAAAGAGGCCAGAGAATTAGCAAAATTGGTCAGAGCCTTTACCAGGAGAGAACCTTTTAATTAAGATTTAAGATTTATTGCTCAGATAAACGCCTCTTCCGGTTCAATAATGGATAATGTGGCTGAAGGATTCGAAAGAGATGGGCATAAAGAATTCATCCAATTTCTATATGTAGCAAAAGCATCAAATGGAGAATGCAGATCACAATCCTATCGTGCGTTTGACGCAGGTTTTATATCAACAGAAGAGTTAGACGATCTCTTATCACGTACTAAAAGTATCCGAAACAAAACCCTGGGACTAATTGCTTATCTTAAAAACAGCCCACACAGGGGAAATAAATATAAAGATAGATAATTGTTTATTTGTTTAGTGTTTATTTGATTAGTGTTTAGTGTTTAGTGTTTATTTGTTTCACTTAGCATTAAACCTTAAACCCTAAACACTAAACACTCAACATTAGACCCTGAACCCTATCAGGAATCATTTTAGATTAATCGCTTGATTTCAATTTCAGCCGGTTGCAGGTTCAAATTGGTTTTGTAGCTTTGTGCCCACATCTTACAACCCTTCAGACCGATGAAAAAAACCGTTGAAAAACAGTACGATACCACCGAACTACAGGCCGAACTCAAATACTTGAAACTGTTGGCCGAAACATTCCCAAATTTACAAGATGCCAGTACAGAGGTTATTAACCTTGAGGCCATTATGAACCTGCCAAAAGGAACCGAACATTTCCTTTCGGATATACATGGTGAGTATGAAACATTCAGTCATGTGCTGGCAAATGCTTCAGGGGTGGTAAAGCGGAAAATTGAAGAGGTGTTCGCTAAAACATTGAGGAAAAAAGAAAAAGACGCCCTGGCCACCCTCATTTATTATCCCAAAGAAAAGCTGGCGCTGGTGATGAAAACAGAAGAGGACATCAGCGAATGGTATAGTATTACACTTCAACGACTGGCGGCAGTTGCCCGTGCCTCCGCTTCCAAATACACCCGATCGAAGGTGCGCAAGGCCATGCCAAAAGATTTTGCCTACATCATCGACGAGTTGCTAAACGAAGGCGGGGAAGGCAAGGAAGAGTACTACGAAGCCATCATCAATTCCATTATCAGCATTTCACGTGCAGAGGCATTTATTGTTGCCATCTGTGAATTTATCCAGCGCCTGCTCATCGACCGCCTCCATATTATTGGTGACATCTTCGATCGCGGACCTTATCCCGAAAAGGTCATGGATCGGCTTGTGTCCTATCATTCGGTAGATATTCAATGGGGTAACCACGACATCATCTGGATGGGAGCAGCTTCGGGTAGTTTGGCACTCATTGCCAATGTGGTGCGCATTTCGCTGCGCTACGACAACCTGGATACCCTGGAGGACGCCTATGGCATCAACATTTTCCCGCTGGCAAAATTCGCCATGGAAACCTATAAAAATGATCCTTGTGACCGTTTCGAAATTAAGACGGAAGCAAAAGGGCCTGATTTTGAACTGTTAAAACAAATGCAGAAGGCCATATCCATTATCCAGTTTAAACTGGAGGGACAAGTTATCATGCGAAACCCGCGTTTCAACATGCAGGATCGAACAATACTCGACAGGATCGATTACGCCAACGGAACCATTACCATTGGGGATAAAACGCATGAGTTGCTCGATAAAAATTTCCCGACCATCACACCTTCCGATCCATTCAAGCTGACCAAAAAAGAAGAAATCGTGATGGAAAAACTAAGGAGCAGCATGCGTAGCAGTCAACGTCTGCAACAGCACATCAATTTTTTATACACCCATGGAAGCATGTATCTGACCTACAATTCAAACTTGCTCTATCACGGGTGTATTCCCATGACCAAAAAAGGCGATTTTGAAACCTTTGAGATCGAAGGAACAGCCTATTCCGGCAAAGCGCTCTGCGACAACTTCGACCGGATTGCACGAAAAGGGTATTATCAAAGCACCATGAAAAATGCCGATGATTCGTGCCTTGATTACATGTGGTACCTTTGGTGCGGACCACTCTCTCCGCTTTACGGAAAGACAAAAATGACCACCTTTGAACGTTACTTTATAGCTGACAAAGAAACTCACACCGAAGACAAAAATCCATATTATAGCCTGGCCTTTGAACAGGAGAAATATTGCAATCAAATTTTAAAGGAATTTGACCTCGACCCAAAAAATTCGCACATCGTGAATGGTCATGTACCGGTTAAAGTTAAAAAAGGAGAAAATCCAATCAAGGCCAATGGCAGGTTATTCGTAATTGACGGCGGCATGTCAATTCCGTATCAAGCTGTTACGGGTGTTTCGGGTTATACCCTGATTTACAATTCATACGGCCTTGTTCTGGTCGAACACAATGCATTCGAGTCGAAAGACAAGGCCATTAAAGAGGAAAAAGATATTATCTCGAACCGGGTGTTTATTGAGTCAACAACTCACCGTAAAAGGGTGAAAGACACGGATGTTGGCAAACTGCTGCAGGTTCAAATTAACGATCTGAAGATGCTGCTCGCGGCTTTTAGAAAAGGCCTGATCAAAGAAAAGAAATAGAACATGCCGGAATTTGTTTTAGGAACCAATCACATAGGTCATGATGAGGGTATTTAAATTTGGCGGCGCATTGATGAAAGATGCAGCCGGAATAAACAGAGTAGTTACGTTGATGGAAGAATATGGTTGCGAGCCCCTGGTGGTGGTGGTTTCGGCCATAGGCAAAACTACCAATGCCCTCGAAGAACTCATCCGGTTGAAAAATCAGAACAATATCCCGGTGCTTCACCAGGAATTCTTCAATCTCAAACATTTACACTTACAACTTGTTACGGAACTTTTCCCTGATCACAACGAATTGCTTTTTAACGAGTTGGAAGAACAATTTCGAAGGCTTTGGGAGGCATTGAACAAACAATATCCGGATACATTTCAGGCTTACGACAGTGTGGTATCGTTTGGTGAGGAGGTGGCCAGTGTTTTGGTGGAACAAACTGCCATCGCACGTGGACTTCCATTACAAAGAATTCATGCGGCCACTCTTATTGCCACCGACAGCAACCACACCCACGCCGGAATCGATTGGAAATCGACCCGGGCCAATATCGAAAGCAAGGTAAAACCTGTGCTTGAGGCGAAGAAGATGGTGTTAACCCAGGGATTTGTTGGCGCCGACCCTATGGGCCATATCACCACCTTGGGCCGTGAAGGTTCAGATTTTACTGCCGCCATTCTGGGAAACCTGCTCCATGCCGGCGAAGTAACCATCTGGAAAGATGTTCCCGGCCTGATGAATGCCGACCCCAACCGGTTTTCTGAATGCATCAAATTTGATTTTTTGTCGTACCATGAAGCCATCGAGTTGGCTTTTTACGGTGCTACCATTATTCATCCAAAGACCATTCAACCGCTGAAGCAGTTGAATATCCCGCTTTATGTGCGTTCGTTTTACAATCCCGATATCACTCCAACCTGTATTTCGAATCAGCCGACCGAAGAAGAAAAAACACACAGCATCATTGTAAAGGATCACCAGGTTTTGCTTTCTGTAAGCACCAGGGATTTGTCGTTTATAGCCGAAGAAAATCTCACCAGGATTTTTGCGGCTTTTAGTCAAAATAAAATTCACATTAACATGATGCAGCATTCAGCGGTAAGTTTCTCTGTTTGTTTTGATTATCATGAGGAAAAACTGAAACAGCTGAGGGTTGACCTTGAAAAAGAATTTGAAACTAAATACAATTCAGGTTTACAATTAATCACCCTGAGGCATTATACCCCGTTCCTCATTGATTTTGTGACCTCCGATAAGGAAATATTCCTTGAACAAAGGAGCCGGTCAACTTTTCAGGTGCTAATAAAATAATCTGTACAGCTTTTTCATCAATTATTTAATGTAATTCAGGATAAAGCAGGCCATTTGTTATCTTTGCCGGCTCAGACTAAATCCATTAACTCAAGATGAAAGAATCTATTGCAATTTTATGTGGCGGTGGACCCGCTCCCGGAATTAACTCGGTAATCAGCTCAGTGGCATTGGTTTTCCTAAGAACAGGATACCGAGTATTGGGTGTTCATGAAGGTTACAAAGGACTATTTGCCGAAAATCCCAAAGTTCAGGAAATTGATTTCCAATTTGCCGACGACATTCACAAGCGAGGTGGGTCAGCGTTGCAAATGAGTCGTCACAAACCCAAAGATGATGAATTCTCGACCCGCTTTTTTGTCGAAAACAACATCGTTTTGTTGGTCACTATTGGGGGTGACGACACTGCTTCTACTGCCAACCGGATCTCTAAATATTTACGCAATCATGATGTGAGCATCCAGAATATCCATGTACCTAAAACCATCGATAACGACCTGCCATTACCTGTTGGTATACCAACCTTTGGATACCAAAGCGCCAAGCAGGAAGGTGTTCGCATCGCGAAAACCATTTACGAAGATGCGCGTACCAGTGGCAACTGGTTCATCGTTTCGGCCATGGGACGCGAAGCAGGCCACCTGGCCTTTGGAATCGGTGCTGCCTGTCAGTTCCCCATGATCGTGATCCCCGAAATGTTTAATAAAGTAAGGGTTACGCTCGATCGCATAACAAACTTGCTCATTTCTGCCATTATAAAACGAAAGATAACAGGTGTTGAATATGGCGTCTCGATTGTGAGTGAGGGTGTTTTTCATTTTATGAGCGATGAAGAAATCAATCATTCAGGCATTACCTTTACCTACGACGATCATGGTCACCCTGAGCTGGGGAATGTGAGCAAGGCGCACATTTTTAATATCCTGCTTCAAAATAAGCTGAAGAAGATCGGACTGAAAGTGAAGAGTCGCCCGGTAGAACTGGGCTACGAGCTCAGGTGCGTTCAACCGGTGGCTTACGACTTGCTCTATTGCAGTATGCTGGGTATCGGAGTGAAAAAATTGTTCGAGGAAGGCCGTACGGGTTGTATGGTCACTGCCGATAGTGTTGGCAACATTACGCCGCTTTATCTGGATGACGTAACCGACGAGTTCGGAAAAGTAAAACCCCGTTTAGTAGACATGGATTCGGAGAAAACCAAGCTTGTGTTACAATATGGTTTGCAATTTATCGAACCCGGTGATTATGAAGCAGCAAAGGCATTTGTTGCCCATCCTGAAGAATTCGATTTTCGGGCAATCCTGGGATGGGAATAATCAAAACCCCTAACTATTGAAAAAACGATTTGGTTATTCCGGGTCGTTTTTTTTATGTTCCTCCTCCGGTGAGATTGGTTTTGGAGCATTAATCTCTGGAACGGAAGGTAAGGAATGAGTAGGCGATTGAGTCATCAGCTGGTTTCCGGTAATGTATTTACCCACCAACAACGCGACGATCATGGTGAGATAGAGCTGTCCGGCAAAACTCAAAAAAATAGCCATGTTGCATGCAATCGGTGAGACCGGTGTAATATCGCCAAAACCAACGGTTGTCATGGTCACAAAACTGAAATAAACAAAGGTGGTGGTTTCGTGATGGATTTCTTTATTAAAACTGATGGACTCCGGGTTTGTTAAGAAAATGGTGCTAAATACAATAGCTCCCATAATCCCAAACAGAAAATAAATATTGATGGCCTTTAAAAATTCCAATGCTCCTACATGGCGGCTTTGCGCGATCTGAATCACCGAAAGAACGATGATATAAAAGAAAAAGACGAGGGATGCCATGGAGGTAATGTGCTGTAAAACATCGAGTTTCAGGTAGGTAGTAATCCAGGTAAGCACGGTGATTGTAATGGCAACATACAAGTACTTTATGTGCTTGTCGCTTACACTTAATATGGATGCAAAAAATATTCCCGAAACGCCAAAACTATACAGTTCATTAATCCAATCGCTTTCGGGTACCAGCCCGATTACAAATACAAATATAAAGTTCAGGGCAAACAAGATCAGGTTGTACCTTATTTTAATTTTTTTTAATGTGATGTACATAACTTTGAACTATCAGTTGGTTATCAGCAACCAAAGGTATTGTTTTTTGCCCTGTTCTCACCTACGCAACTTCAACTATACTTAGTATCTTCGCCAAAATTTTACTTGATGAGCTATCAATATCATACACTTAAGAATGGAATCAAGGTGATTCACCGCAGCATACCCGGATCGGTGGCCCATTGCGGTGTGATGGTAAATACCGGCTCACGCGATGAAGCGCCAAACGAAAGTGGCCTGGCGCACTTTATGGAACACATGATTTTTAAAGGAACCAAAAAGCGAAAAGCCTACCATGTGCTCAGCCGTATCGAAAACAATGGCGGCGACCTCAACGCCTTTACCACCAAAGAAGAAACAAGTGTATACGCCTCGTTTTTAAATCCTTACTACAAACAAAGTCTTGAATTATTTGCCGATGTGGCCTTTCAATCGGTATTTCCCCAAAAAGAACTCGAAAAAGAAAAAGAAGTCATCATCGACGAAATTCATTCTTATAACGACAGCCCTTCGGAGCTTATTTTTGATGACTTCGAAAACCAGATTTTTCATGGACATCCGCTTGGCAGAAACATCCTTGGTGATATTGATTCGGTGACTTCCTTTACCAGAAAAGACCTGTTTAAATTCATCAAAAAAAATTATAGCACCAATCAGATGGTGATTGCGTCGGTGGGAAATCTGCCCATGAAGCAACTCATCCGCTGGACAGAAGAATATTTTGGTCATTTCAAGCCAAGCGACCTGCACCCGGAACGAATCCCGTTTCAGGATTATCAACCATCAGAGGTAAACACACAAAAAGATTCGCATTTGTCGCATTGCATGATTGGAAACCAGGCCTATGGCCAAAACGACAAAAAGCGGTTTACCATGCTCCTGCTAAGCAACTTGCTTGGCGGCCCCACGTTAAACAGCCGGTTGAGCATGTCGCTGCGCGAAAAATACGGCTACGCTTATACCATCGAATCCTATTATCAGCCCTATTCTGATACAGGAGTTTTTGGTGTGTACTTCGGAACTGAAAAAAACATGGTTGAAAAAAGCCTCCAAATCATCAGAAGGGAGTTTAAAATCATGCGCGAAAAACCGCTGGGAACGATACAGCTTCACAGGGCAAAAAAGCAAATCGAAGGTCAGGTGGCCATTGGTGGCGAATCGTTTTTAAATGAAATGCTGGGCATCGCCAAATCGCACCTGATTTACGAAAAGGTGCAGTCGATTGAAGAATTGCTTCAGGAGATGGACCAAATTACCGCTGCACAGGTGATGGATGTAGCCAATGAAGTTCTGGACGATAACAAGCAGAGCACACTCACTTACCAAAGCAAATAAGCATGATCGACAAAAAAATAGCGGCTTACATCGAACAACATACTACCGATGAAGATGAGTTGATGTACGCCATCAACCGCCAAACACAGCTCACCACCTATTATCCCCGCATGTTGTCAGGGAAAGTGCAGGGAAAGTTTCTCGAAATGGTCTCCTTGATGATCAAGCCAACATACGTCCTTGAAATCGGTACATTTACCGGATATTCGGCATTGGCCCTGGCCAAAGGGTTGCAGTCCGATGGCAAACTCATCACACTGGAAGTGAACGAGGAAATGGAGGCAGTCATCAGGAAGAATATAGCTTTATCACCCTATTCTTCACAAATACAACTGATCATCGGGGATGCTTTAAGCGTCATTCCCACCCTGGAATTTGCATTTGATCTCATCTTTATCGATGCCGATAAAGAGCAATACGCGGACTACTATCAAATGGCTTATGAGAAGTTGAATCCAGGTGGATTTATCCTGATAGACAACGTTTTGTGGAGTGGAAAGGTGATAAAGCCATCGGCGGCCCTGGAAAAAGAAACGGCAGGTATTGTGTCGCTTAACAAACTGGTGGCCGAAGATCCGCGTGTGGAACAGGTCATTCTATCGATACGCGACGGGCTTTTGCTGGTTAGAAAACTTCCGATAAACTAATTGGTTTTAAACCTGAATTTAATCTGACCCAGTTCTTCGTTGGCTTTCACAATTTTTTCCTTCAATGCTTCTTTATAAGCATGCAATTTCTTTAGAAGTACCGGATCACCAATAGCCATCATCTGAGCGGCCAGGATTCCTGCATTCAATGCTGCATCAATACCCACGGTAGCTACAGGAATCCCTGGAGGCATTTGCACAATGGCCAGCAATGCGTCCATACCATCGAGTGTGGCATTGATGGGGACTCCGATGACAGGAACCGAAGTCATGGAAGCAATTACCCCCGGCAAGTGAGCGGCCATTCCTGCTCCGGCAATGATTACTTTAATGCCATTTGCTTCGGCATTTTTTGCAAATTGCTCCACTTTTTCAGGGGTGCGGTGCGCCGAGAGGGCATTGATTTCAAATGGGATTCCCATTTCATCAAAAAATGTAGCAGCCTTTTCCATCACCTTTAAATCAGATGTGCTGCCCATAATGATACTTACAATTGCTTTCATAAATCAATCTTTTCTTGATAACAGAGTTGGCAAAAATAACAAATTAGGGCTAGGATAATGAACCCGTTGTGTTATCTTTGTCGGTTTCTATTTCAATACATTGAAATCATTTTATTAAAGTACTGATTCTACCAGAGATGAACACTATTCAGATACACGACAAACAGTTTGAACCTTTTATAACCTACGCCACTATTGATGAAACCATTACGCGTATTGCCGAACAACTGAACACTGATTTTAAGGGAAAAACCCCTCTTTTTTTGGTCATTCTCAATGGTTCGTTCATGTTTGCAGCCGATTTATTAAAAAAAGTCAATATTCCGTGCGAGATTAGCTTCGTAAAGCTATCCTCATACAGTGGTACCCAGTCGACCACGCAGGTACGTGAACTCATTGGTTTTAATGAAGAAGTAAAAGGCAGGTCGGTTATTATCCTGGAAGACATTATCGACACGGGGATTACCATGGAAAAAATTCTTGAACGACTTAATGACATGGGTTCTGCGGAGGTAAAAGTTGCCACCCTGTTGTTTAAACCATCTGCATTTCAAAAAGAATTTACAATTGATTACATCGGCATTCAAATCCCCAATGATTTTATCGTGGGATTTGGCTTGGACTACAACGGTCTGGGACGTAACACGAAAGACATCTATAAAATTGTTGAACCTAAACTCAAAAAATCATGCTGAACATTGCACTATTTGGCCCTCCCGGTGCGGGTAAAGGAACGCAATCGAAAAAACTACTCGAAAAATACAACCTCACCTATATTTCCACGGGTGACTTACTCAGGGTAGAAATTGAAGAGGGTTCTGATTTAGGAAAAAAAGCAAAAGACATTATCAACAAAGGCGGATTGGTTTCGGATGAAATGATTGTTCAACTCATCGAAAAAAGAATTACGATGAATACCAATACCCGTGGTATCTTGTTCGATGGATTTCCCAGAACTGTGGTGCAAGCCTATATTTTGGATGGCTTACTCCTGAAACTGAACACCAGTTTACACATGATGCTGAGTTTGGATGTGCCTTACAAAGAACTCACCGAAAGGTTAATGCTGAGAGCGGAAACATCAAACCGGGTGGACGATTCGGAGGAAGTGATTAAGTTCAGATTACAGGAATATGAAGACAAGACCACACCTGTTGCCGACTATTATGAAAAACAGAATAAATACTTCAAGCTTAATGGAGTAGGCACCCTGGATGAGATTTTTAACCACCTTGTTGAAATAATTGAAACCAACAAGGAAAAAGAATATACTAACATCGTACTGCTTGGCAAACCCGGTTCGGGCAAAGGTACCCAAGGCGATATGCTTGCCAAAAAACACAATTTGGTCTATATTTCTACCGGGAAAATGCTACGCAAAGAAATTGCAGATGGAACCGATTTGGGCAAACTGGCCAAACCTTACATGGATAAGGGAGAGATTGTACCGGACGAAATCCCCATTAAACTGATCGCTGAAAAAATCAGCACGCATCCCGATGCCAACGGCTTTATCTTTAAAGGATTCCCGCGTACCATCGTCCAGGCATATATTCTGGATGGATTACTTCAAAGGGAAAACATGCGCGTGTCGGCGATGATCGAACTAAAAATCAGCACACTCAATGCCCTGAAACGCTTGTCGGCAAGGGCTCAAAGCCCTGAAACCGCCAGGTTGTACGACTTGAGTACCGACCTGATTGTGAACCGGCTTGAACAATATCGCGAAAAAACCGAGCCTGTGATTGAATTTTATCAGAAACAAAACAAATACCACCGGGTAAATGCCGATGGTTCGCGTGAGGAGGTTTTCGATAACCTGTCGAGCAGCATTGCCGAATTAATCAAACGCAATTTGTAATTGAAAGTTACAGCCAAAAAAAAACTGTACCGGATTCCGGTACAGTTTTTTTTTGAATATATTTTCAGATCAGGCTTTATAAAATCCTTTGGCTGCGGCATCTTTTAAAGCGATGCTGATACCATTTTTGTTGATGGTGCGAAGCCCATTGGCGCTTACTCTCAGAGTTACCCACTCACCGGTTTCGGGGATAAAAAACCTTTTGGTTTGCAAATTGGGATGAAACCTTCTTTTTGTTTTAATATTAGAGTGAGAAACATTGTTTCCAGTAATCACTTTCTTTCCGGTAATTTCACAAATTCTTGACATCTTTCCTTAGTTTAATTGGTGTTCAAAAAGGGAGTGCAAAATACGGGATAATTTTCCAATTATTCAAATGATTTTGAAAATATTTAATTAGATAATTAATTCCTGATTCTTTTAAGTCAATCAACAAAAAAAATCATACCTTTAAACCATCAAAAAAAATTCACAATGAAAACCAAAGCATTATTGATAACAGGTCTGTTTTATTCCTTGTCAGTTCTATTTCAAGTTCAGGCGCAAGGTGTTTACGAATGGGGGCCTGCCATTCCAATCACAGATTCAGCTTCGTTTAACAGCAATCCAACCGGATGGCTGATCGACAACCAACAGTTTGGTGTTTTATATGAAAAAAGAGTATGCGATACCTGCAATGCCGATATCTGGTACAGAAACCTCACCACCATGGATCCTGAAATTCCCGTGTTAACGGGTAATGAGATGCATGACAATCCTGTTTTTGTTTCTGCCTATGCCAATGATTTTGAGGGATTTATTCTCTATCTCTCCAACATGGATGGCGATACCAATATTTATGCTGCCAAACTTAATAACGATCTAACCATTTCTGAAATAACCCAGCTTACCTTCACGGAAACAGCCGAACACAGCATGACTATTTCTACACGGAAACAACATCTTGGATGGGTCGAAGATTCATGTGTCTGGATAACCCAACCCGATATTGAAAACGGCCAACTTATGCTCAGTGAAATTACCAAACTGGATTCGTTGAAAAATACTTCCTTGGTAATAGGGAGCAATAATGCCTCTTTCCAAAGGAAAGTGGGCGATTCCCTTCATATATTCGGTCGGAATTATGAGTACAGCTTTGGTACAGGGAATTGGTATTGGGACGAAACCTATCCCATTAAAACCACAGGGAATAATACCGACCTCACTGTCGATCAATCAGAGTTTAGTTCCGGAGAGGAAGTAATTTGGGTGACGAATAACCAAATTCATGGTTTTAGTTATTCTTATGAGTTTGTACTGAATACCTGCAACCTTCCCAACATTCAGCACCCATCGTACATCATGTGGGATATTATAGTAAAAAATGAGTGGATGCCCCATGTGTTGCTATATGCAACCGGAGAGGATAATAACACCGAGATTTATGGGTCGTTTAGTGAATACGGTAACGCCCCCGACACCACCAATCTGACCAACGATGGGGTACTTAACAGCAATCCAAATTTATATTGGGGTGAGTACGATGGCATCATGGGATTTTGGATTTACGCGGTTTGGCAATCGCACCGAAATGGCTATGTGGCACTTGATTTTGCCAAATTTCTGGGCCATATCGAAGGTGGTGTAAGCGAGCAACCAGCCTCTGACCTCACCATTTCGGCTACCCCTAATCCATTTAGCAGGGAAGTACAAATCAACGTGAATTCAACCTTGGGTGCTGATGATATTCAGGTAACCATTTATTCGCTTTCGGGGAAACCGGTGTGGGAGAAAACGATAGTTGGTGAAAATCAGCCCTTCCAAAGCTGTGTATGGATTCCCGCCCCGCATATCCCCAAAGGATTATACTTAGTTGAAGCCCGTCAGAACAGACAAAATACCACCTGTTGTATAATTTATAAATAAATCTTTAAAAACAAAGTAGGTGTAAACGGAATAGCCTCCGCATAGATATTGATGGTACTGGTTTGTCCGGCTGGAATGCGCTCAAAGTTTTCGAGCTTAAAGTTTTGATGGTTTAACACGTTTAAAATCGAAATACCGGCCTCTCCTTTCAGCTTGCGATTCAAAAATTTATACACCACCGAAACATCCAGTCTGCTGTAGGTCTTATGGTATGTTGTTGATTCACTTCCTGTTTGCTGACTATAAACGAAATCCGGGAAACCGGAACCAACCACATAGTCGGCAGAAAAAAAGAAGGGATCAAAATTAAGCGAGCCGGCCAGCTTTAGCTCATGGCGCTGATCCTGCGGGGCACGTCGGTATTTTCCATTCAGGAAATAGGTAAACAACTCTTCGGTTTTGCTCAGGGAATAAGAAACCCAGAACGAATGCAACCGAACATCTTGTTTGAGCACCACATCAACCCCATAACTCCGGCTTTTTCCATAAAAAATATCTTGAATATCGTGGGCCTCTGACCTGATAAACCGTGTCAATCCATCCGTGTTTTTTAAATAGGCTTCCATGCTGAAGGTAAATCCAGATGAAATAAATGAGGTACCTGCAACATAATGATCCGCCGACAGTACAGGGACTTCCACATTGTCACAAACAGTCCACAGGTATTTGTAGTTTCCCTGTTCATCCAGCACCGAACTTCGGGTGATAAACTGGTGATATTTCCCCCAAGCCAGGTTAATCTTCCATTTTTCATCCACCACATATGACATCGACAGCCTGGGGTCAAAAAATACCTCTTTGAGCAGTGAGGCATAAATAAGCCTCATTCCAACCTTCATACCCAGCCTGTTCCCCAACGCGATGACGTCTTGCGCATACATATTCAACCGGGGTGATTTATTTTGCATGTTGAGGTAGTTCACACCAAAGGTGTCTTCCACCAATGCCACCCTGTTTGAAATGATTTCTGCTCCGGTTTCGAGGGTTTGCCTGCTGCCCAGGCTGAAGCTGTTGTCCACTTTCAGGGAAGCCTCCGTAAGCCTATTATCAGTCCTTTTGTCCTCGATTTGATTTACTTTACTTATTTGCGGAAAAACCAACCTGAAATCGTTAAAGTATTTTGATCTGAGCGAGGAGTAGCTGAAAGAAAAGTGGCTTCTGGCCACCGCACTCCACCTTTTTCCATAAAAAACAGATCCTCCGCTTTGTGAGTTCTCTTCGCTGGTGTTTTTAAGCAGTTGAGATGTCCTGAAAATTTCATCAATGTGGTAAGAGAAGTTATCCACTCCTCCATAAAAACTCACATAAAACAAGTCTTCATTTTTCCCAATCCGTGTAGCATATTTTACATTTATATCCCTGAATTTATAATCAGGTTTTATGACCACATCTGCATCGTTAGTGGTATCGGCATCGTTGTTTCTTTTAACTAAAACCGATAAATCACTGGGGTCGTAGAGATCATAATAGGTATGACGAAAAGCCAGGATGAGGGAACCTTTTTTGGCGATTGGAATCTCGATTAAAGCATTCAGGGTCATGTTATTGGCCACAAATTCAAAGGAGGTTTTATTGATGTTTCCCAGCTTACCTGAAATATTCACTATTCCACCCACACGTGCTCCCATGGTCACATCCCAACCTCCTTTATATACTTCGATATCTTTGGCCATCAACGGGTTAAATGAGCTGATGTTGTCGTTAAAGTTTTTTAAACCATAGATGGTGAATCCATCAAAAACTACCTTACTGTGGCCTTCGTAACTGCCCCAGATGATGAGTTCGCTGGTTTGTTCACCCGAGGCGAGAATTCCGGGTTGAAGCCGGAGCAAATTAAAAACCGAGTTGTCGCCATAGCCGGGCAAAAATCCGGCGATGCGGTGGTTTAGTTTGATTAAACCGGCTTTTTGTCCAAACTGGCCCGATCGCTCAACGCGGCTGTTTTCAATAACCACCTCCGAAAGCCCAAAACTGGAAGGAACCAATTCGAAGTTCATTTGCGAAGAACCTGCAACAAGTGTGTCGAGGATGTAATAACCCAAATGGGAAATTTTAATATTGAAAAGGCTGTCGGTTTCAGAACTAACCGAAAAATTCCCCATCAGGTCAGAAACAATCCCCCGGTTATCGACCATGAGATTAGAATAAGGAAGCGGTTCGGCGCTTCCTCGTTCGATGATCCTGCCCGAGAGGATCCATTTTTTATGTTCTTTTTCAGTCTTTTTTGGAAAAATAACGAGTACTACTCCCCTCATCTCGTAGGAGAGAGGTAAGTCATTGATTAAAAAGGAAATTGCTTCTTCCAGAGAATCGAATGTCGAATTGGCCGTAACCCGGTAACTGGATAAACCACTGTCGTTAAATGAAATACTGGCATTGTTTTCTTTAATAAGCCTGGCAAGAACAAGGTTTAAAGGTTGGTCATGTACTGATACTACAATTTTCTGCGCAAGTAGGTTACCGCACGTCAAAACGATCACAACAAATGAGGCAATGATTGATTTCCTTACCATCCGGACATTTAGTTAATCCTGTATTTTCGTTCGGAAATTTTTTCAAATTTTAATCCGAATGGTTTACAAAGCAAATTAAGAACCTCATCAACCTCTCTTTTCCCTTGAAAATGACCGGTATAAATTAAATCCGGGGAAACGGTTGTTTCAATTTCAATATTATATTGCCTTTCAACCTCACCAAAAACATGGATTAAGGGAACGGAAGTAAAACTAAATATATTGTCTATCCAGTCGGTGGCTTTAAGCTTGTTGCTGAACTTACTAACATTGATCTTCCCATCAGGCAGGATTTCAGCCGAGAAGGAAGGCAACAGCATGGCTTCCTCATTGCCGGGAGAAACCACTTTTACCTTGCCTGTTACACAGTTCACCCGGTAGGTTCCATTACGGGAAAAAATATTGAAGGTGGTTCCCATTACAATGGTTTTCCCTATTGCAGATTGCACCTGAAAAACACTTCCCTGTTGGACATCGAAAAAAGCTTCTCCCTCAAAGTTTATTTTACGACTGAATCGCCACCAATAGGGATGATAGGTAAAGCCGGATTGTACATTCAGGCTGACTTTGGATCCATCAGGAAGATTATAAACCAGGTGCTCTCCTTTTTGACTTTGGATTTTCACCGTGTAAAATTTCATTACCGACAGCACACCAAACAAAACCAGGAGCATGGCAGCAACGTACATCCAGGGACGCATAAATATCTGGCTTCGCTTTGTCACCTTATTGTCATCCAGTTGTTTGGAAAGCTGCTCCCACACCTCTTTGGCGGACTTGTTATAGGGAACTTCCACTTTGTTGAAAAAGTCTTCAAAGTTGCTATCGTCTAGCCTATGGTCAATATGTAGATTATTATCATTCAATTATTTAAATTTTTTCTAATAAATTCAATGGCCAGTTTCATTCGTTTTTCAACGGCTTTAACACTTAAGCCAAGCCGTTCGGCCATTTCATGGTATTTTAGTTCATCAATCCGATGCATCAGGAAAACAACCCTTTGTTTTTCAGGCATCAGACGTAACACATTGTTGTAACTTTTCTGCAATTCCTCAAATTGCATGATTTCCTCAGGATTTTGTTGCACAGATTCGGATTTGACCTGTAGGTGGTAATTCAGCCTGGTCTTCTGTTTTCTGTAATGACTGATGAATAAATCACCCGATATTTTATACAGTAACCCTTTTACATTGTTGCTTTTAAACGAGTCTTGTTTCTCCCAGAGTTTTAAAAAAGTTTCCTGCGCCACTTCAGTGGCCAGGTCAGTATTTCCGCACCGGTAATAGATATAGTTTCTCACGATATCGAAATTGTTGTCGAAAATAGATTTAAACTCTTCCCGTGTCAAGATTTTCCTTTATGGTAAAAAGCAAAAATATGATTAAAATCGGAGTGGACAAATGGCAAATTAAGTTGATGCCATTTGTCCACTTGTCCGTAACTGAAACTATTTAAGGCAAATAAATAGTAAATACCTGTCCGTTGATTGTAACGGTGGCAATGTTATCGCACTCACCATCGCCATAGTCAAGTATTCTTACTGGTCTTTCACCAGGAGTAATTTCGAGAATTCCCGAAACAAAATGTCTGCATCCAAGTTCTTTTCTTAGCGGGGTGATGGTGGTTCTTTGCCAGGTTTCGCCATTGGCTCTGATTCCGCTTGAAGTACCTGAAATCAAATACACATCATCCCAAAGCGTAAATGTCCTAAGTCCTTCCACCCATTCTCTGATCAGGGATGAGTTCCAGCTGACAGTACCCCCCTCATTGGCAAGAAATATAACACCCACCACTTCAATTTGATAATACATGTGATTGGCTTCGTTGAATCCCATGTTGGTGACCACTTTGGTACCTTCAACTTTATTGTCATCGACATAATAGTCATCAAAGCCATGGGTGATCACTGTGCCAGGATGCCTGTAGCGGCCTGTGAAACTGACGATGATTTTACCCCTGCGGTAGCGGCCATCATTGCACAGGCAGTTTTCTGTACCGAAATCAATGATCAGGGCATGGGGGACAGAAACGGTATCGAGCGAGATTTCAACACAATCGCCAAGAAACAATCGCCTTACATCAGTCGACTTCAAAGTACCTGATTTTTCGGAATAAGCTTCATCGGCTATATTGCTTACGTTGTCGTAAATTCTTTCGGCAAGGGCATCATCAATGGATGAAGAAGTTTCGTTGACGGTGTTTTGGTTTTTTTTGCAGGAGGCAAAAACAAAGGCAAGGCTTACCACCATGAGCAATCCAATTAGGAAATTGATTTTTTTCATCTTTTTATTTTTTTAATGTGTTTTCAAAATACTAACCGCATGAAGGAAGTTTTACCCTACTCTTTTTTCTACCTGCTTACCGAGGGCTGGTATCCCTTAAAGGGGACTTTTTCACCCCTAATCCCCTATAGGGGACTTTTTCACCCCTAATCCTCTAGCGGGGACTTTCAATCAAATCTTTTCTTTCAAGGCAAATCACTTTAATTTGATTGATTACATTATCAATATCCTTATCAACCTCATCATTGGTATAACGAACCACCTTTATTCCCATCTCAATTAATACTGCTTCTCGTTCAATATCATATTCTTTTTGGTCAAATAATATATGGTAACCACCATCTACTTCAATGACGAGCTTTATAGGATGACAATAAAAATCAGCGATGTACGTGTCTATCGGATGCTGTGGTCTGAATCGCAATCCCAAAATCTGCTTTCCTTTCAGATGGTTCCACAATTTTTGCTCGGATGAGGTCATATGCTTTCTCAATATTTTTGCATTCTCAAAAATATGAGGTTTCGCATTGTAAAACATTGAAACATTATTCCCTATGCTCATAAGTATTAGAATTATAAGCTACTTCACTAAACAATTGGCCTCGAACCCCTCCCCTAAATCCCCTAAAGGGGACTTTTGGATTTATCTTTTTGATAAGCATTATTGTTTTTACAGGATACGTTATCAACCATTACTTTCATGGATCCGACAATCCAAATCCCCTTCAGGGGTTTGGGGTGACGACTTACTGCAAATCAGAACCTAGCAAATATAGAAAAACAAAACCACAAATTGAGCTTTTTACCCCTACTCCCCTATAGGGGACTTTTGGATTTTTTTTATTGATTAAATTTATTGTGTTTCACAAACAACTTTTCTACTATTAGTTTTATTGAAACAACAATCCAAAGCCCCTTCAGGGGTTTGGGGTGGACGCCCCCTTACCGATCCTTATACATCTTTTCATAGTACTTCTGATAAGTACCCGAGGTTACATTTTTAAGCCATTCTTCATTTTGCATATACCAGTCGATGGTTTTTTCGATGCCTTCTTCAAACTGAAGTGAGGGTTTCCAACCCAATTCGTTTTGTAACTTGGTGCTGTCGATGGCATAGCGCAAATCGTGACCGGCACGGTCAGTAACGTAAGCTATCAATTTTTCGCTGGTTCCGGGTTCACGGCCCAGTTTTTTGTCCATCACTTTGCACATCACCTTGATCAGGTCGATGTTTTTCCATTCGTTATGACCTCCGATGTTAAAGGTTTCGCCGTTGGCTCCCTGATGATAAATCACATCAATAGCGGTGGCATGGTCTTCCACATAAAGCCAGTCGCGTACATTTTCGCCTTTGCCATACACAGGCAAGGGTTTGTTGTTGCGGATGTTATTCAAAAACAAGGGAATCAGCTTTTCGGGAAACTGGTTGGGCCCGTAATTGTTGGAGCAGTTGGAAATGATAACCGGCAAACCATAGGTATCCTGATAAGCCCTCACGAAGTGGTCGGAGCTGGCTTTGGAAGCCGAATACGGGCTATGGGGATCGTAGGCAGTATCTTCATAAAAAAAGCCTTCATCGCCCAGTGAACCATACACTTCATCGGTGGAAACATGATAAAACCGCTTGCCGGAATAGTTTCCCTTCCAAATGGCATTGGCTGCATTCAGCAGGTTCACTGTGCCAATCACATTGGTCATGACGAATTCCATTGGATTTTCGATAGAACGGTCCACATGCGACTCGGCAGCCAGGTGGATAACGCCATCAAACTGATGCTTCTTAAACAAATCCAGAATGAATTCGCCATTGACGATGTCACCCAAAACAAATGTATAATTGGGTTTTTTGTCGATGTCTTTCAGGTTTTCGAGGTTGCCGGCATAAGTCAACTTATCAAGGTTGAAAATATGGTAATCAGGATATTTGTTAACAAACAGGCGGGCTACATGCGAGCCTATAAATCCGGCAGCACCGGTAATCAATATTTTTTTCATGTGTACTATTTTTCGGGTTATTATTCGGGTTTGATGGTCTTCCCACGAAAGGCCTGCTCCCACTTCCATGCTGAATCCACCATTTCTTCTAAGTTACTTTCTGCTTTCCAGCCAAGTTCCCGGTTCGAAAAGTCAGGGTTGGCCCACACTTTTTCAATATCTCCTTCACGGCGGGCTACAATTTTATAATTCAGCTTAAGACCTGAGACTTTTTCAAAAGCGTTGATTACATCCAGTACGGAGTAGCCAATGCCTGTTCCCAGGTTAAAAATTTCCAATGGTTTTTTCATTTTATGGTTTACCATCCGGTCGATGGCCACCACATGAGCTTTGGCCAGATCCACCACATGAATATAATCGCGTACCGCCGTTCCATCGTGGGTGTTATAATCTTCACCAAACACACTTAACTGCTGACGTAAACCAATGGCTGTCTGGGTAATAAAAGGAACTAAATTATTTGGAACGCCGATCGGGAGTTCACCAATCAGTGCACTTTCATGGGCACCAATAGGATTAAAGTAGCGTAAAGCAATGGCATGAATATCAGTTACTTTTACAGTATCTGTAATGATTTCTTCTGAAATTTGTTTGGTGTTTCCATAAGGCGATTCGGCCTTTTGAATAGGTGCTTTCTCAGAAACTGGCAACTCTTCCGGCTGACCGTAAACTGTACAGGAAGAAGAAAACACAAAGTTGGGAATGTTGTTTTCTTTCATCGCCTCCAGAATATTGACCAGCGAATCAAGGTTGTTGCGATAATACTTCAATGGAAATTGCACCGATTCGCCCACCGCTTTGAACGCCGCAAAATGGATGATTCCCTTCAGATCGTTGTGACGTTTGAAAAAATCGGCAGTTTTTTCCCTGTCCACCAGATCAAACACCTCCAGTGTGGGTCTTGTTCCGGTGATTTTTTCAATTGAATCTACAATTTTAGCATCCGAATTGGAGAGGTTATCCACAATAACCACCTGATACCCCCTGTTTTGAAGTTCTACAACGGTATGAGAGCCAATAAATCCCGTGCCGCCGGTAACCAATATTTTCATGTGCTTTAGGCTTATGTGAAATTAAATCGTGTTAAGCAAAAATAGGTTTTTATTGATGAATTAAAAATCAATAGTTTCAAAATCTACCATTAATGTACAAAAACAAACTACAGCCTTCTTTATTGCAGGAACGTACAAATACTTTTTGAAGTACTTTAAGATTGGATTAAAAGGTTGCTTTAAAACAATTCGCTTACCCCACTTTTTCTACCTTTGCGCCCAATTACAATTTCATGAAGTCGGTTAATTTATCAGCTCAGTTTGCGCACCATCCATCGGTGGAAGCACTTTATAACCAGATTGGGCAAACCCAGGTACATGTTCAACTTTCGGGGATCAGCGGTTCCGGGATTGCCTTTGTTATTGCCGGAATTTTTGAACATAGTGGCAAACAGCAACATGTTTTCGTGGTTCCCAACAAAGAGCAGGCTGCTTACTTTTACAACGACCTGGAGCGGCTTCTCAGCGACAGCGATACCGACTACAACCTGAAAAAAGTACTTTTCTATCCTACTTCGTACAAACGTCCATACGAGCCCGAAAACACCGATGCTTCTTACCAGCTTTCGCGGACCGAGGTGCTGAAACGGTTTATGAACGACGACCGAAAAACCATCGTGGTAACGTATCCAGAGGCATTGGCCGAAAAGGTGATTACCAAACGGTATCTTGCTAAAAACCTGATGAAACTAAAACAGGGAGAGGAAGTTTCGCTGGACTTTCTGGTTGACCTGCTCAGTGAATTTGCCTTTGAAGCAGTTGATTTTGTTGCCGAACCAGGGCAATTTGCCATCCGTGGAGGAATTGTGGATGTGTTTTCTTTTTCAAACGACCATCCTTATCGCATTGAGTTTTTTGGCGATGAAGTGGAATCCATTCGTACCTTCGACCCGGCCACCCAGTTATCACTTCAAAACCTGCAACGCATCACCCTGCTGCCCAATGTGCAGGACCGCATGATCAAGGAAGAAAGGGTCGATTTTCTGGATTATGTTCCGGCCAATACCCTTTTTTGGTTTGATGACATTGAACTCACACATAAGCGGATAGAAGAAGAATTTCAAAAAGCCATCACCTCTTTCGACCGTCTTGAAGATAAGGAAAACAAACCCGATCCTGTGCATCTTTTTGTGGATGGACAGCATTTTATGCAACAAATTACTTCTGTAACCACCATACAATATAATGGTGCTGATCGGTTTAACGATTCACAAGGATTTGCATTTCATCAAAAGCCACAACCCTCGTTTAACAAGAATTTTAATTTGCTTATCGAAAACCTGCACCAACAGCACGAGGAAGGTTTTCAGAGCTTGATTTTTTCTGACAATCCAAAACAAACCGAACGTCTTTACAGCATTTTTGAAGATTTGCAAGCCCACAAACGGGAAGAAGAAAGGGTTCGGTTTACCGCAGTAAACCATAGCATCAGCCAGGGATTTATTGATGAAGACCTGAAAATCCTGTATTATACCGACCACCAGCTTTTCGATCGTTATCACCGGTTTAAACTCCGCGAAGGCTTTGGCAGGAAAGAATCCATCACCCTAAAGGAACTCTACGACCTCACCCCGGGTGATTTTGTCACCCATATCGACCATGGCGTAGGCCGTTTCGACGGACTTCAGATGATCGACAACAACGGCAAAAAACAGGAAGCCATCCGGCTGATTTACAAAAACAACGACCTGCTTTATGTGAGCATCCACTCGTTGCACCGCATTTCAAAATATATTGGAAAAGACGGCACTCCGCCAACCCTGAACAAACTGGGTTCGGCCACCTGGAGCAACCTGAAAAACAAGACCAAGAAAAAAGTTAAAGACATCGCCCGCGATCTGATCAAACTTTACGCCCAGCGTAAGTCGGAGAGCGGTTTTCAGTTTGCGCCAGATACCTATCTTCAGAATGAATTGGAGGCTTCGTTTATTTATGAAGATACGCCCGACCAGATAAAAGCCACCGTTGATTTCAAAAAAGACATGGAGGCCTCCTACCCCATGGACAGATTGGTTTGTGGTGATGTGGGCTTTGGCAAAACGGAAATTGCTGTCCGTGCGGCCTTTAAGGCCGTCACCGACAGCAAACAGGTGGCTGTGCTGGTTCCTACCACCATTCTGGCTTTACAACATTTCAAAACCTTTGGCGACAGGCTAAAAGATTTTCCCGTTACGGTAGACTACATCAACCGGTTTAAAAGCGCCAAAGAGCAAAAGGAAACCCTCGACAGACTGCATGAAGGAAAAATTGATATCCTCATCGGCACCCACCGGATTTTAAGCAAAGACATTGAATTTAAGAACCTGGGCCTGTTCATTGTGGATGAAGAACAGAAATTCGGCGTGGCAGCCAAGGAAAAACTCCGCCAGAAGAGTGTTAATGTGGATACGCTGACGCTGACCGCCACGCCCATCCCCAGAACCTTACAGTTTTCACTGATGGGAGCCCGCGATTTAAGCATCATCAACACCCCCCCGCCCAACCGGTATCCCGTTCATACTGAAATCAGGTCGTTTGGCGAAGAGGTGATTTCCGATGCCATCAACTACGAAGTTTCGCGTGGCGGTCAGGTGTTTTTTGTACACAACCGGGTGAACAACATCCTGGATGTATACGAAATGCTGCATAAATTTATCCCCGGTGTGCGCATCGCCGTTGCCCACGGACAAATGGAAGGCTCAAAGCTGGAGCGCATTATGCTCGACTTTATTGATGGAGAATATGATGTATTGCTGTCGACCACTATCATCGAATCGGGTCTCGACATCAGCAACGCCAACACCATCATCATCAACGATGCACAAAACTACGGATTGAGCGACCTGCACCAGCTTCGTGGTCGTGTTGGACGAAGCAATAAGAAAGCATTCTGTTATCTGTTGGCACCACCTGTGGCATCGCTCACGCAGGAAGCACGCAAACGTTTAAAGGCCCTGGAGGAACATTCGGACCTGGGAAGCGGGTTCGGCATTGCCATGCGGGATTTGGACATCCGTGGAGCAGGAAACATCCTGGGGGGCGAACAAAGCGGATTTATTTCCGACATCGGTTATGAGATGTACCAGAAAATACTGGACGAAGCCATGCAGGAACTTAAAGAAGCCGAGTTTGGCGAGATGTACGAGGATGAAATAACGACCAATAAACGGGTGCACGAATGTCAGATGGAAACCGACCTGGAAATTCTGATTCCGGACACCTACATCACCAACATCACCGAAAGGTTAAGCATATACAAGGATCTGGACAGCCTGGAAAATGAAACCGATTTGATCAACTTTGGACAATCGCTTGTCGACCGGTTTGGTCCAATGCCACAACCTTTACACGACTTAATGGATTCGATGCGCTTGCGCTGGCTCGCCAAAAAGATTGGGTTTGTTAAGCTATACCTAAAAAACAACCGGATGTCGGGGTATTTTACAGGCGCTCAGGATGCTCCATATTTTCAGTCGGAAGCCTTTGGAAAAGTATTGGGATTTTTAAAGGAAAACCCCAAAGCCTGTGTGATGAAGCAGGTGAAAGAAAGCTTAACACTTCGTTTTGAACATGTTGGCTCGGTTAAAAAAGCACTAGCTATTTTGTCTGACATCACCTTGGGTCGGGAATAAGAGGCAGCACTGTTTCTCTCAGATGCTTTAACAATAAGTATTGAACAACCTTTTACCATACCTCTGAAAAAAATGTTATATTTACACCCCACTTTTTATTTGGAAGCTCTTAAAAACAGTGTTATTCAGAATGTTTACAAATATTAATAATCGGTAACATATCGCATTAAGTAACTATTTGTTGTTACTTTTGTAACAAAATAAAAACACTAATTGATAATATATAAAAACCATGAAAAAACTTTTACTTTTATTAGTTGTAGCCTTTTTTGCAACGTTTAGCTTTGCCCAAGAGTGTTCCAACCTTTTCATTTCGGAATATGTTGAGGGTTCGGGCAACAACAAAGCCATCGAGATTTATAACCCTACTCCAAACGCCATCGACCTCAGTGCCTACCAATTGGTACGTTACTCCAATGGGGGATTTGAACCCAATGCAGTTGGACTAACCGGAACTATCGAATCGAAAAGCACATTCGTTGTTGTTCTCGACAAACGCGACCCTGCTGGAACCGGACAGGAAGTTCCCGTTGATGCAGCTTTACAGGAAAAAGCGGATATCTTTTTATGTCCTGTTTATGAAATAAACAAAATGATGTATTTCAATGGAAATGATGCAGTAACACTCGAAAAAACAAATGGACAAATTATTGATATTTTCGCTATAATAGGCCCCCCAATGACCAGCGCTGACAATGGTTGGGGAAACATCAATGATACCACCATTACTTATAACAGTGGCGGAGTACCAACATCCTATACTATTTCTAATTATAACGTAGGTCCATTATTCTGGCTGGCCTGGACAAAGGATCATACTTTAATTCGCAAAACAAATGTTACTTACGGTGTTACCGAAAACCCGGATCCATACTTTGTGGTAGATGTTCAATGGGATTCGATTCCTAAAAACACTTTTGATTCTTTGGGAGCACATTATTGTGATTGCACAGGTATTGGCATTTATGAAAATCAACCTGTTGTTAATTTGGATGTTTATCCGAACCCTGTCAATGACAATAACTTTACCATCGAATCTGATCAGGCCATCATTTCTGTTGAAATGTTTGACCTTACCGGTAGAATTGTTGAAAAAATTGAATTGGGAGCCAACACCTTTAAAGGCAACTTCACCATCAAAGATGATTTTAAAGGAGTATTATTTGTTAACATAAACTTCGAAAACGCATCAACGCAAACCAGAAAACTCCTGGTAAAATAATATATTGTTGATAGAAAATCACTTACAAAGGCTTTAAGTAGTACTACTTAAAGCCTTTGGTGACTTTATCAAAAAAATAAATCACCTCAAATTCGAGATATAATGAAAAAAATTATCCTTTCGTTTGGTTTACTGCTTATATCGATAATTGCTTTTACCCAAACACGAAGTGTAAGTGGTGTTGTAACAGATATTAACATCGGTGAACCGCTCATTGGTGTAAATGTTATATATGGTGCCGGTATAGGAACAGTTACTGACATCAATGGTGAATTCAAATTAAAACTGGAACCAGGAAATTATACGCTATCGGTTTCCTATGTTGGATTTGTGAGTCAGCAAAAAAGCATTGTTGTTGGCCAAAAGGATGTATTTGTCAACTTTGAACTAAGCACTGTAACCCTAACCGAGGTTGAGGTGGTAGGTGATATTGCGCGAACCAGAGAAACGCCGGTTGCTTTTTCAAATATTAGTCCGGCAAAAATTGAGGAACAACTGGCAGCGCAAGACATTCCACTTATACTCAATTCAACACCAGGCGTTTATGCTACGGCTTCAGGTGGTGGTGATGGTGATGCCCGCATCAACATTCGCGGATTTAACCAACGAAACGTGGCCGTGATGCTGGATGGGATACCCGTAAATGATATGGAAAATGGATGGGTGTATTGGTCTAACTGGTTTGGTCTGGATGCAGTGATGCGCAGCACACAAGTACAAAGAGGGCTTGGTATGTCTAAATTGGCCATTCCTTCCATAGGAGGTACTATTAATATCACCACTAAAGGGATTGATGCAAAAAAAGGGATCAGCCTCAAGCAAGAATTTGCTGCAGGTGGTTTTACCAGAACATCATTGGGCATGACAACCGGGCGCATGAAGGATGGCTGGGGAGTGACCTTTGCCGGATCGTATAAACAAGGAAATGGTTGGGTAGATCAAACATACACCAAAGGTTGGTTCTACTTTCTGCGCGTTGACAAAGAAATTGGCAAACATGTCTTGAGTTTAACGGCCATGGGTGCTCCACAAGAACACGGCCAAAGAAGCTATAAAAAAAGAGCCTCTGCTTATGATACCGATTATGCAAAAGAAATTGGTATGAATGCAGGATATATTGACTCGCTACAATCAAGCGGAATCCCGGTGAATATGGGGCTTCGCTACAATCCGAACTGGGGATATTTAAGCAGGGCATATATTACCGATACTGACACCATATATCCTGAAGCAAAGGCTGTGAGTACGGCCAACAATTATTATCACAAACCACAGTTTAGCTTACGCGATTTCTGGAGTGTAAACGAAAAACTATATATTTCCAATGTGCTTTATTTGTCGATTGGCACAGGTGGAGGAGGATCCTTTTCCCCAACTCCATCCACCGACACCACTACAAATCAACAAAGCCTTCAGAAACCATACAACTCCAACATGAATATCCCCAATGGGTTTAACAAAAATAAATTATCCACAGGGATCCTTCGTAACGCGGTCAATAATCATTTTTGGCTGGGTTTACTTTCGACATTTGATTACAAACTGAGTGAATCGTTTTCACTATCCGGAGGTATTGACCTCAGAACATATAAAGGAGAGCATTATCGCGAAGTGAAAGATCTGTTCGGAGGAAACTACTTCCTTGATTCCGGAAATCAAAATGAGGATAATGACACCACACGAAAATTTAATAACGACAAAATAGGGTACTACAATGATGCATTGGTACGTTGGGGTGGTTTATTTGCACAACTAAAATACCAAAATGGTAACCTTACAACCTTTATTAATTTAACTGGCTCGTATTCAGGATACAAACGCATTGATTATTTTATTCCCAAAACACTTGATGTGGGCGACACAACCTTTCTTATTGCCTATGATACTGAGATTAATTACAATGGATCCGTATATGACAGGAATTCTCCAGGATTAAAAACGAACGAATCCGATTGGAAATACTTACCCGGGTTTACACTTAAGGGAGGAGTAAATTACAACTTAAACGAGAAAATGAATGTGTTCATGAATTTGGGCTATTTATCAAAAGCACAGAGGTTTAACAATGTATTTGATTACGACAACAAGCTTTTTCTGGAAATAAAAAATGAACATGTTAAAGCCATCGAATTGGGTTATAGCTATGAAGTCTCGAGGTTTGCATTAAATGTTAATGCCTATTACACCGTTTGGGAAAATAAACCCACAGACCGAAACACTACCTTTCCAGATCCAGATGACCCAACCAACAGACTGACGGCCAATATCAATAACATGAATGCATTGCACAAGGGTATAGAAATGGAATTGGGATTCATGATTACGGATAACCTTGAATTCCAGAGCATCTTATCTTTAGGAGACTGGAAGTGGACATCAAAAGATACTGCACTCATTTATAATGACAACAACATTTTGGTTGGCAAAAAACCTTTTGACGCAAGAGGCCTATATGTTGGCGATGCGGCTCAATTCCAAAACAGAGAAAGCTTAAGATGGGAAATCATTAAAGGGCTTTATGTTTCTGGGGACTTTACCTGGTTCGGAAAACATTATGCCGAGTTTAACCCCATCGATTATGATCCTGAACTAAATCCATGGGCTTTTGACTCAAACGGTGATCCCAAACAATCATGGAAGATTCCAAATTACTATATGGTAGATTTTCATGCAGGTTATTCATGGAAATTTAAAAAATTGGGATTCCAATTGAGGGGTAGTGTGCTGAATGCCCTTGATGATAAGTATATTACAGATGCTCAGAATAATGACACCTACTTAGGTATGGCATCCAGCAATTTTGATGTAAACTCTGCCAGTGTTTTTATGGGCATGAGCCGGCGGTTTGTTGTGTCATTAAGAATGAGTTTGTAAATAGGTTTAGAATAATTTTTTCCAGCCTTAAATTTTAATGGATCAAATGGCCCTTTAAATAACGAATAATCAGTATAATAATACACATAAAATGAAAAAATTACTAATCATCACTTTTCTAATCACGGGCATATTCTCTTTTAGCCATGCCCAAAACACCATTCTCGAAGCGAGACAAATGGGTGAAGGCGCCGTTGTAACGGTTAAAGGTATCGCCACCAATGGTGCTGAACTTGGCATTATCAGATATTTTCAGGATGAAACCGCCGGCATCGCGGCTTACGGTTCTGCTGTAAGCGTGGCTAACCGTGGTGACTCCATTTCAGTAACGGGTACACTGAAAATTTACAACCAATTGCTTGAAATTGATCCCATTACCAATGTTACCGTATTATCCACAGGAAATCCTGTGCCTGAACCTATTGTACTGACTCCTGCTCAAATTTCAGAGCCATACGAAGGTCAATTGGTTATGGTTAATAATGTTCTCTTTAATGATGCCGGCCAAACATTCACCGGAAATAAAAAATACACATTTACCGCCAATGGTGAAACCGGTTATATTTACATCAAGAATGGCCAGGATTTTGTAGGAACCATTATTCCTAGTGCACCCGTTAGCCTAACGGCGCTGTGTTCTCAATTTGATTACACAAACCCCAATCAGGGCTATCAACTACTTCCACGTGATTTGATCGACATCTTCATACCCAGCTCTATCTACTTTGTTGATGCCTTAATCAATACCAACTTTACCCAGTCTGAACTTGACTTCACATGGAATACCAACATTGTGGGTTCAACTGAAATGTATTACGGTCCAACAGAAGATTTGTTCATGTCCAATAGCGTTTCCGCTACCGGTGGGTCAACTGCCCACGAAATTGACTTAGCAGGTTTGGAAGCTGGCGCCATTACATGGGTACAAGCATTCTCAGTCAGTGGCAGTGACACCGCTAAATCAGCCGTGTTGCCCTTTGCTACCATCTCTAACTCAACCGGAAACATGATCGCTTATTTCAACAGTCCTGTTGACAATTCCTACTCAACCGGAGAAAATGCCATTTATCTTCACGATCTCATCGATGATACCATCATCAGCTATATCAACCGGGCCAAAGAAACCATCGATTTTACCATGTACAACTTTAACAACAGTGGTATGAGTGATATAAGTGTGGCCTTGATTGCTGCTGCTGACAGAGGTGTTCGGGTAAGGGTTATTGGTTGTGGAACGACAGCCAATCTGGGGATTGACGAATTGGCTGGTACTGCGGTTCATTTATTGATTGGCCCCAGCAGCTCTCAGCGTCCAGGAATTATGCACAATAAATTCATTGTTTTTGATGCTGAATCAAACGACGCGAATGACCCACTCGTGTGGACAGGATCTACCAATTTTACCGATGGCCAAATCAATCTGGATGCCAACAATGTGATTATTATTCAGGACCAAAGTCTTGCCCGCACTTATCAAATAGAATTTGAAGAAATGTGGGGTTCCAATGGAGATTTACCAAACGCTGCTCTGGCACGTTTCGGCTCAACCAAACGAAATAACACACCCCACGAATTTAAAATTGCAGGCAAACGTGTTGAATGCTATTTCAGTCCTTCGGACGGTGTGAACGGTAAAATTGTACAAACCATCAATACTGCAGATCATGATTTGAGCATCGCTACCATGCTTATTACCCGAATTGAAATGGCTGACGCCATTGTTGGAAGGAAATCAGCCGGAGTTGCTGTAAATGTAATTACCAATGCTGAAGGCAACAACAATACCACTGTTAATAGCATGTTGGCCGAATCACTAAATACTCATGTTACCTTCGACGATGTTTCAGCAGGGATTCTTCATCATAAATACATGATCGTTGACCAAGGTGCAGCTGCATCAGATCCAATTATTTTTACGGGATCGCATAACTGGAGCGCGGCCGCTGATAACGAGAACGACGAAAATACTTTAGTTGTTCATGATGGCACTCTGGCCAACGTTTATTACCAGCAATTTGTTCCACGGTTTACCGAAAACTATGGTGTTCTGTTCGAGCTAACCGAGCCACCTACAGCTGTTGACGACCAAGCCGAAACCGTTATTTCTCAAAGTGTTGTTGTTCCTGTTTTGGAAAATGATTTGTTATTGGCTCCTGTTTCAATTAGTGTTGAAACACAATCAACACAAGGAAATTCTTCTACTTCATTCTCCAATCCAAATGTCATTATTTATGCTCCCAACCAAGGATTTTATGGAACCGATTCCATGGAGTACAGAATTACCTATCAAGCTGCCCCTACCCTCTTTTCTATAGCAAAAATTTACTTTACCGTAATCGACAACAGCGGCATTGATGAAATCTTTGGAGCAGGTACAGTGAGTGTCTTCCCAAATCCTGCAAAGGATAAAATCAACGTTTCGTTTAATGCAAAAGACGAGGCCGATCTTCAAATCAGTCTGAATGACCTCTCCGGTAAGCAAGTGTTCGTAAATAAATACAGCGTAACCAAAGGCGAAAACCAGCTGAGTGTGGATGTAAACGGACTGTCAAAAGGTGTGTATGTATTGAATTTGGTTACCGATAAAGGAACCATCCATTATAAGGTGGTGATTAAATAAATCGCCAAAACAACCTATTGATCCAATTTTATCAACCATTAAAAAGCCCCGGTCAGCAACTGACCGGGGCTTTTTTGATTTTGATTTCGGGGGAATACAAACTATCCAAAATTGATGTAATACCTCAATCCATTTCATTCGTAACCACTATTTTTCCGGTGATTTTTTGTCCGTTCAGTACGGAAGAACACTGTCTACAGCAGGGGGTTTATCCTTTTACCCGGTCTAAGAAAAAATTGATTCTGTTATTGCTCGATTTTGTGGATTTTTTTAGTTGTTGCATCCGCGTTATACTTGTCTGCCAGTTTACCTGTCTCCATGCCTTCGGCAGATAAATCGGTAGATGAATCTACCTTCGGTAGATGAATCTACCTCGGAAGGTGAACCAACCTTCGGTAGGTGAAACTGCGAAAGACAGGAGGCAAGGAGGCATGTAGGCACGAAACGCCTACCTACCGTAGTCAGGCGGACGAGTGTTATATCTCAAATTTGGATTTTACTACTCAATGGTAAATTAGTTACCAGCATCTTTTATATATTCTATGAGTATATCAGATATCCGTAGTTTATCATCAATCTTTTATAATCTTACCTTTCCTGAGTACTGTATTTTTGTTTCTCACTTCGAAAATATAAATTCCCTTTCCAAGTTGCGATGTGGTTAATTTAGTTGTGGTGGTAAATTTCTTATACGCTACTTTTTTTGATGTAATATCATAAATAATGATTTCACAAGATTCTTTTGAACTATTGCTGACGCTAATTTCATTTGAGAAAGGGTTTGGTGAAATCTGAATTGTATTCCGGTCGGTAACAGGTTCATTAATGCCAACCGGATCACCTGTCGGGTTTCTTTTGTAATATATTTCATTGTTTCCGTCCCTCATATCCTGCCATACCACATGAACAACCGACCCGGAGACTGCCACTGAAGGGTACGACGACAATGGAGAGTCAGTCAGTTGTACATCGTTTCCCCAGCTTAATCCTTCATTAGTTGATTGATTGTAGTAGATTTCAACATTTGGTGTATCGCGGGTATCGAACCATACCAAATGAAGAGTAGATGCGGATATGGCAATGGATGGAAACATGGAATTGGCAGCATCGTTTGTCACCCGGGTATCAGCGCTCCAACTTGTACCGTCATCTTCCGAGCGTTTGTAATATGCTTCATAATTTCCATCGCGATCGTCGTGCCACACCAAGTGCACCACTGAACCAGAAGATGCTAAACATGGATACCTCGAAACATGTGAATTATTGGTCATCCTTGTGTCTGTTCCCCAGCTTACACCTCCGTCAGCAGAACGCTTGTAGTAAATCTCCCAGTTTCCGTCGCGGAAATCGTACCATGCAACATGAACAAGCAAACCAGATACTGTTACAGAAGGATTCCACGAATCATAGGGGTTGGTTGTCAGTCGTGTATCAGCACCCCAGGTTACCCCTCCATCTGTTGAGTTTTTGTAGTAAATCTCGGAGTTTCCCTGCCGCTCGTCTTCCCAAACCACATGCACCAAGGAACCGTTAGCGGCGATTGATGGATTCCATGAATCTGAAGTGTTGGTTGTTAGCCTTGTATCGGCATCCCAGCTTACGCCTCCGTCAGTTGAGCGTATATAGTATATTTCATAATAGCCATCGTGCAGTTCCTGCCATACAATATGCACAACCGAACCTTTTATTGTTATACAAGGATCGTATGAATAAGCAGAATTCGTCAGCCGTGTATCTTCGCCCCAGCTAACGCCTGCGTCGGTAGAGCGTTTAAAGTATATTTCATAATTTCCATCACGCTGGTCATCCCAAACCGCAAGAACCGTATCGCCGCTTGCGGCTACACACCAGCTATTATTCAGCGATGTATTGGAGGGTGAAGGATTATTGGTCAGACGTACATCCGGCTGCCATTGAGCGTATGAAACCAAAGATCCCAATAGGCTGATTGAGATAAATAATAGATGCTTTTTCATAATGCAGATTTTTGAATTGGATTTAAATATTCGACCTCAGTATTCACGCAAATATATATATAAAGATAATTACATATATAATATTGACCAAATTAAATTTTCGTAACTACTTAGCACCTAAAGTTTAGAGTGTCTAAAGAGTCTTTTTTACTTGATTTATCATGTATTGCAAGTATTAGGGGCAAACGGAAATTCCTATATTCCTTTCGTCAATCCCAAAGTAATTAGTTATCTTCCGAATGATGGATTTTTTGGTACGACTCATGTGTTTACAAATAAATACAGCGTAACCAAAGGCGAAAACCAGCTGAGTGTGGATGTAAACGGACTATTAAAAGGCGTGTAGGTATTGAATTTGGTTACCGAAAAAGAAACCATCCATTATATGGGGGTGATTAAATAAATCGCCAAACATCCTGTTGATCCAATTTTATCAACCATTAAAAAGCCCCTTTCAGAAAATGATCGGGGCTTTTTGATTTTGTTTCGGGGGAAACAATCCTCCTGTAATTCGGTAATCAACAGAGGAGATATCATATAATGGCATATTAATGAAATCAGTGATCTCTTCGGATAAGGGGTCGATGTAGTAACACTGGTTGTTTCAGTTAGAAGTTAGAAGAATTGAACTATCCGCTGAAGGTATTAAATACACCTTATCCCCGGAGCAAATGGTGTAAATAGCGTTGATTGTGGTTTGATCAACGACCACCATATTTACGAAACCACGCAAAATTGCTTACAAACCCAATACAAAATCTACAGCTATAAGTTGAAATAGAGTCACGAATAAAATGTAAAATTTGTTCTTTTTATCATTGTTTTTGATTTCAATCCTTTGCTTTATCCTTTGCATTTTGCGATAAAGGCATCTGCATATTTTTCAAGTGCTTTTTTAGCGGCAGCTTTGTATTTTGCCCTCGTAGTCTCAATCACTATTGGATCTAATTCTTTACTAAAAGCCCAGAGTTTCGAAAAACTGTACCAATTCTTTAACCTTGAAGCATCTTCATTGATGGCATCATGGTAATTACCGATAGCTTCAAGGTCACCTTTCTGAACCAAACTTTCGCTTTGACTTTTTTTGTTCCAAAACAGGGAATTGCCCTGTATTGATGTAACTACTTTCATTTCTGATTTAACCGCCCATTCGGTTTTGGTTGTTCTTGTTTGATAGTAATAGAGCCCTGAACCCTCTGTTTTGATACCTACATGAACCATGATGTCGGCAAAATCGACAGTGATATGAAAGAAACCTGCCGGGGCACCAATTTCTTCACAAAATCTTGAAGCTTTTTTTATTTTTCCAAAGGCAAATGGAGTGGCTCCGCCATATAATATATTTCCCTGATGGGCTGTGCATTTAACCCAAACATTTCCGTTTTTCCCTTGTCTGTCTTCTTCCCCTTCACTATCCTTCTCATCAGCATTTTTATAAAAATCTGTTGCAACTATTGTATTCCAGGCAATCGTGTCAATGCCACTTTCCTTTAATCTTTTTTGAAAATAGGAATAGAAATAGTTGGTAATTTCCTGGAAATCAGAAGTAGTCAGTTCTCCGTCGGTTGTTTCCAAATAGGCTGTTATTTTCGCACCTGAAGTAGCCCTTGTACTTTTTTCGTGACCAACACTTTTTTCGGTGGTCGTCAGTTTATAATTTATTGTAATTTGTGCCAATGCAAGTTTATCCATGGCTGGAATAATTTTTGGTTTTGCAAAAGAGCCTCCTACTACAATTTCAAGTTTATTGGCATCATTCGATTGTGCAATGATCAGATTACTGAACATGACTATAATAAGCATGAGATTAAATCGTTTTTTCATTTTCGTTAATGGTTAGGTTTAATTGTTATTCTGTTCATTTTGTTGTAGTTACAAAATCATATCATTTTATCCGGTTTCAGGCCTTATAGAGATTTGTTCTCCTTTTTAACCAATAAATCCATCTCACTCAAGAATTATTTTTTTTGAATATTTATACGTTCCGGCCGTGATTTTGACTATATACATTCCTTTTGTGGCACCGGACAGGTCAATTTCTGATGCAGTTTTGCTTTGAATAACTTTCTCTCCCTGCATATTGAAAATCTCTATTGCATCAGGTACAAATCCCGAGGTGGAAATTTCAAATTTTCCCTTAGAAGGATTTGGTGAAATATTGAAATTCGATTGGAAATTTACATCATCAATTCCGCTCGTAGTGCCATTGGACTTGCTTCCAAAAACAAAGTACAGATTTGAACTACCTGTGTATGCCAGTCGTAACAATGGTATTTGCCCACCCTGTTTGTACCAGATATAGCTTGTGTAGGTGATTGAATTATTATAAATAAACGATGTGTCTCTTTCAATAATTTTTACACGAAAAACATTTGTGTATGATTTATTATCAGGCATTTGTAAGATACCAAACCCGTCATATACAACCGTTGTTTTTCTTTCACCTAGAAGCGTGGTATTTGAATAATAATTGTGCGTTAATACAGATAAATTATTCATCGAAAGCGGGAATGCAATATGAGGTAAGGCCGGAATAAAAGGTGTGCCGGTTACCACAGGTCCTAACCGATGAATATACAATGTATCGTTGCTGTAACTATATAGATTCACATCACCTGCTGTCCCATCGTAAATATATTCTTCGATGGTAGCATTTACAAATGGTTGGCTCACATAATGGGTTTTTTCGCGATATGTGATGATTTTTTTGAAATTTGGGTACATGCTAAAAGGCAATGATGAAAAATCCCAGGTATAACCATTGCCGGTTTCGGTATCGAGGTCGTTTTCGATAGGATAATAAACCAGATACATAACCGTGTCATTATCACCAATGTTTGGCATATCAGCACTTGTGAAATTTGGTTGCGCATAACTTAGCAACATGGCAAATACACAAAAAAAGGAGAGGGTAAATTTTTTCATAGGGTTGATTTTTAAGGTTTACATTGCATTGAAATAGATTGGCAAATGTATGTGGCATTTATGTAATGGAATACGGAAATAGGTTCCAATGAGTACCAATTTACCAATAAGCAGTGCCAACTTAGAAAAGAGGTGGTTGATTAAAGTGCTTTTAAATAATCTTTTGGGGTTTTTCCGGTATGTTTCTTGAAAACGCGGAAAAACGAAGTTCTGGAATTAAACCCACAATTGTTCCCAATTGCTTCCAGTGAAAACTTCTCGTGTTCCTTGTTCTTCAGGTGTTGTTTTACTTCCTCAATCCGGTAGTGGTTGACAAAATCGAAAAACGATTTATCCATTTTTTCATTAATAACAGCTGAAATATAATGCACTGGTATGGCTATTTGTTCCGAAAGTTTCGTGATGTTTAATTCCGGATCAAGGTATGGTTTGTACGTTTCGAAATGCAAAATAGTTCTTTCGGCATACGCATCAAACTTTTGTTTATCGAGCAAACTATATTTATTAGTTGCAGTTGATTTTAAGTTATTCTCCGAAAAATCCAATAACGGTTCTATCTGCTTTTGGTATTCGATAAAAACGACCTGATTAAAAATTGCAGCATGCCTAAAGCTTTGATAAACAATATAACCATAAAACAGGTTATACATTACAGGGATATAGAATACTTCTACAAGATTGTTATTAATCACTAAATACATCACAATGCAAACAATATCAAGCAGGAATAATAAAATCAGGAGCTCAAGCAACCATCGTGCTTTGGTTTTTCCTTCGTTGGAAAAATAATTTCTCTCTTTGATGATTGATTTTCTGACCAGGCGAATGGATGCAATGAGATAGACAAAAAATTGAATGAGTTGAGCATAGCCGAAAATGATATTTAAAATGAGGCCTTTACTATTACTGTTGTAGAGAGCATTAAAAAAATGATTGCGTTCAACCGGATTTAAACCTAAATATGTATAATATGATAGAGCCAGAAAAAACAGGATGAAATGGACGAAATCAATTTTTCTGAATCTTAACTTCATTCCTAACGTAAGCTTTACATACCAATACAGTATGGGTGCCCACAAACAACTTAATGATGCCAGTATAAGTACAAAAAAATATTTATCAAGTATATGATCGAAATAGAAGGTGTTTCTTATGAAAGTAAGGGCTGGAATAAATACTACAAGTGCAAACAGGCGATTTGAAAGTACGTTATCTTTCCTGAACCACAGGATGATGAATATAATGGAAAGGTTTATAATGACAAACAGATTAACAAACCATACCGATGTTTCACTTATCATGGGTGATAATTCATTTTGAGTGCACGTTTAATGATTTCATTTTTAGCTGGAACTGGTATAATTGCTCCCTCAGCGCAGTTTAGTTATATTTCTATATACTACGCTTAGTGGGGGTGTTTCATACGTTAATTTTTAAAGATTCATACTTTATTTCTTATTCGGTATTTTATATAAAACACCCACACTCATTGTAAAGGAACGGGTATAAACATTTTGAAAATTATTTGGGGTTTCTAAAAGATATTGATTTGGATCGTAGCTGTATTCAGTATTTTTTGCCGCTTTAGTCAAATCAAGCTGATACCGTGAGTCAATAATAAATTGGACCGTTTCACATAAAGGTATTTTTATTCCCAGGCCAACAATACCACCAAGAACTGACTTGTTGAATTCATCAGTCGGGTCGTAACTTTCATCAAGGTGTCTATAACTACTAGGATAAGATAAACTAATGGAGGTGTAGTTTTCGGCCTTTAACAACCTGGCAAGGTATATGCCGGTATAAATATAATAATTAACATTTTTCCCAAGTTCATAATGAACAGTAATGGGGATATTTAAATATTTCAAACGGTAATTACCATGATAACCGAGACCATTATAATCATTACTTACTTTAAAATCAAAACCTTTTCTTTCAATGTTGATTTCTGTTTGTACAACAAAGTGGCTGCATAATTTATAATTAAGCATCAAACCAAAACTATGCTCGGTAATATTTTTTATTTGCGAATTTTTTAGATTTTTATAATCCCACCTTCCGTTAATGGTTGTCCATGAAATTCCATCTTTCAATCCGATCGAAATATCCTGACTCTTTGTAATTCCAGAGATAAAAAACAATAATGCAAGAAAAAAAAAGTGTATTGTTCTCATATGTTTTCAAGTTAAACATTTTATGGAGTGTAAGTAATTCCTAACCTACTCCTTCCCCGGAAAGTAAAAAACATGTTGCATTTTATTCCTGTTTTGATAGCTTTCCAATATAAAACAAAGATAAAAACATAACCCAAACAAAAAAGGCCTGACTTGAAAAGCCAGACCTTATATCTATAAAAAGAATGATTCTTACATCATTCCGGGCATGCCGCCACCCATGGGAGGCATTTGAGGACCTTGTGCATTCGGGTCTTTATGCTCCGATAGTACACATTCGGTAGTTAATAACATACCGGCAATGCTGGCTGCATTTTCAAGTGCCACACGGGTTACCTTCGTAGGATCGATGACACCGGCAGCTTTCAGGTTTTCGTAAACTTCGGTTCTGGCATTAAATCCATAATCGCCTGTTCCTTCTTTCACTTTATTCAATACCACAGAGCCTTCGAGACCGGCATTTTCAACAATGCGGCGCAAGGGTTCTTCGAGAGCTCTTCTAATAATGGAAACACCAGTTTCCTCGTCTTCGTTTTCAACTACAACATCGTTCAAAGAAGGGATAGCACGAACAAACGCGACGCCTCCACCAGGAACAGTGCCTTCTTCAATTGCGGCACGGGTAGCATTCAGTGCGTCATCGAAGCGGTCTTTTTTCTCTTTCATCTCCACTTCACTTACGGCTCCTACATAGATCACTGCCACACCGCCGGCCAATTTTGCCAGGCGTTCCTGTAGTTTTTCTTTGTCGTAATCGGAAGTTGTGGTCTCAATCTGGGCCTTGATTTGGTTTACACGGGCTTTGATATTTTTGGTATCCCCTTTACCACTCACAATGGTGGTGTTGTCTTTGCTGATGGTTACTTTTTCGGCTTCACCCAGCATTTCCAGGGTAGCGTCTTCAAGTTTGTACCCTTTTTCTTCAGAAATCACGGTACCTCCGGTAAGAATAGCGAGGTCTTCGAGCATTTCTTTTCTTCTGTCGCCAAAGCCGGGAGCTTTAACAGCAGCAATTTTAAGGGCGCCACGCAGCCTGTTTACTACAAGAGTAGCCAGGGCTTCACTTTCAACATCTTCGGCAATAATGATAAAGGGACGACCTGTTTGAACGGCCTTTTCGAGTACGGGCAATAAGTCTTTCATCACCGATACTTTCTTGTCGTAAATCAGAATCATGGGATTCTCATAAACCACCTCCATTTTTTCGGTGTCGGTAACAAAGTAAGGAGAAATATAACCACGGTCGAATTGCATTCCTTCAACAACCTCAACGTAGGTTTCGATACCTTTTGCTGCTTCAATGGTGATCACGCCTTCTTTCTTCACCTTGCTCATGGCTTCGGCAATCAGGCTGCCGATGTATTCGTCATTATTGGCAGAAATTGAGGCAATTTGTTTGATTTTGTCGTTATTGTCACCCACTTTTTCAGTCTGGCTTCTCAGCGACTCAATCACTTTAGTCACTGCTTTGTCGATTCCTCGTTTCAAGTCCATTGGATTGGCTCCGGCAGTCACATTTTTCAATCCGGTTCCAAAAATAGATTGGGCCAAAATGGTAGCGGTTGTGGTACCATCACCTGCAATGTCGTTGGTTCTCGAAGCTACTTCTTTTAGCATCTGAGCGCCCATATTTTCGATGGGGTCTTTGAGTTCGATTTCTTTAGCCACGGTAACACCATCTTTGGTTACCTGAGGCGCTCCATATGATTTCTCAATAATTACATTGCGACCTTTAGGTCCCAGAGTAACTTTTACGGCGTCTGATAATGCATCAACGCCTCTTTTCAGACTTTCTCTGGCTTCATTACTAAATATGATATCCTTTGCCATTTTTTTTAAATTTTTATGTTAGTTTAAATATTTCAATTAAATAACCGCTAGTACGTCTTTCTCACTCATAATCAGGTAATCGACCCCTTCAATGTTGATTTCGGTTCCTGCATATTTCGCGTAAAGCACCTGGTCGTTCACTTTTACCGTGATCGGGGTTTCTTTGTTCTCGGCAGGAATGGCAACAACAACACCTTGTCGTGGTTTTTCTTTTGCAGTATCAGGGATGATGATTCCAGAAGCGGTTCTGTCTTCGGCCGGGGCAGGTTTAATAACGACTCTGTCGCCCAAAGGTTTAATGTTAATTTTTTTCATGGTTTCTATTATATAATATGATCAGTGAACCTAATGCAGTCATATTTTGTGCCAAACTAAGCGGCATAAAAAATGTCAGAACGTTTATGACATTCTGACATTTTAAAGTAACAGTATTTTGTGTTCTATTCTTTTGGTGTGTCTTTTTCAGGAGCTTGGAAGTCGATTGGAGCGGTTGACTTTTGACCGGAGACCTGATCAATAATTTCAGATTGGTTTGGATTTTTAACTCCAAAATCGCGAGGGATAATCATGGTAGCGGTTAAGCTAAGGAACAACAAGGCAATGGCCAGTCCCCAGGATGCTTTCTCGAGAAAGTCAGCCGTTTGACGTGCGCCCATAAATTGAGCTCCACCGGAGGCAAAATTTGCTGCCAAGCCACCACCTTTTGGATTTTGAACCAGAACGATCAGTCCGAGTAAAATACTCACCACTAAAATTAATATTGAAACG
Organism: Bacteroidetes bacterium GWF2_41_31; assembly: GCA_001769215.1. GTDB lineage: Bacteria > Bacteroidota > Bacteroidia > Bacteroidales > F082 > UBA6244. The sequence continues at coordinate 42,397 of MEOL01000037.1, forward strand.
AAAATATACATCAGTTTAACTTTTAAGTATTTAGTTCTTTTTCTGCTTTTTGAATCAGGGCTGCAAAGTAAGTACTTTTTTCCGGATATTTCAAACTTAATTTCTGATAAATTTTTATTGCTTTCTGCAAATGCCCCTGATCGTAGTATATGGTGGCCAATGTTTCGCTGATAATATTTTCCTGATCGACGATACTTTCTTTGGCAACCTCGAGCGGATTGAAAAAAGCAGCTTTGGGACGGGTAATACTGGGCTGGTTTTTTATAAACTCGTCCAACAATTCTTCCTTTGACTTTTCCTTAACAACATCCACCTTCTTCTCTGGTTCGACTGCCACATGGGATGGAGATTTCAAATGAGTTTCCTGCTCCAGTTCATCAATATGCCGATTGATAATCTCTTTGAGTTCCTGGATTTCCATATCGATATACGGAATGTTCTCAGCAGGCATTTCAGGCTCCTCCCGTTGAAGGGTAAACGCTTTTGGCCCTTCGGGATCGACAGATGCGATTTTCTCAGCCTTTTCAGGCACCACTGAATCCTCTAATGGCGAACTCGTTTCCGCCTTTTTTACTTCCTCCGCTTTCTCTTCATCAGGCAACACGATCCTGACATTCGATTGTCCGGCCCGATCGATGTGCTTTTTGAGGATGCTTCTGTCACCGGAATAAACAGCGGTGGTACGCAGTTCGGTTTCGTAGCGCACATCTTTTTCTTTGTATTGATTTACCGACAATAAAATGCGAACCGTAGAACAATAGGGAAACTCATTAACGAGGGCTGTAAGCCCCGAAAGCGTTTGGCTGTCCAGTTTCGTGGGCTGTTGCATAAAACCAATAAACTCGTCTTTATTCATATTCCTTTTTATTATCAGTCCGACAACCGCTTAAACAGTTGTTTACCAGTTAATAACCGCCTTATTGAAAATGTCGTCTGCCAACATTTCGGTAATTTGGTCAATTAAATCAGTTTTCGCAGCATTATAATCCGTGCCTGAAGGGTAATCGATAAATTGGGTAAACTTAGTATCAAAATCTTTCTCTGGCTCATATTTATTGGTAAATCTGACTTCAATAGTAATGGTTAGCCGGTTTAAGGCAGATGTTTGGTCTCCCTGGATAGCCACCGGGGTGGTTTTATATTCCACGATAGAACCTTCCATGGCCAAATCGCCATTGCGTTCCTGCATGGCCAGGTTGGTTTGTCCGGTGAATTTATCACGCAAGGCATCCGTAAAAATAGGGCTCAGGGTAGGCTCAACCAGCAATGCATGATTAGAAAAATACTGGACAGAAACCGTTTTGGCTTCCGGCGGAATAGAAGCACCTGTAAAGGAATATACCCCGCAGGAGGAAAGACCCATCACCAGCATCACAAGTAGAAGTGGTTGCCAAAGAAACGCAAAACTTTTTTTAGATAGTTCCATTTATTTAATATGATATTCTTTGATTTTTCTATACAGGGTGCGTTCGGAGATGCCCAGTTCGGTAGCCGCGTTTTTTCGCTTCCCACGGTGTTTCTCCAGGGCCCTTTTTATCATCTCATGCTCCTTGTCAGTAAGCGACAAAGATTCTTCAATAATTTCGGTTTGTTCATAGTCTTCATCATCTTCGAGGTCGGTTTCTTTTGCATGGGAAATCTCCATCTGATCGATGATTTTTTTCTCCTGTGCCAGCAGGTCCTGTCCAAAGTCTTTAACTAACAAGGCTTTTGTTTGTTCAAAATCAGCATGATGACCATCTTTTTCAACCAGGTTCAAAACGATTTTCTTCAACTCGGCCATATCCCGTTTCATATCGAACAACACCTTGTAAAGCAATTCCCTTTCCGAAAAAGATTCTTCGTCGGTTTTATGGTACAACACCGGCACGCTTGAATTTCGGATTCCGGGAAGGTATTTGGCCAATGATTCGGCACTAATCTCTTTCTCTCTTTCGATGATAGAAATCTGCTCGGTAATATTTTTCAACTGCCTGATATTTCCCGGCCAATAATAATCACGAAGCACCTTAATGGCATCATCCGTAAGTTGAAGCGCCGGCATGCGGTATTTTTCGGCGAAGTCTGCAGCGAATTTCCTGAACAACAAATGAATATCATCCTTCCTTTCGCGCAGGGGCGGAACAAAAATGGGTACCGAGTTTAAACGATAAAACAAGTCTTGCCTGAATTTTCCCCGTTCGATGGCTTTGGGAATATCCTCATTGCTGGCAGCAACTACCCTGACATTGGATTTAACCATTTTAGACGACCCGACTTTAAGAAATTCGCCTGTTTCGAGTACGCGCAGCAACCGAACCTGAGTAGATATAGGGAGCTCCGCGATTTCATCCAAAAAAATAGTACCTCCATCGGCCACCTCGAAATACCCTTTACGCGATTCATGGGCACCGGTAAACGATCCTTTCTCATGACCAAACAGTTCCGAGTCAATGGTTCCTTCCGGGATGGCACCGCAATTTACAGCGATATAATGGCCGTGTTTACGTGTGCTTTCCTGATGGATCATCTTTGGAAAAACCTCTTTACCTGTACCGCTTTCTCCTGATATCAAAACTGTTAAGTCGGTTGGAGCAACCTGAATGGCCACATCAATGGCCCGGTTGAGCAAGGGTGAGTTTCCTATAACCCCGAATCTTTGTTTTATCGATTGTATATCCATCAGCGCTAATAATTGAACCTATAAAATTAAATAATCTGTCCGAACAAAAACAACAAGCCTTTGATTATCTTAATTCTGCATTAAATTGATGTTTCAGCGTTTGCTGTATTCTACCCATGGTTTTTTCAATCACCTGATCAGTCATGGTTTTTTCAGTATCCTCAAGGATAAACGATAAGGCATAGGATTTCTTGCCCGCGGGGATTTTGTCGCCTTCGTACACATCAAAAACAGTAACCGATTGGAGTAACTTTTTCTCTGTCTGAAAAGCGGCCTCTCTCAAGAGTGAGAATTTAATTTCTTTATCGAGCAATAACGCCAAATCGCGTTTTACAGTCGGGAATTTTGAGACCGGACAATAAACCAGGTTATTAATCCTGACCTGTTTGAGCGCTAAAGTCCAATTGATCTCAGCCATAAACACCTCATGTTTGATGTCCATGGACTGCAATAGTTTTTTCCCGACACATCCCACACGTGCCAGCAGTTGATCCCCCATTTTATAATGAAGCTCATCGCTCAAATCGCCAAGAGATGGCTCTTCAAGAGTAATTCGTTTCCTATCCAATCCAATCCTGGTAATCAATGCTTCGACCCATGCTTTTACATCGTAGAACCCAATTTTTTGTGGATTGGAATTCCAGGTTTCCTCATTTCTGCTGCCACTGGCAATGATCAACAGGTGTTTTTCTTCATGATAATTTTTTACACCCCGGGCAGGATCATAGTCCTTCTTTTTGCGATATACATTACCAAACTCAAACAACCTCAGGTTGTTCTCTTTCCGGTTAATATTATAGGCAATTACTTCCAGACCACCAAATAACAGGGATTGCCGCATCACATTCAAGTCCTTGCTCAATGGGTTTAACAGTTCAATAGTTGAATCCCCATCAATTTCCTGACTTAAATTGGCATACCCGGACTTTGTCAATGAATTGTTCATCATTTCCACCAGGCCGTGTGCCACCAGATACTCTGAAATCACCTGCTGAATCGTTTCAACATCGGGTTTAAGACGAATATTTAAAGAGGTATGAAGTTTCCCGTCGGAGCTGATGTTATTGATACCATACACCCGAAGAATCTCCTCAATGATATCTACCTCGCGTGTAACGTCCACCTTAAAGGTCGGAACCGAGAGCAAAAGACCCTCTTCATTTTCATCCAGGATTCCTATTTCCAAATCAATCAATATGCTTTTGATGATATTCCGTTCGATGGATTTACCAATCAACCGATCGACATGCGTGAAGAAAATTTTTATTTTTCTTGGGGCAACAGGCTGAGGATAAACGTCTTTTATCTCTGAAGAAACCTGGCCACCCGCGACTTCTTTCATCAACAAAATGGCCCGTTTGAGAGCGTAAACCGTTATGTTTGGATCGACACCGCGCTCAAACCTGAACGAAGCATCCGTTTGCAAACCATGTAGTTTTGATGTTTTACGGATATGACGCGCATCGAAACAAGCACTCTCCAGAAAAATACGGGTGGTCTGCGGAGAAATCCCTGAAGAAAACCCGCCAAACACTCCGGCAATGCACATGCCCTGATGAACATCGCATATCATTAAATCGTTGGCATTCAGCTTTCTTTCTTCACCATCAAGTGTGGTAAAGAGGGTGTTGTTTTCCAACTTGCGCACGACCACTTTACTGCCGGCAATTTTTTCCGCATCAAAAGCATGCAAAGGCTGACCTGTTTCGTGCAATACATAGTTGGTTACATCCACAATGTTGTTCACAGGCCGGAGCCCGATACGCATCAACCTGTTTTTAAGCCAATCGGGCGATTCCCTGACGGTAATACCTGATAAAGTAACACCTGAATACCTTGGGCAGGCTTCCGAATCGAGTACTTCCACCTCAACATCCAGGTTGTGATTATCGATGGTAAAGTCATCCACCCCGGGCATGGTCAATTGATATTTCCCCGTATTGTATTCCCTGTTAAGCCCGGCAACCAGGTCACGTGCCACACCGATGTGCGAGGCTGCATCGGCCCTGTTAGGGGTCAGTCCGATTTCGAATACTACATCTTGCTCAACCTGAAAATAGTCGCTAGCCGGAGTTCCGGTCTGTGTTTCCGGAGGCAATACCAGAATGCCTTCATGCGAGGTACCGAGGCCCAATTCGTCTTCGGCACAGATCATTCCTTCGGAAACTTCTCCCCTTATTTTCGACTTTTTAATTTCAAAAGAATCATCACCGCTATATAATCTGGTTCCAACGGTAGCCACCAACACTTTTTGGCCTACAGCCACGTTGGGTGCACCACAAACTATGGGCAACATTTCACCGGAACCAATATCTACGGTGGTTAAGCTCAACTTATCTGCATTTGGATGTTTTACACAAGTGATTACCTCACCTACCACCACACCGGCCAATCCTCCTTTTATGGACTGAAATTGTTCCATTCCTTCCACTTCCAACCCAATGTTTGTCAGCACGTCTGATGTTACATCGGGAGATACGTCCAGATTAATGTATTGTTTTAGCCAGTTGTATGAAATCTTCATCGTACTTTTTTTTGAACATGCAAAAATACGAAAATCAGGCAAGCAATGTCACTCGAATGACAATGTGGTAGTATTAACCATTGGGTGGTGATTTTTAGGAGATGCGGCTCCAGTTACGCTTTTGTTTTCTGATTTTCAGGAGTTGATGGCGCAGGAGCCCGTTTTCAGGATTTGCGAGTTGCTCATCTTTTTCAATTATTGTTTCTGCTACTTTACGGGTCAACATGATAAGTTCCCCATCCTGGGCCAGGTTAGCGATGCGCAATTCAAAAACGCCCGACTGTTGGGTTCCTTGCATGTCGCCAGGGCCACGGAGTTTTAAATCCGCCTCGGCGATCTCAAAGCCATCGTTGCTGCTCACCATGATTTCAAGGCGTTTACGACCTTCAGCAGAAAGTTTATTACCCGACATCAGGATACAATAGGACTGATCGCCACCACGGCCAACCCTGCCGCGTAACTGATGCAACTGCGATAAACCAAAGCGTTCGGCGTTTTCTATGATCATGACCGTCGCATTCGAGACGTCCACACCGACTTCTATAACCGTTGTTGACACCAAAATGTCGGTCTTACCTTCCACGAACCGCTTCATTTCATATTCTTTCTCATCGGCTTTCATCCGGCCATGCACTACACTCACCTGATATTGTGGAAGTGGAAAATCTTGCTGAATGTTCGCAAATCCATCCATCAGATTTTTCAGGTCCAGGTTTTCCGATTCATTAATCAAAGGATATACTACATAAACCTGTCGGCCGAGTTTAATCTGTTCCTTCATAAAACCCATCACACGCAGTCGCTTCGACTCAAAATAATGGACCGTTTTAACAGGCTTCCGACCCGGAGGCAGTTCATCAATCACCGACACATCGAGGTTACCATACAATGTCATAGCCAACGTCCGGGGAATGGGAGTAGCCGTCATCACCAGAACATGCGGCAGGAGTTCACTTTTTTTCCACATCTTAGCCCGTTGTTCTACTCCGAACCTGTGTTGTTCATCTATCACAACAAATCCCAGGTTTTTAAACTGAACAACATCCTCAATCACAGCATGGGTGCCGATGAGCAAATTCATCGAGCCATCCAGAAGCCGTTTGTGAATGTGGGTGCGTTGAGCTTTTTTAGTATTCCCGGTAAGCAGGGCTATCTCAATATCCATGTCCTTTAAGAAGGAAGAAATGCTGTTAAAATGCTGGTTAGCCAGAATTTCTGTTGGTGCCATCAAACAAGTTTGGAATCCATTGTCGATGGCCAGCAAGAAGATCATCAACGCGACCAGGGTTTTACCACTTCCCACATCACCCTGCAACAAACGGTTCATCTGGGTGCCGCTTTTCAGGTCCATGCGGATTTCCCGAATCACCCGCTTTTGTGCACCTGTAAGTTCAAAGGGTAAATACTTTTCGTAAAACTCCAGAAACAAAGGGCCCACCTTAGTGAAAACATGCCCTGTCATCTTACGTCGGTGCGCTTTTTTTTGTAAAAGCATGTCGAGTTGAATAAACAGCAATTCTTCAAATTTCAACCGGTAGGTAGCAGGTGAGATTTTATCACTATCTTCAGGAAAGTGAATATTGATCATGGCAGGGCGGCGGTTCATCAATTGATACCTGCTGATCAAATATTCGGGAAGCGTTTCCTCGATCTGGTTCACTCCCTTATTGAGTAATTCTTTAATGAGAAAACCCAATCCGCGAGATCCCAGGCCCACATTCTTCAATTTTTCAGTGGTGCTGTATATACCTTCCAGCCTTGGTCCGGTAATGGCCACAACTTTGCCATCATCATCTTCCACCTCGGGATGAACAAAATTAAATTTATTACGAAAAACAGAGGGTTTACCAAAAATATAGAATGATTTGCCAGGGGTGAAATGATTTACAACCCAACGAAGTCCTTTAAAAAATACCAAATCGATGGTACCGGTTGCATCTTTAACAGTTACCACGACAAACCGCATCCGCTTCTCACCACTGGCTTCAACAGAAGTTACGGTGGCCCTGATTTGAACATACGCCTGATCGCTGGCCACATCACGTATGTCGAATACCTGGCTTTTATCAACGTACCTAAAGGGGTAATGGGTGAGCAAATCTTCGTAAGTAGCGATGCCCAGCTCATTTTGAAGAAGCTCCGCTTTTTTTGGCCCCACCCCTTTAAGATAAGTAATTTGAGTTGCAAACAGGTCAATCATAGTTGGATCTATCGTTGACAGCAAAGTTAAAGATAATTGATTAAAGGGCGCTCAACCGACCGGTCGAAAAAAAAACCCCTCCGGAAAGAGGGGTTTTTTTAAGAGTTGTAGGTGACATCCTAATATTGCCACAAGTCTTCTTCAAACTGGAACATTTCCTGTTTAATTCGTTCCGACTCCAATAGGGCATCCAAACCTTGCGCATAGGCATTGATTCGGCGATCATAAACATTTTGTTCTTTATAGATATAACTGTCGAACAAGCGTTTCCAGAAAAGTTCATCATAAGTAAGGCGCATGGCCGAGTTAAACTCGTTAAACACCAGTGCTTTTGCAAACACATCACGTGCCTGTGAATAACTAATCCAAAACATGGGTTCGGTTACTTCCTGTCCATCGCGTTCTTTAATCATCACCGGGCACAGGGCAATGATGCGAACCATCATCTGGCTCCGTTGTTTGTCGAAATACCAATCCTCTTTAACCCTTAAGCGCATCACTTTGGAAGGCTCGAAGGTGGTAACGATAACTGTATCGTACTCTTCGTAAGGAGGGTATGGTCTTCGTCCCATCTGGTGAAGGGTATCTGTCTGACGACCCACCACCTCGTTGTAAGTAATAGGCACGAGCAACTCATCGGTATTCGAGAGATCATAGGCTGTAAAATGTCCACCTTCTTTCAAGGCATCCAGGAGAACCATGATAAAAGATTTCCAGTTTTGTTGCGGATCAAGTGGATAATAGAATTTTTGGTTAAACTTTTGCCTAAAGTCTATTTCCCTCCAGATTCGTTTCGACCACATCACATCGGCCTTGCGAATAGTTGGAAAGGCAATCGGCTTTACATCCACGCTCCATGATTCATCTTGAAACAGCCCGTCGATAGGGGCTTCGTCGATGATCTGAGCCACTGAGGATACCGACAGCAACATGGACATGGCGAATATGGCAACAACTAACTTTTTCATCCTGTACATTATATAAAATTATTTAAGTTCTAAGTTCACCGGGTTTAAAGCTCTGATTGTTGCATCAGGACCAGTAGCCTGAATATTATCGAAGAAAAATTTCTGCTTTGATTTCCCGTTTTTAATCATATTACTTACCTCAGGAGTAAATTGGTTACCTTTAATATTTTTTGGAAGGTAATCGCCATTGACGATGGTTCCAAAAGTATAGGAGTTTACTGTGAAGTAGAGGTCGAAGTTGAAGTCTTCCATATTAGGAATAATGGCCGCAGCTGCAAGCAACACGTTCTTGTCGATGGAACCACCGGTTAGTCCGGCTATTTCAGCGATCGGGTCCGGAACCCGCTTTACACGGAATTCGGAAGAACCCAATTGAATGACTTTCCCATCAATTTCCGCAGTAGCACTGACATTAGCGATCGCCTTACCTGTAGGTTTCTTGTCGATGCGGACTATCCAATCGTGGCTCTTGGGATCTCTTTTCAAAATACCGGTACTGATTACGGGACGGATTATCTCCTGTGGCAAACCGGGTGATGATATTGAAACAGGATTATCGACGCCGATATACAATACGTTCATTTTTAATGGGGCCACCGTTAGAGCAGGTGGTGCCACAATATACTTTCCTTCATAAGGATAAGTCTTAATTTCACCGGTAACGGGGTCGCGCATAATAATTTCTCCGGCAAACTTTTGAGGCCCTTCAGCATTGGTGGGAAATTCCAAATTAATGACTCCGTCTCCTTTAATATTCATGGCACGGCTTCGGTTTCCTTCATTTACCGCATCTACACCTTGCAACACACGACTTTCCAATTTTGTTTTAGAATCGTAGGCTGCTGCCAAAACTTGCGCTTCATACTTCTGACCTTTGAAAACATAGGTGCTCTTAGGAATAACTTTGGCTACTACGTTATCAAATTTGAAGTCCTTCTCACTTACCTGGCTATATAGATAATTGAGTGAATTAAACTGGGCAGACCGTACTTCGGCAATAATTTTATTAACGATGGTGACGTCAGCCGCGAGTATGGTACGATAGAAGTTATGCCACTCCCAGGTCTGTTGTACTCCGTCGGCATTGCGATAATCACCTCCTTCTGTCGTTAAACCCACTTTTTCAGAATTTTCAGGTAAGTCCATCACAGATAAAACAACATGTCGGAAGTCATCCATTTTTTTCGACAATACGTAAGCTTCACCTTTGGTTTTGGTTCGCACCATGAAATTGGTGGTTTCATTGTATTTATCCTTGCTGCCCACTGCACGAAGGTCCAATACCTTGCGTTGCTTCCCGTTTATTATTGAATCTTTGTAGTACAGGTTTAAGATTTCAAGAGAATCTTTATTTCTTTCGGCAACCAGTACCAATTTAAATTTCAGATGATCGAGATAATCGAGGAAAATATCAGCTTCCTTTTGCATCAGCTGAGCTTTCTCCCAATTGGGTCCAACTTTAACTTTATTCAAATCGTATTGCTGTTCAAATTTGGCATACGCTTCATCTATTTTTGCGGCTACACTTTCGTTGGTAGTCTCCATGGATTTGTTCACAATGAGGAACGCATCCAGGATTTCCTTCGAAACGTTAAGCGCCAGCAATGCCGTGAGTACCAAGTACATCATGGAGATCATTTTCTGCCGAGGGGTTTCTTTATATCCAGCCATTTTTTAATTTTTTTTATGGAAAAATCCGTTAATACAAACGACAGTTGCTAACCGTTCACATTCATGGCCGATAACATGTTGCCATAAACTTTGTTCAGCGAACTCATACGTTGCGTTAGGGCTTCCATCTGACTTGAGAACTGGGCTGTGGAGGTAGCTGATTGTTCAAGCTTACCAAGAAATGCTGCAATGGTTCCATTCATCTTTTCAGAAGATTCGACAGCTTTATTAGTCCCTTGCAACTGAATTTCATAAATTGCATTTAGGGCTGTAAGGTTCTCTGCAATTTTGCGGAGTTGCTCGTTGTAAGCGCCTCCTTCAAGAGCAGTAAAATCGAGAGCAGAAACTGATTTTGCCAAAAGCTGTGCTGATTTTTGATAACTATCGGCCAAACTTTGTGCTGATTCAGTGGCTGTTTTAACTGTACCTGCAAATACTTCTGTTGTAAGGGCATCACGCTTCATGCTGTCGGCAGCATTTTCATAAGCATTTGCAAGAATAGTAGCTCCAACGCTCACTTTCTGCATATTGGTGGCATAACCTCCTGCTGCTTCTACATCTTTGTCGATCACATTTCCAAGTTGTTGAGCTGATCCCGAAGCCTTTTTCATATTGGTATAAAACTCTTCGGAAACAACGGCAGCATTGGTAAAGGTATTAAGTTTACTGGCATTATCAGAAAGTTTTTCCATGCCTACCCCAAGACGTTCAATTGCTTTTTGATCAATTTGGGCCTTTTGCAACATTTCATCCAATCGTTCGGAAGGTGACTTGCTTTTTTTAAGTTCCTGATCTTTAACACTTGAATACATCCCAGCCAATTCAGGGTAAACCAAACTCCAGTCAGGCTCGATAAATGGGGGCTCAAAAGCGGAGAAAAAGAATATAATTGCTTCGGTAGACAATCCTACGATAAGCATTTCATCTGCACCGGTATAGTGGTTAATTTTAAACAATGCACCCATTAATACAACTGATGCACCCCACCCGTATACAAAACTCATAAATTTTTTATACTTCCTTGTTTTAACAAAACTAAATACGCCCATGACTTTTACTTTTAAATTGTTGACTATGGTTGAACTGTTAATTGTAAATTCTAGATGCTTTATTTGGATTATCTCCCTTATTTCGTCCCAGATATGGTTGAATTGTCCGGAAACCGATATATGATTTTGAGGTATCCTGATATTCAAAATCCCTGGTTGAAACCTGAAGATAATAGGCAATGTCTTTCCACGATCCTCCGCGAATGACTTTGCGCTTCATTACTGGTGGGTCATCTTCTTTGGCTGTGTAGGTATAATTTGGGTTCATGTCCCAGGTAAAATTATAGGAAGATGGGTCGAATGCACTGTTTGTCCACTCGGCTACATTACCGGCCATATCATACAAACCCCAGTCGTTGGGCGGAAAGTGAGCGGCAACAACCGTTCTTAAACCGCCATCGCCAATATAATTTCCTCTTTCAGGCTTAAAGTTAGCCAGGAAACAACCTTTTTCGTTTCTTGTATAAGGACCTCCCCAAGGATAAGGGTTCAGGGCGTAGCCACCGCGTGCTGCCCATTCCCATTCTGCTTCTGTCGGGAGCCTGAATTCGGCTAAAGCCACCTGGCCTTTTTTACTTTTGAGGTGAGAATTTAAAAATTCTGTTCTCCAAACACAGAAAGCACGCGCCTGTTTCCAGTTTACTCCGACTACGGGATAATTATCATAGGCAGGATGCCAAAAATATTTCTCGGTCATGGGATCGTTAAATGAATAGGTATAGTCGTGAATCCATGCCAGGGTATCGGGATAAACCCCGATGGTTTCCTTGCGCACGTAGACTGAACGGTCGCGCAGACCCTGAGGGCGGTTGGCCAAACCTGCATTCCTGAAATCGGCATCCTCGGTGAAATCCTTTTTTGCTGCAGCATGGAGATCAACCCAGTAATACTCGTACATCAATTTACGGGTATCAATTTCTTTACGGCGGAAAAACCTTTCGTGCTCCGGAAGGTACATGTCTTCAAGCACATCTCGTACGTCCTGGTCTTTACTGTTCCACTCGATATCAGTCTTCCAGTTTAGATAAGGAGGATCATAAACCTCACCAGTTTTCTCATTTTCCTCAATCAGGTAATCTTCAGGACGCACATCACCTAACATGGTCCTGGCGATGGAATCGCGTACCCAATTGACAAACATGCGGTATTTATCATTGGTAATCTCGGTTTCATCCATAAAAAATGCAGAAACGGAAATTGTTTTTGGCTGAATCAGGTTACTGTGGGTAAGATCCTCATCACCGGCACCCATGGTATAGCTGCCTTGCGGAACAAATACCATCCCGTAAGGGTCGGGTTGATAAAATGGTTTGGAATTTTTGCGGGTTCCAACGAGTTCGCCATTTCCTGAGTTGCTGCAACTACCCAGAAACACAATAGCCGACAGGTATAAAATCAGTCTTTTCATTATTAGAATTTTGATTTATTGCGATTATTCCTTTTTAACTTTTTCTCTTCAGAGGCGCCAAAAGTAAAAAAATAACTCGACCATTTCACACAATCATGCTGTTTTTGCATTTTCGATTAGAGGTATCTTGTATTTTTATAACTGGTCCTCGATTTATCACCTTTTATTTTAAAGCAGTAACTAATACTTATCTCATGGCTGCCCGGTACGCCTAAACTCATGGTATTCACATCATAAGAATATCCAATACCCAGGTCCTTGAAATGTATCCCAACCAATACGCCTACGGATTCACCAAAGCGATAGTTGAGACCTCCCCAGAACTTGGCATTGTAATTAACGATGCCTGACAAATTATATTGTGTTGAAACTAAATCGCTTTGAATAAGAAAGGAAGGCTCTATCCCGAAACGTGGATCGTTTGGAAGAAAAAAATTGTAGCCACCAATTAAATACAGGGTGCGGTCGGTTGAAATTTCCCCGTTACCCTCCGGATCAAGTTTAACAAATGTTGATTTCAATAAATTGTTAATAGAAACCCCTATATAATACCGGTCGGCCGATTTAAAATACAAACCGGCGTTGGCATCGAAACGCATATCTCCCTGAGAGGAGGCGAGTATAACAGGATCACCATCCGTCACGGGCCTATACATGCTGCCATCGATGCTGCGGTTTATCAAATTGACTCCCAATCCAATTCCTAAAGTTCCAAAAGCAAGTTCTGCATGATATGAATAAGCCAGTACTAAACTGATATCGCCCCAATTATAGGTGGCCTTATCCTGTATAATGGCACCGCCAAAACCTCCATGTAGAAACCTGATGGGCGAGTCAACTGTCACCAGATAATCTTCCGGAGCTGCATTTTTGCCGTTTTCATAGTCTTTGAAGCCAGCCCACTGTTGGCGGAAAATGCCATTGACGCAAATCCCTTCCCTCATACCGGCGAAGGCCGGATTGTATAACATCTGCGCATCACGGTAGTGTGTAAAAGCAGGTGCTTGTTGCGCATGCATGCCTACAGGCACAAGCAAAACAATGAGAATAGATATGTTTAAAAAGAGTTGTTTCAATTCGATAATTAATGAAAGGCTAAAGTATAAAATTCTTGTGATATAACTACATTTTGGCATTAATTGTTGCCCTATTGACAGGCTTTGTTGTGAAAACGTTGCAATCAGGCTGAACTAAAAACTAAATTAATTTAAATGCATTGATTTTTTGGTAAATCGGCCCGGAAGAGGTTAGTATACTGTTAAATAATAACACCTCTTCAATTGTACCTTTCATATAGAGCTGATTTCGAAACTCATCGATGATCATCTGAAAATATTTTTTGTTCTCCACTTTTTTAATACGGCCCAGGCTTAGGTGAGGGACAAAATTTTGTCGGTCCCGATGAAAACCTGCCTGGTGCAAGCCATCAATGATGGCATGGCCAAGTTCGGACAGTTTCTCGGGATCAGAGGAACCCAACCAAATAACGCGCGGGTCGTATGAACTCCCAAATATACCCAGGTGAACTAATTTAAAATCCAGGGGAGGAAGCCTTTGGGTTACTTCAGTCAGTACCTGGCCGATGAAAGGGATTTTGTCCTCCGGCGTATTTCCTAAAAATTTTAAAGTAAGATGCATCACATCGGGCTCAACCCAGGTAATTCGACTGAAGACCATCTTCTGCCTGAATAACGAATAGGTCTGACGGAAGGCCTCATCAGGGGTAATTTTTACAGCAACGAATAATCTTTTCATAAATTTGCCACAAAATTATGAGGATATTTGTAAAAACTTCTACATTTGCACCCTCAATACTTAAAAAAAAAGTATTTATGCTTTGGGGGATTAGCTCAGTTGGCTAGAGCGTTTGACTGGCAGTCAAAAGGTCATCGGTTCGATTCCGATATTCTCCACCTCATTATCAGGCCGCTATCATATTAAAATGGTAGCGGCTTTTCTTGTATCGCACAAGATGTGTTGAGCGGGGTTCGATCTAATATCAGACGCGCTTTAATTCTTCAATTTTTACTGGCAATAGCTTACCAATCCCATCTATTAGCTTTCCCAAATAAATATTGCCATCCTCGTCTTTAAACAGGGTCCTGTTGTTACATCCTTGACAATTAAAACTTTCAGATTGTCCTGGTTTCAAATTAGTTGCTATTTCAAAAAGATTGATATCATCAACAGTAAAATTCGGCGAGCATTGAGAACAAAATTCGGACATGGTATTTTTTTTGCTAAATTACGATTAAAATTTTTCAAAAACCAATCATCAGTACAATTAGATTGATAATGAATAAAAGTAATCCTCGCAGATAAGGACATAAATTACATCAAAAAAGCAATTTCGCTTAAGAAAATAAACGCTTCATATAATAAGCCGTCCCGGTTATTTCAGTTGGGTTTAAAGTTAATTTTCAATCTCTTCAGAAACCTCCGGCATTTCGAGGGCTTTGATGGGCTGTATGGCCGTTCCGGCGATTCCTCTGATGGAATTGTACATAAAATTGGTGTTGAGCAATACTTTTTCAATTTGTTTCTCTCTTTTCTTCCAATGCCCTGTGATGGATCTTTTTTCGGATTCCAAATCCAATTTCATTAAGGTAAACCCTTCAACAATTCCTTCTATTTGCAACTTGAACTCATTGCTGGTCAGATAATCGTATAACATGTGCATCTTTTCCCCTTTGTTTTCCTGAGAACCTATGGCATCACTAATTTGAATGATGGTTTCGCGCAACACAACACAGAGACCCTTAAATTCTTCATAGGTACATATCCAAATTCCATCCTTTAAACCCATGCGATCCATCCCTTGGGGCATGGCCTCGGTAACCAATACGGCCAAATTGGCCCCGCGTTCGCGGATATCATTTTTGAATTTCTCGATCCAGCCGGGCTGAAAATCCTTTGTTCTTTTGCTTTCGTAATAAATAGTTCCACAGTTTTGTCTGGTCCTGGTGTTCACCGTTTGAATGCAATCGCCTCCGCGGACCCCCTTTTTAATTTCTTCGATGCTGTCTAATGGAAACTTCCCCGCCAACCATTCCTCAATGGCCAATTCCTGCACTTCGCCCTGCATTTGCATTGAGCCTTGCTCCTGCTTGCGTTTCATTTCCTCAGTCAGCCGCTTTTGATCGTCCAGTTGTTTATGAAGTTCCTTAATGGCCATTTCATTCCGATCCTGTTCGCTTTTGCGGATTTTTTCCTTCTCTTCGATCAGTTTCTTGTTGAGTGTAATTTGCGCTTCCGCGTTGATTGAATCGGCCAACTCTGCTTTTTCGCGCTGCAACCGCGCAATCTCCATTTTGCTTTTATTCAGTTCTTTTACTTTTTCCGACTTCTCGTCAAGTTCTTTTTGCAAATCCCTTATCTGATCAGCCTGCTCCTCCTGCATTTTGGCTTTTAGTTTTATCTCAAGAAGTTTTCTCTCCTCCTTTATTTTAATATCAAATCGTTCCTGAAAAAGTTCGTTTTCCTTTTTCTTTTTTTCCTCAAAAGCAGTCTTTTCCTCAGCTAATACCCTGCTTTGTTGTTCATAATTCTCCTTTTCTTTCGACAGCCTGATGTTGTAATCCCTTTTGATTTCTTCCTCAAGTTGATGCGATAAAGCATCCTGAACATCTATCATGGAGCCACAGTTGGGACAGGTAATTTTTGATTGATTTTGCATAGTGCTGTTAAATTGTAAAAAGTGAAGCAATCGTCATATTGTAAAAGCCTATTTCTTCATACGAATAAATTAATCTGTTGCCTTGCAGATTGCCTCGACAAAAGTAGGGAATAAACAGTAATTGGCCTTATCAAACATGCACGGGAAAGAATACCATCAATCGCCCTAAGATGTGCGGTGAACAGTAAAGTCAGTTCTGAAGCTGATGATATTAAACATGGATTACATTACTGTCACCACCAGCCTGCTACCCTCCACCCAATTATCACAGATGATTCTGCCGGTTGCAATAACCGGGAAGTTGCCTTCACAAGAAACAACCACTACTTTTTAATCATCGTAAGCACCATCTTGAATTTTTCGATGGCTGTTAATGCATGAGGAATATTGGCTGGCATAATAATCGTTTCGCCGGCTTCCAGAAGATTAGATTGTCCATTGATGAGTATATCAGCCTTACCATCAACTATATACACCACCGCATCAAAAGGGGCGGTATGCTCGCTTAATCCCTCCCCTTGATCAAAGGCAAAAAGAGAGATGTTGCCGGTTTCCGTTTTTAGGACATGTTTGCTTACTACGGCTTTGTCGGCATAAGCAATGCTGTTGTTGTAAGAAAATTTCTTTCCTTTTTCAAATTCATTATTTTTCATTTTTCCGGAGTTTAAGTTGAATCAAAATCAATATTTATTTACCTGGTCGAAATTAAGATCTGCCAGGGTAGTGTTTTTAAAAGTGCTTTCAAATTGCTGACGTACATGAATCCAGCCGGTGTGCATTACGCAAGGGTTCGTATCCGAACACTGCTCAAAACCCAACACACATCCCAAATAGTGCCCCAACCCTTCAAACGAATCGATGATGTCGGCCAGAGCAATCTGTCCGGGATTTCTGGCAAAAGTATAACCACCTCCTCTACCCTGCGTGCTTTTTATAAAACCTGCCTTGGTTAAATTGGTCATCATACGGCGCAGGTATTTGTCGGATATGTTCAAATGCTCCACAAGATATCTGGCCGAAAAAAGTCGCTCGGGCTCTTTGGCCATGAAACTTAAAATGCGCAGGGCATATTCCGAAGTATGTGACAGTTTCATTATATACTACATTCAGGTATTATTTTGCAAGAATACCATTATTTTTAATGCAAGCCCTGTTTATGTTGAATAAATAACGATAAAGGTATTACAATCCCAAAGCACCAACTATTTTAACTCTGGTACACCTTTCAGCAGAATGGATAAAAGAGTAAAAGTTGATGAACCAATGTTAAGTTTATATTAACATTGTGTTAAATTTGCCCGCTAAAATATTTTCGAATCGATGCGAATAAAGATTTTTCTACCTCTGCTCATCCTCATCGCGACAAGCCTTTTTTCACAAACTGAAGAACCCTATACCGTAAAATGGGACAATGCCCTGAAAATTGAAAGTGCCGACAAGCAGTTTCAGATTAAAATAGGGGGTCGTATCCAGTATGATGTGATGTTTATTCATCAGGATGATTCGCTGGATCAACACTTTGATGCGAACAATGGTACAGAATTCAGAAGAATCCGGCTTTATACTTCCGGTAAATTTTTCAACAACATTGAATATAAGTTCCAACTTGATTTTGCCAATGGAAATGCTGCCCCAAAAGACATTTATATCCGCTTCACAAAAATCCCCGGAATAGGAAATTTTCAGGTGGGGAATTTCAAGGAACCCCTGGGTTTTGAGATGCTGACAAGCTCAAACAATAAAAATTATATCGGACGATCGTTAACCAATGCCTTCACACCGGAACGGAGCCTGGGTTTCATGGTATTTAATCAGTGGGCCAATAAACGGATATCGGCTTATGCAGGATATTTCTTTAATTCACAGGGCAAAGGAAAATACCTGGGCGACGAATATCACCTGACAGGAAGACTGACCGCTTTACCTTATTTAAAAAATGGAAACAGCTACCAAATGATTCATCTGGGACTCTCTTACTCACATCAATTTCAGGGTGATGATAAACTGACTTACTATTCGTCCTCCGAGGCCCATTTGGGCCCCAAATATCTGACCGCAGATTTCGAGAATGTAGACAATATCGATAAACTGGGAACCGAATTGGTAGTTGTGTATCACAGTTTCTCGTTTCAATCAGAATACATCCTCAACGCCATCAATATCAAAACAGATCCCACACTGGAAAAATCCTATGCCTGGTACGGAAGTTTCAGCTGGATACTCACCGGTGAACACAAAGAATACAGCATGGGATCGGCCTGTTTTGGTCATATTACCCCAAGAAAAAACTATGGTCAAAATGGTGGTTTCGGGGCCCTGGAATTATTACTCAGGTACTCAGAAATAGCCCTGTTTGCCCGTGAATTACAGGGGGGTAAAATGAATGATATTACCTTTGGAGCCAACTGGTATCTTAACCCTGTAGCACGCATTTCTGCCAACTATATTTCGTCTGAAGTGGTAGGTTTGGGCCAGTCCGGAATTTTTGAAATGAGGTTCCAACTGGTCTTTTAGCAAAAATGATCAGCCGTTAATAACAAATATTTTGTAACGATTTCAATTACAAGAATATAAGCTGGCAAAATCTTACCATAAAAAAGTTAATAATTATTTTTTAAGATGTAGTTTTTGTTTTAAAAAGATATAATATTGCATTATGTTCAAAGTGAACCTGACCACATTATAAACAATTAATAACTGGTGCAAACTAAGGTAAAAGAATCAATTAAATGCCTTAAAAAGAGATGAAACCAAAAAACACGCTCATGTCAAAATCTTCCTTTGTTCAGGAGGATATTGACGAACCTCCACAATCCGGAGGTGCAAGCCTTCTCACCAATGGCCATGCAATTAAAACAACAAACGTTGAACCTGAGTATTTTCCAGTATCTGAGCAGTCTTCACAATTCAGGAGTATCTATTTTCCTGAAGTTTCCAACGACAAATGGTCGGACTGGAAATGGCAGGTTCGCAACAGTTACACTTCGTTTGAATCGTTAGAAAAAGTGCTGACACTTTCATCTGAAGAAAAAGGATTTAAAGAACAGTCGCTCAACTTGCCCATTCGCATAACGCCCTATTATATAGCGTTAATTGCCGGTCAGGACAGCCTTCAACCATTGCGTAGGACCATGTTGCCTACCCTTGATGAGTTGGTGATGTCCCCGGGCGAAGAATCTGATCCTTTGGGCGAAGAACACGACAGTCCTGTACCTCTTATTATTCATCGTTATCCAGACCGAGTACTTTTCCTTGTTACCGGATTTTGTTCGGCATTCTGCAGGTATTGTACCCGTTCGCATATGGTGTCGAAAAAGGACAAGATGCATGCGGGAACACCTCAAATCGACCGGGCCATTAATTACATCAGGCAGCACACCGAAATCAGGGATGTGATTATTTCCGGGGGTGATCCACTTACCCTTTCGGACGAACGCATTGAATACCTGCTCAGCGGATTGCGTAGTATCGACCATGTGGAAATGATCCGGTTGGGAACCAAAATACCCGCGGTGTTGCCCATGCGCATCACTCAAAAATTGGTGGAAATGCTTAAAAAGTACCACCCGCTTTATATGAGTCTGCACTTTACACATCCCGATGAGTTGACTCCTGAAACCCGTGAGGCCTGCATCCGGCTGGCTGATGCTGGTATTCCCCTGGGAAGTCAAACTGTATTGTTAAAAGGAGTAAACGATGATGCCGAGGTATACCGCAAATTAACACATGAATTGCTAAAAGTCAGGGTAAAACCTTATTACCTGTATCAATGCGACCCCATTCCGGGGTCAGCGCATTTTCGCACCAGCGTTGAAAAAGGACTCGAAATAATTAAAAAACTAAGGGGTTTTACTTCAGGTTATGCCATTCCACATTATGTGATTGATGCCCCGGGAGGAGGCGGAAAAATTCCATTGCTTCCTGAGTATCTCGTGGCAAAAGAAAACGGGGATGTCATCTTGCGCAACTATGAGGACAAGATCTATCGCTATCCTGATTATTCATAACTTAACAGATCGTTTACACGATTTATATTGAAAATCATTTCATGATTCTAAATTTGATCTTAATAAGATGACGATAGGACTGACCTATGATTTGCGTTCGGAATACCTGAAGATGGGGTTTTCTGAAGAAGAAACAGCCGAATTCGACAAAGAAGACACCATCGAAGCCATCGAACAAACCTTGCAACAGCTGGGCTATCATACGGAAAGGATTGGTCACCTTAAACAGCTGGTGGATGCACTGGCCGCAGGCAAACGTTGGGATCTGGTGTTCAATATTGCCGAAGGCATGTATGGCCTGGGTCGCGAAGCCCAGGTTCCGGCTCTGCTTGATGCCTATCAAATTCCTTATGTGTTTTCAGGTCCGTTGGTATTGGCATTAACCCTCGACAAAAGTCTCACCAAACGTGTTATCCGGGATGCCGGAATACCTACACCTGATTTTGCATTGATTCATCACGAAAGTGACCTTCCTGACGTAAACCTGGCATTTCCATTATTTGCCAAACCCGTGGCGGAAGGAACAGGCAAAGGTATCAATGGAAAATCCATCATCAACAATACGGAAGAATTAAAAGAGAGATGTTCCTCCTTGTTGAAGGAGTTTAAGCAACCCGTGTTACTGGAAACCTATCTGAGCGGACGCGAGTTTACTACCGGAATTACCGGCACAGGGGCGAACGCTAAAACCACCGGCACCATGGAAATTCTGCTGCTCGCAAAAGCTGAAAAGGGACTTTATTCCTATGCCAACAAGGAAGACTATAAGCAAGTGATAGAATATCAGTCCGTAACCGATGAGGCGACAAAAAATTCCTGCGAACAGCTGGCGTTGGATGTATTCCGGCTGTTGGGTTGCGAAGACGGCGGACGTGTGGACATCCGGATGGATGAAAACGGTGTTCCGAACTTCCTGGAGGTAAACCCACTTGCCGGGATGCATCCCGTCCATTCTGACCTCCCGATCCTGAGTCGTTTGAACGGCATACAATATCCCGAATTGATGAAACGCATCATGGATTCTGCGGTTCAAAAGGTAAAAATCCAATGAGATGAAAAAAGCCATCGTTTTAATCAATGCGCTTTCATCAGATCCAACCGAAGATGAATTGGATGTCCTCGAACAAGCCTGTTTGGTAGAGGAAACTCTGGAACAGCTTGGAATTGAGAGCGAACGTGTGTTGATGGACTTCAATATACAGGCTGCTGTAGCGCAAATCACCGGGCTTTCGCCTGACTTTGTGGTCAATTTGGTGGAAGGTGTGGCGCAGGATGCCAGGTTGATCCATTGGGCACCGGCACTTTTAGAACATCTTAAAATACCCTTTACGGGATGTGGTTCCGAAAGCATGTATATCACCAGCAACAAAACCCTGACCAAAAAACTGTTACTGGCCAACGGAATTCCAACACCGGAATTGGTTACCGACATTCAATCCGGTCGGTTTAATCCCAACAAAAAGTACATCGCCAAACCCGTTTGGGAAGATGCTTCGGTAGGTATTTCGGATGCCAATGTGTTGGAGGGAGAATTGGCAAAAATCAACGCGTTTTTGTCAGAAAACCAAAACCGGACGTGGTTTTTTGAGGAATTTATTACAGGAAGGGAATTTAATATTTCGGTATTGGGAGGAAAAAACGGACCTGAAGTATTGCCGATGGCCGAAATCGTGTTCGACAGCTTCCCGGAAGGCAAACCCCACATCATCGGCTATGAAGCCAAATGGGATGAAGATTCGTTTGAATACAAACACACCAACCGCCGTTTCGGTATAGAGCAGGAAACGCCTGATCTGGCAGCAAAACTCAGCAATATTTGTCACCAATGCTGGCAGTTGTTTGACCTGAAAGGTTATGTACGCATCGACTTTCGTGTGGATGAACAAAACAATCCGTTTGTTTTGGAGATTAATGCCAATCCTTGTCTTTCGCCCGATGCCGGATTTTATGCTGCAGCCATGGAGGCAGGATTTTCGTTTGACAATGTACTCACGCGTATTATTGAAGATGCCCATTCATCGGTAATCATCTGATTTTAATTCAACGACCAAAAAAGTAATCTATATGAATACCATTACCTTACGCAAAGAAGTCACCGCCGCTGACCCACAGATCATCAGAGAAATAGTTACTTCCACCGGTTTTTTTAATGACGAAGAAATAGATGTAGCAGCCGAGTTGGCCGAAGAGCGTCTTGAAAAAGGGAAAGCAAGTGGTTACGAATTCATATTTCTGGAAGTGGATGGAAAAACGGTGGCTTATTCATGCTACGGACTCATCCCGTGCACCAAAAACAGCTACGACCTGTATTGGATTGCCACCCACCACGATTACCGCAACCGGGGATTGGGCAAACAATTGTTAAAAGCCACGGAAGAAGATATCAAAGCATTAAAAGGTGGTGGCATATATGTGGAAACCGCCAGCCGTAAACAATATACTCCAACACGCATGTTTTACGAAAAAAACGGATACGAACTCAAAGCCCAGTTCGAAGACTACTACGATAAAGGCGATGATCTGGTGTATTATGTGAAAAGGTTAGGCTAAGGCCGGGATTTTGGAAGGAGCATGCTTTCGGTATTGGCCAATTCTCCATCTGTTTTTTCAGGGGCGGTGTGCAGGATTTCAGCCCTTTGGTTTATCTAAATTGTTTCCATGTGTAGATTTTTTATTAGTGTAACATGTGCAATAAAAGTGGAACTGCCTGATTATTCTGCAAAATAATTCTTTCTTTATTTGTAGACCTTTATTCACTATATTTGCGTTAACTATTAGCAAACACAATACTTTTGTGAACTATGTTAAACAATGGAAGTAAAATAACCGGACTTCGTAAGCAAAAGTTTCAAACCTTTTCCGAACAAAATTTACAAATATTAAAATAAGAGATTATGTACACGACATATCATTTAACATCGGCACAGGAAGTAAGCACCGATATATTGGATGCCATTAAAGCGACCTTTAAATCAAAGCCTATAACAATCATTGTGGAAGAGGATGACAACGATTTTGGACTTACGGCAGATATGAAAGCCGTTTTGGACGAACGCTTGCAGGAAGATGAAAAAACGTATCTATCTGCCGAAGATTCCATCAACCAACTCAATAAAAAATATGGTTTATAAAATCATCGTTTCACCCCTTGCCCAAAAGGAAATTGAAAACGCTATAGATTACTACGCCTTATACAGCACTTATGCTCCTGTAAATTTCATAGCTGGACTCAAAGAGGCGGCGAGTGGCTTTTCTGTTTATTACATTTTTTTGAAGGATGTTTAGCTTTAAAAAATTTAAACTTCCTTCAACTGTTTGACCCATCCTCAGCGTATTTTCACTTGTCTGCTGGTTTACCTGCCTACGGTAGGTGAACCTACCGTAGGCAGGAGGCATGAACCACGGACGAGGCGAAGAGTCTTAACCACGCAATTGCCTGAATAATCAGCTGCAATATAAATTCCACTATTTAAAGACGTAATATTAAATTTTGATTAATATAAAGTCCTACCAGTTACATTCCGATGGCTATCGGAAGGAGGCAGCGGAGGGGCGGTAGTTATAGGACGATATTGTTTAAATTATTTAGATTTATTGACGAATGAAATAAACTTTTCAAAAAGTTGATCTACATCTAGTTTCTGACCATCATTAGATTTATTCACACTTTTATCCAATACAATTATCGGCAACATTTGTTCAAATATTAAATTCGAGTTTCCTTTTGGTAATACTATCTTACCGAATAAGTAGTTTACCCCTTTATTTTTAGGAATAAATCGAAAATAATTACCATCAGAATATTTAATTGAATCATAAAATACAAAGTCTGCTTGTTCAAATGAATATTCATATAGTATAACATCAGGTATACTTTTTTCATCATCAATAACTGAAGAATAATTTACTGTAAGTAAAGGTTTAATTAGTATTGTATCTTGACTAGTTAAAATCCCTGAATCGGTCAGTGTCCCACAATTTGTAATTAGGCTTGATGAAATACCACTGAAATTATAATAACCTGAAATATCTTCAAGTTGCATGCTCAATTTTGCCAATCTTATATTTCTATCTTCTAATTTTATCATTAAAAAGATATTTGCAAATATTGACAAGAGAATAAATGATATCACTAAATAAAATAATTTTTTATACTTTTTCATGATAATTAATTTTTTACTACTTCACGTCCTTTGTTTTTTTTCCAATCAGTCACAATTTTTAATGAGTCTTTTCTAAGCATTACTTGAGACCCAGTACCAGAACTCATAGTCCAAGGATTTTTTTCGGAATAAAATACATTTATTTTTTCATTAGGATCAAGTCCTTGCGAAGTCTCTTTAATTGATTGCCCCAAATTATCAGTCTTTTCTCCAGATCCAGTATTATTCTCACCAATTTCCTTGTCAGATATGGCTTTCTGTAATTCAGTATATCTTGCAACCGCATCTGCCATGTCTAGCATGCCATTAACAAATTGCCCGGCATTTGGTCTTAGAATAAGTAATAAATCAAAATTCGTTGACTGAGGCTCACTTTCTGACATAAAACAAAGATAAAAAATATCATGATATAAAAGCGTAATTTCAATTGTCTGCCTTTGGCACGAATCTACACTTAGCTCTATTTTTTATTTAACTAATCTTCGCTCAAAGGTGGGCGATGATCTAGTGTATGATGTGAAAAGGTAGGCTAAGGCCTTGATTTTGGAAGGAGCATGCTTTCGGTATTGGCCAATTCTCCATCTGTTTTTTCAGGGGCGATGTGCAGAATTTCGGCCATCAGTTCATACAGGTTCACATTTTCAAAGGCAGGTGCCTGATATCCTTTTTTAAAGACAGGACCAGCGGCGTAAAAAATGGCATGCATGTCGCGGTTCCTGTTGTCGTAGCCATGGGTACCCAAACCATCACTGATGTTCCACGACCAATAGATGCTGTATCCCGAATCGGCTTCCAAAGTAAAGTCGTATGTCCGGGGGTTGCTTCCATAATGCAACCGACCGGGGATGCTGTCACGGTGATACACCTTCACATGGGATACTTTTTTTAAGTTGCTGTAAACTTTCTCCATCAACCCAGCTTTTACTTTGAAATTCCAGTTTGGATTCCATCCATCAAATCTCTCTAACCAGGAAGTGTCGATTGTTTCATCGAGAATGACTTGTCTATCTGGTGAAATTTCGCCCATGCCATGGTCGGAAGTGACGATAAAGTTGAGCTGATGATAATCCGGGAGTTGTCTCATGCGTTTAAAAAACATGCCTAAATAGTGATCGAGCTTTTCGACTTCGGCAACCGTTTCCAAACTACGGGGCCCAAATTGATGGCCTGTATGATCGGGTTCATGATAATACCACATGATCAGATGCGGACGTTGGGTTTCCGGTAAAGAAAGCCAATTAAACAAGGAGTCGATGCGTGATCCAAAGGACAATTTCTGGTTGTAAGCCGACCAATAGGTTGGTCTTAAGTGGTTGATGGGTGCTTCGGATCCGACCCAGAATAAGGTGGCTGTTTTCACTCCTTGTTTTTCACAGGTGTTCCAAATGGGTTCACCTCCATAAAAGTTGGCATCGGCAACTGCCCGGCGATCTCCCAAGGAGTATTGTTTTCCCAGATCTACAGCATAAAACCCGTTGAGCACAATACCATGGTGGTCGGGGTACAATCCGGTAGCCAAGCTATAATGATTTGGGAATGTTTTGGTTGGATAGGAGGGAATGATATTGGTTCTCACGCCAACCTGGGACAGCGAATCGAGTGTAGGTGTGTTTGCGTGGTCGGGATAGTCCCACCTGAAACCATCAAGCGACAGCACGATCAGGTAGGTTTGCTCCTTTTTATGATCACCAGAGGAACAACTAACAGAAACCATGCTCAACAAAAATATGAACAGGAGGTTATTTGTGATTTTCAATTTCATGATTGCCAAAGTATTATGATTTGTAATGATTGAAAAATAAGCCATCAGGATAAAAAAAAGCCTCCGGTTTGGAGGCTTTTTTTAATAGTTTGTGATGACCATTAATGAAATCCAATTTTTACCCCAACATTAAAGGTTCTTGGTGCGCCCAGGAAGACTTCTGCGGAATTAACAGTATGTGAGTAACGTTTGTCATATCCGTAATATCCATTGTATTGGCTATTGTCAACTGCATCCTGAATATAGAAAGTGTCGAAAATATTAAAGACATGGGCAAATACATCCAGCTCAACTCTCCCTTTCATAGGAACAGTGTAGTTGATGTGTGTATCAAAAACAGAATAAGAAGGAGTTTTCCAAACTTGTTCAGTGTCGGTTTTGTCCTGACGGTAGATAGGATTAAAATCTGCATAATGGTTTGAAAGGTTGCGCCAGATGAATTGAATATTGAGTCCTTTAACAGGATAAATATTTGTCCACAGTGCAAGCCCGGTTTGTGGTGCATCGCCTACTTTCAAATCCTTTATGTATGCATGTATTTCTGTTGTAGTAAAACTACCACTTGCGTCATCATAGTTTTTAACGGTGGCGTTCACATCATTTATGTAGGTCCAGTTAGCAATGGAAGCCATGGCACCAAATCCGATGAAGTTAATTGGACGGTACTTGCCTTCCAGCTCAAATCCAATATGACGTTGGTCGACTCCTTTGATAAAAGCAATCCCGTTTTCGGTCTCGGTAAGTCTGACAGAAGTGGTGAAAGTTCTGTCCTGCCAGGTAGTATAGTAGAAATTACCTTTAATGCTCACTTTATCATTGGTGGTTTTGTAAATTGCACCTAATTCATAAGAAATAAATTTCTCGTTTTGTGGATCTTTTGCAACAGTCCCATCACTATCATCAATTACATTATCAAAAATTGGCACTTTGCTTACATAACCAAAATTACCAAAAGCGCTAAAGGTTTCTGTAAAATTGTAGAGTAAGCCACCTTTAATTTGAAAGCCGTTAATCCAGTCAGTATTGGATTTTAGTTCGCCGCTATTTACATCAGGGTCACCATTACTTAAAGTATCGGCCGTTTTAAAATGATTGAGGTACGAATACTTGATCATGGAGTAACCGAATGTGCCATAGGCCGTCAGATTGCCGTTGGTATATTCACCTTGTGCATAACCACCAAACCAATCAACCGTATTGGTATTGAAATAATTGACTTTATCACCTAAAACCTTGTTTTGCATGCCAGCGTCCGTATCAAATTGATTTCCTTTAAAAACGTAAGACTGAAGCCCTAAGAGATCTCTAACTTCATAAAAGTGCTCAATTTCGGCTGTTCTCCAGTCCAAACCAACCTGGCCTTTGAAGTGGTCGGAAAAGTCTATTTTAACCTTTGTAATTGCTCCAATCGTCCACTGACCATTTACAGAATTGCGTAGGATTCCTTTATTAGTGTAAGTGGGATCCAAATTCTTCTCAATGGTAGCATTCCAGTCAACAATTTGGGATGGTCCGGTGCGGTCATACTGCATTTTTCCATAGGTCCCTGTTCCGCCACCTTTTCCACCTGAATAATAAACAGTGGTAAATTGTGAGATTTTTTTGCTCCATTGTGCATACCAGTTCAGATTAGCAACAGGTTTATGGTAGTAATTCTCTCTTTCATTCATAAAATCAGTAGCATATCTGTCATGTTCTTTACCATTCCAATATTGTTTTGCATTATAAGAACTATTTACCTCATTCCAGTTTTCATTGTACAGACGTCCTGAGCTGGCTTCAGGGAATTTCATCAAAGTACTGTCACTGGCACCTAATTCGGTGGCATATTCATGACTGTAGGCTGCCACATTTTGTTTGTAGAGGTTTTGTCCGTGACGTTGAGGAGCTCCCACTGCATAAATTTCGAGACGGTGATTTTTATTTACGTTGTAACTCAAGCCAACATAATATGCCCAGGCGTCGGTCCATGTTTTGTCAATAACACCCTCACCAACTTTACGGACTGCAGCCACGCTGGCAGCGAATTTATTATTGATCAATCCGGTATGAGCGCTAAAGGTTGTTTTGATAAAGTTACCCGATCCATATTCCAATCTGGCAGTGGCACCTGCTCTCATTTCAGCCGGGCTGGTGATGATATTCATGGTACCACCCACAGAAGGTGTTGCCAGGTTGATGGCACTTAAACCACGTTGTATTTGAATTGAGGAAGTAGCATCGGCAACACCATCCCAGTTGGACCAATATACCCAACCGTTTTCCATGTCATTAATAGGAACACCATTGATCATAATGGCCACATTACTCTGGTTAAAACCACGAACAACCATCCTGGCATCACCGGCTCCTCCACCTTGTGGGGTAGCATACACACTGGGGGTCATATTCATAATCATGGGCAAGTCCTGTGAACCTAATTGCTGTTGGATTTCGGCTTTTGAAATGTTGGAAAGGGCAACAGGAGTTTTCCTTTCTTTAGCACGGTCAGCCATGATGTTCACCCCTTCCAAAGCAAATGTAGTGGATGCTAGTTTTACTTTTCCGAGATTATGTGTTTCATTGTCGCCAATCGTTACCGGAAATGACTGTAACTCGTATCCAATATAACTGACATCAATGGTATAAGAACCAGCAGCTAACTTTAGGCTGAAAGCTCCGTTGATGTCTGTTACTGTTCCCGTTGTTGTCCCCTTTAATACAACAGTGGCTCCAATAAGCGACTCATTGTAAGTGGCATCAACCACTTTCCCTGTAACCGTTCCTTGTGAGAATGATACACCGGCAAACAATACAGTAAGGAAAAATGTTAAGAGTAAATTTAATTTTTTCATAAACATTTAGTTTTTTGGTTTTTCAAATGAAATAGATTTTATTAATATTTGAAGTAAAAATATCTATTCTACCCAAAAGCTGTATTAAGCCATTATTAATAATTATTAACAATTGTTATTGATTTTTGTGATTATGCCCCTCTAAATTGCGTAATATGCACAAATACAACCAGATAAATATTGTGTGTTGTTAATAAGTTATTAAAGAACCAATGCAACTGTTTTGCTTTAAAGGCTGAATTTTAACATGATATCAAAAGTCCGCCCAAACGACCAGAACCCGGTCATGGACGCTAAATCATGACCCGGTCCATCCTGGGCATTTACTACATGAATGGAATTGAGTAGGTTATACGCATTTAGCTGTAGTAAACAAGGGGTGTTGAGCACTTTGGTGTGAATTCCTGCATATACATTTATGGTGTGAAAAGCCGGAATCTGATAGGGTTGCACCCGGTCGTCGGGATTGGTCCGGTTCACCGGATCGAAAGAAGCATACAACTGATCGTAATACATCCATTCCAGTTTCATGTCAATTATCTTTAATACCTTAATAGTAAATATTGCCCCCAGTTGATGTTGCGCGGTGCCTCCCACTTTGAGCCCTTTGGCCATCACCAGGATGGTGTCGACAACTATATTGTCACTATTTAACAAGGTGGCGGTGATGTCATTTTGCCAAACAAAATTCCCAAAAGAGGCAATCAACCCGATGCCCATGTTTTTATTGAGTTGCACATCCAGCATCGATTCAACACCCTGGTGGATGGCATGTAAACCATTCACCATGGCCCTGCTTTGGGTGTTGTTTTCCAACTGAATATACTCATTCGAAAGCATGGAGACGTTCCCCCAATCGGTATAGTAAGCATTGGCCTCAAATTTAATGCTTTGATTGTGAAAGCGATAACCGGCTTCCACCGTGCTGATTTGCTCATTTTTCAGGTCGTGAACCGGAACATTGGTATAATTCCCGAAAACATATTTAAAGTAAGGTGCACGTGAAATGAACGCTACATTGGCAAATACTTCATGGTGGGTTCCAAAATTGTAACAGATTCCTCCCCGTAAATCAAAGCCGGGTTTAACGATCGTTTCACTTTTTTGGTTTTTCACATAATTGTAACGGTCCACACGTTGATACCAGTTGTTATTGCCACCCAGAGAAACATACGCATTTATCCGTCCTGAATTGTAAATGGCCTGTAAATAGGCACTTGTAAAATTTACAATGCTCGAGTTGTTGACTTTGATGATGTCTCCGACGTAGTTAAGCTGGTTTCTTCCGCCAACGCCATCCTCTGCCCATGAATAATCATCAATAAAGACCTTGCCTCCCATCAAATCGGTGATTTGCTCGCGTACAAATGAGTTGAAATACCTGTAATGAATACCGCCTGTCAGGGTTAGCCGATCGTTGACGGCATGCCGGAGGGTCGACATCAGTCCGGTTTGAATGTGGCTGGCCAGGTATTGCGTTCCAACATTGATTGAATAGCCCGAAATGGTGTCCCCGTTCTCCAACACCGAACTACCCGGGTTATTTGTATTGTTGTTATAAATGTCCGGCCAGTCAATCTGACCCGTTTCATTTCTGAATTCAAAAACCGAAGGGGCGTATTGGAAGCTTTCCGACCAGTTTCCACCGCCATACCCGGGTGTGAAATAAACCGCAGTGGCTAAAATGGTCTTGCTGTTGAGGGTGTAATTGTGGTTGGCGCTCAAAACGGGTTTGTGGTAGAAGTTTTCGGAAGCATTTTTTATTTTACCATTCAATCCACCCCAGTCCTTATTATACAGGTTGCCATAATACCGGTGTTCCTGATCGGATAGTTTTAAAGTCCTCTGGCCGTGTATTTCGGGTGTTCCCAACAGGGTAATGGTCAGTTTGTTTTTAGCGTTAAGCTGTTTATTTAAGGTGAGAAAGTACGACCAGGCCGAAACATTGGTGGCATCGATGTACCCGTCTCCGTGAAGATAAGAGCCGTAGAAGGCAACATTCCAACCGTTTTCCATGATTCCGCTGTTGGCTGAAAACGAAACTTCCTGGTTGCCAAAAGAAGTTACCCGATAGCTCAATGAATAATCCGGTGTTTCTTTGGGATTTGAGGTCACAATGTTTAAACTTCCACCCACTGAATTGATGGCTGCATTGGAAACGCCAGGTCCTTTTTGAACCTGAATTTCGGCAATGGCGTGGCTCAGTCCCAACCAATTGTTCCAGTAAACCAGCCCGTTTTCGATGCTACTGATGGGGATTCCGTTTAGCAAGATGCCAATGTTTTGCTGATTAAATCCCCTGATACTCAATTCGGCATCACCACTTCCCCCGCCGGTACGTGAGCTGTAGATACCAGGAATGCTGTTCATCAACAATGGCAATGGCTGATGGCCCAATTGGGTTTGAATCTCTTTGCCGGTGAGTGTTGAAATGGTTATTGGCGAGTTGTTTTCGGTAACCATTCCGCCGGTGATGTTGATTTCATCCAGGTTAACCGGTAGTCTTTCCAATTGAATGATTCCCAGATCCATCTCCTGCAAATGCAGCACAATATACCTCGACAATGTTTTATAACTGAGGTGATGAAATGTCAGGTGAATGTTGTTTTTGTCTGTCGTCAGCAAAAAGCTGCCATCAGCATCGCTGGTGGTACCGATGGTCAAACCGGGTGATATAATTTGAACATTCCCGATGGGGAGACCGGTTTCTGCCTCTTGAATAATGCCCGAAATAGAATGTTGTGCCTGAAGTGTGTGTGTGATTAACAATAAGTTAACAATAAATAATCCAATCCTTTTCATTTCTATTACTTTAAGTTGAAACAATAAAAAAACCCTGACATCGATTCAGGGCGGATTGGTCCTGCTGACAAAACAGCAGGTGCTATCAATTATAGCCTTATAACAAGCAACCGATACCAAAACTGATATCAGTTCAACTCATCACAACAACAATCGCTTCTACCATCCAGACTTTACTGTCGGCCCTGGAGTTTCACCAGATCAGTCCCATCCTAAAATTTTCGGAACGGGAGTCGCGGACTGTCACCGCCGGTCGGGAATTTCACCCTGCCCTGAATCAATTGTCGCTGCAAATGTATTTTGTTTTTTTAATGGAGGAACGGAGGAACAAAAAAAAAGCATGCACTGCCTCATTTTTAGAAAGGCTACAAATAGTGCATGCCAGGTGTAATTACGAATAAAATGAGTTTAATGAGTCAGGTATATATAAGGTGAGTCATGAAAATAATTGAAAATCAGTTTTCACCCATTCCCTAAAGGGATAACTGATTTTCAGCCACTTCCCCTTTAGGGGATTAGGGGTAAAAGTGGCTGAAAATGTTCTAGTACCTTTTTAGACCAGACGCATTAATTACTCAGGTATTCAAGTGCTGACAACGCTGCGATGGTTCCATCAGCGACAGCTGTAGTAATTTGCCGGTATCGTTTCGCCCTGTTGTCTCCTGCGACAAATATTCCCGGCAGGTTGGTTTTCATCAGTTCATCGGCCACGACCTCTTTGCCTGCGTTGAGTTTTAATGAACTGCCGTGAAACATATCCGTATTGGCTTCATAGCCGATAAAGATAAACACACCATCGATGGGTTGATGAAATTCTTCTCCTGTTTCCAGGTTTTGATAGCGGATGGCTTCCAGCTTTTCATCGCCCAGAAACTCAGTAATCTTCGATTGGAGGATGATGTTGATTTTTGGATTTTTTTTGGCTTCTTCAATGGCATGCTCAAAAGCCTGAAAATGATCGAATTGATGGATGATGGTGACCTTTGAGGCGTATTTTGTCAATGAAACAGCTTCTTCAAGCGAAGAATTGCCACCTCCCACCACAAATATTTCCTTATCCTGGAAAAAATCACCGTCACAGGTAGCGCAGTACGAAACCCCTTTGCCTTTTAGTCGGGCTTCGCCCGGAATGTTTAGCATCCGCGAACGACCACCCGTAGCGATGATCAATGCCTTGGCCACATACCGGATGTTGTTGTTTACCACCACTGTTTTCGATTCGCCCTCCAGGTTCAGTTCCGACAAGGTGATATTGGATTTGATTTCGCATCCAAACGACTTAGCCTGCTGGCGCATGGTGGTAGCAAGCTGATATCCGGATGTGGTTACAATACCGGGATAATTGGCTACTTCGTGGGTTAATACAAGTTGTCCGCCAATGGTTCCCGAATCCAGGATAACGGCGCTGGATTTGGCCCGGGCCAGATACATGCCCGCGGTTAGTCCGGCTGCACCACCACCTAGGATGATTACATCAACAATTTTTTCTTCCATGATCATATTATTTTTCCGCCCCCGAAAAGAGGGCGGAAAATTTATTAGGCTTTAAATTCTCTGTCTAAAATGGCAGTTACCTGACCTTGGCTTTGGATACTGCTGGTAGCGGCAACCAATTCGCCATTCTTATAATAAACGGTAAAAGGAATTCCCATAAAATTGCGACAGGCCGGGTGGTTGCGGATGACAGCTGATTCAGGACTGTCGAACATCATGTCACGAAATTCTACATGCTTGTATTCTTCCTGTATATCACCCATGATATCGTAAACTGGAAGACACATGGGACCCATGCGGCCACAGCAAATCATGACGTTTTCGTGATCTTTTAATACTTGGGCATGTTCGGTAGCTGTTGCTACGTGTTTTAAATTTGTTGGTAGTACCATTTTTCTGTTTTTTATGATTAATGTGAAATCTTTATATCATAAAACGTGCCAAATGGTGATATTATTACGATATACTTTAATTATTATTTTGATTCTGTTTATGGCGATCAAAGCCTGGCGTTTTGCAAAACAGGAAACTGATTTTATAAAATAAAAAATTGAATTCTGAGTAACGGAGTGATAGAGTACAGGATAGGCGTAATACATCATTCACCCCATTACCCTTTTGCTGGTTTAGGTAATCACCCGCTTTATTAACCGGAGTTGATGTGTGTACAAATGAGTCTGCTGTTGAAAGATCCCTTGATGATCCAATGTGTCGATTCGTACCTGACCACTGGCATGGATGATGTTTTTATTGGGCAAAGCGATACCAACATGGACTATTTTCCCTTCTTCATTATCAAAAAAAATCAGGTCGCCGGCCTTGATTTCGTGTATAAAATGGACTGTCTCACCTATTTGTGCCTGTTGACCAGCGTCACGTGGAAGTGAATATCCATTCAGCAAATAACTCATCTGCACGAGCCCGGAGCAATCTATGCCCCAAACCGAGCGTCCTCCCCATAGATAAGGTGCGTTTAGATATTGACGAGCTGCTTGAGCAACCTGCTCACCACTGCCATTCGACGGGTTGGTTATGATTTCTCCGGTATAAACGGCCTCACCCTCCAGGTTGTTAAATGTATTTTGCTTTACCTGATACAACCTGCTGCCCAGGCTCAGGTACCTGTAACCTTCCGCATGAGTGAGGTCAACTTTAGTGATGATGGAGGATGTAAATGCTTTTGAGCTATTGACAAGTAGTTGGTATTCAGTGTTATTTATTTGCTTAACTTGTTTGCTGTCAACCCAGCCTTCGTAACCATCGTGCATGCTTTCGATAAGCAACCAACTATTTACTTTGGCTTTTATTTCTAATAAGTCGCCAAAAATTAATTGGTTTATCATCTCATTGGGCTCACCGGGCTGTTTTCTGACTGCTGCCAGACTCTGATTACAAACACCAAATACTTCCATAAAATAAAATGTTTTTCAGGTTCAACCTTTTAGTTAAATTTGTAGTCGCTAATTACGCTCCAAATGAACTCAATTTTATCAAAACTACAACATAATTACTACGAAACTTTTAAAATCGTATTGTTTATTCTGGCTGCTGCCATTGTGGTATGGATCAGTCCTAAGGAGAGCATCTTTAAATATGAATTTCAGGTAGGTAAGCCATGGAATCACAAGGACTTGATTGCTCCTTTCGATTTTTCAATCCAAAAAAGCCAAAAGCAAATTGAAGATGAAAAAGCTGTTTTGCTGGCCGGTTATATGCCCTATTTTGCTTTTAATCAAGAAGTAACTGAAACCGGATTGCAGCAATTAATGCTGAATTACAGCCTGGCATGGGCTTCAAAGTCCGGAAGTCGTCACGCTGCCGACTCAATACAGTTGGAGACTTTTTTGTTGGATTTATTTAAGTCGATTGAAAACAAGGGTATTATTCGTTATGATCCGGTGATTGAAGGTAAGGATCCCTCATATCGTATTCGGCTGATAAAAGGCAACGAGGTTGCAGCCACTGCCGTAGAC
This sequence comes from Bacteroidetes bacterium GWF2_41_31, assembly GCA_001769215.1. GTDB lineage: Bacteria > Bacteroidota > Bacteroidia > Bacteroidales > F082 > UBA6244. Next base: position 77,590 of record MEOL01000037.1, read on the forward strand.
CAGTTGTACGACATCCGATCAGCTAATGATTATGCTAAAATCCGAATTAAGAAACTAAACACTTCTGATAGTTCTCTCTTGCAAAAGGTAATTTCGCAGTCCTTACTTCAGAATGTATTTTATGATGAATCAAAAACCTTGCTTGAGCAGAAAGAGCTGTTAAAGGATATCTCTTTAAATCAAGGGTTGGTGCAAAAAGATGAATTGATTATTTCGACAGGGGAGTTGGTATCGACTGAAAAATATCAGGTACTCATTTCTTTGAAAAACGAATATGAGAAAAACATGGCTTCCACCGACTCATGGAAATATGTTTTGTCGGGAATGACACTGCTCATCGTGATGTTGTTTTTGGTGCAATATCTGTTCATTCGGTTTTTTAAAGGCCAATTTTACTATGAGCTAAAGTATATTGTCCTGGTCCTATTCACTCAAATGATTTTTATCCTGACCACCTACCTCGTTTTTCAACTATATCCCGATTGGTCGTACATGATTCCTTTTGCCATCTTACCCATTGTTATCTCAGCGTTTCTGGATGGTGGAATTGCTATCGTGGTGTATATCATTACCCTGATTTTAGTGGGGTTTTATGCCCCAAATAGTTTTGAGTTTTTATATACCCAGTGCATTGCCGGATTGATTGGCGTGTTTTCGGTGAAGAAACTCAGTAAACGCTCTGATTTATTCAGGGGTGTAATGATGGTGTTTTTAGCCTACATGGTTGTGTATGCCGGCATTTTATTGGCTCAGGAAGGATCGATTGACAATTTTTCGAGGCGCATGATAAGCCATTTTGCAGCCAGTTCTATTTTATTGCTGTTGGCGTTTCCACTTATATTTTTATACGAGAAAATGTTCGGCCTCATCACGCAGCTTACCTTACTCGAACTTTCAAACACAAACAATGTGTTGTTGCGCGATTTAAGTATCAAGGCGCCCGGCACTTTCCAACACTCATTACAGGTGGCCAATCTGGCTTCGGAGGCCCTCTACGAAATTGGCGGAGATGAACAATTGGCCCGCACCGGAGCCTTGTACCATGATATTGGGAAAATGAATAATCCATTGTATTTTGTTGAGAACCAGACCTCCGGTTATAATCCACATGATGAGCTTGGCTATGAAGAAAGTGCACGTGTAATTATTGATCATGTGCTGGATGGCATCGAAATGGCCCGAAAGCATGGTTTGCCTGAAAAAATCATTGATTTCATCCGAACACATCATGGAACCAGACGGGTGGAGTATTTTTATCGCCTTGAAAAGAAATTAAACCCGGGAATGGAAGTCGATCAGTCAGAGTTTACCTATCATGGACCGGCTCCTTTTTCACGCGAAACCGCTGTTGTCATGATGGCCGACTCGGTAGAAGCAGCATCCAGAAGCCTGGCCCAGCCCGACGAACAGAAAATTAACGACCTGGTGGACAATATTATTCATTCTCTGATGACCGATAACCAGTTTATGAATGCCAACATCACCATGAAGGAAATTACCAAAGTGATAAAGGTTTTGAAAAAGAAGTTGCTGAATATTCACCACTCCCGCATTGCCTATCCCGATTAACATGTAGTAATATTCATCGGAAATCTACTTGTTCAATGTGGGCGATATTATTTTATCAGTCTTGAATATCAGATGATTACTTGAGCTTTTTTACCTTATCCTCCATATTGATCCCTGAAACAACCTCGATGTTAATCCCATCCGAAAGACCCGTCTCAACCGTTCGTTTTTCAAAAATTTGTGGTTGGACTTCAACCTCCACGAACGTGGAAGAGTCATCGAACTGGAGAAGCCCTTCTGAAAGCGTCATCACACTATCGACACGTGCCAGAACAATATCCGCGTTGGCACTGTAACCCGAACGGATAAACTGATCGCTTTGTAGTTTTACACCTGCTTTGATTTTAAACTGTACGGCTCCATTGACTTCTGAACCTTTCGGTGATATTTGTTCGAGAACGGCATCAAACGTCACGTTTTCAAGAGCTCCAATTGTCAATAGCAGTGGCATTCCCTCTTTAATTTTTCCTACTTCCGATTCATCGATATTGCCTTCAAACATCATCTCACCCATATCGGCTACAGAAGCTATGGTGGTTCCGGCATTAAAATTGTTCGATTCGATGACCTGGTTGCCAATTTCGACAGGCACATCCAGCACCATTCCATCTATGGTCGATTTAACAAGGGTATTTGTTTCACTGCTTTGTTTCTGAATTTGTCCATCCCTGATAAGCTGCAATGTTTCTTCTGCAGTCTCCAGGTCTTCGAGGGCATTTTTATAAGTAATCTCGTAGGATTCGTAATCGGCTTTAGCGATCACGCCTTTCTCGAGTAATTCAAGCTGGCGGTCATAATTCCGTTTGGCATCCTCCAGTTTTATTTTGGCTGTTTCAACGCCGGATTTTGCATTGTTTAGGTTGATCATATTTGGAATGATCCGAATTCTGGCAATCAAATCGCCTTTTTTTAATTGCTGACCTTCAACCACGTACAATTCATCAATAATACCGGATACAACAGGTTTTATCTCGATTTCCTTTCGTGGAATTACCGATCCTGTAGCTGTGGTTTTCTTAATTACATTCGATATAACGGGATTTGAGGTTTCGTAAACAACGGGTTTGGTTTGCGACTTTTGATACAGGAAATAAATGGTATAACCAAAAATGCCCAAAACAATTACGGCGGCTAGGATTTTGAAGAATGTTTTCATATTCAAGCGGGATATTTATTTGATGTCATTTAATTTTAACCTTTCTGCCTACTCCCGAAAGCTTTCGGGAGGCAGTAACTTTTTACTTTAAACTTTTAACTTACTATTCATCACGTAAAGCATCAATGGGTTTAATGGAAACGGCCCGTTGCGCCGGAATCAGTCCTGCCACGGCCCCCGAAACCACCAGTAAAATCAATGCGGCAATGGCTTTATTGAAGTCGACTTCGGGATGCGAGAACATTTCTCCCGTAGATCCGGAACTCACCAGGGCAAAGTTAATCAGTTCCAGAAAACCAACGCCAAGTGTGAGACCAATATAACCGGCAATGGTAGTCAGGAATACGGTTTCGATCACAATCTGGCTTTTTACTTCCAGCGGAGTGGCTCCCAATGCACGTTGAATCCCAATTTCTTTCGTTCGTTCTTTTACCACTACCAGCATGATGTTGCTGATGCCGATGACTCCGGCCAACAAAGTGAACACACCCACAAACCAAATGAGGGCATCAATGCCGGTAAAGAGGTTTTTCATTTTGGTATACTCTACTTCAATATTGAATGCCCCAATGGCGCGGTCGTCGGTGGGATCAATGGAATGTCGTGACCTGAGCAATGCTTTTACGTCTTCGAGAAGTTTTGATGCTGGTACTCCGTCAACAGCCGTCATGCTGTACCAACCGACTATATTACCGTAATTAAAGGTTTGTTGTAGGGTGCTGAAAGGCATAAAAATCTGGGCGTTTTCCTGTTCGGCCTGGTTATCATTTTTTTTGGATGAATGCACTCCGACTACTTTAAAATAAACACCCTGAATTCTGATCATTTCTCCGATAGGGTCTTCATTGTCTTCAAACATTTCGTCTTTAACGCGGGTACCGATCACAACCACTTTACGCCTATCTTCGATATCCAGGTCGTTTATCAGCCGGCCTTCAATCAGGTTTACCGGGTCAATCAGGAAGTAGTCGGGGTAGTCGCCCTGAATGCTGTAGCTGGCAGTACGATCGCCACGAACCACATTGTTGTTGGTTCCGTTTCCTCCAAAAACCTGGAGCCGCGGAGCAATATATTGAAGATCAGGAAGGTTGTCACGGAGTGCCTTGGTATCATCGTTGTTGAAATTATATCTTCTCCCACGGGGGAACCCTTTGTAAGGCTTTGTGGTGGTTTGCGTCCACATAAACATGGCATTGGTCGCCAAGTCTCCCATTCCCTGACTTACACCATTATGTAAACCTCTTCCCGAACCCAGCATGATGATGAGCATAAAGATTCCCCAAAACACGCCAAAAGCGGTGAAAAAGGTACGGAGCTTGTTTTGTCTGAGTGCAAACAAAATTTCATGCCATTTATCGCGATCGAGTAGTGTCATAATTTCAGGTTTTTATTCATCGCGTAAAGCGATAACCGGTTTAACTGCTGCCGCTCTTCTGGCCGGCATATATCCTGCCATGGCACCCGAAATAATGAGAATCAGGGTGGCGCCGATGGCTACCCCAATATTGATTTCGGGATTGGCAAAATAGCCCACATCCGGCAGGAATTTGGAAATCAGTTCCAACAGTCCTACTCCTGCTACCAGTCCCATGTATCCGGCTACTGCGGTGATGAGTACCGACTCATGAAGAATGAGTGCGATAATAGATCCGGGAGTGGCTCCCAGCGCCTTTCGTACACCAATTTCCTTGGTTCGTTCTTTTACCACGATCATCATAATATTGCTTACACCAACAATGCCGGCGATGATGGTTCCAATGCCGATCACCCAGATAAACAACCGTATGCTGGCAAAGAGGGTCATAAATTTTTGATAGTTTTCGATGCTGTTGTAAATAAATAACGCACGCGGGTCGTTGGGGTCGAACTTCATTTGATCGGATAGCACGTCTTTAATTTCCTGAACTACCGTTTCGCTTTCGCCAACACTGGCATCGCCCAGCATCAGGCATACATTGTTGATGTTGTTGCCAAGATTAAACACGCGTTGAGCTGTACTGATGGGAATATACACCCGTTGTAAGTCGCGATCTGTACCCGGATCGTCGAAAATACCCACTACTTTAAATGGCACACCGCTAACGGTCATGTATTCCCCAACGGCTGGTTTTCCTTTAAACAAGGCTTCGTAAGCCAGTCTGCCCACGGCCACCACTTTTCTGTACTCATCGATGTCGTTTTCGTTGATCCAGCGTCCTTCGGTCATGGTGAGTGATTCCACGTACCGGTATTCGGGGCTTACAGCGAAAATATCAAATGTGCCATACTCGTTGCCATAGGAGATGAGGTTATTTCTCCATATCTGTGTACGGCTTGAACTTTTATCCACATAGGACAATGTACTCATGGTGGTACGTTCGTCATTGGTAAACCTCAATCTGCGTCCAGGTTTCATGCCTTTATAGGCCTGACTTGTAACTCCCGGATTGATTGAAATGTAGTTAACTGCATCACCTTCAAAATCTTTCCTGACTCCATTCTCTAAACCATAACCCGAACCCAGCAGGAGCACCAACATAAAAATACCCCATGCCACACTGAATCCCGTAAGGAAGGTGCGCAATTTGTTTTTGCTGATGGTATTAAAAATTTCCTGCCATTTATCCAGGTCAAACATGGGTTTAAGAGTTAAGTGTTATTCGCTTCAACTTCAGCCAGAACCATCGATCGAAGGTCTTCGCTATTGTAACTGTTTTCGATAATTCCATCCTTTATGTGGATGATGCGGTCGGTTTGTTCGGCAATATCGGTTTCATGCGTTACAATGATCATGGTGATGCCCTGTTTATTAATTTCTTTCAACAGGTTTATCATTTCTTGCGATGTGGCAGAATCGAGGGCGCCGGTAGGTTCGTCAGCAAGAATCACTTTTGGATTGGCAATCAAAGCACGCGCGATGGCCAGTCGCTGTTTCTGACCACCTGACAATTCTGAAGGAAGGTGATCGGCCCAGTCGCGCAAGCCCATCCTGTCGAGGTATTCGAGAGCGATCATATTGCGTTTTTTCCGGCTTACTTTTTGATAATATAGTGGAAGGGCAACGTTTTCAACAGCATTTTTAAAGGGAATGAGGTTAAAGGATTGAAAAATAAATCCCAGCATCTGGTTGCGATAAAAGGCTGCTTTGCTTTCGCTCAGATTGGCCATCAGCGTTCCGTCCAGATAATATTCTCCCTGGTCGTAATTGTCGAGGATACCAATGATGTTGAGCAGGGTTGATTTACCTGATCCGGAGGAACCCATGATTGAAACCAATTCTCCCTGTGCCACCTTCAGATTGATACCTTTCAGGACATGAAGACCGGAATTCCCCATCTGGTAGGTTTTATGTATGTTTTTTAAATCGATCATGAATGGATGATTGTGTTGAAATACAATAACGAAACTTTTTAGCAGGAATTATGCCACCGTTCAGATAAATTTGTAATTCAAACATTTAACAAATATTCAGGTGATTAAACTGTACGTTGTTTTACAGAAGGTGTGCGCCAGCGGTCAGTATAAAAGGGCATTATTCCGGGGAAACCTACCGTCCGTTTGTGCAATTTATTCAGTTTTAAAGCGTTGAACTCGCAAACAATTTTATAGATTTGTGAATTATTAATCTGACTACCGGTGAACATATATACTCAGAAGATGCGTTGGAAAGCGCTTTTGGTTGTTTTGGCCCTCATGATTATAGGGGCTTCAATTTTTTTTACCAATTTGCTGGTGGGGAAGTTCGCCAATGAAGAGAGAAAAAATGTAAACCTATGGGCTGCTGCCGTACACCGTAAAGCAGAGCTGGTGGATTATACCGAATCATTTTTTGGTCAGTTACAGACCCAGGAACGAAGGAGAGTAGAGTTGCTGGCTGATGTCTACAAACAGGTACTAAGCGACAAGCCATCAAAAGACCAGGATCTCACCTTTTTTATTGAAATTATTGAAAAGAACACCAGCATACCCATTATCCTGGCAGATGCCACAGGCAAAATTCTCGATTCAAGAAATCTATCACCCCATCAGGATACCCTAAAATACCTAACAGGGCAACTCAAAGAAGAATTTACGGTGTATAAGCCACTTATGGTTCCCATTCTTCCTTATAAAAAACACTACCTGTACTACCGTGATTCACATTTTTTTACCGAGTTGAAGAATGTGCTCAACGACTATATCACTTCTTTTATGTCGGAAGTGGCACTGAATTCGTCAAGTGTACCTGTAATTATTACCGACAGTACCCGGCAAAAAGTAATCCAATTTGGAAATTTGAACGATATCAGGATGACCGACCCTGCTTATGTTCAGGAGAAACTGGATGAGATGGCCAATGAAAACACACCTATCAGGGTGAGTTTTGGAGACCAGGGGACCTCCTATATTTATTACCAGGACTCAGAATTACTAACCATCGTTCGGTTTTTTCCATTGGCACAAATCCTCATTATTGCCATTTTTGCCCTCATTGCCTACCTGCTGTTTAGCTATGCCCGAAGGTCGGAGCAAAACCGTGTTTGGGCTGGCATGGCGAAAGAAACGGCTCATCAGTTGGGCACTCCCCTTTCATCGATTCTGGCCTGGATTGAGTTGTTGAAATTAGATGATACCAATATAGCCCATGCCACAGCTGAGATTGAAAAAGATGTGAACCGTTTGGAGGTGATTGCTGAGCGTTTTTCAAAAATCGGTTCAGAGGCGACACTTAAAAACAACGATATCGTTCAGATTTTACTCGACAGCATTAATTACTTAAAACTGCGCACTTCAAAAAAAGTGACTTATATCCTTCACATCGATCAAGACAAAAAGATACTGCTTCCGGTAAATGCAGCCCTGATGAGCTGGGTGATTGAAAACCTATGCAAGAATGCCATTGATGCAATGAATACAACGGGTACCATTACGGTTGATTTAAAAGAAGAACCAAAGCAAGTAGTTATTGATATTACGGATACAGGCAAAGGAATTTCTCTTACGGAACAAAAAATGATTTTTAACCCGGGATATACCACCAAAAAAAGGGGATGGGGACTGGGGCTTTCTCTGGCAAAAAGGATCATTAAACAGTATCACAAGGGCAAATTGTTTGTTAAATCTTCTACCCCGGGCAAGGGTACCACCTTCCGTATTATCCTGAAAAAGTAGGTTTACTATTCTAGAATGGTGTGTTTGAGTAAGATTGTTTCATTAATTTTTTGTTATTTTTTTAATTTAAGTATGTTTCCATTAAATAAATGTTACTTTTGACCGATATTTCAATTTATTAATTAGATCATCATGGATATTTTTGTTGGAAGTCTTCCTTTTAGATTAAGCGAAGACGAATTGAGAGGCTATTTTGAAAGCTTTGGAGAAGTAACCTCTGCCCGTATCATTACAGATAAATTTTCGGGAAAAAGTAAAGGCTTTGGTTTTGTTGAAATGCCAAACAGCAACGAAGCAGAAGAAGCTATCGAGAGCCTGAATGGCAAAGAAATTTTGGGACGCCCAATTGTTGTGAACGAAGCACGTGAAAAACGTGAGGATGACAGACGCGGCGGCGGTGGCGGCGGTGGCGGTTATCGCGGCGGCGGAAATAACCGTGGCGGCGGCGGTGGTGGTTACCATAGAGACTAATCCCCATTCATATTGCTTCTGCTGAAATTTGCATGTATTCATGAGATTGCTGCATACCAAGCAAACAAAACAGTTTGAATAACGCATGACGTTATTTGTCTTGAGTTTGGCCATCGCATAGAAAAAGACATTTTCCAGACAGGATTATAAGATAAAGCCATTAACTTCACATTTATGTGGGGTTGATGGCTTTTTTATTGTAAGCCACAGCTGAAAAGAAATCACTTTATTTTCCAGGGTATTCTTCTGATCAATACACAATTGTGTAGATTATTGTTGTATTTTTAAACAAAATTTCAGGCATACAACTTTTCATATGAAAATCACGTCTGAATGATAGGAATTATGAATATACCTGAAGTCGAACTGATAAGGCGCTGCGTCCTAAAGGATTCCAAAGCCCAGAAGTTGCTGTATAACACTTACCACAGCACCTTATTGGGGATTTGTATGCGCTATGCAAAAAACAAAACAGAAGCCGAAGATATTCTGCAAATGGGCATGATCCGGATATTTAAACATATTGGTTCTTTCGCCGGAAAAGGCTCTTTCGAGGGATGGATGAAACGCATTGTGATCAATGTTTCCATCGATAATTTCAGGAAAAGCAACAAATTTTATTACCACCACAATTTCGACGAATTCAACGGCGAACGATACCTGACAACAGAAATTCCTGATAACCTCGAATTAAAGGATATATTAAATACGGTGCAACAACTGCCTCCAGGGTACCGCATTGTATTTAACCTGTATGCCATCGAAGGTTACTCACACAAAGAAATTGGTGACCAACTGGGCATTTCCGAAAACACTTCCAAATCGCAACTGCTGAAAGCCCGCCGGAGTTTAATTGAAAGACTTGCTAAGTTAAACACATTACCGAGATTAAAATATGCTCAAAATGAATGATCATTATAAATACATAGACGAATTTTATAAAAACAGCCTCTCCGGTTACAAAGAAGAAGCCGGGAAAGAGGTGTGGGAAAACCTTCGGTGGACTTTGTTCTGGATGAAGTATAAATGGTTTATCGGACTAAGCTCCATCGTCCTTTTATTGGGTGCCTCTGCAGTTGGATTTTATAGTTTATCCAATAGTTCCGGTACTTCTACCAAAATAGCCCGGGATTCTGATCATATATCAGAAGTGATGCTGGCTTATAATATTGAAAATGAAAACAATGCCTTGTATGCAATTGAATCTACTTCTGAGTCGGAACAGCTTGCATCCGAATATCAGCATGCAGAACGATCCAACCTGTCAGGCCACGGAATCCATTCCTTTGGGGCAGGAATAGAGGATGTTAACGAACTGATTCAATTAGATAATTCCCTCAGCAATGAAACCACCAGGATGGAGCATGCCTTATTCCTTTCGGGAATGACCAGCCTGCCGATGAACATTGACCTTACCTTAAACCCTGACAGTTTATTAATGGGTGCCAACCGATATGTTGGACCGATTCCAACCTCCATGAAAAATAAATGGTTTTCGATGAACTTTTATGGTGGACCTTCGTTCTCAAGTGCCCATATTTCGGGTGTTAATGCTGAATACACAGATTATCGAAATGCCAACGAATCGGCCTCGCCGGGTTGGTCGTTGGGTACAGACCTCAGGTTTCATGTTAAGAACTGGGTATTTACCACCGGAATCAATTATGCTGTATACAATCAAAAACGATCGTATCAGTTTCATTACCAGGAATATTCTCCTGAAGATAGTTATTTTGATTACGATACAACCTGGGTATGGGTTTTCGACCCACCTGACGTTGGAATCCCTATTATTTCTGGAATTGACAGTAGTTGGGTAAAAGTTTACAATGACAAAATCCGAGATAATTCAGGACAAAACCAGGTGAGATATTTTGAAATCCCATTGTTAGTTGGTTATTCCACCAGTACAAGCAGGTTTACCATCGAGTTAAACGCCGGAGCCTCGGTAGGTTTTCTCACTTATTCAAAAATCAGTATCCCTGATTTGTACAACTACAATGAAATGGTTGAAGCCAAAGCCGTGAACAAAACCATGGTTAATTTTGTTGCCAATGCATCCATTTACTATCATTTGAACCATAAGCTCAGCCTATATGTTTCTCCTAACTATAAACAAAACCTGAATTCTGTTTTCACCGTAACATATCAGCAAAAACAACGTTTCAATACAATTGGTATTAATTTTGGTGTAAACGTGATGTTTTAGTGGCAACAGACTCATCTTGCCAGTTAGTAGATTTTGAAAATGAAGTATTTGATTACATTGTATGTGTTACTATCGGTAGCGGCTTCTGTCTTTGGGCAGAAAAATGCAATGGTTTGGTACTTTGGCGATCAGGTCGGACTTGATTTTAACGCGGGTAATCCGGTAGTTTTAACGGATGGAGAGATGAAGGCGGAAGCCGGATGTGCCAGCATGTGCGACAACATGGGGAATTTGCTTTTCTATACCAACGGAAATAAAGTCTGGAACAAAAACCATGTGGTCATGGCTAATGGCGATTCACTACTGGGTGGTCAGACAATAAATCCAAATTGTGTGATCGTACCTTTGCCACTCTCCAATTCCGTTTTTTACTTGTTTACAGTTGTTAATACAGATAGTATTAATAGATTAAGTTACTCAATAATCGATATGGATCTTGAAAACGGATTTGGAAGGTTAACACAAAAAAATATTTTCATATCGACCAATGTACTGGAAAAAATGGCTGCTGTTCCGCATTGTAATGGATATGATTTTTGGATTATTTCACATGGGAAGAGCAATGTTTTTAACTGTTACCTGTTAACATCAACGGGAATCAATACGATACCTGTTACTAGCCAAACAGGGTCTAATCCAAGAATTGATTTTGGTTACCTTAAAATTTCTCCCGCATCAAATAAAATTGTGGTACCGATAAATAATGATACGTTGCTGGCTGAAGTTTTTAACCTGGACAACCATACTGGAATCATAAGTCACCCCATTCAGATCGGTATTATTGAAGAAAATACATATTGTTACGGAGTTGAATTTTCACCTGATGGATCGCTGTTATATATGAGCATTAGAGGGGTAAATTATGGTATTTGGCAATACGATTTGGAATCAGTTGACATGGAGGTTTTGAACAGTTCAAAGGTCAACATTGCAACGGGCAACAATTTTGCCTTGCAATTGGCTCCCAACGGCAAAATATATATTGCCTGTAATAACCGGTCTTATCTGAATTCTATTGATAAACCAAACGAAAAAGGTACAAGGTGTGGTTTTCAATTTCAAAGTGTTAATTTTACCCAGGGAACTGTGTTGATGACGTTACCTGGTTTCATTCAGTCAAATTTTTATCAACCTACTTTGACAGTGTCACATACCTGCTTGGGCGACACAGCTCATTTTATTGTTAACCAGATTGATAATATGGACTCGATCCATTGGAATTTTGGAGATACTTTGCTAAACCCTTATATTACAGGATCTCATTTTTCAGTTTATCATGAATTTCCGCAAACGGGTTTTTATGATGTCGAAGCCAGGCTTTATCATTGTGGAAATGAGGTTATAATCCATCGGCGAATCGAGATATTTTCCAATCCGGTTTCCTCTCTTCCTCATGATACAATATTTTGTTCAAAATGTAATTTGGTATTGGATGCCGGAGATGGTTTTGATTTTTATAAATGGAATAATGATAGTGAATACCAATATTTGTCTGTTTATCAGGCCGGCGATTATTGGGTGGAGGTTGGAAAAAACGGTTGCTTTATTACCGACACTGCTTTTGTCAGAGAACTCATTCCTTTACTTCAGTTTCCCAATGCGTTTACTCCTAATGCCGATGAAGTGAACGATGTTTTTAAAGCCATTGGGAATATTAGTACAGTGGAGTTTTCAATCTCGATCGTGAATCGACAGGGTGTAGTTGTATACAAAAGCAATGATATTTTAGAAGGTTGGGATGGTCGGGTCGAAGGTCAATCCCCAATGGGGGAAACGTATGTGTGGTATGCAACTTATAGTTTTTACAATGAATCGGGATTTCTGACGAGAGAACGAATAAGAGGTTTCGTTACCTTAATTAGGTAGTAAAACTGATCATTTTGCTTTTTGAGGCCTGATGGATATGGTGTAATGTGTTGTTGTTGACAAAATTAATACTGTGATGAGGAACCTAAATTTAATTTTAATATTGATACTGGGAATGAATCGTTTAATGTGGTCACAGCATGCACCTATAGCGAATGATGATTATCTAGGCTCCGTTCTGGGGAATACCATAACCATGAATGTGGTTAGAAACGATATTCATCCGGATGGACTTTCTTTTAAAATTTCCGGCATTTCAGTCCCTGCCTTATATACTGATAGTACTATTACTTTTTCAATAGATTATGATAAATATTGTAATGTTGCTGATACCATTAAATTTAGTTATTTTTTGCAGGATATAAACGGTAATACGGGTGAAGAATCCTTTGGTAATGTTTATATCATGATTGAGAACAATAAGTTTTATAACTTCTTGGATTATAACAATATCAGGGCGCGTGTTCAGGCCAGTGGTATTCAGTTTTTTTCAGGGCCGATATCGGGTAATGGCAATACAAATGACAAAGAATTTGAATTCCCAAAAGGGAGTGGAAAAAACACCATTTATAATTCAACGTTATGGGTTGGAGGTTTTGATGAATCGAATAATTTAAAACTGGCTGCAGAACTTTATCGGCAAGTGGGGTTGGATTATTGGACTGGGCCACTTAGCACCGCTGGAGATAGTCTGTTTGTTGATGCCTCCACAGCAGTAAAGTGGCAAAAAGTCTGGAAGCTAACAACCGATGAAATAGTCTACCATATATTGCATTATCGGGATAGTGGGTATCAGATTAAGAATGACATTGGCACATGGCCTGCTCATGGTGATCAAAATAAAAATCAAGCCCGATATCTGGCTCCTTTCGTTGATGTAGATGGCGATAGCATTTATAATCCAATGCAAGGGGATTATCCAATTATCAGGGGTGATCAATGTATATTTTATATCATCAACGATTTGAGGCCGCATTTGGAAACGGGAGGAGAAGCGCTTGGTATCGAAATTCATTGCATGGCTTACGAATATAATAACGGGATTTCAAATCCACTTGACAACACTGTATTTTATAGCTTTAAAATCTTCAATAGATCTGCGCATACATACCGCGACACTTATATTGGTCTTTTTACCGATATCGATATTGGCAATTCAAACGATGATTTTGTTGGCTGCGATGTGTCCAGAGGGGCTTATTATGGTTATAATGGCGACTCAGTTGATGGAAATGGGGAGGCAGGAACATATGGAAATAATACACCTGCCCAGGGAATTGTAATTCTTGGTGGGCCAAAGCAGGATGCCAATGGGTTGGATGATCCGGCACCGCAATGCGATGAAAGTATCACTGGTGTTGGCTTTGGTGACGGTATTGCAGACAATGAGAGATATGGTATGATGAAGTTTTTGTGGTTTAACAATAGCCTTGGAATCCAGGGAGATCCTACAGATGGCTTGGATTATTATAATTATTTAAAGAATATCTGGAAAGATGGAACTGCAATGGAATACGGAGGAAATGGACATGTATTAAGTGGTGCTTTTGGCCCGTTTGCCAATTTTATGTTTCCTGGGATGAGTGATCCATGTTTCTGGGGTACTGGTGGAGTCGAACCCTTTGGTCCGGTAAACTGGACCGAGGTTTCGGCCGGTAACTCACCCGGCGATCGCCGGGGATTAAGCGTCATGGGTCCCTTTACTTTTGAACCAGGTTCAATGGAACGTGTTGATATAGCTTATGTTGCAGCCTTTAGGGAAAATGACAAAACGGCGGTTGAAACCATGCTGTCCTATGTTGACTCGGTGAGAGCCGAATACATCAAAGACCCCACGTATTTTGGTTACCAATGGCTGGATGTGAAAGAACCATTTTCGGAAGATGAAGACAACCCACTAAATATATATCCCAATCCTTCTTCAGGCTCGATAACCATTTCGTATAACCCGGATATTAGAAAATCCCGATATATCCTGTCCGATCTCATGGGAAGGGTATTGATTTCGGATTGGTTGGATCAGACCGGATCGCAGATAATTGATGTTTCAAACTTAAAATCAGGATTGTATATTTTAACCATCCATAAAGGTCTGGTATCAAATTCGTTTAAAGTTATAAAGCTCTAAACTTTAGAATAAAGTCAACCCTTCAGTTTTGCCTAACGAGAGCATGTGACTACTTTATAAGGTATTTCGCAAATTACTGCCTTATTACTCTTTATTACCCCTGATTATAAAATCGTTTGAATGGTTGACATTTGTCTTCCAATTAATAAGGCGGGGGACAACCAAAGCACTTTTAGCTTCGTCTTGCCATTAGAAACATCAGGTAAGTACCTGCCAGGTAGTAATTTAAAACGATAGTTATGAAGAATAATTTATTATTCTTGTTCGCGCTGTTAGCATCCGGCGCTTTATGTTCGCAAAACGTACCTATAGCAAATGACGATTATGCACTGTCTGGCTTGGGGGATACCATCACCATCAATGTGGTTGCAAACGATACCCATCCGGATGGCATTTCATTTAAAGTTCGATCGGCTCCAAATTCATTAATTTTCACTGATAGTACCGTTACCTATTATTTTGACTATGATTCATATTATAACATTACTGATACCCTTAGATTCGGCTATATATTAATGGATGAAAATGGTTTAGCAGGTCCTGAAAGTCAGGGAATTGTATTTATTGATATAAATAACTCAGGTTATATAAACTATTTGGACATCAATAATATTCGTGCCCAAATTCAGGCCAGTGGACAACAATTCTGGCCGGAACCTATCTCTAATGGATTGAATGATCCTGTTTTTGAATTTCCAAAAGGCAGCGGACTCAACACCATTTTTAACTCAACTTTGTGGATTGGTGGGCTGGATGAGTCTGATTCTCTGAGATTAGCTGCTGAGCGTTACCGACAATCAGGTCTTGATTACTGGACCGGACCCTTAAGCAGTGATGGTACTGGTTTGAGTATTGACCTTTCCACCGTAGTACAATATCAAAAAGTTTGGAAATTAACCGGGGAAGAGCTGCTTTACCACAAAAATCATTACTCGGATGCAGGCTATGTGATGATCAATGATATCGCCACCTGGCCGGCACATGGTGATACCGGATTAAATCAGGCAGAAAATCTGGCTCCTTTTGTGGATACCGATGGGGATAACTTGTATAATCCAATGGCGGGAGACTATCCTTTGATTCGCGGCGATCAATGCATCTATTTTATTGTTAACGATTTGCGTAATCATACTGAATCGGGTGGTGAAGCTCTGGGGCTTGAAATCCATGGAATGGCTTATGAATTCTATTATGATGAATCCATTTCGATGAACAATGCGGTTTTCTTCAGCTATAAAATCATCAACCGATCATCCAACACCTATCACGACACCTATGTTGGTTTATTTACCGATTTTGATTTGGGTTTTGCCGGTGATGATTATGTGGGATGCGATGTCGCCCGCGGCACCTATTATGGCTATAACGGAGACTCAATTGATGGAGAGGGCGGTGCCGGAACTTATGGTGACAATGTACCAGCCCAGGGAATTGTAATTCTGGGCGGACCCTTCTTGGATGCCAATAGCCTGGATGATCCAGATAATCAATGCGATGAAAGTATCAATGGGGTTGATTTTGGTGACGGCATCGCAGATAATGAGCGCTATGGGATGAAAAAGTTCATTTATTTTAACAATACATCACAGGCTCAGGGAGATCCGCAAAACGCTGAAGATTACTATAATTATCTGAATAGCATTTGGCGTGATGGCACCACCATGGAATATGGTGGCAGCGGACATATAAACAGCGGAGCCTATGGCCCTTCAGCCAATTTTATGTATCCCGGTTTAACCGATCCATGTTTCTGGGGAACAAGCGGTGTCGAGCCTTTTGGACCTGTTGACTGGACCGAGGTCACTGTTAATAATGTGCCGGGTGACAGAAGAGGATTAAGTGTAATGGGACCGTTTACCTTTGAGCCGGAAACCACCGAAATGATAGACGTGGCCTATGTGGCAGCATTCCATGCCGATAATGAAACAGCCGTTGAAACGCTGATGACTTATGTGGATGAGGTAAAAACGGAGTATTATAAAAACCCCACTTACTTTGGATATCAATGGCTGGGAGTGGATGAAAATACACCTGTAAATGATAAAAATAAAATTTTAATTTATCCAAATCCTGTTTCCAACACCCTGACATTTACTTATTCAGGACAAAGTGAGAATGCGGTTTACAAACTAACGGACATCATGGGCACAACAGTAATGACTGATCAATTGGCAGGAAATGAATCGCATACCCTGGACGTTTCTTCTTTGAAACCCGGTATGTATGTTCTTACCATCACCGGTACAAATGGAATGGTTGCGACCAAAGTTCTGAAAAACTAACGTTGGAATATCATTTGATTCGGGTTTATTCCGGGACTCAACAGTCATTTAAAACTAAAGCCTGTGGCGAATGAGTTCACAGGCTTTTTTAAATTTTAAACAATAAATCTGATCGACTTGCAGTCGGATAAATCCGGCTGCAATGGATGTCCAATAAATACATTCATTGTTGATGAATAAAACACTTTAGAATCAATCCATTGCAGTCTGGCTTTAGCCGACTGCTAGCCCCTTCTGTTTAAGCACCTGTTATATAGGTAAAAGGGAATTTTAAAAACGAGAGATTAGAAATCAAATAGTTAAAAATATTTACCGATCAGTTTCACCACATCATTACCATTTGCCAATATGAGCAAACTAAACAGGATCACCATTCCTACTACCTGAGCTCTTTCCAAAAATTTGTCGCTGGGTTTACGGCGTGCAATTAGTTCATACAACAGGAACAATACATGACCACCATCGAGTGCCGGAATGGGCAATACATTAATAATTGCCAACATAATGGATAAGAAGGCCGTTAATCTCCAAAAGCTTTCCCAATGCCAATAAGTGGGGAAAATGCTCCCAATGGTGATAAATCCGCCAACACCTTCATAGGCTTTCACTTCGGGAGAGAACAGCAGTTTAAGCTGTTTGAGGTAGTTGCCAATACCACTCCAGGTGCGATTAAATCCGGCAGGAATAGCTTGTGTGATGGAATATTCCTTTTTGCTGAAGTTGAAGAATTGGGTAAAATCCCCCAGCGGAAAAACACCTAACATACCACTTTCATCCAGGGTCATCGGAAGCGAAAGTGTATCAGATCCGCGTATTACGGCGATGGTAACTGCTTCATTTTTATGCTTTTGTATTTCTTCCCTGAAATCATTGAAATACTTAATATTCATACCATTAATACCAAAAATGGTGTCTCCGAGTAACATGCCCGCCTCTTTGGCAACGGAGTTTTCAGCAAATTTAAAGGCAACAAAAGGAATCCGAACACTGAAAATAGGAGTTCTATGATTCACCAGTTTATTCAAACTACCTTCAGGAAGACGGACCTGAATAATTTTTCCATCTCGTTCAACTTCAACAACTTTTACCTCGTTTAGCACAATATTCATGGGAATTTTGCTGAAATCTTCCACATATAAACCGTCGAGGGCCATAATTTTATCTCCAGGCATAAACCCCATTTCCATGCCCAGACTATCGGGTCGTACACCATATTTGTTGGCTTCGGAGGTGGGCAAATATTCATCACCATAACTGGCCAACATGGCAATGTAAATGACGATGGCCAATACTACGTTCATGGTTACGCCACCCAGCATGATGATGAGTCGTTGCCAGGCTGGTTTCGATCTGAATTCCCATGGTTGGGCGGGTTGTTTCATTTGCTCTTTGTCCATGGACTCATCAATCATGCCCGAAATTTTAACATATCCTCCCAATGGAAGCCAGCCCATCCCATATTCGGTTCCTTTGTAGGTGAATTTAAACAACGAAAACCATGGATCAAAGAAGAGGTAAAATTTTTCGACACGCGTTTTAAATATTTTTGCAGCAAAAAAGTGCCCGAATTCATGCACTACCACCAAAATGGATAAGCTGAGCAGTAGTTGAAGTATTTGAATTAAAATTTCCATGTTACTTTTTAATATCTTTTAACAATTTCACTTGCTCTTAAACGAGCTATTCTATCTATTTCAATAATCTCATCTATCGAAGGTTGGGCAATCAGAACATGACTCAGCATCGATTCTTCCACAATTTCAGAAATATTCAGGAAGCCAATTTTTTGCTCCAGGAACGCCTGAACAGCCACTTCGTTGGAAGCATTCAATACACAAGGCAGGGTTCCTCCCGTTTCCAGAGCCTCGAAAGCGAGTGCAAGATTACGAAATTTTTTCACATCGGGCGCTTCAAAAGTAAGTGCTCCTGCCTTTGCCAGATCGAGGGGCTTCACCAAAGAAGGTATTCTGTTTGGAAACGTCATGGCGTATTGAATGGGCAACCGCATATCAGGCTGGCTTAACTGGGCCTTGGTTGAACCATCGGCAAAGGTCACAAATGAATGAACGATGCTTTGGGGATGAATCAATATTTCAATATGTTTGGCATCCACACCAAATAGCCAACTGGCTTCCATGGCCTCAAGACCTTTATTCATGAGCGTGGCCGAATCGATGGTCACCTTATTTCCCATTTTCCAATTGGGATGATGCAAAGCCATCTTTGGTGTTACTTTTGCCATCTCTGTAAGAGGGAGTTTGTAAAAGGGGCCTCCCGATGCCGTGAGTATTATTTTATCTACCAAATTGTCGCCTTCACCCACTAAACACTGAAAAATGGCTGAATGCTCAGAATCAACAGGAATAATACCCGATTTGTAATCAACAACCATTTTGGCCATCTGTCTTCCTGCTACCACCAAACATTCCTTGTTGGCCAAAGCGATGGTTTTATGGTTGCGAATTGCTGCAATGGTAGGTTTAAGTGCCGCAAAACCAACAATCGCCATGATCACCAGTTGAATCGAATCCATTTCCATCACCTGACAAACAGCTTCTTGCCCGGTGTATATTTTGATGGGTTCATCCTGCAGTTGGTCTTTCACTTTGTGGTAATGGATTTCATTGGCAATCACCACCACGTTCGGTTTATATATCCGGGCCTGCTCAACGAGCAGTTTGGCGTTGTTGTTTGCTACCAGCACCTCCACCGAAAACAACTCAGGGTTGGCCTTTACAATTTCCAGAGCTTGTCTTCCAATCGAACCCGTTGACCCGAATATGGCCAGGTTTTTCTTTTCATTTTGCATATACCTTTGTAATATTGCCGTAAGATTAATTAAATATGATATAATCCTGAGGCTGGATGGGTGACCCATTGTACCAAAGTTCGAAATGCAGGTGGGGGCCGGTGGACAGTTCTCCTGATTCGCCAGAAATGGCAATGACTTCACCGGCCATGACATGATCCCCTTCGGCCTTTAACAACACCGCGTTGTGCTTATAAACCGAAATCAGGTTGCGTTCGTGCTGAAGCACGATTACGTTACCGGTTTCCAGTGTCCAGGCCGCAAAGACAACTGATCCGTCCAACGTGGCCTTAATGGCATCATTATAAGAGGAAACAATGTCGATTCCAAAATGTTTCTCTGCCATGTCCATGTCGGAGGTAATGACACCCTGGAGAGGCGAGAAGAAATTAAAACTTTTAATAGAGGTTTTGGAAGATTCAAACCGCTGACTTCCATCATTAAAGAAAAGGTTGTGCAAACTCTGGTTCTCAAATTCTGTTCTTAGCAAACTATCTTCTTCTGATTTTAAATTTGAAATGGTATCGTATCGGACATGACTTGTATCTGGTGCACCATACTCGTCTTTAATAACCTTATTGTTCAAAATGGCTTTAAAGCTTTCAAAATACTTATTACGGATTTCAATTTCGCTTAGTAGCGAATCGGCCATCATATTGAGTCGGTAAAGTTCCTTTTTCTGATCAACATCAGGATACCCGGGTATTAATTGTTTGATCGGGGTATTGGCAATCAGAAAAAAAGTAAGTGTGATAAAAATGATTCCCAGGCTAAACAACGAAATCATGACATTTAACCTGTTAAGTTTGAAGGTAAACCGCTCTTCAAATGTACTGTCGTTTAAAATTACAAACCGGTATTTTGCCCGCAGGTTCCTAAACCATTTGTTGGTCACCTTTTTATTTTTGCCCATAAACTAAAAATATGTGCAAAGGTAATAAAAGCCGGTTTAAAATGACTTTGATCAAGTTGAATATGAAAAGGGGATGGATCGGGGGTATTGGGTTATAAGGGTGATTTTTCCGTAAACCAAGGCCAACCATATTGAGTAAAATTTATGATGGATCACCTTTTTAAATAAAACCGTGGAAATTAGATAAACTCTGGCTATTTTTGCCAATGGCCGGAGCAGCTCTTTAGAAAGAATTGATTCATGAGTGTAAATACTTGTCAGATCATCAGGATAATGTCTATACTTGCATCGAAATTTCCACCGAAAGAAGTAATAAAACGGCCATTTATCTGTTATAAAGAAAAAAATTGAGTAGTTGATACAACTTGGTAAATATCAAAGGATCATTATAGTAGCGGGCATAGCTTTGCTGCTTATTGGAGCATCCTGCTCCACAAAAAAAAACACCTTTACACGCAGGGCTTATCACAGTCTTACCTGTCATTATAACGTGTATTGGAATGGGATGGTAAGTGTTGAAGAGGGTGCTGGCGATTTGGACAGATCGATCAAAGAGGAATACAACCACATATTAAGGGTATATAATTACGGAAACCAGCAGGATGCATTGGCCCTTAACCCAAAAATGGATCGCGCCATCAAAAAAGCATCCATCGGAATACAGCGGCACAGCATGTATTTTAAAGGTAAAGAACTCAATAAGTGGGTTCGCGAAAGCTACTTTATGATGGGACTGGCCCACTTCTATAAAAAGGATTTTACCAGTGCCCGCCGTGTATTTGATTATGTAGCCAAAGAATATTCAAATTCCCCCATTCAATATGAAGCCTTGCTTTGGATGGCCAAAACATATCTTGAAACAGAACGCTACGAGAAAGCAGAAGCCACTCTTAACTTGTTACAAAGCAAATTGGAAGAAAGTAATTTTCCGGTACAGGTATACAATGCCATTCCATTGGTATATGCCGATTATTACATTGCCCGGGAAAATTACGAAATGGCATCCTCTTACCTGCAACGGGGCCTGGAATTAAACAACAATAAACAATTGGTTACGCGCATTAATTTTATACTGGGTCAAATTAGTCAGTTGAATCAGGATTTCAGCAAAGCATCTTCGTATTTTTCAAAGGTCATTAAACGCAATCCTCCTTACCAGATGGCTTTTCAGGCGAAAATGAATTTGGCACAATGTTACGATGAAGGTTCCGGCGAAAGCAAGTATATTAATAAGGTGTTGGCAAAAATGGCCAAGGAAACCAAAAACAAAGATTATCTTGATCAAATATATTATGCCCTGGCCCAGGTTGCCAAAAAAGACGGCAAAGACACCCTCGTTGTATTTTACCTGAGGAAATCCGTAAGCAGCAGCATGACCAATAACGCACAGAAGACCACCTCCTCACTTCAACTTGCTGACCTGTATTTTGATCAAAGTAATTATATGGATGCACAGGCCTATTACGACACGGCTGTTTCCTCCTTACCAAAGGATTTCCCTGATTACGAAAAGATAAAAACAAGGGCCGGCATCCTGTCGGAAATAGTCGTTCACATTCAGGTGATCGACCTTCAGGACAGCCTCCAACATCTGGCTGCACTCGACACCACAAAACTCTTTGCAATTGTCGACCAAATGATTGCGGAATATATTGAGGAGGAAGAACGGTTGGCAGCCGAAAAAGAAGAACTGCAAGAAGGAGGCATCGCGTTTATCGATCCAAATCGCGGCAGCAAAAATCCTAACCTGAATACC
The DNA here is from genome assembly GCA_001769215.1 of Bacteroidetes bacterium GWF2_41_31. Taxonomy (GTDB): domain Bacteria; phylum Bacteroidota; class Bacteroidia; order Bacteroidales; family F082; genus UBA6244. The sequence goes on from MEOL01000037.1 coordinate 99,879, forward strand.
GGAAAATGGTATTTCTATAATGCCGCCGCACTGGGCTTTGGCAGGACCGAGTTTCAAAAAAAATGGGGCACCCGGCAACTCATTGACAATTGGCGCCTGACAGATAAAAAGCCAGTGATGCAAACCTTCGAAACCGAGTTAACCGAAGATACAATCAGTAACCCCAATGATAGCCTGGTCGTGGCCAAAAAGGGCAGCCCCAGATCACGTGAATACTATCTGGCAGATATACCCAGGACCACGCAGCAAAGGCAGGTTTCTGACAGTATGATGGTGGAGGCATTTCACTCACTGGGTTTCTTGTATTTGGAAGAATTAAGGGATACCTCCAGCGCCTTAATGACGTATGTCGATTTTCAGGAAAAATTTCCTGACAACAACTACCGGCTTGAAACCTGGTATGCTTTGTACAAGATTTATCAGAGCAAGAGAAATTTTGAAGAATCCGACTTCTATAAAGGTCTGATATTGGGGAATTATCCTGAAAGCATCTATGCCAATGTAATAAATGACCCTGATTATTTTGTCAAGCTCAGTCTACAAAAAAATGAAGCTGCCGCACTTTACGAGAAAGCCTACTCGGCTTATACAAGTGAGCAATATCTCAGGACAATTACTTATGCCGAAAAAGGGATGGAGCTTTATCCAAACGATACCTCGTTGATTCCTAAATTTCTTTTTCTCAGGGCCATGTCGTTGGGCGTGGTGGATGTTCCGGACAGTTTGTATTCTTCGCTTTATTACATTGCAGGTAAGTATCCAACGAGTCCGGTGGGTCCAATAGTACGTTCGGTAATGAGAACCCTGGAACAGGAATACGGAATGGGTTATGGAACAAAATCGGTTACAGCAACTGATACTACCATGGTGGCAATGGCACCTTACGAGTATGCCCCTGCCACTACCCACCTCGTCATGATGGTAATTCTTTCTCCTGATGTAAATATCAACGCACTGAAGATCAGAATATCCGACTTTGATAAAAAATATTTTGAACTTAAACAGCTCAAAGTTAAAAGCCTCATGCTCGACAACGACCGTTCGTTGGTGACAATCGGAAATTTCGATAGCGAAGGAGAAGCAGGTAATTATTTGATGGCTTTAAAAAACGACACTTATGTAACCTCCGGTGTTAATAGCAACGATCATAAGGTTTATTCCATATCTTTGGAAAATTACCCCTTATTTTATAAGGATAAAAACCTGGAAGGTTACGAATTATTTTGGCAAGAAAATTATCCACAGCGATAGAATTAATGACCATATACTATGCTTACTGTGAAAAAAACAAAACCCGGAAACGGCGAGAGCCAGGTTCCTAACATGATTGCTCAGGGAACCAGTATTGTTGGTGATCTGATAAGCAACGGTGATTTCAGGATCGAAGGCAAACTAAAGGGTACTATTACCGCTAATGGCCGCATTGTAATTGGGGAAACGGGTGAAATAGAAGGTGAAATGTCATGTAAGCATGCTGATATTTCAGGCAAGGTGAAAGGAAACATCCAGGTGGAAGAACTTACCATGCTGAAGCAACATGCGCAATTCGAGGGCAATATCAATACCAAGCAACTCTCAGTGGAGCCAGGTGCCTTGTTTTCTGGCGAATGCCAAATGGGGAAGATGATAAAAGAAGTCGACACCACCAACAAAACATGAGGTGAAACAGAATAATGGAGACAACCAGTTAAAGTTTTATGCCAAGTACAGCAGCCTGGCTCTACAAATGATTGTGATGATCGTGGCAGGAGCTTTCGGTGGCAAAGCCCTGGATGATTGGCTTCAAACCGGTTTCCCTGTTTTTACATTAATATTGACCGTTGGTTCGGTAATTGGGGCCATGCTCTACGCCATGCGCGGATTATCAAAGAAAAATTAAACAAATAACCAGTGAAAAGTGAGTTTCTCAGATTTTTAAAAAGTTTTACTCTAATCATCCTCTTGGTTGGTGTGGCCAGCTACATTGTACAAACTGTATTTCCTGTGATTGGCATTTCGAACTATTGGCCCTGGATGTTGCTTTTCATGTTTTGCTTTACCAACTATGTATACTGGCAATTGCTTAAACAATTTTATAATCGGATAAGCAGGTTTACAAATACATTAATGCTAATCAATTTTGGAAAGTTGTTCCTTTATACTCTGATCATCGCAGTTTTCTCCTGGTTTAATAAAGACCAGGCCATCAGTTTTGCCATCACCTTTTTTGTTTATTACATGATCATCACCTTTTTTGAGATAAAAGCACTGTTGAATCTTAAATAGTTTTTAATCCCATTTGGAGTTTTGTTCATTTTATCCATTCTATTCAACTCTTGCAAACAGGCCATGGTTAAGTGTTTTTATTATAAATAAGACCAAACAATCAACTATATAAATAAACCTGCCTGTTGTTTAAAATAATTAACTATTTTTAACACCTTATTTTAAAACGTAAAGCATGGTTGTATTTGCTTCATTAGGCGACTATTTATACATTATTATTGGTATCGTTTGGTTAGTTTTTTCTGTTTACAAAGGACAGAAAAAGAAAAATAGCCGCTCAGAAAGCCCACAAAAGAGTTCCGGCAAATCATTTTTGGACACGCTGATGGATGAATTTAATCCTGAACCTGCCGTTGAGTCAGTTCCTTATATTAAAAACGAACCCAGGAATTTTGTGCAACAAGAGGTACCTGTTGACAATCCACCTCTTTTTTCTTATGATGATCAGGTTGAAGAAAGCAACGAATATGAAACTTCTGTAGTCTATACGAAAAGAGAATTTGGGAAACATGGTTCTCAAACTGTAATACACAATAATATAATTGATAAACAGCAGTATAGAAAACGTGGAGGTTTCAACCTAAGAAAGGCAGTGATTTATTCAGAGGTGTTAAACCGGCGCTATTTCTAGCTGTTTAATAAAAAAAGTTAATTAAGATTGAATATTGGTATAGTTAAATATTGCTAAATTTACCGATTTTTAAGAATAAAAGGATTTTAGTTGAATATAAAATTGAAGGTATGCTAAAAAATTTACTCCTTACAGTTGGTTTGATTCTGACTTCGAGCGTAATCCTCTTCGGTCAGTCGGGCGCATTACAGGGAAAAGTGATTGACAAGGAAACCAGGGAACCAATTCCCTTTGCCAATATCGTGCTCGAGAATCGTGGGTCCCAGGTTGGAGGTGCCACTTCCGACTTTGACGGAAATTATCAGATTAAGCCAATCAACCCGGGTCAATACGACCTGAAAGCGACTTATGTTGGTTATAAATCGGTCATGATCCAGGGAATGCTCATCGGAGGTGACCAAATCAGGTTTTATGATATTGAGCTGACTTCAACTGCCGAAACATTGACTGAGGTAGAAATCACCTCCTATGTTGTTCCATTGATCGACAAAGATCAAACGGCTTCAGGGGCGACCATCACCGCTGAAGAAATTTCAAAGATGCCAAACCGCAGTGCTGATGCCGTGGCCACTACTGTCGGGGGTGTGTTTTCATCAGATGGGGAACGCGGGAGTGTCCGTGGTGCACGTACCGATCAAACCGCTATGTATATTGATGGTATCCGGGTAATTGGTAACTCCAGCGTACCACAGTCGGCCATTGAACAAGTTGACGTTATCCTCGGCGGTGTTCCCGCCCGTTATGGGGATGCCACTTCAGGGGTTATCAATGTAACCACCAAGGGGCCTGCCCGGGAGTTTGGCGCCGGTTTAGAACTTGAAACATCCGAGTTTTTGGATGCCTTTGGTCACAACAGGGTTGGTTTTAATGTGATGGGACCATTAATCAAGGGTAAAAAAGAATCCCAATCTTCACTCATAGGTTTCTTTTTAGCCGGTGACGTTAACTTGGATAAAGACGGACGGCCTTCGGCAACCGGGTTTTATACAGTTAATGATGCTACGCTGACCTCCCTGGAACAGAATCCGCTTCGTCCTTCAGGAACAGGAACGGGTTCATTTATCAATGGAGAGTTTTTACGGACGAGCGATTTAACACACATAAAAATTGCACCAAATACCGCCAGCCAAACTTATAACTTCATTGGTAACATCAATATCAGAACTACCGAAACCATCAACCTGACCATAGGTGGCAGCTATTATTACACCAGTGGCCGACAATATGATTACCGTGCTACCCTTGCCAACTCCGATAAAAACACGCTTCAAACAAACACCAACTATAGAGGATTTATTAGGTTTAGCCAACGGTTCCCCATTGATCCTGAAAGCAGATCCAAATTTAAGAACTTTTACTACGCCTTACAGTTCGACTATACAAAAGACAAAGGGGAATATGGTGATGCTGAACATTGGGATGAGCTGTTTAAGTATGGCTACATTGGTAAATTCAGCACCTATAAAACCCCCACCTTTGAGTTAGGTAGCGATACGGTGGATGGACACCCTTATTCAGATGTATGGGTACTCAACTCCTGGGATTTCGATACATTGGTTGAATGGAGTGCACGTGATATCAATCCTTTGGTGGCACAATACACAACAGATTATTATGATATTTACCAAGGCATACCGGAAGGGCACTATCGGAATGTTGATGACATTCTTTCTGGTGGCGGTTTAATGAATGGAAGTACTCCTGAAAGATTTTATTCTTTATATCAAGCCCCGGGTGAAAACCAGAGTGGATACGGGAAATGGAACAACGACCAATACAACATGCGCCTCGATGCTTCGTTGGACATTGGAAACCATGCCTTTAAATTGGGGTTCCAGTATGAACAGCGTATAAACAGATATATCAACTATAACCCAACAGATTTTTGGGGTCTTATTCGCGATGGAGGAAAAGGTCTAACGGACTCGCACATCATTCAGCTGGATAAAGACAACCCGGAAGTTATTTCTTGGGATGGGTACCCTGATACCATTATGTATTATCGTAAATACGATGCAGCTTCACAGAGTACATTTGATAAAAACCTGAGGGAGATTCTCGGTTTACCCGTTGATGGGCTAGATTATATCTTGATGGACTCCTATGACTACAATGATGGCACCATCGAATATTACGACAGGAATGGATCAATGCATACGGCCAACCTTGATGCCTCAGACCTAAACGTGGGACTGTTTGCCCCCGATGAATTATGGAATAGCGGGCTATCATATATAGATTATGCCGGATTCGATTACGAAGGCAATGTGCTAACCTCCCAGCCTGCTTTCGAGGATTTCTTTAATAATGAAACACGTGATATTGGAGCGTTCCGCCCTATATACATGGCAGGTTATCTACAGGATCAATTTGCTTTTAAAGATTTGATTTTTAATGTGGGTGTACGGGTCGACCGCTTTGATGCCAATCAAAAAGTACTATCGGATCCATTTTTACTTTATCCGGCCCACACTGTTGGAAACCTGAGTGATGTAGATGGTTTTAAAAATGTGACCCATCCGGGAAATATGGGATCGGACTTTGTGGTATATGTTGATAGAGTAAAGGATCCCACCAGAGTGGTAGGTTACCGTGACGGGTACATCTGGTACAATTCTGATGGTATTGAAATTCAGGATCCAACTATCCTGGATGTCGGTAGTGGAATTTCCCCTGCTCTAGAGAATCCCGAGCAGAGTGAGGTTAAAATTAATTCCTTCAAGGATTACGAACCTCAGGTGAACGTGATGCCCAGAATTTCGTTCTCGTTCCCTATTTCGGATGAGGCATTGTTTTTTGCCCACTATGATGTGCTTACACAACGTCCAACCAGTAATATTTTTTCAAATCCCGCCAATTACCTTTTCTTTCAGAATTTAGGAGGAATCCTGAGCCCCAATCAAAGAATTAGTAACCCTTCACTTGAACCAACCAAGTCAATCGATTATGAGCTTGGATTTACTCAAAAACTGTCCAATACCTCCTCCATTACACTAACCACCTTCTATCGCGAGATGCGCAATATGATTCAAATTTATCGGTTTAATGGAGCCTATCCCAAAGATTACACCTCATACAATAACCTGGACTTTGGAACAGTTAAAGGACTAACTGCCGAGTACGACCTTCGCAGAACGAATAATGTGCGGGTAAGGGCTTCCTACACTTTACAATTTGCCGATGCTACGGGTTCCACCACAACTACAGCCGCCTCATTGCTTGCAGCCGGTTTGCCAAACCTGCGTTCTACCTTCCCCATGCCGTGGGACAGGCGTCATGGAATTAATATTGTCCTTGATTATCGCTATAGCTCTGGTAAAAATTATACAGGTCCTCGCATTGGAAGAGAAAAATCGGGAAAAGCTCCCCTAAATATCCTCGAAAATTTTGGATTTAGTCTAACAGTCAATGGTGGATCAGGAACTCCTTATACCGCTTCAGATAATGTGACTTCACCTCTTGGTGGTGGTGCTAACAAGTTAAAGGGTACATACGGTGGTTCTAGATTACCTTGGCAGTTCCGGCTGGATTTAAGGGTAGATAAAGACATTCATTTCAACCTGAATAAAGCAAAGGGTGACAATAGTAAGAAAGCCTATCTGAACGTTTACTTGCAAGTATTAAACCTACTCAACACAAAGAATGTAGTCAATGTATATCCTTACACCGGGAATGCAGGTGATGATGGATATCTTACTGCCCCTGAATGGCAACGACAAATCAATAACCAGATTGACCCAACCTCCTTTAGGGAATTGTACAGTATATTTGTTGATAATCCTTCAAATTACAGCGCTCCTCGTCAAATACGGCTTGGGCTCACACTGAATTTTTAATATTGATTACCTTAGAAGAAAAAATTAAAAAGTAAACTATTATCATCATGAAGAATATATCTCGACTTTTAGTGATCGTTTTTATTTCGACCATATTTACGAGTCAGTTACGAGCTGAAGAGTACAAAGGGGATACAAAGCAAACAACTAATATCAAGCAGACGACTGCAGGATGTTCCCCGGCGTCTGCTTATGATTGGCTGGATATTAACAATGTACTCGCCCGCATCAATACAGGTGGCGATATGTGGTGGGACCTGCCCGGAGGTGTGGGGTCGAAGTATTATATCCCCAAAGGGGGAGCTGCAACCTCCATGTTTTCTGGATCGCTGTGGGTTGGTGGCTTGGATATTAACAACCAGTTAAAACTTGCAGCGCAGCGTTACAGGCAGGTAGGGATTGATTATTGGACTGGCCCGTTAACCATTGATGGAACAGCTGCTATTGATAATGCGGTCTGCGCACAGTACGACCAGTTTTTTAAAATAACCCGAGCTGAAGTGGATGAATTCCTGGGGCATTGCGATCCTATCACAGGTGCCTATATCTCAAGTGACGATTACCAAATACCGCCATCTATTTTAAACTGGCCTGCACATGGAGATGTAGCCGCCGGGCAGAGTTATTATCTGGCACCATTTTATGATGTGCTTGGAGATGGTGAATATGATCCCTTATCGGGTGACTACCCCTACTATGATATTCCAAATGAACTCTGCCATACAGACGTAAAAGCCATGGAAGAAGAAATTGATGGGACCATTCAAGGAAGTATACTGGCCGACCAGGTAATTAAAGGTGACCAGACTTTGTGGTGGGTATTCAACGACAAAGGAAATATTCACACAGAAACAACGGGTTCCGCCATCGGTTTAGAAATTCGGGCCCAAGCTTTTGCCTTTGCCACCAATGATGTAATCAACAACATGACCTTTTATAGTTATGAAATTATTAACCGGTCCACGTTTGAACTGACCCAAACTTATTTCTCACCATGGGTAGATACAGATTTGGGTTATGCGTGGGATGATTTTGTAGGTTGTGATGTAGGCCGTGGTTTGGGTTATTGTTATAATGGTAAAGCGATAGATGGCAGTGGTGAGCCTGAAGCCTATGGTGATCAACCACCTGCAATTGGTGTTGACTTTTTTCAGGGACCTTATATGGATCCTGATGGATATGACAATCCTTCCTATCTTGGTGACAGTGCTAATGGCCCTACATTTAGTGGTAATTGTGAAATTGTAAGTCAGGATGGTTCACAAAGAAATATGACATTTATTCGAAATGGTGTGCATGTTACCGAGCCAAACTTAGTTCGGGCAGCGGCAATAAACGGAGTGAATTTTGGAAACGGTATCAAAGACGATGAGCGTTTTGGGATGCGACGTTTTGTATATCATAGCAATACAGGACCATCTTACCAGACTGACCCAAGTATCGCGCCACAATATTATAATTATCTCAAAGGTATTTGGAAGGATAATACAAAGATGCAATATGGTGGCACAGCTCACATACCTGGTGATGGTACAGTTGGCCCCGAATGTGATTTTATGTTTCCCGGTAATAGCGACCCGTGTAATTGGGGAACCGGAGGATTACCTCCAAACGGCGGGTATAATGTAGATGGGTTTTACTGGACTGAAGAAACTGGCGCCAATGGCAGCCCAAATCCGGCGGGAGACAGGCGTTTTATGCAGTCAGCAGGCCCTTTTACACTTAAATCGGGTGCAGTGAACTATATTACCGTTGGAATTCCATGGGCTCGCGCTACCTCTGGCGGTCCGTTTGCTTCAGTTGAATTGTTGCGTGTGGTAGATGATAAATGCCAGAAACTCTTCGACAACTGTTTTAAAGTAATAGATGGTCCTTCAGCTCCGGATTTAGCTGGCGTGGAGTTAGATCAAAAATTGATCATTTATATTACTAATTCCCCGTCTTCAAACAATTATCGTGAATTGTATCAGGAATATGACCCCAATATTATACAACCGTTGCCTCAAGAACCTGGGAAAGATCCAATACGGAGCGACTCTATTTATCGTTTTGAAGGATACCAGATTTTTCAGTTGGCCGGGCCTACCGTTAGTGTTGACAATCTTCACGATGCCGACCAGGCACGTTTGGTGGCACAGTTCGATGTGAAAAACGGGGTAACCAAACTGGTTAATTACGTTTTAGATGATTACATCGGTGGCAATGTACCTGTGGTTGAAGTAGATGGAGGCGACAATGGAATTCAGCACTCTTTTGAAATTACACAAGATGCATTTGCCACAGGTGATGTCGCCTTGGTAAATAACAAACAGTATTATTATATGGCACTTGCTTATGCCTATAATAACTATCTGCAATATGCACCCGGGCCTGTTACTTACCTGGGCCAAACGAGACCCTACCTTTCAGGCAGAAAAAATATCAAAACTTATATTGGCATGCCTCATAAAACTGTTAATGGAACTGTTATTAATGGTGGATATGGAGATGGACCGCAAATTACACGTATTGCCGGAAATGGTAATGGTGGTATGAGTATAGAATTAACAGAGGAAACAGTGGATGAAATCATGTCCAAATTACCTGCCGGTCCTGATAATCCATTTGGATCGCCTGACTATCCGATAGCTTATAATCCTGTATATAAAGTCAATGCAGGACCATTAAATGTTAAAATTGTTGACCCATTAAGTGTTGTGGATGCCGACTATGTTTGGTGGATGGACACATTAAGTTATGTGCGCATATATAATGTCACTAATCGTGGTGAGTTGATTGGTGATACAACTCACAAGATGGTAAGTAAATGGACCTTGATGGATAAAGCTAGTGGAGATCAGTGGGAAAGTGATACCACCATTTTAATTGAATATGAGCAATTATTTGTGGACAAAGGTTTTTCCATTAATGTAGAACAACCATACAACCCAGGACCAATTCCGGTAGGGAAAGTTTCGATTTCTAATGCATTATATACTTCGTATGATGTACTTGCCTCGAACAACGGATTAATAACAGCCACTATCGAATATGCTGATAGTTCACAGCAATGGTTAAGTGGTGTTGAAGATTTTGACTTGCCAGGCTTCGCTCTGGACTGGATCAGATCAGGAACTTATAAAGATGCTGAAAATGCAAGTTCAAACGATTGGAATACTTCAGCCAACCCTGACAATCCATGGGATCCAAATTCAGCTTATGAGAAAATTCTTAATGGAACATGGGCTCCATACAGCCTGGTAACTTCGGGTAATAGTATTGGGCAGCAGGGGGATGCGGAAAGCTCGGTAGGGCCAGCATTCAGTAGTATTGCTAAATCTAATTCAGCAATGGAAAATCTGGCCAGTGTGGATATTGTATTTACACCAGATAAATCCAAGTGGTCTCGTTGTCCTGTTTTGGAGGCAGGTATTTATCCCGAATTGGCAGAGGGAGAAGCCGATCGGTTTGCTTTGAGAGCTTCCCCCTCCGTTGATAAGGATGGTAATTTTGCAACACCCGGTTCAGGTCCAAGTTCCGATCCCAATGATCCAAACTACATTAGTGACCATGGTATGGGATGGTTCCCGGGCTATGCCATTAACCTGGAAACAGGTGAGCGTTTAAATATGATGTTTGCCGAGGACTCTTATCTGGTGGCTCAAAATGGCAGAGATATGATTTTAAACCCGACAAAACGTGATTTAGCTTTTAGCGGACAGCAACAGTTACTAGATACCAGTATTTTTAAAGGTACTTACTTCGAGCCTGTATTTGGAGGAAAGCATTACGTTTATGTGATGGATCACCGTTCCATTGATTTTGGTGGTATTTTCAGATATGATATGCCGGCTTATGATGCCGGAGCCTATTCTGCTGTTGTACTGGATACCATCTTTAAGACTCCATTAACATATGTTACAAACAGTTTCTATGCATTAACCATGTACGCCGGTATTCCAATGGGTGTTCGAGGACAGGAATGGTTATCAAATGAAGCCACCATTAAAATCAGGATAAGTAAACCCTATCAAAAAGGATATAGTACGCAACCACTTGATACCATCTATCCCGGGATGGATGTGAACAATTTTTATCCCATGTTTGAGTTTTCCACCAAAGGATTACAAACAGAGTATCATGATCCTGAAAAATTCCAAAACGACCTGGACTTGATAACGGTGGTGCCGAACCCCTATTATGCTTATTCAGAATATGAAAAAAATGCACTGGATAACAGGGTAAAAATTACGAACCTTCCGAAAGAATGTACAATCACGATTTATACTGTTAGCGGACTGAAACTCAAACAATTTACCAAAGATTCACCTGAAACAACCATTGAATGGGATTTGAAAAACTTCGCGTCTGTGCCTATTGCTGGTGGTGTTTATTATGTACATATTAAATCTGCACAAGGTGAGAGAGTAGTTAAATGGTTCTGTATTACAAGAATACCTGACCTTAATACTTTCTAGTAATTGATAAATCTGATAGAATCGAGAATTAAAGTTTATTGAACATGAAAACTCTTTATAAATACCTGAGCATCGTCCTGATAGCAACTTTTGTTTTTACCATGTCTGTTACGCTTAAAGCGGGTAATAAAGACAGAACCGGACAGGCTGGCGCCACCGAACTTTTAATAAATCCCTGGGCCAGAAGTAGTGGATGGGGAAGTGCCAACATGTCGAAAGTCAAAGGACTTGAAGCCATGTGGGGAAATGTTGCAGGTACGGCCTTTACCGGCGGGACTCAGCTAATATTTTCAAATACACAATGGCTTAAAGGAACAGGCACGAATATCATGTCTTTTGGGTTAACTCAACATGTGGGAGAAACCGGAACATTAGGTATTCAGATCATGTCGATGTCCTTTGGGGAGGTGGACATTACAACAGTGCCTAATCCCGATGATCCCCAGGGTACTTTTAAACCCAATTTAATGAATTTTGGCATTTCCTATGCCAAGGCCTTTTCAAGTAGTATTTATGCAGGGGTCTTGCTTAAGGTTATTTCAGAATCCATCGCGGACGTTAGCGCGGTTGGAGTGGCAATTGACGCAGGTATTCAATATGTTACAGGTGCTGAAGAACAAATTTCATTCGGTATCGCATTGAAGAATGTGGGGCCAAAAATGCAATATTCCGGTGATGGACTTTCCATTCGTACCTATATCACAGGTCAGGGTGACCAATCAACAGTTGAACAACGTTCCGCCTCATTCGAGATACCGGCCCAGTTGAATATTGGCGCAGCCTATGACTTTATTTTTCCAAAGGACTATCGGTTAACCACCGCAGGAAATTTTATTTCAAATTCATTTAGTAAAGATCAGTTTTCATTTGGACTGGAATTAAGCCTGAAAGATTATGTCATGCTACGAAGTGGCTATACCTACGAAAACGGTATGTTCAATGACATCTTGGATGCAGAAAATACCAACATCAACAATGGTTTTAGTGCAGGTTTATCTGTACAGGTTCCTCTCAATAAAGAAAAAGGAAGTTATTTCGGAATCGATTATGCTTACAGGGAATCAAAAGCCTTTAATGGAAACCATACGGTAGGAATTATTTTTAATTTCTAAAATCCTTATTTGTAAAAAACGATTTTATTATCTTTGCAATTATCGCAGACCCTTAATGTAGATTAAGGGTCTTTTTATCTTATTATCAACTCACAAAAATCATCAATATGTCTGAATCAAGGTACTTTACCGAAGAAGGTTTACAGAGGCTGCGCGATGAACTTGATCAGCTTATCAGAAAAGAACGGCCAAAAATTTCGCAACAGATTAGCGAAGCACGCGATAAAGGAGATTTGTCGGAAAACGCGGAATATGATGCTGCCAAAGAAGCACAGGGTATGCTCGAATTGAGGATTTCTAAACTTCAGGAAGTCATTCGAAATACCCGTATAATTGATGAATCGAAAATGGATTCCAGCAAAGTGTACCTCTTGAGCAAAGTAGTTATTAAAAACACAAAGAGCGGTACCACCATGAAATATACCATTGTTCCGGAAGAAGAATCAGACCTTAAAAAAGGAAGAATCTCGGTTTCTTCTCCAATCGCCAAGGGTTTACTCGGAAAAGAAGTCGGCGATAAAGTTGAAATTTCTGTCCCGGCAGGGAAAATGTTTTTCGAAATCATTGAAATCGACAGATAATTTAAAGAATATGCCTACCATTTTTTCAAAAATTATTTCAGGCGAAATTCCTTCGTGGAAAATTGCTGAAGACGACCAGTACCTGGCATTTCTGGATATTAATCCACTGGCCGTAGGTCATACCCTGGTGATACCAAAAAAAGAATCGGACTACCTGTTTAACATGGAAGATGTTGAACTGCAGGGGCTGATTGTTTTTGCCAAAAGAGTGGGGAAGGCAATTGAAAAAGTGGTGCCGTGTAAACGCATGGGGCTTACCGTAATTGGTCTGGAAGTACCTCATACACACATACACCTCATCCCGATTAATTCGATTTATGATATGGATTTTAAACAACCCAAACTTAAATTGACCAATCAGGAATTCAAGGAGCTCACCGAAAGTATTCGCAAAGCTCTGTAAAAAAAAGATTTATCTTATTATAAAAGTAAACCGGCACCGAATTCAATGCCGGTTTTTTTTTATATTTTTAAAACCAACAATTTAGCAAGCAATCGTTTTAGAATGGCGAAATCCATTGTTTTCTTCAATTTATTTAACCTTTCCATCCGGTTTCGTTACAGTTAATCACCATTGAGAACCTGCCAATTGAATTATCAGTAGTTTTGCACCAATATTATATTTGGAACAAAATGAAAAGAGTATTGATAGCAACTGGTGGAGGCGATTGCCCGGGATTAAACGCCGTTATTCGTGCAATCGTACACCGTGCATCACAAGAAGGAGATTGGGAAGTACTGGGAAGCATCCAGGCTTTTAACGGAATATTGCGCGAGCCTACCGAAATTGTCGTACTCGACAATAAAAGAGTAGCCGGTATTCATTTCCAGGGTGGAACAATCATCGAAACCACCAATAAAGGTGGTCCATTTGCATGGCCCGTGAAAGACAACAATGGTGTATGGACAACCGATGACAGATCAGATGAAATGATCAGAAAAATTCGGCACATGCACATTGATGCAGTGATTAATATCGGGGGCGATGGTTCACAACGTATCTCCCAAAGATTATTTGAAAAAGGCTTGAATATCATAGGTGTGCCTAAAACAATTGACAATGATTTATCGAGTACGGACAGCACTTTTGGATTTCAGACAGCAGTAGAAATTGCCACCGAGGCCGTTGACAAATTGGTTACTACAGCTGCCAGCCACAACCGGGTTTTCGTGCTTGAGGTGATGGGAAGGGATACAGGATGGATCGCTTTGAATGCAGCAGTTGCAGGTGGAGCGGAAGTGTGTTTAATTCCGGAAATTCCATATGATATCCATAAGGTGAAAGATGCACTTGACAAACGCTTTACCAACGATCGCGGATTCGCTGTTCTTGTCGTTTCTGAAGGTGCCCACGCCAAAGGGCAAGGCTTGGTAACTAAAGTGAACAATGAGATCGGTTACGAGAACGTAAAATTAGGAGGAATAAGCAGGGTGCTGATACAACAATTGGAAGAACTGGGTTTCCGGCATGACATGCGAGAAACTGTTCTGGGCCATCTGCAACGTGGTGGTGTACCTATCGCTTACGATCGGGTGCTCTCTGCCCAATTTGGAGTGAAAGCCATGGAAATGGCTATTGCAGGTGATTTTGGAAAGATGGTGGCCTACCACCATCCTAAATTTGTAGCTGTTCCTTTGGCCAAAGCCATCGCTAAACCAAATTTAGTAACTTTGGACAATGCGCTAATCAGAACGGCAAAAGGATTGGGAATTTGTTTGGGATATTAATCGTAATTTGAATTCGGGAAGCTTATATGTTGGAGGTATTTAACCCTGGCCAAGTAAGACCTAGTATATTTGATTAAAATAAGAAAATAAAGAGTATGAATCCAATTGATAAAATTACAACACATGGTACTGGTATCATGGAATGGTTAAATGAAAAAGGAGTTGAATATGGATTGAAATTGTTGTTGGCCATTGTTGTACTTGTTGTCGGATTTCGGCTTATCAGCTTCGTCCTGAAGAAAATGAGTCATCTGATGGAGAAAAACAACATGAATGCCTCTCTCAAAACCTTTCTCAGAAGTTTTACCGGGATTGTTCTAAAGATTCTGTTGATCATATCTGCCCTGAGCATCGCGGGCGTGGAGATGACCATTTTTATTGCCATCATGACCGCTATTTCGGCCGGTTTTGCCTTTGCCATGAACGGCACACTTTCAAATTTTTTTGGTGGTGCTATGATACTTTCCTTTAAGCCTTTTGAGGTTGGCGACTTTATTTCGGCCTCCAGCTTTTCAGGAACTGTGATAGAGATACAGATCTTTTTTACTGTTTTAACTACTCCTGATAATAAAACCATCCTTCTCCCCAACGGTGGCTTGTCGAACAACCCATTGGTGAATTTCAGCAAACAAACAAACCGCCGGGTTGACTGGGTCTTTGGCGTTTCATATGGCGATAGTTTTGAAGATGCCAAGTCGATGATTCTTGGTTTTTTTAATAAAGATTCAAGGATTCTTTCTGACCCCGAACCATTTGTCGGGTTGGAGGAGTTGGGTGATAGTTCAGTAAATATTGCTGCCCGCGCCTGGGTTATTACCGCTGATTATTGGGATGTGTTTTTCGATATGAACGAAAGATTTTATAAAGAAGCTGGCAATCATGGCCTTAGCATTCCGTTCCCTCAAATGGATGTGCATTTTGATAAAGAAAACTCTCCACCTACGAAATTAGTTCATTAATAAAAAGGTAGGCAACACCCGCTTTTTTTATGTTAATCCTTTAATCCTGGGAATTCCGGCAATAAAGTCTTTTAAATAATAGGGTTCGAAATAAGCGGTATCGGCAAAAACGGAATCTTTAAAATGCCGATCGGCCAATGTGGCAACCCACCTGGCAGAAGGGTTGAAATCAGATAAAAACCGCGCATGGCTATGATGTGCTAATACTTGAGCACATTTAGCTGCGCCATCCCCGGCAAAATAGACAGGATGATTGGCCAGAAAGTTATCAAAAGAGTCCTCATTCACAACAGTAGCTTCAACCGGATTGATTAACATCAAATGTGATGAGAAAACAGCATTGTAAACTTCCATGCGACGGGCATCAATCATAGGACAGAAAACTGCGTTCTCAGGATGAGGTGTGGTAGTCATCATGCCCAACGCCATTGCCTCTAAAGTAGACACTGCAATGAGTGGAATATCCAGCCCATAACATAAACCTTTCGCGGTAGAAACGCCAATACGCAAACCGGTATACGAGCCTGGCCCCTGACTAACAGCAACAGCATCCAACTCCGAAAATTCAAGTCCTGCTTCCAGCAAGGCCTGCTGACATAACAGTGTGATCAACTCGGCGTGCGAATTGGACACGTGGGTTTCTTTCACAACCACGACGTGTTCGTTCATGGAAATGGCCACTGAACAAACACGGGTAGAGGTTTCTATACTAAGTATATTTGCCAAGAATGGGGGTTAATCTTTATCTGATTTAAAAAGTTCCTCCAAAGGTACTTTTTCAACCTCATCGTCATTTTTCAGGGTTTTGGAAACAGCACGATAAGGAGCCGTGATGACCTCATCCCCTTTTTGCAGCCCGGTAAGTATTTGAATATAGGTATTGTCCTGTATACCTGTTGTCACCTTTTGTAGTTTTGCCTTGCCATTTGCATATAGGAATACATATTCATCTACCTGCTCAGGCTTCGTGTTTACCTGGCTGTCATCCTCGTCCTTGCCCTGGGTTTCTTCACGTTTTTCACGTTCAGATTTAGTTCTGCCGGTGCTGTCGGCGCGTGTGGTGACGGCCTGAATAGGGATGGTCAGGATATTAACAGCTGTTTCGGTTTCAATCTCTACCGTTGCTGACATCCCGGGACGGAATGGGGAGGCAATCAGGTTTTCGGGACGAATCAAATCTTCGTACGACTGCTTCAACATACTGATCTTCACATCGAAATTCGTAACCTGGTCGGCGCTCACACCAGAAGTGTTAGCCGAGGTAGCAATTTCGGTGACCAACCCCTTAAATTTTCTGTTTAAATAAGCATCGACTTCAATGGTGGCTGTATCAAAAAGTTTCACCCGAACGATGTCGTTTTCGTTGACTTCCACATTTACTTCCAGTATGTCGAGGTTGGCAATGCGCATAATTTCTGTACCGGCAGAAAACTGGGAGGCACCTGTTACCCTTTCTCCTGCCTCTACATTTAATTTAGAAACGGTTCCGTCGTTGGGAGAGAAAATGGTAGTCCTATCCAGGTTTTCCCTTGATTCCCTAAGGCTGGCCTCCGCACTGCTCACCTGAAACTGACTTGATTTATAACTCTCCTTGGCTGCTGAAACATCGGCCTTGGCTACTTCAAAGGTTGATTTGGCTGCATCAAAATCTGCCTGCGACACCACATCTTTCTCAAAAAGCGTTTTAGCCCGTTCAAAATCCAGGGTCGATTTATTAAATTGCGATTCACTTTGAACCAACCGTGCTTTTGAATTGGCTTCATTGGCTTTAGAAGTATTGACAGCAGCCTCCATTTTCTGATAGGCTGAAATGTAGATCTCCGGATCAATTTTGGCTAGTTTCTGTCCCTTTACAACAAACTCACCTTCTTTAACAAACAGATCAATTACTTCACCCGAGATATAAGGACTTATCTTAACATCTTTCGCTGGTTGGATTTTTCCGTTGGCGGCCACCGTTTCAATTATTTTTCTGATTTCAACTTGTTCTGTAGCCACTTTCACACTCCCCGAATTCTTTCCCTTTTTAATCGCCAGGACGACAATGATGGCCAATACAGCAACAACGGCAATGCCTATCCAGATTTTATTTTTCTTTGTCTTTGCCATTTTTAAAGCGGTTTATATTGTTGAGGTTTCAACGGTAAAAGTACTACTTTATAGTTAAAATCGATAGGATGTTTTTAATTCACCTTAACGTTGGCAATATCATTTAACGAAAGGGTTTTACCCAGATAAAAGTCAAGGATTTTGGTTTTGAAGATGTAATCAAATTTTGAAGAAGCCAGATCCGATTCGGCATTGGCGAGCTGAATTTTTGCCACATTGTAGTCAGTTGAATTCACCATGCCCACATTAAATTTTTCTTCGGTATACTTGAATGCCTCAATAAAAGCATCTACACTTTTTTTGCGCGCCAGGTAAGTTTGATAGGCTGCAATGGCATCAGCGTAGGATGATTCAATGTTTTTACGAAGAAGCAGTTTTTCAGATTGAAGGTTCAAATCCACTGTTTCCTGGTACATCTTCGATTGGTTGATATTGGTAGTAACCTGATATCCATTGAATATAGGTATGTTTAACCCAAAATAAACGCTTCCTGAACGGTTGTCTTTAAGCTGCAGATTAAAAGCTTTTATGTCGCCGAAAATGGGCGCTCCTTCAGGAGTATATCCGGTTATTTCAAGTATTTGCCGTGAAAAACCGCTTCCGTAAGAACCAGAAGCAGATAGACGTGGGCTGCGCATTCCCTTTGCCATGGCCAAACTGCGGTCGGCACTTTGTACCCTGTATTCTGCACTTTTTATTTCAGGCATCAATGTAACCGCCTTATTATAAATCATTTCCGCCGGTAAAAGTGTGGGAGTTCCGATAATTTCCAACAGGGGCTTTTCAACATCAAACTCTGTATTTGCTTCCAAATCGAGTAATTGCATCAGGTCAAGGTAAGCAAGCATCAAATTGTTTTGGGCACTTACCAAATTGGCTTCTTCACTGGCACCCTGTGCCTGAATGTCAAAAAGGTTACCACGTGCCAATGCACCTGCCTCAACTTGTTTTGTCGTTCTATTTACCTGGTCCTGTGATGTTTGCACCTGACGTTCCGCGTTTTTAACCAGTTCAATATTAAACAGGATTAACAAATAACCTGCTGCGACATTCAAAGATATATCATTCCTGATTTTATCAGAATCGTATTTAACAGCCAAATAGTCAAATTGCGTTTTACGAACGTTATTTATTTGCTGTAAACCATTAAACAAGGTTATATCCGAGCTTAATCCAAAATTGGTTTGATCTGTTTGTTCGGTTACATAAAGGTTTGATTGTGGATTTAGGTTTCTACCCCAACGATAGCTCTGAGAAGCACTTCCGTTAGCTGTCGGCAACAGGTTTAACTTGCTTTGAAGTAAATCAGCATCAGCCGATTCAACGCTGATGATACTCTTCTTTATTGCAATGTTGTTTTCGAATGCATAATTGATACATTCTTCCAGGGTCCATTCTTTCTGGGCTAAAAGGGGATTAACGGAGATAAACAGTAAAACTCCGAATATCAGAGTCATCGTTTTTTTATTCATGCCTTTATTTTTAAATATCCAAATGTATACACTAAAAATGTGCCACAAATATAAGTATTTGAACCCCAAACTACTGTTTAATAAACGTTAAAAAACAAACTATTTGGTTGTTCATTGCACAACAGAAATTGTTCAGTAACGAACAGTCACGAATCCAATTCCGGTTACCCTTGCAGCGTATTGCAGAATAAACGAAATTTGCCGCATCCTATTTTACATTTCTACAAAAATCAATCATTTTATCACTACTTTTAACTTTTTAAATACCCGGAAATGAGAAAATATTTTCTTCTTGTCATTGTATCCTGTTTTTCCTTTGGATTTATCACAGCTCAATCCATTGGCGACACCCTGAATGCCTTGCATTACAACCTGCATTTGCGGGATGTGAACACCACCTCCAAAACCATTTCAGGATATACCGAAATCACCTTTGTAACCAGAATTGGGGGATTATTTCAGGTTCCGCTTAATTTGGAGTCTCTTACGGTTGATTCGGTGGTTGTTGACGGACTACAGCATTTCTTCAATCAGGCTGAAAAAACAATGCATATTCTCTTTGCTAATCCTTTGGCTATGAATGATACCATCACCGCCACCATCTATTATCATGGACAACCCTTTCATGAAGATTGGGGAGGGTATCATTTTTCAGGTGATTACACATTTAATTTAGGAGTTGGATTCGTTTCGATACCACACAATCTGGGGAAAACATGGTTTCCGTGTGTGGATGATTTTACCGACCGTGCCACCTATGATGTATATACCACCCTGGAGAGTGGTTTGATGGCCACCGGTGGCGGCATCCTTACCGAAACCATTGACAATGGCGATGGAACCACAACCTGGCATTGGCAGATGGTACATGAAATTCCTACCTATCTGGTGTCGGTGGCCACCGGAGATTACCACGCCTATTACGACACATATCCCGGTTTGGAAGATACTATTCCAATTGAGATATATACTCGTCCGGCAGATTCAGCTAAAGTGGCAGGAACATTCGTTAACCTGGATGCAATCATGGATTTTTTTGAATCTCATTTTGGACCTTATCCCTTTGAAAAAATAGGCTACACCTCTACAGCCATTGGCGCCATGGAGCATGCCGGAAATATTGCCTTACCACATTTTGCCTTCAATGGCGGCACTTCTTATGAAGCGTTATATACCCACGAATTGTCGCACATGTGGTTCGGTGATGAAGTAACCTGCTCTTCTGCTGAAGACATGTGGTTGAATGAAGGCTGGGCTACTTTTTGCGAATTGTACTATCTGGAAGAATTATACAGCCACGAAAGTTTTGTTCAGACCATGCGCGCCAAGCATAAAGAGATGCTTTTGAAAGCGCATATCATTGATGGTGGCTATTGGCCATTAAACAATATTCCCCAAGATGTTACGTATGGAAAAACAGCTTATGACAAAGGGGGAACCGTGGTAAACGCGTTACGGGCTTATTTGGGGGATTCACTATTTTTTGAGTCAGTAACAGCTTATTTGAATCATTTTGCATACCAGTCGGTTTCATCCGAAGAAATGCGTGATTTTTTAACTTCCTATACCGGGATCGACCTGAGTGGTTTTTTTGATGCCTGGGTATTCACCCCCGGAACTCCCCATTTTTCAATTGACTCAAGCCGTGTAACTCCTCTTGGGAATGAATTTCGGGTGGATATTTACCCTCAACAGAAATTCAAAGGAGCCGACTTCCTGGCCATGGATGTGATAGTTCAAGTTGGATTTATGGACAATCATTTTCGATTTCAAACCGATACCATTCACTTTTCCGGCGCCTCGGGTCATTCGGTTAAGATGATCGATTTTAATCCTGTTGCCGTTATGATCGATCCTTTTGAAACCGCTTGTGATGCCACTTCCGACAATTTTAAGGTTTTTTCGTCTCCTCAGGAATACACCTATCCCGATACTTATTTTAAACTTTATCTGGATGCCTGTACCGATTCATCATTGTTACGGGTTACACATCACTGGGCAACCCCCGACCCCTTGAAAGTACCCATAGAAGGCTTGCGGTTATCGCCTTATCGCTATTGGCAAACAGAGGGATTGCTTTCGGATAGTTTTAAAGCACGCGGAAGGTTTTACTATAGTCGGGGAGGATATTTGGACGACAGTTTGATTCTTTCCGACAACGACTCTATCGTATTGTTGTACCGGGTCAATTCGGCTGAAGAATGGCGCATGGTTCCCCAGGAAGTATTGGGAACGTGGATGATAGGGTATATTTTTGTGAATGATCTGCAATTGGGTGAATATACCCTTGCGGTGTGGGACAAAACGATTGTATCGACATCAAATCATACACTTAACGATCTGAATATTTTAGTTTACCCAAACCCATCGCGGGGCGTGATCAATTTTGAATTTCCCCATAAAAGCGATTATAAAGTCAGACTGACTGACGAGGCTGGCCATGAACTGGGAGTATTCTTTTGCACTGGTTTACGTGCCACATGGAAGCCTGAGCGAGCCTTTAAGGGAATTATTATCACTACCATTTTCGATCACGAAAAGTGGATATCCACAAAAAAAATTGTGTTTCCATAAATTTTTTTATAAAAATGCCTTTAAGTTATTAAATAACAATATCTTTGTATTTTAATATTTTAATTATCTACAATGAGTAAAGGAACAGTAAAATTCTTCAATGAAGCCAAGGGATTTGGATTCATCAGTGAAGAAGGAAACAACAAAGAACACTTTGTACACATTTCTGGGTTAATCGACAAAATTCGCGAAGGTGATAACGTTGAGTTTGAATTACAACAAGGTAAAAAAGGACTTAATGCAGTAAATGTAAAAGTAATTTAACGATTGCTTTTTTTGCAAAAAAAAAAGACGGCTCATCTGAACCGTCTTTTTTTTTGTGGGTGGACGAATGAACAACTTAAAAAACCGCGAATTTAACATACCTCTTCGGGTTCTCGCGTATATCCCGCAGCAGTGAGTCGAGGCTGGCCGCGGAGTTATTTAATTGATTGTACAGACTGTCGTTTACCATCAACTGACCCAGGGTACCTTTTCCCTGTTCAATAGAACTTAACAACTTCTGCATGTCGGCCACGGTGGTATTGATATTGGAAAAAGTAGCGGGGATGTCTGATTGGGCAAGCGAATCGCTGATCGACCTGAAATTTGAGATGATCTGATCAAAATTTTGCTTGTTTTGACTCAATATCAGTGCAAGTGAATCCAACCTGATTAAAATGGAAGAAATCCGACCAGATTCGGTAACTACCAGGTTATCAATATTTCCTGTGGCATTTTCCAGATTTTCAAAGGTCATCCTGATATTGTTAAAACTTTCCTTCAGGTTATCTCGCGCCGACTCATTAAATATGGACTGAAAAGCCACTACCAGCGTATCCATCGAAGCCAGCAAATCTTCCGCCTTCTTTTTTATGGGCTGCACCTGTGCGTTTACCTCGGCCATCAAACCTGCCTCCACCTGCGACTTCACCGTGTCACCATCGTGTGCAAATTGCTTTGAATCGCCCAAAACCAGGTCGATGGCTTTGGAGCCCATTAAATCCGAACTAAAAATCCGCGCTACTGAATTTACGGGTACAGGGAAGTCGTTGCTAAGTGTAAACGAAACGATGATACGACCCGACATGTCCGGGTTAAAATAGATATCTTTTACTTTGCCAACACGCAAACCATTTATCATCACCGGGTTCGCATTCACTAACCCGTTCACCTGATAATACTCAGAAAAATAAACGGTTTCTTTGCCAAAAATATCATTGCCTTTTAAGAAGTTGAAGCCCCATATAAAAAGTACGAGTGCAACAATAAAACTTAGGCCAATACCATAGGCTTTATATCGGTTCACTTTTTTTTCTGCCATTGTTTTTTAAAAACGCTAAGGTACATATTTTGTTTTATTGTATCGAAAAAAGCCACTAAATAATATGCAGTTCTAATTTTCAGACAACTGGATTTGCCTTGCCTCACTAATAGGGATGCGCTTCCCCTGATAAACCGCGATGACAAAAGCATCTCCAAATCCCTGCTTTCGCACTTTTGTTTGATGCTTCGATGCCTCTTCCATCCTGCTAAAATGTCCACTTGTATATTTATACAAACCATTGTGTTCATAATAGGATATTTCGGGGAGTTGCTTAAAACGCGGATCGCTCAACGGCAACTGTCGCGGACTTGTATAGAATTGCACAAGAAATTCTAATTCCCTTGGTGCGGGACTTGTATCCGTAATCACTTCTTTTTCTTGTTCCTGCTCAGGTTGATTTTGCTTAAGTGCTTCAGCCCGATAGGCATAGGCTTTGTTTTCCTTTTCAAATTCAAGTTTATAGTCTTTAAAAGCCCTGTAAATGGCTGATGCCAGGTATACTTGCCCCTTTTCAGAGGCAAGAAAGGATTCCTCATTGGGGTTCGAAAGGTATCCCAGCTCTATTAACACCGAAGGCATAGCGGTTCTCCATAATACTAAAAATCCGGCCTGATGCACACTGCGGTCTTTCCTGCCCACCCGTTCGGTGAACTGCTGTTGAACGTTGGAGGCAAACGACAAACTCTGATCGAGGTAGATATTTTGAAAAAGAGATAAACCAATAATGGCTTCCTGTGATGTTGGGTCGAAATCGTCATATTTTTCCGAAGCATCTTCTTCGAGTAAAATAGCCGCGTTCTCCATCATCGCCACATTCATATTTAACCTGGTTCTTTTCTCCTCAATACCAAGTACATAGGTTTCCGAACCAAAGATGGATGAACTGTTGTTGGCATTGCAATGAATGGAAATAAATAAATCAGCATTGTTTTTGTTGGCTATTTCACCACGCTCGTAAAGCGGAATAAACCGATCCGTTTTTCGGGTGTAAATTACGTTGACATCTTTAAATTGTGCTTCAATATACCCGCCCACTTTTAGGGCCACCGACAACGCGATGTCTTTTTCTTTCACCCTTTTCGTTGAGGCACCCGGATCTTTTCCCCCATGTCCTGCATCAATAACCACCGTACTGATTTTGGTACCCTTTTGGGCTATTATCCATTGATTTGGCAAGAAGATAGCCAGCAACACAATTGTTATGATCCAGATTCGTTTCAAGTTGATCAGGTTCTGATTTTTTGGTACTATATTTGCAACTTTAAGAAAAATTTCCATTATTAAACAAAAGTAAACCAAACGATTTTGTTGAAAGTTCACTCTTCGGGCAAATTATTAACATGGTTTTGGTTAATACTCATCGTTTTATACTGCGATAAATTATATTCTAATTCAATGCCGGGGGCAGATTTGATGCCTCCTGATACAAATCAGTCAGTTCATGCGGACACCCTCAATTTTAATGAAGCCATAACCAACGACACTTTAATAAATACAAGCAATACAAACGATACGATTCAAAAGAAAAAGTCCAACAAAATTGACGCAGAGGTTAAACGGACAGCGCGAGATAGTATTGTTGAAAATATCATACACCGCAAAATATTTCTTTATGGCGAAGCGGTGGTTACTTATAAAGACATCACTTTAAAAGCCGCTTACATAGAAGTAGATATGTCGACCAATACGGTTTACGCTGCCGGGGTTGCCGATTCATCGGGAAACATGATAGGAAATCCTGAATTTACGCAGGCTGGACAAACGTTTAAGTCGAAAACCATGACTTATAACTTCGACACACAAAAAGGGATCATTTCGGGTGTCATCACTGAAGATGATCAGGGATTTTTGCATGGTCAACAAGTTAAAAAACTCAAGGACAATACTGTAAACATTTTTCATGGGTCGTATACTACCTGTAATTTAGAAGAGCATCCGCATTATGCTTTCAAATTTAACAAAGCACGGGTAATCCCTGATTCAAAAATTGTAACAGGTCCTGCTTATCTCGAAATTGAAGGCATGCCAACCCCTCTTGCACTTCCTTTTGGATTTTTCCCAAACAAATCGGGCCAAACTTCCGGAATTGTCATCCCCACTTACGGTGAATCGAATACACGTGGCTTTTTTCTTGAAAACGGAGGATACTACTGGGCTATCAACGATTACATGGATTTACAGGTGCTGGCAGATGTTTATTCAAGGGGGAGTTGGGGCGTAAAACCGCGTTACCGCTACAAAAAAAGGTACCGTTATGGTGGTGATTTCAACCTGGGTTATGCCCAAAATATTGTAGGCACAAAAGATTCACCTGATTATTCGGACACACGTGACTTCCGCATCCGATGGTCGCATCAGCAGGATCCAAAAGCCAGGCCTAATAGTACTTTTACAGCCAATGTGAATATCGTGAGTTCCAATTATGTAAAATACAACGTGGTTTCCGCAGAAGATTACCTGAGCAATGAATTTCAGTCGAGTGTGGCCTACCAACGCAACTGGAACAGCCAATATTTTCTGACCCTGAATGCCAGCCACAGGCAAAACACCAAAACACATGTGGTGGATATGACTCTCCCTGAGCTTAATTTTTCAGTAAATAGATTTTATCCTTTACGAAGAGAAGGTAGTGGCAAAAAGAAGTTCTACGAAGACCTGAGCGTGACCTATTCGACCAATGCCCGAAATACCGCGAGTACCTCCGACTCAACAATTTTTACACAAACCATGTGGGACAATGAGATGCAGTGGGGAGCCGTTCACAAAATTCCCATTGCACTTCCAATAAAAGTACTTCAGTTTTTCACGTTAAGTAATTCCATCAATTTTACCGACCGCATGGCCAGCCAAACCATCCGCATTCACGATTGGGTAGACACCGTTATTTCAGGTAACGACACCATCATTGGTTTCAATCCAAAAGATACTATTCCCGGTTTTCGAAATGCTTATGATTATAGTTTAAGTACCAGCCTTTCGACCAAATTATTTGGAATGGCCCGTTTTAAAAAGGGCCCCATCCGCGCCATCAGGCACGTTCTTACCCCAAGTTTGGGGTTCTCCTATACACCCGATTTTAGTACAAATAGCTATGGGTATTATGGCAATTACCTGGATAAAGATGGCAACGAAGTACAATATTCCCAATTTAAGGAATCGTTGTTTGGCTCGCCACCGGGCCAAAAATCGGGAAGCATTACCTTTAGCTTGGGGAATAACCTGGAGATGAAAATTCCCTCGAGAAAAGATACCATTACCGGACTTAGGAAGGTGGTGCTGATCGAAAGTTTCAATATCTCGGGAAGTTATAACCTGGCTGCCGACTCCTTAAAAATGTCGATGATCTCCATGAGTGGACGTACCACCTTGTGGAAGGGTTTTTCTATTCAATACAACTCGTTGTGGGATCCGTACGCCGCCGACTCAGCAGGATACAGATACAATAAGTACGAATGGGACATCAACCGTAAATTGTTGCGCATTGATAATACTTCATGGAGATTAAGCATGAGCTATAGCATCAGCGATAAGGAGTTGGGGAAAAATAAAGGTAAGAAGGAAACTGAATCTTCTCCCGAAACCCCACCCAATGCCACAGAGGCAGAAATGGATGAAATTGAAAACAATCCTGATGACTTCGTGGATTGGAAAATCCCCTGGTCGCTTTCGCTCAACTACAATTTTACCTATACCAACAAGTTTAACTATATCAACTACATGAAAGTCCCTACCGAAACCATCGTACAAACGCTTGGGTTTTCGGGCCAGGTGAATATCACGCCCAAGTGGAAATTTACCTTTAACTCCGGATGGGATTTTACCCAGAACAAACTTTCCTATACCTCCATCAATCTATACCGTGATTTACACTGCTGGGAAATGCGTTTCAGCTGGATTCCAACAGGAGCCCGTCAGAGCTGGAATTTTAGCATTAATGTAAAAGCCAGCATCCTGCAAGACCTGAAACTGAACAAGAAAAAAGACTTTAGGGATATTTAATCATGAATGAAGAAATAAAGAAACTGGGGGAACCCTCGCCGGGTGAATATGAAACGCTTAACCGCCAGACATTGGAAGAACGTCTTGGTTTGTTTATCAAGGACTTGCTTGAGCATGATGTTTCCAGGTTAGTCCTCCTGATTTACCGGCATGATGTAAACGAAGCCAGTTTCAACCGTGCACTCGGGGAACAAGGCATTGAGAAGCAAGCTCAGGCAATAGCCGGTCTGGTGATTGACCGCGAGTTGCAAAAAATTGAAACACGAAAGCGATACAAAAGCAGCAATAGGAAAAACCTCCCAAAATAATTGGAGCAACCGCTTATAAATTGATCTAACCCCTTCAATTATCAAACAAAAAAAAGCCGGCGTTTATAAACGTCGGCTTTTTTTCCGGTAAACTATTTTAGCTGATGCTGATTTCCCGGCTAAGTTTGGGTTCTTCCTTTTTGGGAAGGGTGATTAAAAGAATGCCGTCTTTGTAATCGGCCGTTACTTTGTCCAAAAAAATATTTTTTGGTAAATTAAACGAACGGCTAAAACTACTATAAACAAACTCCCTGCGGGTGTAGTTCTTTTGGTTTTCCTGCTTTTCGTCTTTCACCTCGCTGGAGATGGTGAGTGCCTGGTTTTCAAGATTAATCCTGAAATCCTCCTTGCGTTTTCCGGGTGCAGCCAACTCCAGAATAAAATTCTGGTCGTTTTCGATGATGTTGACGGATGGTACATCGCCACTAAATTCTTTGTTTAAGCCAAAACGAGACTTTTCCAGGTCATCAAACAGGCTTAACAGGCCGGGGTTAAATCTAACTAAGTTCATGGTTGTTATTTTTTTTGTTAAACATGTGTTATTAATATTACAACCTCAAACTTTCAACTCCCATTCCAAACCTAAAAAAAGTAAAAAAGGCATTAATATTATGCCATTATGGCCGTTTATATGTTTCTATATAAAAATAAATATGCCATTATGGCTTATTTTGATTGAAGATGGGATAAGGGACCCTGAAGCAAGAACAATTCGCGGGCATGAAAAATTAACTTTCTGAATTCAAAATCCGTTAGTGGAAATTCTATGTTTAATAAGTGTTCAATTAACGGCTTGTTTCACTTTTACCTTACCTGTTTTCTTCTTCAAAAAGTATCATTCCTTCCTTTGCCAATCCATTAATGGTTGGGTTTAGCATAAAAGAGGATACGTGCCATTTAAATCCGAACCGATCACTGATTTCCGATTCAAGGGTCACCGCTGCCAGCGAATCGATGCCATAATGGATGATGTTTTTGTCGGGATCCACATCCTGCCTTCTGAACTGTTGATTTCTGATGATCCAGTTGATCAGCCATTCCTTCAGGATTTCCTCCGTCGGGATTTCTTTTTCTACCATCCCGGTCTGCACGGCGGTTTCTTTTGCCCACGATGCTACCACCTGAAGCTCATTGTTCAGGTATTCGTACCTGGTTTGCCGGCGTTGTATTTTTCCGCTGGAAGTAAGTGGGACACTACCTGTTTTTATCAGGACCACTGCATGTGCTTCAATTTCATGCTCTTCCGCGATGGCTGTCCTGATGGCAGCGATCACGGCTTCATGATCGGTATTCCTCAAAGCTGTTCGCTCCAACTCCTGCACAATCACCAGAACTTCCTGGTTGTTATGGGTAATTGGAAAGGCTGCGCCACTGTTTTCACGTAAAGCGGAATGAGCTTTTTGCACAGTAAACTCTATGTCGCCGGGGTAATGGTTGGCTCCCCTTATGATAATCAGGTCCTTAAGTCGCCCTGTAATATACAATTCACCTTCGTGAAAAAAACCCAAATCGCCGGTACGCAAAAAGGGTCCCTCTCCTTCATTAGTCACGGCATGGAAAGTACGATGGGTTTCCTCGGCCTTGTTCCAATAACCTTTGGCTACCGTGGGTCCTTTCACCCAAACTTCGCCAATCTCATTTAGCGCCGAAGGAATGAAAGTATCAGGGTTAACAATCTTGACCACGGTTTCCATCCAGGTATGTCCACAACCAGCAATCTTTACTGATTTTTTATGGTTTTCGCTAATAATGACCTTGTTATTCGATAGGGCTTCTGTATCCAGGTTTAAAAAAACAGGTTCTTCATCGGGATGGTTTCCTGTAACGATTAAGGTAGTTTCAGCCATACCATAACAAGAATATAGCTGTTTTGGACTGACGTTGGATTTTGCAAAATGAGTCGTAAACGACTGGTAGGTAGATTGTCGGATGGGTTCGGCACCGCAATAAAATACCGTCATACTGCTTAAGTCGAGTTTGGCAACTTCTTCTTCAGTAGTTTTCTGAACACAAAAGTCATAGGTAAAATTTGGCCCTCCCCCGGTGGTGGCCCGATATTTAGTTATTGCCTGAAGCCAACTCACCGGATTTTTTAGAAAGACAGCAGGTGGCATTCCAATATTAATGGCTCCAATGTAAGCCACTTGTAAAATACCGCCAATCAGACCCATGTCGTGAAAAACAGGTAACCAGTGCATCCCAATCGTGTGTTTGCCTAAACCAAATGACTGGCGGATATACTCAGAGTTATAAAGCAGGTTCAACTGCGTGATCATCACTCCTTTGGGGTGGCCTGTGGAGCCGGAGGTATATTGCAATAAGGCGATGTCTTCAGGATAGATTTCGGTTGGTGTGAATCGTGCAGCTTCCTCGGGTTTAACATCCTCGTAAATAATCCACTTCATGTTTCTAAGTAAGGGCTCGTCCTGGAAGTTACGCTCTATATCATCAAAAATCTGACGGGTAACCAGACAAATTTTTGCATCGGCATCCGCTACAATCGATAAGAGCCGTTTT
This sequence comes from Bacteroidetes bacterium GWF2_41_31, assembly GCA_001769215.1. Taxonomy (GTDB): domain Bacteria; phylum Bacteroidota; class Bacteroidia; order Bacteroidales; family F082; genus UBA6244. Next base: position 129,733 of record MEOL01000037.1, read on the forward strand.
ACGCCCCTGTTTTTTCGGGGCGGGTATGCCGGAACAGCAATTAATCCGCTATAAAAGCATCCGAATAATGCAGCCACATAGGAAAGTCCGGCAGGAAACAACAAAAGTGCCCGCTCTCCTTTTTTTCCATTCTGCTGAAGCGCGTGACCAACAGCCTTTGCCTGATTAGCTAACCCTCCATAGGTAAATATTTCCGATTCATTGATGCCATCTTCCAGAAACCTATAAACCACATGTTCGGGTGTTTCTATGGTTCTTCGTACAATCACCTCCAGGTAGGTGGCAGACTGCCTGACGAGGGGGTCATTATAACCTTTAAGAAAATCGTACATGTTATTTGGTTTGCGAAAATGCAAAAGTAAGTTTTTGATCGTGCTTTTTATTTTTTTGCCTCATAGAATTCCAATTATCTTTGCCAAAAAAATTTACATGGGGAAAATTAAAGGAACAATTGCTGCCAATTCACTCAGGAGAGTTGAGGCAGAAAAAAAACAGCGCCTCATTTTCAACTGGATTTTGGTTATCCTGGCCATGCTACTCTATTACAATACTATTTTTAATTATTTTTCGCTGGATGATAATTACATCAATATTTCCAACGAACAAAATGTTCAAGGTATCAAGGCAATACCGGAAATATTTACCACCCTGTATTCAGATAATGGGGAACAGGCCTATGGTTACCGGGCACTGACACGGGCCACCTTCGCCCTGGAGTACCAGTTTACTGCCAACAGCCCGTACAATCCATATATCAGTCATGGCATCAACCTGCTGTTGTATATTTTGGCGGCACTGATTCTATTCAGGGTGCTTAATCGGTTACTCAGGGAATATAATCCCTGGTTTGCTTTTCTGATAGTCGTCCTATTTATAGCTCATCCTACGCATACAGAAGTAGTTGCGAGCATTAAAAACCGGGATATCCTCCTGCATTTTCTTTTTGCTTTCTTAGCCATTATGCAATTTATCAGGTGGGTTGATCGCGATAAAATGATCCATTTGATCATTGGGATGTTTTATTTTTTATTGGCATTGATATCGAAAGAAACAGCCATTGTTGAGATCGCTGTTTTCCCTTTGGTGCTCTATTTCTTTACCGATATTTCAAAAAAGAGACTCATCGCTTTCGTGGGTATTTCTTTGGGGATCATCGTGTTGGTTTTTGGTTTGAGGATGTTGCTCTTGCCGGCTACAAACCGGGTGTATTCCTTTATGGAGAACCCGTTGGTTTTTGAAACAAATTTCGTAAAGCGCATTGCTACTGGTTTTTACGGTTTGGGGTTTTATCTCAAGTTATTGATTATCCCATTCCCCCTTCTGTATTATTATGGATATAATATGATTCCCATTGTGGGTTTTAATAATGTCTGGGTGATTTTTTCGGCGATTGTTTATGTTGGATTGTTCATTATTGCGATAATGAAGCTGAAGGAAAAAAAACTCATCTCCTTTATTATATTGTTCTATCTGGTTCACATGTCAATGTATGCCAATTTCGTGAAACCTGTTCCCGGAATTGTGGCCGATCGGTTTGTGTTTTTCGCCTCTCTGTCATTTGCTATGGCACTTGTTTGGTTGCTTTTCATATTATTTAAAGTAAAACCAACCCGGGGCATAGTTGGATCCGGGAAAATTACGGGTCTTGTTTTGGTTGTATTGGCCATATTGATACCCTATGGTTATTATGTACATTATCGAAATACGCAATGGAAAACGCTAAAAACCTTGTATGAAGCTGACATGATTCGCCTCGATAATTCAGTGAAGGCCAATAACCTATATGCTTCAGATATCATTACGCGGGTAAATAAAGAACTGGCCAAACCGGTAAATCCATACAAATTTGTAATTAAGATGATTAACAAAGCGGAGGAGCATTTTCTCAAAGCTGTTGCGCTTGATTCAAGTCACGTAGCTTCTATCAATAGTTTGGGTGTAATTTATTCCAGGATACACGGAAATCAGGCTTTGATTAGAGAAAAAGGGTATATAAAGCAGGATCGTTTGGAGGAAGCCGAAAAGGCACATCAGGAAAGTGTGGACTATTTCAAAAAAGCCATTGGCTATTTTCAAAATGCCCTGAAATTTGATCCAAAAAACGGGAGCTCATTTTACAATTTGGGCAATACCTATGAAATGCAACAACAATGGGATTCGGCCACTTACTACTATCAAAAGGAAATTGAAGCAGATGGCCCAACAGTCGTGAGTATGTCCAGATTATCAAATATGTATTATAAGTCGGGGGATATCCAGGGGGCTATTCAGGAAAATGAAAAATTGATTCAGTTGTTCCCTGATAGCTATCAGCCCTATATCAATTTAGGCAACTATGCTTTTGTGGCAAATGATACCACCGCCATGTTGTCACATTTTGAAAAGGCAGTAAAATTAGGTGCAGGCGGTGAAGTGTCCGGGTTTTTAGCATCGTATTATCACAACATTGGAGACACTAAAAACGCGGCCTATTATCAGGATATCTCAACTAAAGCCGTAAAAAACAAAAAATGAAATATTCACAAATTGAACATATTGCCACTTATTACCCCTTACATGTATTGACCAATGCAAGCCTTCAGGAAGAGTTTCCTGAATTTAAAATACAGGAAATGACCCGGTTAACGGGTGTTTCAAACCGGCATATTACTGCAAAAAACGAAACTTCCGTTGACATGGGAGCCAAAGCGGTGGAACGGCTATTTGCTGAATTTAACGTGGATACGGATGAAATTGGCTACCTTTTGTTTTGTTCAGCCGGAGGTGATTATATTACGCCCCCATCGGCCTGCATCCTGCACGACAGAGTTGACTTGCCTGCCCATTGCGGGGCCTTGGATTTTAACCAGGGGTGTACGGGATTTTTATATGGATTAAATCTGGCAGACAGTTTAATTGGCGCGGGACAGACAAAAAAAGTTCTGCTCGTTACCTCGGAGGCCATTACCAAGACCATTCATCCCAAGGACAAAGCCAACCACTCTATTTTTGGAGATGCAGCTGCCGCCACTTTAATTTCGGCGCGAGATACAAGTGTTTTGTCAGGTGATTTCATTTTTGGTACCGATGGCAGCAGACATGAGCACATCATCATCAGAGAAGGCAGGGAACGTAACCCGTTGTTTAACAATGATGCTCGTGATTTTGTCGATAAACAGGGCAATATACGCAATCACCGCAACTTTTATATGAATGGTTCGGAGGTATTTAATTTTTCAGTAGCCAAGGCTCCTGAACTGGTCGATGGGTTGTTGTCCCGATATCAGATGACATTTGATGAGGTGGATTTGTTTATTTTTCATCAGGCCAATCGAATCATCTTAGAAACCATTGGCCGTAAGCTTAAAATCCCTGAAAATAAATTAATTATCGAAATTCAGGATACGGGCAATACGGTTTCGTCCACCATACCCATTGCTTTAAAAAAGCTCGAGCAAAAAGGGCTCCTCAAACGAGGCATGACCTTGTTACTTGCCGGATTTGGTGTGGGCTTTTCGTGGGGAGGAACCATAATAAAATATTAGCGAATAGCTCCTCAAGGTTTCTCATCCCGATTGTTTCCTTATTTACATTGCAGCCACTCTGTCGAGCATTTCAACAATCAGGTGTTTCATGCTTTCTTTGTAATTGGGATTGAATTGGTTGGTTGTCCTATTGGCGATGACGTCGCAAACGGTAAGTGCCTGATGTCCCAGCATGGCTGAGATAACATAAAGTGCCGAAGTTTCCATTTCAAAATTCGATACCCGGTATCCATTCCATGAGAATTGAGTGGCTCTTGGAATAAATGTTTTGTCCAAAACGGCTAACCGAAGCTCCCTTCCCTGAGGAGCATAAAATCCCGGTGCCGTCAATGTAATACCCTTTTTCATACCTGCTCCCAGTTTTGACAACAATACGGGAGATGCTTCAATGCCGTAGGGTCGTGGGAGATCAGGGTCTGCACTCACCTGTGAAATAAAACTGGCGGTCATGTCCATGTTGATGGTTTCCGGTCCTTTTTCATAAAAATAAGCCAGTCCGTCCAGACCAATGGCAGCAGCCGAAACAAGAAAAGAATCTACTACCGGAATGTCCTCCTGAAGCGCCCCGGATGTGCCAATCCGGATGAGGTTCAACGATGTCAGGTGTTCTTTCGGTTTTAATTGATCAATATCAATGTTAAACAAGGCATCAACTTCGTTTAAAACAATTTCGATGTTGTCAGGCCCCATGCCGGTTGACATCACGCTCATTCGCTTTCCTTTGTAGACCCCTGTGTAAGTGATCATTTCACGGTTTTGACGGTGTAGCTCAACCGTATCGAAATAGTCGGAAATCGTCTTTGCCCTTCCGGGATCACCGACCAGGAAAATGTTTTCAGCCAATTCGCCAGGGTGCAGGTGGATATGATAAATGGAGCCATCATTATTCCGAACCAGTTCAGCGTGATTTATCTTCTTCATAGTGTGTAAATCAAAAAAAGAAATAAGTAAGTTTGCAAAGATAACGTTAAACCTCAATGTTTATGCTAACTTTACCTGAAACCATACTTGTGCCCATAGATTTTAACGAGCAGTCGATGCATGCCATGAATCGATCATACGACTTCGCCCGTTTTTTAGGACTTGAAATAGTACTTCTATATGTATTTGAAAACCAAGAATATGCCGATTCTTTTTTTACAAAGGATGAATTGGTAAGCAAAATAACAGGCCAGCTTACCCAAACAGCAAACGAAGTTCATGAAAAAATAGGGCTTAAAGTGACTACACAACTCAAGACGGGTAAAGTGTACGAAGAAGTGCTGAAAACCGCCAGGGAAGTGAATTCCAGGTATATTTTGATGGGGACAAACAGTGCCTCTGAAAATCTGCGAATGGATAAAAACCAATTGGGCAGCAACACATCAAAAATTATCCGTCAATCACCCATTCCTGTGATAACCATAAATGGCAAAGAGAAGTTTCGGTTCTGTCATAATATACTCCTTCCACTTGATTTAACCAAAGAAACCAGGCAGAAAGTGACCTATGCTATTGAACTTGCGAGACGTTTTGGTGCAGGTATAAAAGTGGTTTCTGTGCTTTGGTCTAAGCACGACAAGGAAATTAAAAGCGAATTGGTTCTTCAGATGGATCAGGTGCAACGATTTATTGAAAATGAAAATATCAGGTGCACCAGCCAGTTGATAGAGACAGAAGGTGGACAGAAGATGCTGGTGCCCGGTTTGTTGCAATATGTTGACGAACAAGGTGATGTGGATTTAATTATGATCATGACACAACAAGAGAACAAACTGATAGAATATTTCCTCGGATCGGCCGCCCAGTCCATTATCCGCATGTCGAAAGTGGCGGTGATGTCGATCACACCATTTGAATTGGGAACTTTCGAGTTAACTTTCTAATTCTAAATCAATAACCCTTTTTATCATGGTATTTACCGAAATTATCAGCATTGGAGATGAATTGCTGATCGGACAGGTTGTGAACACCAATGCCAGTTGGATGGCTTCGGAACTCAATAAAAATGGCATCAACGTTGTTCAGATAACGGCCATCAGCGATCGGAAGGAACATATTTGGAAAGCGCTTGATGAAGCCCTTGAACGTGGGCAGATTGTTATACTGACAGGCGGACTTGGCCCCACGAAAGATGATATCACCAAACCTGCACTGGCTTCCTATTTTGATTCAAAAATGGTCTTCCATCAACCTACCTATGAGCACATTAAAAAGTTGTTCGCGGAACGCAACTATCCTGTGACGGATGTCAATCGTCTTCAGGCAGAAATCCCGGAGAAATGTATCCCTTTGGTAAATCCGCATGGAACTGCTCCCGGTATGTGGTTCGAAAAGGAAGGCAAAATAGTAGTCTCCTTGCCGGGTGTCCCATTTGAGATGAAATCCCTGATCACTGATGAAGTAATTCCCCGCCTGAAACAAAAATTGGCTCTGGGAACCATCTATCATAAAACAACGATGACCCATGGAATGGGGGAATCAGCATTGGCAGAGTTGATCAGTGATTGGGAATCGGCTTTGCCTGAAACTATAAAACTGGCTTACCTTCCTCAACCCGGGATTGTGCGGTTACGACTCTCTGTTTCAGGCGATCAGGATAGTAAACTAAAGGAAGCTGTTGATGAGCAATGCAGGCAATTAGGCACCATCATACCAGATTTGATATTTGGCTATGACGATCTCACAATGGAGGAAGTGGTAGGGAATTATTTGAAAAAATCAGGCAAGACGCTTTCGGCAGCAGAAAGTTGTACAGGAGGTTATCTTTCGCACCTGATTACCAGCATACCAGGAAGTTCGGCTTATTTTAAAGGCTCGGTGGTAAGTTATACCAACGAAGCAAAAATTGAACTCTTGGGTGTTCCCGAGCAAAATATTATTAAATATGGCGCTGTAAGCCAGGAGGTTGCCGAAGCCATGGCACTGGGGGCCTTAAACCGGTTTTCTTCGGATTATGCACTTGCCATCAGTGGCATAGCCGGACCGGATGGAGGCACACCGGACAAACCCGTAGGAACGGTTTGGATTGCAATGGCTTCATCCAATGGGATAACATCCCGACTGTTTCATTATGGGGAACATCGGGGTCGAAATATTCGAAGGTCAGCCCTTTCGGCCCTCAATATGTTACGGCTTGAGCTGAAATTGAGACAAACGGGGGAATAAAAATTATGTTAAAACAAAAAAGCCGGCATCTACCGGCTTTTTTGTTTTATATTCCTGCACTCATTGTTACCACCTTACGGTCAATCTTCTTAAATAGCCCCTGAAGCACAGTTCCCGGACCCACTTCAACAATATTGTTTGCGCCGTCAGCAATCATATTTTGCATGGTCTTCGTCCATCTAACGGGCGAAGTCAACTGTTTTATCAGGTTGTTTTTTATAATCTCCGGGTCGGTTACCGATTGTCCGGTTACATTCTGATAAATAGAACAAATTCCTTTATTGAATTTTGTAGTGTTGATAGCTTCACCCAATTCAATGCGGGCAGGCTCCATCAACGGAGAATGAAATGCCCCTCCCACTTTAAGAATCATGGCTCTTTTGGCACCTGCGGCGGTACATTTTTCAATGGCTTGTTCAATACCGGCAACCGAACCTGAAATCACCAACTGCCCCGGACTGTTATAATTTGCAGGGACAACAACATCATGAATGCCTCCACAAATTCGCTCAACCTCTTCATCAGGCAACCCCAGTATGGCAGCCATGGTCGATGGCTCAGCCTCACAAGCTTTTTGCATGGCTGCGGCTCTTTTGGCCACCAGTTTCAGGCCATCTTCAAATGTGAGAACCCCAATAGCTACCAGCGCGCTAAACTCACCCAACGAGTGGCCTGCAACCATATCTGGTTTAAAATCTTCGCCCATCACAGCAGCTAAAATAACCGAATGAAGAAAGATGGCAGGCTGAGTTACATTGGTCTGCTTCAGTTCGTCTTCAGTACCATCAAACATGATGTCAGTAATTTTAAATTTTAAAAGGCTGTTGGCCTTTTGAAACATTTCTTTGGCTTTGGGCGACTTTTCAAAAAGGTCTTTGCCCATACCGACATACTGAGCTCCCTGACCGGGAAAAACATACGCGTTCATAAAAAAGGGATTTATATATCAATCTATTATCATGATGACTGTCAACTTCGGGGTTTTATAAGTTAATTAAGTTTTCAATCATCAGATATTTCTGAATTTCGTTGTTAAGTAAGGTACTGTTGTCATTATTTTCTGTTGCCAAAAAACCTCAGCAAAAATAAGAATAAATTAATGAAATCAAGATATAATGTGAGTGCCCCGAAAATGGTCATTTTGCGCATGTTCTCGCTATCAGCCCCGGCACTGCTTCCAATTCGTTTTAGCTTTTGAACGTCATAAGCGGTAAGGCCTGTAAAAACAAGCACCCCGATAAAGCTGATGATGTAATCCATCTGCGAGCTCTGCATGAAAATATTGACCACGGAGGCAATAATAATACCAACCAGTCCCATCATCATAATGCTGCCAAACTTTGTTAAATCAGTTTTTGTGGTGTATCCCAAAACCGCCATAAAGCCAAACATGCCGGTAGTAATTAAAAAGGTTTTGGCAATGGAGGGGAGGGTATACATAAAGAAGATAAAGCTTAGGCTCATACCCATCAGAATGGAGTAAACAACAAACACCAGGAGCAGGGTTGAAGCCGACATGCGGTTAAAGCCTGCCGACATCCACAATACCAGACCCAGCGGGGCTAGCATAACCACCCATCCCATCATGGTCATCCCGCCCGTTTCGGCATGATATAGTACGCTCATCAGTTCCGGGCTGGTGGCAAAAAACCAGGAGGTAAGTGCGGTAATACCCAGAGCGATGCCCATCCACATGAAAACCCCGGAAAGAAATGTTTGAGAAACAGAAATGGTTTCCTCGCGTGAGTTAGTATAGTTAATAGGATTTATTTGGTTCATTTTGATCAATTTTTTTTATTAAACGGAAAATTATTAAAAATATTCTTAATCAGATAATTGAAATTCTGGTTAATTCATAAAACAATTAAGATAGTTTGGACGAAAGCAGGCTTATGAATTCGGCCCTGGTTTCTGCACGATTAAACGCGCCTGTAAAATCACTGGTGGTAGTTACTGAACTTTGCTTCTGTACTCCACGCATCGACATACAAAGGTGTCTCGCCTCAATTACCACAGCTACTCCCAAAGGGTTCAGGGTGTTTTGAATGGCTTCTTTAATTTGTGAGGTCAGGCGTTCCTGCACTTGCAACCGGCGCGAATACGCTTCTACTACACGTGCTATTTTACTCAATCCTGTGATATAACCGTTTGGAATATAAGCCACATGCGCTTTACCTATAAAGGGAATCATGTGGTGTTCGCATAAACTGAAGATTTCGATGTCCTTAACTATGACCATCTCACGGTAGTCTTCCTTAAATTTAGCCGAAAGCAAAATTTCTTCCGGATTGTGATCGTAGCCTTGTGTTAAAAACTGAATCGATTTGGCAACACGAAGTGGTGTGTCGAGCAGCCCTTCGCGCAAAGGATCTTCCCCAATCAATTTTAATATCTCGTGGTAATGGTATTGTAGCTTTTTTAAATTTTCAGGGTCATAGGATTCCATCTTTTCGTAACCCAGTAAATGTTTTATCTTTTCCATGAAAATGATATTTATGGCCAAACAGCCCTTCAAAAAAGATGCCAGGGCATATTGGCAGAATTAACCATTGGCATTGGATTCGTTTCCGTAGTATTCAATAAAATTATTTTCCGACTCCGTAACCTTAACACAATGAAGCTTAGCACCTAGAAGCTTAATATGTGGATCCAAAACCTCCCAGATACTTACTGCCAGATTTTCCGTTGAAGCCAATTTATCGTACATAAAATCAACCTCCAGATTGATATTTTTGTGATCGATTTTACAAATAACTTCGTTTTGAATGATTGAACTCAACTGTTTTAGGTTAATTAAAAACCCGGTTTCGGGGTTGATTTCTCCTTTAGCAGTGACAAATACCTCATAATTGTGTCCATGCCAGTTCGGATTTGAACATTTCCCAAAGACCTCGTTGTTCCTTTCCTCGGTATAATCCTCCCTGAAAAGCCGATGGGCAGCGTTAAACCGTTCGCGCCGGGTAATATATATCATGCTAAAATTATTTGACCACAAAAATACATTTTTAAGTGGTCGTAGAAATATTAAATGATTTAGTTCGTTAAGAGGCTGACCCCTTAAATGAATTAATCAGACCCTCATTTGGTCTTTTTACAACAATTTACTATAAATTTGCTCAACTAACCAATGCTCAATGTATCATGAATAAGCTAGTAGTGCTTTTTTTCGCGTTTGTCGGCTTCCATGTGAATGCACAGGAGCGTGACTTGTTTATCCCGGTTGACAGTGTTACGCAGTTGATTAAATTTCAGGGCGTGGTAGAGGAGCCGGGCGATCAATACGAACTTTTTAAGCGATGTATTTATTGGCTTAATGATTATTATAAAGATCCTGTAAGGGTAACCTCGGTGCGCGACAAAGCAACAGGTAAAATAATTGGCCACCACCGATTCCGCATTTACTTTTATGATAAGGACAGCATTAAAAAAGTTGGCGGCCAGATTAATTACACGTTTACCATTGAAATGAAAGACAATCGGTACCGTTATACCATTGATGAATTGGTGTTAAAATCTCAAACCAATATTCCGGTTGAAAAATGGCTTGATAAAAATGACCCGGCTTACGATCCCCGATGGGATGGTTATCTGAGACAAATTGCCGATTATGTAAATAATTGGGGCGAAATTTTAGAAGAAAAAATGAAACCCGAACGTCAAAAGGTAGAAGATACCTGGTAGGATCGATCAAATAATGAGTTATTGAAAATCTCTTATGCCTAGAAGAAGAAAACGTGATCTGATCATCAGGGGTTTTTCAAAACTCCTGAAAGAAGATAAGCTGAAGATTGTTGCCGAACTGATGGATAACCAACTTGAAACCATAGAGCTGCTAAAAAGTTTTTGGCATAGCGACAAGAGTAAACAAAAAATATTTGACGAGTTTAGTGAAAATACCATCTCGAATTTTTATATCCCTTACGGAGTAGCTCCCAATGTGATTATAAATGATATCAACTACCTGGTTCCACTGGTTATTGAAGAAAGTTCGGTTGTGGCCGCCGCCTCTTCAAGTGCCAGGTATTGGTCGGAACATGGCGGATTTCATGCTGAGGTGGTGAACGTGGAAAAAATCGGACAAGTTCATTTTCTGTGGAAAGGTAAAAAAAGGAGGTTGTTAAAAGTTCTAGACGATTTATATGCTAGCTTGCGCGAATCCACCAAACATCTTACCTCCAATATGGAGGCGAGAGGTGGCGGTATTGTGGGTTTCGAGCTAGTGGATCTGACCCTTGAAATTCCTTATTATTATCAACTCAAAGTGGCATTTAACACAGTTGACTCTATGGGAGCCAACTTTATTAATTCTTGTTTAGAGGAATTTGCGCAGGTAATGCAACATTTCTTTAAAGAACAGGAATCATTTAAAGCCGACGAGCGGGAATGTGAAATTGTGATGTCCATCTTGTCGAATTATACGCCCAATTGTTTAGTTAAGGCCTGGGTTGAATGTCCTTTTTCTGATTTGGCCGGACTCGATGAAAGTCTCACCGGGGAGCAGTTTGCAAAGAAGTTCGAATTGGCCGTCCGGATTGCAGAAATCGACGTGTTTCGTGCCACCACGCATAACAAAGGTATTTTTAATGGCATCGATGCAGTAGCCATTGCAACAGGAAACGATTTTCGGGCCATTGAAGCGGCCGGACATGCCTATGCTTCAAAAGACGGATTTTACAAGAGCCTGACTTCGGTCGACCTGTCTCAAGGATTCTTTAAGTATGAACTTACCCTGCCTATGGCTATCGGAACGGTTGGGGGTTTAACCTCGCTGCATCCCCTGGCAAAACACTCGCTTAAAATGCTGGGCAATCCAACAGCCCAGGAACTGATGATGATTGCAGCCGCAGTTGGGTTAGCGAATAATTTTGCAGCGGTACGATCGTTGGTCACCAAAGGAATACAAATCGGTCACATGAAAATGCATTTGCTCAACATTCTCAATCATTTTGAGGCTACCAACGAAGAGAAGGAGAAAGCAGTTGAATTTTTTATCGACAACAAGGTTACCTTCAGCAACGTGAGCCAGTTTATTGCAGAAATTCGCAACAACTAATGAGCGATCAGTGGATTTTTCATGCAAATGGCAAGCTGTTGATAACTGGTGAGTACCTGGTGTTGGAAGGCGCACGTGGCTTGGCTTTACCGTTAAAAAAAGGCCAACACATGCAGGTAAATACCCTTGCTGGTAAAATCCTCCGATGGGAAGCTTTTTCGCCCGGAGGCTTGTGGTTTGAGGCCACCTTCAGCCTGCCTGATCTCAACATCATATCAACTTCTGATCCGGCCCTGGCGGAAAAATTACATGAAATTCTGTCAGAAGTGTTTTCTGCCTTTTTATTTCAAAAAAACCAGGGTTTTCACATTATTACAAGGTTGGACTTTAATCCGTCACATGGTTTTGGTTCAAGTGCCACTCTGGTGTCATTATTGGCGCAATGGTTTGGTTTGGATGCATTTAAGTTGCACCACAAACTATTTGGCGGATCTGGTTATGACGTTGCTTGTGCCACCGCTTTCGGCCCGATTATATATTCCATCGAAAACGAGCACCCATTGATTACGCCCACACATTTTTTTCCTCCCTTCCACCAGCATCTCTATTTCGTTTATTTAGGGAACAAGCAACATTCTTCCCGTGAAATTGCCAGATTTAAGGAGCAATCAAAATTTAAACAGACGGATATTGAAAGTGTTAATTCACTTACAGAAGCCGTTTGTCAGGCAACTAACCTGGATGAGATGGAGCTCGCGTTAATGGAACACGAAGCACTCTTATCCGTCATCCTAAAAAGACCCGTGATCAAACAGGAACGTTTTAAGAATTATCAAGGTGTCGTTAAATCGCTAGGTGCCTGGGGTGGCGATTTTGTGATGGCCACTACACGTAAAGACAAAAATAGTTTTGTCGATGAGATGAAACAATCGGGCTTTGAAGTAGTGTATCCTTTCGCTGAATTGGTGTTATCCCGATCATCCAAAATAGTTTAATTTCGCAACATGCATGGAAGAATTACCTGGGAAAGCCCGTCGAATATAGCCTTGGTTAAGTATTGGGGGAAGTATGGAGATCAACTGCCACAGAACCCCTCTTTAAGCATGACGTTGCGTCAGTCTCTCACTATAACCACCATCAATTATCAATTCAACTCCAATCAAAAAACAACCAAGTTAAGGTTCTTGTTTGAAGGCATCCCAAATCCTGATTTCGAAAAACGGTTGCGGAAATATCTTGTTCGATTAACCGGGAGATTCCCGGTCATATCATCTCTGGAATTGGAGATCATATCCGCCAATACCTTTCCCCATTCATCGGGCATCGCCTCTTCGGCTTCTGCCTTTAGCGCGCTGGCGTTGGGTTTGTTATCGGTTATAGAAGAGCTGTCAGGTGAAAAAAGAACGCATGAATCATTTTACAGGGAGGCTTCGGAAATGGCTCGTCTGGGTTCAGGAAGCGCCTCCCGATCAATCTATGGCGGGTATGTGGTGTGGGGTAAAACGGATCACTTTCATCAATACAACAACCTGGCAGCCATACCCGTTAGCACAGCCATTCACCCCGTATTTCAGAAAATGAACGATGCCATTTTAATTGTGAATGCCAAAACAAAAAAAACAGGCAGCAGCGCAGGCCATGCATTGATGGAGACAAATCCGTATGCATCAGCCAGATACCATCAGGCACACCAACATGTGATTGAACTGCACGATGTTCTAGCCAGCGGCAACATGGACCGGTTTATTGAAATTGTGGAGCAGGAAGCGCTCACCCTCCATGCGCTGATGATGGCTTCGCAACCGGGCTATATGTTAATGGAAGGAGGAACTTTAGCCATTATCAATCTCATCCGGCAGTTTCGGAACGATACGAAAATTCCCTTTTGTTTTACGCTTGATGCAGGGCCCAACGTACATCTACTGTATCCGGATGCTTATAAAACTGAAATTGTTGACCTGATTGACCGGGAATTGTTGTTATTTTGCACCTCCAATTATTTTCTGGATGATGGAATTGGACCAGGTCCTGCAAAAGTAACGAATCAGGAATGACGGAAGAAAAAGCGTATTATTCAAAATTATTGTTGTTTGGCGAGTACAGCGTGATGTGCGATTCCATGGGCTTAACCATCCCGTTAAGAATGTTTACCGCACAATGGCGATTTATGCCTACCCCACCGAAGGGGGCTAAAGCCATCGACTCCAATTCGGAACTCACTCGACTTCATGCCTTTTTAACAGGGTTAAACGACAAAGGAGAGCTGTTGGCAGATTTAAACCTGGACAGGCTCGAAGCAGAAATAAAACAGGGTTTATATTTCGATTCGACGATTCCCCAGGGATTTGGCGTGGGGAGTTCAGGTGCCCTATGTGCCGCGGTTTATGAACGTTATGCGATTGATGCCGTGGATATTAGCCCCGGTAATGAAGGTATGCTGATTGGGTTAAAAAAACAGTTGGCACAGATGGAGTCGTTTTTTCATGGAGTAAGTTCCGGCCTCGATCCCCTACTCTGCTATCTACAGCAACCATTACTTATCAAAAATAAACATGAGATTGGTTTTGCCAACTTGCCTGATGAACTGCACTTTAACGATTTTTCTGTTTTTTTAATCAACACCAGAGTCGTTGGAAAAACCGGCCCATTGGTGAACCGGTTTTTTGATCAATGTCGGCAGCACCATTTTTACAGTCGTTTTGTCAACGAATTGATCCCTGCCAATAACCACTGCATCAAGGCCATCGTTAATAGAGATACTACATCGTTGTTCGATAACTTAGCCCTGTTGTCCCGTTTTTTTATCGGGCATTTTGCCCCCATGATTCCTGAGTCATACAGGCCTGCATGGCAAAACGGATTGGATACAGGAGATTATTACCTAAAACTATGTGGTTCGGGAGGAGGAGGCTTTTTGCTGGGATTTACCAGGAACCTGAATGCCGTAAATCGGTATTTTAATGCTTCGGGAATGGAAGTAATTCATTTATAAAGAGAGGTACTCTGTTTTGTTTTTATTTAACTTCTCATGATACCATATCCACGATTATCTCTTATTTTTGTCTTTTATGATTAATCTAACGCCATGTCAAAAAACCACAGATACTCATTAAGCGGTCAAATCATTGATTTGCATAATCAAAAAATATTTCCCGGAACCGTTCATGTTGAGGACGGGAAAATAAAAAACATTGTTCCCGGAAAGGTGGCTGGCGATCAGTACATCCTTCCAGGGTTGATCGATGCCCACATCCACATAGAAAGTTCCATGCTGATTCCTTCGGAATTTGCCAAAATAGCTGTTGTGCATGGCACAGTGGCCACGGTTTCCGATCCGCACGAAATTGCCAACGTGCTCGGGATAGATGGAATTAAATATATGATCGCCAATGGCAAACGGGTTCCTTTCAAGTTTTATTTCGGTGCTTCGGCCTGTGTTCCTGCCACACCGTTCGAAACTGCCGGTTTCAAGTTTAAAACGGAGGAGATTGAAGAACTCCTGGGCATGGAAGAGATAAAATACCTCTCGGAGATGATGAACTTTCCGGGAGTGATCAACCGCGATGCATGGGAAATGGAAAAAATTGCCATCGCCCAAAGGCATAATAAACCCGTGGATGGACATGCGCCGGGAGTAAAAGGCGATGCCGCCAAACAATATGCCTCTGCAGGCGTCACCACCGACCACGAATGTTTTACCATGGAAGAAGCGTTGGATAAGATTCATTGTGGGATGAAAATTCAAATCCGCGAAGGCAGTGCCGCTAAAAACTTTGAAGCATTGGTCGACTTACTGAAAGATTATCCTGACAAGGTATTGTTTTGTTCCGATGACAAACATCCGGACGATCTGGTAAGAGGACATATCAACCAGATGGTGGTGCGTGCCATACATAAAGGCTACGATCCAATAAAGGTGCTCAGAAGTGCCATTCTTAATCCCATCAAGCACTATGGGTTGGAAGTGGGCACCTTGCAGATCGGTGATCCTGCCGATATGATTGTGGTGGATAACCTGGAGGATTTTAATGTTTTGCAAACCTACATCAACGGTCAATTGGTAGCTGACAAAGGAAAATCATTAATCGATTCTGTATTTGAAGACCAACCCAATAATTTTACAGCGGAGCCTATCCTGGCCAAAGACTTACAGGTTTTGCCGAAAGGGAATAAACTTCGTGTAATAGAAGCTTACGATGGGCAACTGATTACCGGTGCAATATTCGCCAACCCCAAAGTGGTCGACAACAATGTAGTAAGCGATACCGAGCGTGATCTATTGAAAATGGTGGTACTAAATCGCTACGAGCGAAAAGCAAAACCGGCCATCGCTTTTATTAAAAATTTTAACCTGAAAGAGGGGGCCATCGCGTCAAGCGTTGCCCACGACAGCCATAACATTGTAGCGGTAGGCACTTCTGATGAATACATTGCCCGTGCAATAAACCAGGTGATTGCAGAGAAAGGCGGTGTGACGGTGGTAAACAAACGCGTAGAAAACACACTGCCCCTTCCTGTTGCAGGTTTGATGTCGACATGCGATGGTTACAAGGTGGCACATCATTATTATCAGATTGATCTGGAGGCACATAAAATGGGATCTACCCTCCGGGCTCCATTTATGACCTTATCATTCATGGCATTGTTGGTGATACCAGAACTTAAATTAAGTGATAAAGGTTTGTTCGATGGAAAGTCGTTCGCCTTTACCGATTTATTCGTCAACTAGCCCTTATTTAGAACTGGTAAAAAATATGAAAATGAGCAATATATGTAGTTGATTGTTTGTTTTCCAGAGACGATTAATCATATTTTTGTAAAAATTTCTGGAATGCGTACAATAGAAATCGACATATTAAAATTAGAATCTGCTGCCAGCAAGCTTAGGGCCATTTCGCACCCCATGCGTATTGCTATCATCGACTTATTAGCAGATGGAAAACGGTTAAGTGTCACCGAAATATATGAGCACCTTGATATCGAACAGGCCACTGCCTCTCATCATTTGAATATATTGAAAAATAAAGGAGTCCTTAATTCAAAAAGGGAAGGAAAGAAAATTTATTATTCATTGCACAGCCTGATTTTAACCGAAATTGTTGAGTGCGTTAACAGGTGTAATGATTATTAATGGTTTTACCTTGAGGTAATTTCTTGCTTAATTTTCATAGTTGGTACTCTTTTCGAAATGAGTGCCAATCTACCATGCTCTTCTCACCACCCCCATTCCTCCTCAATCTCCCAATTGGCCCTGATGTCTATCTCTTTGTCAAAGTAAATTACCTCTTCAGGTTGGCGCCTGGCACCATAATGGCCTGCATCCCACTGATGGTTTTGATTGTTGTCAAAAATCACTTTAAACAAATATTTACCGGGTGTAAGAAATTCTAAAACAACAGTGGTGTCGCCTGTAAATTCAATTTGTTTAACAACCACTTCTTTTACTGTTAGCATCTGCAGTAAGTAACTCTGCCTGTATTCGGGATGCAAACCAAATGTGAAAACTCCATATTCTTTTAATGGTCTGGGCGTAAACGAGAGGGATATTTCCTTGTTGAAGAAACCATTCCAGTCGATGAATGATGAGTCGGGGTAATAAATCTTGTACCGGACTTCGTCCGACATCTCCATCGGGAACCGGACCGATTGGTGTATGCTATCGATGTAAATAAACGGAGGGTTGGCTATGGTGTCGGTGCCTTCCACCAGGTAAGCCGAATCGGTAATGCAGCTCACCATTGGCTGTAGAAAAGAAAGTTCAGGCTTTCTGTTCGGCATGAGATTGCCGCCTTTGATGTTAGAGGTCCATTCAAGGTATTCCCTGGTTGGATTCTTCTTTTTATTCTGTCGTGCCCTGCCGGTGGTTTTGTCCGGGTCGAGGCGAAGGGATACCAGTCCGAGGGTGTCGTCCAGGTTTTTTATTAATATTTCCAGCGTATCGAGTGGTAAAGTTTTTAAATACCAGGTTACGGTGTCTTTTTTAGCAGAGAATACTTCCAGATGCCAAAGCGTGTCCGGGTTAAAATTCAGGGGAATAATGTCCACTCCCTCAGCAGGCTGTGAAAAGGAAAACATAATGGTGTTTCGGCGCGACAACTCTGCTTTCAGCAACCGCTGGGTGCTATCGTATTGCATAAACATCAACAAGGTCAACCCGCTGTATTTTGCATTGCTAACAGAATCCTGATAAATCGAATCAAGCCGGGCCCGGGCGGTATCAATCTGTAGGTCATCTATCGAGTCAAATACAATGATGTCTTTCTTAAAAAGCAACGTATTATCGTAATATGGATGAACCAGTGAGTCGAGATAAGCTATTTCTTCACCGGGCTGGTCAAATATAAAATTGGCGTTTTGATCCTTTAGGGCGAAAATCAGGTACCTGTCTTCGGCCAGGCCGTTCAGCGAAAATTTTCCGCTTGCATCACTTTTGCTCACGTAATAAGGGGGCACAAAAAAAGGCAGGCTGTCAAGTGGAATGGTGTCGTTATCATCCTTATACAACATCACGAATACTTGTTCCTCAGGGAGAAGGTTTTGAGCGTTTTGCACGGTTCCATACAAGCTGAGCGAATCGACATAAGTCCCTGTGGAGAAAATATAAGAGTAGTTAAGCAAGGGGTTGGTTTCAGTAAGATCGGCAATGGCATCGCCAAAATAGACAGAATAGGTGGTGTTGGGTTTGAGGTCTTCGTTGAACTTGACTTGAATGGATTTACCCCGGGTACTAAAATCCGGAAATTTTTTCATGGGAGGAGAAATCAAGGCGGCTTCCATCACGTTTTTCAATACAACATATTCGCTTGTATTGAGTGTAAATCTGTTTCCTTCGAAATTGGCACTGCCATTTGGCGGAGTAGAGTAAAGTATCCGTGGAGGAGTAACATCCTTCTCCCCTCCTGAAGGCATCACGGGATGAGCACATTGCGAAAGATAAAAGGCCATCCACAAAATTGCGGTAAATAATAAAATTCGTTTTGCCATTCAAAAGTTGTTTGATTTACAAAGATGCAAAATATTGGCATGCGGTGGTTATGAGGATTGTTCCTCTAAAGCTTTAAACGTGTATCCTTTTTTGCTCATGGCCTCCAGGTACAAAGGGAGGACCGTTAACAAATTTTTTACAGATTTCACACTGTCGTGAAAAACTGCAATCGTTCCCGGAAAACTATGTTTCATCACATTGTCGAGACATTGTTCAGGAGAAACGCAGGCATCAAAATCATACGAAATAACCGACCACATCACAATGCGATAATGTCGTTTTAAATGCAGCGCCTGTAATGGGGAAATTTTTCCAAAAGGTGGCCGAAACAACTTGCTTTCGATCAACTGCGAGGCTTTATTGATGTTATTAAAATAGACTTTATTATTTGTTTTCCAGCCTTTTAGGTGGTTGTAAGTGTGGTTTCCGGTATGGTGTCCACGATGAAGGATTTCAGCGTAGGTTGTGGGGTATTTCTGTACATTTTCGCCCACACAAAAAAAAGTAGCTTTGGCCTGAAAACGATCCAGAATGTCCAGTACCTGCCGGGTGATTTCAGGATGCGGACCATCGTCAAAGGTCAGGAAAATCACCTTTTCGGAGGTGTTTACTTTCCATGTTACACCAGGTAACAAAAAACGTAAAACGAGTGGAGGCTTAACTTGCATCAGGCAAAAGTACGATTGTCTGCATCATGTGCACCGTATTTTAGTAATTTTGTTTTTTGTTATTAATTCTTAAAAGACTTTAAAATGAAACGTTTAGTGCTGTTACGTCATGGGCAGAGTGCCTGGAATAAAGAAAACCGTTTTACGGGATGGACCGATGTACCTTTGTCGGAGCAGGGAATAGAGGAGGCTCGCAAGGCCGGTAAGGTGTTGAAAGAGGCTGGTTTTGATTTTCGGTTAGCTTACACTTCGTATCTCTCCAGAGCCATCAAAACCTTATGGCTCACCCTCGAAGAGATGGATTTGATGTGGATTGAAGTAAAAAACAGCTGGCGCTTGAACGAAAAGCATTATGGAGCGCTGCAAGGATTAAATAAAATAGAAACTGCCAAACAATATGGGCCGGAAATGGTCCAACTTTGGCGCCGCAGCTTCGACACACCTCCCCAGCCTCTGGCTGCCGATGATGAACGCAATCCACGATTCGAAGCCCGTTATGCAGCGCTTACCCCGGCTGAATTACCCATGACCGAGTCGCTTAAAGAAGTAATCGAAAGACTAACCCCCTATTGGGAAATAGAATTGTTTCCGGCATTAAAACAACAAAATGATTTGCTAATAGCTGCTCACGGAAACAGCCTCAGGGCGTTGGTAATGAAGCTTAAAAACATGAGCCGTGAAGAAATTCTGGAATTCAACATCCCAACAGGAATACCTTATGTATTTGAATTTGATGATGATATGAACCTGGTAAAAGATTACTTTTTGGGCGATCCGGAAGAAGTTAAAAAACTGATGGAACAAGTGGCCAACCAGGCAACAGGTAAATAATTTTGATAACTACCGCTTAAATCGTAGTGTTAGACGACAAAATATGTTTAGTTTTGTACTAATCTAAATGAAAAATTAACTCATGTCAAAAAAATGGATCATACCCGACATACATGGATGCCTGCGAACGTTGAAATTCCTGATAGAAAATCAGATTAAACCGGAAATCGGAGATGAATTGTATTTTTTAGGCGATTATATCGACCGTGGCCCTGATAGCAAAGGAGTTATCGATTATTTGATGAGCATGCAGGCTGCCGGTCATCATATGAGACTGCTTATGGGCAACCACGAGGATTATTGCATCAAGGCATGGGAAGAGGATAAAAAACACAAGGGTTTTTTGGGTCTTCGTTCTAAAACGAAAATTCAGAAAGAATGGGAAATTTATGGTGGCGAGCAAGCCATGGAAAGTTTTGGTGTAGAATCACCCCGGGAGATTCCTGAAAAATACATCGACTGGATGCGTAAACTGGAGTATTTTGTGCTGACTGATGATTATGTTATTGTACATGCCGGTTTAAATTTTAAAGTAGAAGATCCTTTTACTGATACCCGTTCGATGATCTGGATACGCGATTACAGGGTCGACAGCTCAAAAATCCGTAACCGGAGAGTAATACATGGCCATGTACCTGTTAATCTGGAATTTATCGACATGTGTATCAATCAGCCCGGGTATAAATTCATCGACCTGGACAACGGGGTGTATTTTAATGACAGGACCGGCTATGGAAACCTGGTGGCGCTTGAACTTACCGAAATGCGCTACGTGGTGCAGTCGCTCATGGACGAGGTGAGTTTTAAAGCAGGATAAGCAAATGATTGAAGATGATTAACTTTTTATATTTTATTCCTGAAAAACCCTTAATCACTTGAGGATTATATTTCCAAACTCACCTTCAAACTCAATCTTCTCCGATTCCGACTTCATTATTAATTACTTTTGCGGCTGTTTTTCTTATTATTGATTATGTTCACGGATCTACGCGCCAGTCTCATTGCAAAGTTGCTCTCCAATTCCCGGCAACAACGCCAGCTGGTACTTGTTTTAAGTCTGATCATCGGTATCGTGAGCGGTTTGGCAGCCGTCGTGTTAAAAAACACGGTTTTTAATACCCACCTTTTGATTACCCATGGTTTTAATTTTACCGATTCCAACTATCTTTACCTTGCCTTTCCTTTTATCGGTATATTCCTGACAGTTATCTTCGCCACATATATGATACGCGATAACATCGGGCATGGTGTAAGCCGTATCTTGCATGCCATTTCCAGGAACAATGGAAAATTGAAAAAACACAACATGTATTCATCCATGGTGGCCAGTACATTAACCGTTGCTTTTGGGGGCTCTGTAGGGCTTGAAGCACCCATCGTGCTCACGGGCAGCTCGGTAGGATCTTACTTTGGCCAGCTATTTCACCTCAATCGTAAAACCATGATGGTTTTGGTGGGTGCAGGCGCTTCAGGTGCCATCGCCGCCATTTTTAAAGCTCCTATTGCCGCCGTTATTTTTTCACTGGAAGTGTTGATGATCGACCTCACCATGAGTGCGTTGATACCTCTGTTGATTTCTTCGGCTACGGGAGCCATGGTCGCTTATTTCCTTATGGGAAGTGGGGTGCTGTTTTCTTTCGATTTGTCCGAAGGGTTTTATCTTCGCCATTTGCCTTATTATGTTGGACTTGGCCTGTTGGCCGGAATGGTTAGCCTGTACTTTTCACGTTTCTCCATGTACATTGAGGCACAAATGAAAAAAATTAACAACTGGTTTGTAAAAGTACTCATTGGTGGTGTGGCACTTGGGGCAATGATCTTTATGCTGCCTTCCCTTTATGGTGAAGGATATGAGTTTTTGCACCAGCTAATCAACCATAAAGTGGATGCCCTGGTAAACGAAAACCTGTTGGGGCATACCACCAATGCATCTCTCCTGCTGTTATTCCTGGTTCTCATCCTTATTTTTAAAGTGGTGGCCATGGCTATAACCAATGGCAGTGGCGGAGTGGGTGGTGTTTTTGCTCCTTCTTTGTTTATGGGTGGTGTTTTGGGAATTTTTTATGCCAAATTTATCAACCTTTATACCATGATCTCCGTTCCTGAAAAAAACATGGCCCTGGTGGGCATGGCAGGGGTCATGGCAGGGGTGATGCATGCCCCTTTAACAGGTATCTTTTTAATTGCTGAATTTACAGGTGGTTACGAATTATTAACTCCATTAATCATTACAGCCACCATCTCGTACATCACCATCACCTATTTTGAGCCTCACAGCATCTATACAAAACGTTTGGCAGAACGCGGAGAGTTGTTTACCCACCACAAAGATAAATCGGTGTTACAAATGATGCACATCAAGAACCATTTGGAAACAAATTTTAAAACCATTGGTCTTGAGGCTACTTTGGGCGATTTGGTCAAGGTTATTGCACAATCGGAGCGAAATGTGATACCTGTGGTTGATGAAGAAAATGTGTTTTACGGAGTAGTTTTTATCAATGATATCCGCACCATTATGTTCCAACCTGAATTGTATGATACCATCCTGGTGTCGGAAATTATGTACATGCCCGATACCCTTGTCGATCCTTCCGAAAGCATGGAAGAAGTTGCCAGGAAATTTCAGGAAACAATCCATTACAATTTGCCTGTAATAAAAGATGGGAAATACATGGGATTTGTTTCGCGTGCACGTATCTTCTCTTCTTATCGCAAGCTGCTAAAGGAGTTCTCGGAAGAATAATACTGAAATCATCCTATTTGAGTACTTTAGGTGTGAGGAAGATATCCTGCTTCTTCCTGGGTCTGAGGTATTCCTGCCAGATGAAACCTTTTAAAATGGTTTGTTTATTGGAGACTTTATCCTGCGGGTACATGGTTTCGGTGGGTGAGCTATGGTAAACGATGTTTTGAACCTCATTGTTACTTACCCTGATTTGCATGGTGCTGGCTTCCGCCAGATTAATTCCTATCAAAAAACCATCGTCTTCACGGACAAAGTACACGGTTTGCGCGTTTCCATCTACATCAATGGAGGTAAGCTCGTTGCGTTTGAAGTAAGCGACCATGTTCTTTCCTTTTATTTGATTAAAAGTGTCGGTGCTGTCCTTTGATATGATGAAGGCGGTGTTGTACATCACCAGCGAATCGACCTGGTTGCTAACGATGGCGATGCTGATAGAATCGGCGGTGAGTTGGTTTTTGCCTGACCACAGTACCGGAGCTTCATAAAGTCGTATCGTTGAATCGCTCATACGGTACACCAGCGAATCGCATTTTCCCTGCAAATTGGTGCGGAAAAAGCGAACACCATAATAAGCGCTCATCATTTTTGCCTGGCGTTCCTTGTCGAAATGCACCCAAAAAGTATCTGCATGAATGAACAGTGAATCCTTTTCATCAAAGGTGATGGCCACTACGCTGTCCGTAACAAAAGCCTTTCCCCTTTTATCCCAGAATTCGCCATAATTGCCCTGAATGATCAGGTTGTGAACGGTATCGGTTATTTCAACCCGACCATAGGCTTTTCCTGAAGAAAGTGCATTGTCGTAATCCAGGCTGTCGGCCACAATGATTTGTTCCGTGTTGCTGATCCGGGGTCGCCGGTTTAGTTTCGATAAATCGTTCTTGGTGTCGTACCATCCGTTTTCGCAATAAATCGTGTTTTCTTCGCTGCGGATAACTGTTGGGCCAACGAAGTATGCGATTTCGGTGTTGGTATTGTAAATCAGGGTGTCGGAATACGTTTCCTGATCAGGGTTTATTAAAACCACATCTTTCCTGAAATGAAACGTTCGTATGGGCGTAAAATACAAACCGATGACGCTGGTGAGGGTGTTTTCCTTGTTGACGATTTTTCCACCGGTATCGTACAGAGCCGTTTTTGTAATCCGGTTATAAATCAGGTGTTCGGTGGTTAAAATGGTGTTCCTGTCCAACAGTTTCACATGATCGAAAAGTTCGGCTATTTTGGTGTCACCATTGTATATTAACCGGTCGCTGTACACGCTAACCGTATCGTTTACCCTGATGTGCACATTGTTAAAGGCCTCAAAGCTATTGGTTTTACTATTTAACCAGGCACTATCACAATAAAACAAGGTAGAATCCTGACGGATGATCACATGCCCTATCAGCCGCTGCATATCTTTGCCGATTTTTTCATTGAATTTGAAAGCGTCAGCCTGTTCAATAAAAACCTTCGATTTTGTTTGTGCCGTTATATGGGTGATGCTTAACATAACAACCAGAAATAGGAGGAAACGGCCCGGATGGTTCTTCAATTGTTTTGTTATTATGTCTTTTTTCATCTTTTACCAATTACAGTCCACATTGTTCGGCAAAAGTAATAAAAGCCCTGATGGTAAGAACCATTTTCCTGATCGCTTCACGACATCAGCGGACAAATGTAATGAACCCGTGATTACTTTACATGATCATAAAAAGCATCTGTTTTCAATGGATTATGCCAATTCGCTGTTTCAATCGTGTTAACTATTTTTTACAGCAATCAACTCTGCCGCGATGCTGATGGCAATTTCTTCCGGCGTTTGGCTCAGGATTTCTATGCCGATGGGTGAATGTACCCTTTGCAACAATTCGCGACTAATTCCTTCATTCTCAAGCTGCCGAAAAATCGTTTTTACTTTGGCCTTGCTGCCCATCATGCCTAAATAACCCAGTCTTTTCCCAATCAATTGTTTAAGTACAATTGAATCACTGGTGTGGAATTGAGTCATAATCACCACCATATTATTTGAACCTTCCGGGATGTGCTGCCCTGCCTCGCTATAATTGATGCGCTTTTTTTCGTGGGCAAACACGTTATCTTCAAAAGTGTTCACATGTTCCCGTTCATCAAAAATGGTGATTTGAAAATCGAGGATCAATAAAATTCGCGAAAGCGCCAGGCCCACATGCCCTCCCCCCACGATAAAAACATGGTGCCGATACCCGGGCATCTCCGTAAATACCCATTTTTCATCGGTCGATGACATGGGTCGCTTGTGCAGGTAATCAGTCGGTTGGTTTTGAAGTGAAATTCCTTCCTGATGGTAAATGAGGCTACACTGTTCTTTGTTTTTGATGGCCGACAGGATGTTTTGGACCAACTCCAGATGTTGCACCATCAATGGAAAAAACGCGATGGTTTGATTGCCTGAACAGATCATGCCCGAAGGACTGGAGCTGTTGTCGTGGTGAATTTCTTTTTTTAGGAAAATGTGGTTTCCCGGTTGTTGAAGCAGCATTTTACACTCTTCAACCAACCTGTGCTCCATCGATCCGCCCCCAACGGAACCCACCAACTCCTGGTCCTGACTAACTGCCATTTTAAACCCTTTTCTACCGGGGCTGCTTCCATTACTTTCAACAATTACCATCAAATAGCAGTGGAGGCCACGGCTCAATTTTTCGGCTATAAATTTCCAGGTATTGAAATCTTTGTTTGACATATCAACTAGTAATTCAGGGGTCTGTTAAGTTCTTTGGCAATGAGGATTTCCAGCTTTTTTAGTTCAAAATGTTGCTGTTGAAGCACGAAAATTTCGGCCTCATCGGTAACATGCTGCATCTTTTTGGCTATTTCCTTGAGCTGTTTACCTATTAGACGGAGTTTAAAGGCCATTAAAATTTCGATGGCATTTTGCTTCAACTCGTCCGATTCCAGTTTCACGAAGATCTGGTTCTTCTCCCAGTTTTCACTTAGGTGATAGGGAGAAGTAATCAACAGAATCGTTGTTTGTGCTATTTCTTTGTCAGGATGATTTGCAAAAAAAGATTCACTTACGGTTTGGCCGTTCAGGGTTGCTTTTTTGTACTCGTCAAAAATCTTGTTGTATATCGGGTTTTCAAATTTGAGCTGATCTTCCTCTAAGTCACTCACAAAATACGCGGCCACGCTAATGGTTTCCTCGTTGCCATTCTCTTCATCTTTAAAAGTAATCAAGTGGTTTCCATAGGTCAGCACCCAACGCATGATTTCGTTTTCCTGAAACCTGATACTCAACGGGTCGGCTTCAAGTTGGCTCTCAAGCAGTTGTTTAGGCTCTTCATGAATGAGGTTTTCAGGCTCGATGTCATTTTTTTTACCAAACCGATTGCGCACGAGTTTGTTGAGCTCGTTCATCAGGGTTTGTTCCGGCATGCCCATCACAACACTGCATTCCTGAATGTACACGGTGCGGTTGATGGGATCGGGGATCAACGAAATCGACTGCACAATTTCCTTGATTAAGGTTGCACGCCCTGACGGATCACCAGATGTTTCGTTGAGTAGCAGGTTGGTTTTAAATGTAAGAAAGTCAACGGCGGTTTTGGTGATGAATTCCTCTGTTTCACTGGTCCTGTGCGACTTGGCATACGAGTCAGGATCCTCCCCTTCCGGGAAAAGGACTACTTTTACATTCAGGCCTTGCTCCAAAATCAAATCGATACCACGAAAGGAAGCTTTGATACCTGCCGGGTCGCCATCATACAAGATGGTGATGTTGGGAGTGTACCGTTTGATTAGCTTGATTTGATCGATGGTGAGCGAGGTTCCCGAAGACGAGACCACGTTTTGAATGCCGGCCTGGTGCAGGGAAATCACATCGGTATAACCTTCTACCAAATAACAGTTGTTTTGCTTTACAATAGCTGTCCGGGCAAAGTAGATACCATACAGCACCTTGCTTTTGAAATAGATTTCCGATTCGGGGGAATTGAGGTATTTTGCTTTCGATTTGTCGGAAGATAAAATTCTGGCGCCAAATCCAATAACTGTCCCCGTTAGGTTATGTATGGGGAACATGACCCGTCCCCGAAAACGGTCGAATAACTTTCCGTCCTTTTCAATGGTCAACCCTGTCTTAATCAGCACTTCTTTCTTGAAACCGTTTTTCAGTGCTTCTTTGGTATAGTCGTCCCAACTTTCGTGCGCATACCCGAGTCCAAATTCACGTATGGTGGATTCCCTGAAATCGCGTTGTTTAAAATAGCTCAGCCCGATGGCTTTTCCTTCTTCACTCTCGAACAGGTTCCTGATAAAATATTGATTTACAAATGTATTGGCGGCAAACAAGCTCTCCCTTTCATCGAGTTCCTGCTGCTTTTCGGGCGTCATTTCCTCTTCTTCAATATCGATACTATAGCGTTTGGCCAGGTATTTCAGTGCTTCAGGATAACTGTAATGCTCGTGTTCCATCACGAAGTTGACCACGTTTCCGGCTTTCCCGCAACCAAAACATTTATAAATCCCTCTGGTGGGCGACACGCTGAATGAAGGTGTTTTTTCGTTGTGGAACGGGCACAATCCCAGATAATTGGCGCCTCTTTTCTTGAGTGAAACAAAATCGCCGATTACTTCTTCAACGTGAGCAGTTTCGAGAATACTTTGTATGGTGGTCTGGTCGATCAAATGGATATTAAAAAATTACATTAACTAATTGAATTCCTGACTGCGCATCTCTTTCGTAAAACTAATAAAGCTCATCGTGTCCGATGGCCACAAATGGGTTGTCTGATTTTTCAGCACCAATGGTAGTGTGCCGGCCATGTCCGGGATACACCAACGTGCTATCGGGCAAGGTAAAAAGTTTTTTCCAAATACTCTCCTGAAGCAGATCGTAATCGCCCGTAGCCAGATCGGTGCGGCCAATGCTTTGATAAAACAAAACATCCCCTGAAATAACAAAATTGGATTCCGGCACATAAAAACAAACACTTCCTGCCGCATGACCAGGAGTGTAAAGTACTTGCAAAACGGTTTCCCCAAAAGCAATTTGCCCGCCTTCGGAAAGAAAATGTTTAATGGGGGTCACCTGTTTCAGGTTGATGCCAAAAATCGTGGCATGGGTCATGGCTTCACGCAAAAAAACTTCTGACTCAACATGGGCATGCAAGGGCAAATGGTAGGTTTTTTGTACGTAATCGTTTCCCGCGATGTGGTCGATATGGGTATGGGTGTTGAGCAGCAATACCGGTTTAAGACCTTGTGCTTTAATGTACGATGAGAATTCTTCCTCCTCCGACGGGTCATTCATTCCCGGGTCAATGATGGCACATTCGCCCGTGCTGTCGCTTAATATATAGGTGTTTACCTGAAAAGGATTAAAAGCAAACTGCTTTACAGTAGTCATAAACTCAAATAATTGGTTGGGTCAAAAATAGTGTAAACAGACAAGATGGTAGCCGGCTGAAATAATATTTTGGTTTAATATTTGTTATACTTTAGCGATTCCATTTGAAATGATTATGTCGATTCAACAAAATAAATTACAACCAAGGCGGGTGTTTCTTAGTGTATATGCGGTTGTTATCGTTTTGATATTGTTCATTCATAACCCAACATCGGCGCAGTTTTATAATGGATCGAACCAGTCGTTTGGAAAAAACCGGGTACAATACAACGATTTTTTATGGACTTATTACAAATTCGATGACCTCGATACCTATTTCAACCTGAATGGAAAAGAGCTGGCACAATATGCAGCCCGGTATGCCACGGAACAAATCCCGGTGATTGAAGCGAAAATGGAAACCATCCTCGATAAGCGCATTCAGTTTATCGTTTTTAATAACCTCACCGACCTGAAACAAAGCAATATTGGTTTGATGACGGATGATAAATACAACGTGGGCGGCGTTACCCACATCATCGGATCCAAGGTGTTTTTGTACTTCGATGGAAACCATGTGAACTTTGAAGAACAAATCAGGACAGGCATAGCTGAAGTGCTTTTTAACCAGATGATGTTTGGTGGAACACTCACCCAGCAGGTAAAAACGGCTACCTTTTTCAGCCTGCCCGAATGGTACAGGATAGGTCTTATCTCATGGCTTGGAAAAGATTGGGGTGTCGAGCTGGACAATGTGGTCCGTGATGGAATCCTATCGGGCAGATACACCAAACTCAATAACCTGGTTGGACAGGACGCCACTTTTGCCGGTCATTCGCTCTGGAGGTTTATTGCCAGCCAATATGGTATTGCTGCCGTAAGCAACATCATCCACATGACCAGCATGAGCAATAGCATCGACAAAGGTTTTATGTATGTAACAGGAAGATCTTTTAAAATGATTGTTAAAGAATGGAAGGAATATTACGATAATGAATATAGTCAGTTTTTAGGAAACACGAACCTGCCTGATCATCTGGTGAAAGCCAGGTATAAATCTGACGTAGTCTTTAATCGTCCAACACTGAGCCCCGACGGGGAAATGCTGGCCTACACCACCAATGAAATGGGCAAATACAAAGTTTTTATTAAAGATTTAAAAACCGGGAAACAGAAAAAAATCCTGAGAAAAGGCGTGATGATCGACACCAAGACAGATTACAGCTATCCATTGTTGTCGTGGCATCCCACCGGAAAGTTGCTGGCCGTCGTAATTGAGGACAAAGGAATGCCCTGGTTGTATTTATACAACCTGGAAGAAAAGCATTTTACACGTCAGATACTTTATAATGTTCAAAAGGTAAATGACTTTGCATATTCTGATGACGGACGGTTGTTAGCCGTTTCGGCTACCCAGAAAGGCCAGTCGGATATTTTTATTTTCGACATTGCAGCGAGTTCCTGGCTTAAAATTACCGATGACATATACTCGGATTTATCACCCGCGTTTATCAACCATTCGTCACAAATTGTGTTTAGCTCCAACCGTGAAAACGATACTTTGGGCAAAGAACCGGGGCTTGTGGTGGATGTCCCCGACCATTTTGATTTATTTGTTTACGATCGTGCAACCCACAGCCGCATCCTAAAACGAATTACCAACACTCCCTTAGCGGATGAATCTCAGCCTAAAGCCTATGGGGTTAACACCCTCTCCTATCTAAGCGATGACAATGGCATTACCAACAATTACCTGGCCGTAATCGACAGCACGGTCTCTTCGGTAGATACAGCCATTCATTACCGGTACTATACACATGTAAAAGCAATTACCGATTATTCCCGAAACATCATCGATCACCAGGTAGTTCCAAAAGCAGGTAAGCAGGCCATGACCATTTATCATGAAAACCGATATCAACTTTACGTGGAAGAAGCCCTTCCCTATGACGCGATTCCCGGATTAAAGCTCACCGACACTAAATATTTCCAGGGTTTGAGGGCATCCTACGAAACTGATGTAAAGGGGCAAAAGCATGAACCTTCGCCAAAATTACCCGTCGAACTTTTGTTGAATGACAGCATTGTAGCCAAACCCCCTCCAATGGCAAGACCCAATATAAAACGCTTTGTCATGGTATATCGTGATGCCGATGGCAACGAAATTCTGGGAATTCAGCCAGCAGAAGGTGGAGAAGTATCGGTAGGTTCTGGCACTTTGCCCGGGTTGAATGGGCCACCCTCGGGCAGTGAACTGGTGATACCAAAACGGTTAAATTACAACGTATCCTATTTTATTAATGACCTGACCTCTCAGGTGGATTTTAATTACATCAATTATGGATATCAACCATTTACAGGAGGAGGTAGCCCCATTTATCTGAACCCGGGATTTAATGTGTTCTTTCAGGTCGGGCTTACTGATTTGATGGAAGACCATCGGTTTATCGGTGGCATCCGGTTGAATACGAGTTTGATAAACAATGAATACCTGTTTAGTTATGCCGACCTGTCGAAACAACTCGATAAAGAAATCGTATTTCATCGCAATACAATTGAATATACTGATGGGTACTCCCAATGGAGGGTCAATTCACATGAGGTGTTTTATTCGCTGAAATGGCCCTTTAGTGAGGCACTGAGTTTAAAGGGTACACTCCAATACAGGAATGAGATGTACGTTTTTATGGCCACCGACCAGATTAACCTGAAAATTCCAAATGGTTATTCTAACTGGGGAGGTTTGAAAGCAGAATTGGTCTTTGACAACACCCGGTCGTTGGGCACGAACCTGCTGCTGGGTACCAGGTATAAAGTGTTTGCCGAATACAATCAATTGTTCGCCGCCGTACAGGACAATAAAGTTTTACATTTTGAGCAAAAATATAACCTGTTCGTCATCGGTGCCGATTACAGGCACTATACCAAAATTCACCGCAACTTTATTTGGGCCAACCGCCTGGCCGTCAGCACTTCTTTCGGCGCAAGCCCGTTGATTTATTACATGGGTGGCGTTGATAATTGGCTAATGCCTGTGTTCAATACCAATACACCTATTGATTATAATCAAAACTACGCCTACCAAACACTGGCCACCAATATGCGCGGCTTTAACCAAAACATACGCAACGGAAACAGTTTTGTGGTAATCAATACCGAGCTTCGGTTTCCTGTTTTTCAATATTTTTCGCGTACTCCCATCAGCTCCGGATTTTTAAGGTCGTTTCAATTGGTTGGTTTCGGCGATGTTGGAACTGCCTGGACAGGTGTCAACCCCTATTCGCGCCAAAATGCCTTGTACACCAATTATATCGATAGTGGTCCGATGCACATTTCGGTTGAAGTTCAAAAGGAACCCATCGTGGCCGGATTTGGTCTGGGAGCCAGAACCACCGTTTTTGGTTATTTTGTGCGGGGAGATGTATCGTGGGGTGTGGACGATTATAAAGTTACAAGTCCTGTTTATTATCTTTCGCTTAGTCTCGATTTTTAATAACACACATGACACACTAAATGAAAATGACTCTTTCAATTGTAATCATCCTGATATTAATTGGTTTACTGGCAGGAGTGTTTAGCGGATTAATCGGGATAGGAGGTGCCATCATTATGATACCTGCCCTGGTTTTTATTTTAGGAATGGATCAATACAGCGCTCAGGGTACCAGCCTGGCTATCATGTTGCCACCCATTGGATTGATGGCTGCATGGAATTATTACAAAGCCGGTGCCCTCGATTTAAGATATGCCATGATTATTGCCGGCGCATTTTTTATCGGCGGCTATTTTGGTTCAAAATTCGCACTCGGCATTCCCGAGGTCATCCTCCGGAAAGTTTTCGCTGCAATCCTTTTGGTGATCGCTGTTAAGATGTTTTTTAGCAAGTAAAACCCTTTTCAAAATAAAACTGTGCCAAAAATTCTTAAAAAAAATATTTTTTAAAAAAGGTGCGATAATCGGCTAATTTCCCGCTGATTATTTTTTATCAACATAGCCTGTGAATAAATAATCGAGGGTGATTGAAGATTTGTGTTGTATATTGCCTCACTTAAAAGTCAGGCTCTTTTTTTTATAAAAACGCTGGCTTACAAGCATTTGTTAAAGCATCATCAATCAACCAGATCATCGCTATGGAGAACAATTTGTACTTAAATTTTGACGAAAAAATCAACATTGATCCAGTAGGACAAGACGTAGAGCAGAAGAAAGAGAAGAGTTTTTATGAACGAGTTTTAGAAGAAAGAGCGAAATTGGAAATATCAGAAGAAAATCTAGAAAATGTACCATCATCAGAACCTCAGGCCGCTGAAGACTTGATTAAAAAACCTGCCATGAAACATGAACCCCCGGCCGGGCTAAGGCATCCTTATACGCATGAAGAGGTTTTTGAAGCGAGTGTGGCCTACTTTGATGGTGATGCCCTGGCGGCCAACGTTTGGATTAATAAATACGCGCTAAAAGACAGCAAAGGTCATTTATATGAACTCACTCCTGCGGATATGCACCACAGACTGGCCAAAGAAATTGAACGCATAGAGAAGAAGTACAAAAACCCGCTTACCGAATCCGAAATTTTTGAGGTACTCGACCGGTTTAAATACATCATTCCGGCAGGAAGCCCCATGGCAGGAATTGGTAACGAAGAGCAAATATCATCATTATCCAATTGCTTCGTCATCGGTAACGATGGTGCCTCCGATAGTTATGGTGGAATTCTTAAAATCGATCAGGAGCAGGTTCAGCTAATGAAACGCAGAGGTGGCGTGGGCCACGATCTCACCCATATCCGCCCGGCAGGAAGCCCGGTTAAAAACACGGCCCTTACTTCCACAGGTGTTGTCCCCTTTATGGAACGGTATTCCAACTCAACCCGCGAAGTGGCGCAGGATGGTCGCCGCGGTGCCCTGATGCTAAGCATTGGCATTAAACATCCTGATGCCGAACATTTTATCGATGCCAAGCTTGAACAGGGTAAAGTAACCGGGGCCAATGTTTCAGTAAAAGTGGACGACGAGTTTATGCGTGCTTTAAAAGATGACACATCCTACATGCAGCAATTCCCGATAAACAGTAAAAATCCATGGGTTCAAAAAGAAATCGATCCGAAAGATTTGTGGAATAAAATCATTCACAACGCATGGGCTTCGGCCGAACCCGGTGTGCTGTTCTGGGACACCATCATCAAAGAGTCGATTCCCGATTGCTATGCCGATAGTGGTTTTAAAACCGTTTCCACCAACCCTTGCGGCGAAATTCCGCTTTGCCCTTACGACAGTTGCCGGTTGTTGGCAATCAATCTCTATAGCTATGTGGAAAACCCATTTACACCGGAAGCCTATTTTAATGGTGATCTTTTTACCAAACATACCCACATTGCCCAAAGAATGATGGATGACATCATCGACCTTGAAATAGAAAAGGTAGATGCTATCCTGAGTAAAATTATAGCCGATCCGGAAACCGATGAAGTGAAACAGGTTGAAAAGAGGTTATGGGAGAAAATACGTGAAAAATCAATTCAGGGCAGGCGTACCGGTATAGGTATTACTGCCGAAGGAGATATGCTGGCGGCCCTTGGTTTGCGATATGGATCGGCAGATGGCATCACATTTTCAACCGAAGTACATAAATTACTGGCCATCGAAGTATACCGTTCGTCAGTTGAATTGGCTGAACAACGTGGATCGTTTCCCTTGTATAGCGCCGAACTTGAAAAAAACAACCCATTTATTGCGCGTATAAGAGAAAACGCTCCCAAGGTATACGAAAAGATGACCAGAGTTGGCCGCCGGAATATTGCTTCGTTGACCATCGCCCCCACCGGAAGTATCAGTATCTGTACCCAAACAACCTCCGGCATCGAACCTGTTTTTATGGTTTCGTACAAACGCAGGCGCAAAGTTAACCCCAACGACAGAAATGTACTGGTCAATTTTGTTGATGAGGTGGGAGACGCCTGGGAAGAGTACCTGGTGTTTCATCCCAAATTTGAAACCTGGCTTCATATAAACGAATATGATGTGGATGAAGTGAAACACATGAACGATGAAGACCTAAATAAAATTATTGCAAAATCACCTTATTATCAATCTTCCTCAGCCGATATCAACTGGGTAAGCAAAGTGACCATGCAAGGCGAAATTCAAAAATGGGTCGACCACAGCATCAGCGTTACGGTAAATGTACCAGAATCTGCAACCGAAGAACTGGTGAGCGAAATCTATATGAAAGCATGGGAAAGTGGTTGCAAGGGGATGACCATCTACCGTGAGGGGTCGCGTTCGGGTGTACTGGTCAGTAACGAAAAGAAAAACGACCTTTCAAAAGACGACTTTAACGAAACCAAAGCGCCCTCACGACCAAAGACCCTGGAAGCAGATGTGATTCGGTTCCAGAACAATTATGAAAAATGGATGGCTGTCATCGGAAAAATCAACGGCAAACCCTATGAAGTGTTTACAGGGAAAGCAGAAGATTTTTATCTGCCTCCTTACGTTGAATCAGGATGGGTGGTTAAAATAAAAAACAAGGGAGAACGCACCCGCTACGATTTTCAGTTTGAAGACCGCCAGGGCTATAAAATTACCGTTCCCGCTTTGTCGCGAAGTTTTGAACAGGAATTTTGGAATTACGCCAAATTAATTTCCGGAGTACTTCGCCACGGCATGCCCTTGCATTATGTTATCAACTTGATTTCGAACCTGAATTTTCCCGACGACAACATCAACACATGGCGAAATGGGGTGGTCAGGTCGTTAAAACGGTATATACCGGATGGCACCAATGCTGTTGATACACGTTGTGGAGCCTGTGGCGAAAATTCAGTAATTTATGAAGATGGCTGCTTAATTTGTAAATCTTGCGGTCACTCAAAATGCAGCTAGGGTATGCCCGAAAGGTAAGTACAGGTTAGTCTAAGTTTTCGGGCGGTTTTTTTTAGCCGCCCGATGTGTTTCCGGGTTTTGACAGGTAATGTGATCAAAAATAGTTGTCATTTGGGTTGGAGTCCGTCACAAGATGATTAATTGAAATCTTTCTAAATCGTAATCAATGAACAGGATTAGGTTTTGATAAGTAATATTTATATACATTTGCCGTTCTTTTTTTGATAAAAGAAATTGGAGAGGTGCTCGAGTGGCTGAAGAGGCTCGCCTGGAAAGCGGGTATACCCCAAAAGGGTATCGCGGGTTCGAATCCCGCTTTCTCCGCAATGAGGTAGAAAAATAAATTGCATTAAACTAAAATAAATTTTTAACTTTGTCCAATCGTAAAAGTTAACTAAAAACTGATCATCAATTTTTACAAACATGAGAAAATTAATCGCGTTTCTTACCATCGTTGTTTTGATAACCTCGGGCTTATCAAACTACAGTTATGCACAGGCCACCAACACAGAGAGCGCTACTCCGGTTGAAGCAGCCGCTGCTGGTGATGCTGTTACACCTTCTGAAGAAATAGTGCAGGCTGTAGCAACAGTTGCTGAACCTGAAGTTCAGAAATCATTTCACCAGGTGTTGAAAGAAAAATTTATTGAAGGTGGCCCCGGTTTTATGGGAATTGTTTTGCTTGCCCTTATTTTTGGCTTGGCCATCAGCATCGAGCGTATCATTTACCTCAGCATGGCTTCCATTAACACAGGCAAACTCCTCAAAAACATTGAGGCAGCACTGGATAAAGGTGGCATCGAAAAAGCAAAAGAAGTTCTTCGCGACACACGCGGGCCTGTTGCCAGTATCTTTAGCGAAGGGCTCAACCGTTTCGACGATGGCCTGGGCGAAGTTGAAAAAGCCGTTATATCATACGGAAGCGTAGTGACCGGACGCCTCGAGGCCGGCGTTAGTTGGATTTCACTTTTCATTGCCCTGGCTCCTATGCTCGGGTTTATGGGAACTGTAATTGGGATGATTCAGGCCTTTGATGCTATTGCAGCCGCCGGAGATATCTCTCCAACGGTTGTTGCTGACGGTATTAAAGTGGCTTTGTTGACTACCGTTTTCGGTTTGATCGTAGCTATCATACTTCAAATTTTTTACAATTACATTGTTTCCAAAATTGAAAGCCTCGTCAACGATATGGAAGACAGCTCCATTGCCTTTATTGATATCCTGTCGCAACACATTAAAAAATAAAGATCATGAAAGATAGTATTCACTCAATAACAAAAGTGATTTTGATCGTTCTGCTGGCGTTGTCTGTTGTTTCAGGCTTGATTTTCTATGGCCTGTTTGATTTCAACAGAACCCTCGACATGATGATGGACGATCTGAATAACCCTTATATGAATGAAATCTTTTACTGGTCGGCTATATTATTGGGTATTATTGTGCTCATCACAATACTCTCACCTATTTATAACATTATCCTCAATCCCAAAGACGGGAAAGCCATACTTTTTAGTATAGGCGCTTTTGCCGTTGTTATTTTAATAGGTTATGCCCTTGCCGATAATGAGTTTTCTGAATATGAACTGGAAAAATTGAAAACCACCGCTGAAGTCTCCACTTATGTAGGTATGGGACTCTATACCACCTACATCACTTTTGGTATCACAGTGCTTTCAATTATATACGCATCCGTGGTAAAATTGTTTAAATAATCGCATTATGGCTATAAAAGCATCCCCGGAAATAAACGCCGGATCGATGGCAGACATCGCCTTCCTCCTGCTGATCTTCTTCCTTGTGACTACAACCATGGACGTCGACACGGGGATCACCAGGAAGTTGCCACCACCAGTCGAAAACAATGAAGAAGATATAGATGTTAAAGATCGAAATGTATTGAAAATATTAGTCAATAGCCAGGACAGGTTGCTCGTTGATGGAAGACCGGGAGACATCAGTCAACTAAAATTTAAGGTAATTGACTTTATTACACCACATCCGGGCAATGACGAATATCCTGAAGTTACAACTAAACACATCGATCAATTGAACCGGGATATCACTATTTCAAAGGGTATCGTGTCGTTGAAAAATGACAGGGGAACCTCGTATGACATGTATATTCAAGTCCAGAATGAGTTGGCGGCTGGTTTTAATGAGTTGAAAGACCGGTTCTCCATGGAAATGTATGGGCAGAAGTATAGTGCCCTTATCGACAATGATAAAATCGACGCGGTAAATGCCGCGGTACCTGTAGCCATTTCGGAAGCAGAACCTGAAGATATAGGAGGAAAATAATATGTCAAGATTTAAATCCAAAAAAAGTAAAGGGTCACCTGCCATTAACACGTCTTCGTTGCCCGACATCATTTTCATGTTGCTGTTCTTCTTCATGGTAACTACCGTCATGCGTGAAGTTACACTGAAGGTGAAGACAAAATTACCTCAGGCTACCGAAATTCAGAAACTCGAAAAGAAATCGTTGGTGAGCTATATTTACATCGGCCCCCCCGTGAAATCTGCCCTTTATGGTACCAACTCACGTATTCAGTTGAACGATACCTTTGCAACAATAGATAATATTCAGGAATTTGTGACCAAGGAACGCGAAGACCGCGATGAGGCCGACAAGAAATTCATCACCACCTCACTTAAAGTGGACGGATTAACAAAAATGGGTATTGTTTCCGATGTTAAACAGGAACTGCGTAAAGCAGGAGCTTTAAAAATTAACTACTCAACCCGCAAAGGGAAAAAAGAAAAGAGATAAAAAACGCGATAAAAAAAAAGCCTTCATCGATGATGAAGGCTTTTTTTTATTCAATTAACTTGAAATCCAGCTTTCGGTGTTCCAGATCCACATTCTTAACCAGTACTTTAACCTGATCGCCTAATCGATATATTTTATTGCTGTTACGTCCGATAATCCTATAATTGTCTTCGTCCAAATAGTAGTAATCATCATCAAAATCGGCAAAACGGATCAGGCCTTCGCTTCTCGAAATATTGAGTTCCACGAAAATGCCCCATTTGCTAACGCCAGAGATCTTACCATCAAAAACTTTACCCATCTTATCGAGTAGAAATTCCACTTGTTTATATTTAATAGAATCGCGTTCGGCCTGCACGGCTTTACGTTCCATGTCGGATGAATGTTTGCACATCTCCTCATAAACCTCCTTATTGGCCGAAGGGCCACCATGCAAATAAATTTCGAGCAGACGATGTACCATCAAATCGGGATAACGCCTGATGGGCGAGGTAAAATGTGAATAGAAAGGAAACGCCAGTCCATAATGCCCAATGTTGTCAGTTGAATACTCGGCTTTGGCCATCGTGCGAACGGCAATGGTTTCGATCATGCTCTCCTCCCCTTTCCCGTGAATCTTTTCAAACAAAGCATTATAGGAGGACGCCAGTGCTTCTCTCGAGTTCACGTTGAGCGAATAACCCAATTTTTTAAGAAATTGAACAAAGGTATTTAGCTTTTCAGGGTTTGGTTCGTCATGAATCCGGTAAACAAACGTCTTGTTTTTTTTACCAGGTTCCGGTTTCCCTATGTATTCGGCCACGTGTTTATTCGCCAGCAGCATAAACTCTTCAACCAGGTGATTCGATTCCTTTTGTTCCTTGATATAAGTTTCAATGGGCTTTCCTTTGTCATCCAGTTTAAATTTAATTTCTTCCGAATTGAAATTGATGGCACCGCTGTTAAACCGCTTTTTGCGCAATTGCGAGGCCAAGGCATGCAATACCTGGATTTCCGTATTGAATTCACCTTTCCCGGTTTCGATTATCTCCTGGGCCTCTTCATAGGTAAATCGCCTGTCGGAATGGATGATGGTCTTTCCAAACCAACGATGGGTTACCTCTGCCTTTTGGTTCATGGAAAACACCGCTGAAAAAGTGAGCTTATCCTCATCGGGGCGCAGCGAACAGACATTGTTCGATAGTTTCTCGGGCAACATGGGAATCACCCGGTCGACCAGATAAATGGAAGTACCACGTTCAAAAGCTTCTTTGTCGAGAGAGGTTCCCTGACGTACAAAATGACTCACATCGGCAATGTGTATTCCTACTTCCCACGAATTGTCGTCCTGCTTTTTAATGGAGATGGCGTCATCAAAGTCTTTGGCATCGTAGGGGTCAATAGTCATGGTAAAGGTGTTCCTGAAATCTTTCCGAAGCGCTATTTCTTCTTTGCTTATGCTGGCATCCAATTTCTCGGCGGCCTGCTCCACCTCCCTGGAAAAGGAAAGAGGAAAGTCGTTGTCGGCGAGAATGGACTTCATCTCTACATCGTTATTCCCCGGCATCCCCAATACTTCGGTGATTTCACCAAACGGGTTATTGGCATGCTCGGGCCATTCGATGATTTTTACAATCACCTTTTCTCCATTTTTAGCGTTCTTCAGGTGATCGGGTTGAATAAAAATGTCGTAAGGCATATTCTGGCTGTCGGCAATGACGAAACCAAAGTTTTTGTTGGTTTCAAGAATACCCACATAGGTGTCTTTACGTCTCTCGATCACCTCTGTAATCTGACCTTCGGTCTTGTGGTCCTTTCTTTTTGGAAAAAGAAATACCTTGACCAGATCACCATGCAGTGCATGGCCAACATTGCTTGAGGCAACAAAAATGTCATCGCCTCCTTCCTCCGAAATAATATAGGCTTTGCCGGTATTTTTCATGTCCACAGTTCCTGTTACATACTTTTTCTTGTTGGCCAAAGCCTGCAACCTCTCGGGGTTAAGCATGTATTTCCCGGTTTTCACTACCAGCAAGTCCTTGTTGGTAGTTAATTCGTCCAGTAGATTGAGTAGGTTACTGCGACCAGCCTTGTCGGTAATACCGATCAGGTGGCCAATTTGTTTGTAGTTATATTTTTTAAAAGGGTTCTCTGCAAAGATGCTGAGTACTACCCCTGCCATGGCATTTTTTGGATAGTTTGATTTTTTTGACATTTGATTGGTTATTAAATTGTTGAGGTTAGTGAAGGAAGAGATGAAATCAGTTTACCGGTGTACTCCGATTTGGGATGATAATAAATCTCATCGGCATTTCCGATTTCCACTATTTTTCCGTCCTTCATCACCATAATTCTGTCGGACATGTATTTAACTACCGACAGGTCGTGTGAAATAAATATATAAGTAAATCCAAATTCTCGTTTTAGTTCATTCAGCAAATTTAACACTTTTGCCTGAACCGAGACATCCAGTGCCGAAACGGCTTCGTCGCAGATAATAAAGCGGGGGTTAAGTGCCAGGGCCCTGGCGATGACGATGCGTTGCCGCTGACCTCCCGAGAACTCATGCGGATAGCGGTTCATCTGTTGAGCCGTTAACCCAACACGTTCCAGCAACTCAGCAGCTTTAGTCAACCGTTCTTTCCTGTTTTTGATTAACTTGTGCACCTTCATGGGTTCCATAATGGCTTTGCCGATGCTCATCCGTGGATTAAGCGACGAATAGGGATCCTGGAAAACAATATTCAGGTTCCGACGGGTGGCTTTAAGCGCCTGGCGCGAAATGTGCATCAGGTCGTTGCCTTCAAATAAAATAGTGCCTTCATCGGGTTGTATAAGTTGCAGTATGGCTCGCCCGAGCGTCGACTTACCACATCCGGATTCACCTACCAGACCCAGTGTTTCACCCGGGAAAACCTGAAAAGATACTTCATTTACCGCTTTCATTTCGCGGGTAACCTTTCCCAATAAATTGCGTTCCACAGGATAACTTTTGGTGAGATTTGTTACATCCAACGCAGGTTTCAATCCTTTTAACTGATAATCGACCGGATTTCTGGTCAGTATTTCATTGGTGGGTTTCAGTTCAGTGGTTCCATGTAAAAAATCTTCGATTACCGGAAGGTGTTCGGGCCTGGAATCCAGGGGTGGACGGCATGCCAGAAGTCCTTTTGTATAGGGATGTTGCGGATGGGTAAAAACGTCGGAGCAAAGACCTTGTTCCACAATACTTCCTTTGTACATCACCGCAACCCGGTCGGCTACCCTGGATACCACACCCAGATCGTGGCTGATAAACACCAGACTCATGCCCTTGGTTTTACGCAGGTGGTCGAGCAGTTCAAGAATCTCCTTTTGCACCGTTACATCCAATGCTGTGGTAGGTTCGTCAGCAATCAGCAGCGAAGGGTTGTTGGCGATGGCGATGGCAATCATCACACGTTGTTTCTGTCCACCCGAAAGTTCGTGGGGATAGGAACGGAGCATTTGTTCGGGTCTGGGAAGGTTTACCTGTTTAAAAAGAGAAATCACCTGTGCATTGGCCTCTTTGGAGGATACTTTTTGATGACGGAGAATACTTTCTGCCACCTGATTGCCGCAGCGCATCACCGGATTGAGCGAAGTCATGGGTTCCTGGAAAATCATGGCGATTTGTTGTCCCCGAAACAGGTTCATTTCTTTTGACGATAAAGCCAGCAAATTGGTGTTTTTGAAAACAATTTTCCCGGAACGAAGTAGTGCTTGCTTCGGGAGCAGTCCCATGATGGCCAGTGCCGTGAGCGACTTGCCGGAACCAGATTCACCCACCAGTCCGATAGATTCACCTTTTTTTAGGGTCAAATCAATTCCGCTGACGGCCGTGGTTTCTTCCGTTCTGTTTTTAAATGCGATATGTAGATTTTCAATGTGGAGCAAAATGGTTCTTCAGTTATGAGGCCCAAAGTTACTCAAAATGGAGCTGTGGAGGATGAGTGAAGAAATAAAGTGGTGATAGGAAGCCTGGATATTTTAAAAATCTTTAAGAAAACATTACTGTCACGATTTGAAATGGGACAGAGTTACACTTATTTTTTTTATAAAGAGATATAGCTTCATATTCTCATTGCAAATTTTCTTCCTGGATTTTCACGACCTCTGTTCATTAAAATAATTCCTATTTTTGGTTTATCACAGAAAAGAAAGAATTTAGGTTATATCTGACAAGTACAAATATTGAAATGATGTTTAGTTGGTTTATTCAATCATAGTAAACTGATGTCAAATAGTAGGATTCAGATCATTAACTAAAACCAAATGAACGTAATATTAGAAACAGAAAGATTGCTGCTACGGGAATTGAATTTGAATGATTCTCAATTTATGATCGAATTGCTCAACAGTCCCGGTTGGTTGCAATTTATTGGTGACCGGAATGTTCGGACAGAAACCCAGTCCATGGCCTACCTTGAGCACGGTCCACTGAGAAGCTACAGAGAAAATGGCTTTGGATTGTATTTGGTGGAAAGAAAATCGGACCACCTGGGGGTGGGTCTTTGTGGTATACTGAAACGTGATTTTCTGGAAGTTCCCGATATCGGATTTGCCTTTCTACCTGAATTCAATGGTATGGGCTATGCTTATGAAAGTGCCGGTGCAACAATGAAATATGCCACCGACACTTTAAAAATCCCGCACCTTTGTGCCATTACAACTCCGGAAAATGTTCGTTCAATACGGCTTTTGGAGAAAATCGGACTGAAATTATCCGGCACCATTCTATATCCTGAAACCAATGAGGAGTTGCTCCTGTTTAGCACTAAGAGTGATGTGCAGGTCTACCGGCTAACTTAATAATTGTATATTGCAACATTCTGACCAACATCTGGAATACGGGTTGATTGTGGTTATTTAATTGATTATCAGAAGAAAGAAAAAGCATGTGTTTTTCACCGGAAGCCAGTTTCGCAGGGGGCGTTGTACTTATTTCCATAGGTGTTGCTACTGTCAGGCGCATACAAAAACCCTCTCAGTTGTTGTTTGCCTTGATTCCGATTTTCTTTGGACTTCAGCAATTGGCTGAGGGATTCGTGTGGGTATCGTTGCAAAATCCTGAATATTTTCAGATTCAAAAGGCGAGTACCTTGGCCTATTTAATATTCGCACAGGTTTTTTGGCCTGCCTACATTCCTCTTTCGGTACTGCTTATGGAAGAAAATCAAAAGAGAAAACGAATTTTAAAGGTATTTCTAGTTACCGGGATTGTGGTGTTTTTGTATTATACTTTTTGTTTGATTTACTTTGATGTCTACCCGCAGATTGAACATTACCATATTCGCTATTATAAGGGTTTCCCAAAATTTTTAAACAATCCGGTACTTGCCATTTACCTGATTTCTACGCTTGCTCCGTTGTTTATTTCGACCATAAAGGGACTCCGGTATTTCGGGGCATTGATGTTTTTTTCGTGCTTGGTAACAGCCATTTTCTATACACAATACCTCACTTCGGTGTGGTGCTTTTTTGCAGCGATCATCAGTTTGGTGATCTATTGGATCGTCAGGGATTTAAACAGGAAATCCATCGATTAAATCCTGCCCTGCACTCTGCTGCGATAAATGTTTTCCGGCAGTGGTATTTGTCAGAGTAGACTTCCCTTCAATAATATACATTAAATATTTTACCCCTGTAATCCAGGTAATTAAAACTTAAATTTTTAGTTTTGTATAAAGAAAGTCGGGTGACAGGAAACTGTTATTTCAGATTTAATATGGGACATCTTTCAATTTCAGTCAGTAACGGGATGGACCGAAATCCCACTTACCTAAAGATCACATACGTTAACGGAAATTGGAAAAATGGAAACTGTTAAAAACACAAAAAAGAAAATCCTTAAAGCTACTGAATCAGAACAGAATGGGAAAGGTATTTCCGGAAAAATTGACCAGTTTGACGCATATTCAGCACTCGAACAAGGAGTGCAGCTGGCACTCAATACCTATGCCAATGTTCATCGGGGCAGCGGACACAACTCCATGGTGTCCACCCGTTTATATGATCAGGCCAGGGATATAGTCCTTGAATACCTGGCTTTGAACAAAAACAAATTCGTGGTGATCTTTTGCACACGCAGAAGTATCGCTTTATTAATGACACAACTTGCCCCGGGATCTTATAAAAGTATTTCAGGTGAGGACATAGGTCTTTCGCTGGGAGTGTGGGCATTAGCCGTTAACAAAAAAGCCTTACCTCAGGGCGCACCTTTGTTTTCAGGTGGAGGAACCACCAAACTTGTTTCCAAAGATTGGGTGATATGGGCGGATGCGCCGGAGAAGTTCGAGGCTGGTACGCCCGCTATAATGAATGTTATAGCCTTTGCCAAAGCACTACATCTGGTACAACAAAAGGGGAAAGACATTTTTCTGAATCCCGCGGTTGAAATGCTGACTGCCGCCGAAATTCTGTATCAGGATCCACTGGAGAGTTACTCGGGAAAGGAATTGCTGCATGAACTCAGGCAAACCCTGATAGGACGTGATGTACGGGTTCCGACAATGGAAGGGGGGAGATCTTTCATCAATCTGGATAATAGCGCCAGCACGCCCACCTTTACTCCTGTCTGGAACGCCTTTCGGCAAACATGGTGTCAATCTGCACAGGTAAAGCAGGAAATTATTCGAGAAGTGAAGTCCATCTGCGCCAACATGCTGGGGGCGCCCTTGTCTGACTACGAGGTGATTTTCACTTCCAATACCACAGAAGCCATCAACCTGGTGGCTGAAAGTCTGGGCCATGAATCCAAAGTAAACATTGAGCCTGTTGTCCTCAATACACTGCTCGAACATTCCTCGAATGACCTGCCCTGGCGCATGGTTCCCGGCCATTCACTGATCCGGTTGTCGGTAGACCCCGAAGGCTTTTTGGATTTAAATGAATTGGAAACTATGCTGATTGATTATAATCAAAAAGGCCTGTATGGTAAAAAGCGAATCAGGTTGGTAGCCATAAGTGGTGCATCTAATGTGCTGGGCATCTGCAATAATTTAGAAGAGATCGGCAGGATCGTTCACCAGTTTGGAGCACAACTGCTGGTAGATGCAGCACAACTGGTCG
This sequence comes from Bacteroidetes bacterium GWF2_41_31, assembly GCA_001769215.1. Lineage (GTDB taxonomy): Bacteria > Bacteroidota > Bacteroidia > Bacteroidales > F082 > UBA6244. The sequence continues at coordinate 174,702 of MEOL01000037.1, forward strand.
CTCACCGAAAGGTCGACATGGAAAAATGCGGGATAGATTATCTCGTTTTCTCTGCTCACAAGGTGTACGCGCCATTCGGTACGGGTGCTCTGGTCGCGGGGAAGGGTTTGCTTCATTTTAACACCGAAGAACTGGAACTGATTCAATTATCCGGCGAAGAAAATGCAGGAGGCATCGCTGCGCTGGGCAAGGCATTGGTGCTACTGCAACGGATTGGAATGGACCTGATCAGGGAGGAAGAACAGGCTTTGACCAGGAGGGCTATGCAAGGCATGACGCACATCCCCGGTCTCGAAATTTATGGCACAAAAAATCCGGACTCTCCCGGATTTAACCACAAGGTTGGCGTCATTGTTTTCAACATAAAGAACAAGATGCCTAACCGGGTGGCTAAACAATTGGCCTTGCAGGGAGGAATAGGTGTGAGCTACGGATGTCATTGCGCGCATATCATGGTCAAACACATTCTTCACATCACTCCTTTTCTTGAACAATTCCAGCGCCTGATTCAAACCTTATTCCCGAAGTTCAGGTTTCTGGGTGTCATCCGGGTGAGCCTGGGCATTGAGAACACCGAAGAGGATGTGGATATCCTGATTCAGGTGCTGAACCAAATTACAGGAAAACCCCGGAAATCAGCGGACAAACTCTCTGGCACTGCATCTAAAGGAACACCCATTTTAAGCCAGAAAGAGGTACAACAACAGGTAAATAATTTCGTCAATGAAGTGGCCTTGAAGGTCTATTCATCATCATAACGGTATCATTTTACACTATTTGAATCCGAATCTTACCTTTGATACTCCAGAATGGGGTTGTTTTTATAAAGTGTTATCCTTTCGGAAGGATTGAGGAAACACACTTCAGTGCATGAACAAACATCATATAAAAGCCGTGAACTGTTTAGTTGTAACTATCATCATGATGTCCTTTATGGGAAGCTATTTTTTCTATTTTTGAAAAATGAATGAAAACAAATCCATTTCAATAGAGATGTACTACACATTTACTTGTCCAAATTGTAAAGTGCTGAGCCGCATGCTCGATGACGTACTGCCACAGTTTGGGAGAAAGTTTGTTTTGAAGAAAACGAATGCAAATATGCCTGTGGGTATGATAAAAACAATGAAGTTGGGCATTCATGCTGTTCCGGCACTGCTGGTTGACCAGAAAATTGTTTTCAGAAGTGTTCCAACGAGAGAAGAATTAATCAATATATTAAGTAGTTATTAATCAAAACAAAAGAGAAAATGGAAGCAAAGAAAAAATTAAGATGCCCGCTTGGGGTTCCCGGTGGAATTTTAGCTGCATTGATTGGCTTGACCGGAGTGATTGTCAACATCATTCACTTCAACTGGTTTGAGTTGATTACTTCACTGGCTTTGTTGTTGCTGGCCTTGCCATTCGTTCGTGTAATGATGATGGTACATTCTGCCAACGACCGATTGGACGAATTAGAAAGCAAAATGAATAAATAACTGGAGAAAAACATTTCTGTTTGGGGAGTTCTGTCATAGCCTGTTTTAAGAAGGGTTATGCCATGCAATTCGATGCTGAGACTTTGCAGGAATATTTCATTTTGATCATCAGAAATCTAACATTTTAACTTTACCTATTCAACATGAAAAAAGCGATAGTTATTATCATTTCAGTATTATACTACAGCACAGCATATTCTCAGTTAAGTAAAGGTAATTTCCTAATCGGAATGTCAACCACCTTAAGCTCGATTGGTACCGGACCCGAAATGTTTGGGACCGGATACTCAACGATTAATTCAAAAATAGGAGGTAAGACAGAAGGGCAAACGAAAACATTTGGCTTAAACCTGGTTCCAAAAGTTGGATACTTTGTGTTGGACAATGTTGCCGTTGGGCTGGATATAAATCTGTCGTACAGTTCAATGAAGATCAACAATTCCCGGGAATCACAAACCACTTTTTTTGGTGGCCTTGGTGCTTTTGGCAGATATTATATACCCGTATCAAAAGTGTATTCATTTTTTGAATTGAATGCAGGCATGGGTCAGGCTTCGTCCAAGTATAAAAGCCCGGGGTCCAATCCTTACTATTACTATGCCGATTCGGAATCTAAATCTAACTTTTATAACTTCGGTACTGGTGTTGGTTTGGCAGTTCCATTGGGTAAAAAAATCATCATTGATTTTATAGCTGGCTATGATTACGTAAGGGAAGTTTCCAATAAAACCTATTATGGACAAAAAGTTGGAACGGCAATACATTCGTTTGGTTTTGAAATGGGAATCATGGTGATGTTAGGAGGTAACAAACAGGCTAAAAAGGATTAATGTGATTTATTAAACGACTTCAACATGAAAATGAAAATAGAAAGAGCCCCTTTGGTTAAGCATGTTTTTTTCCTGGCAATCATGGGTCTGTTGATACTTATGGGATGTACTAAAGAAGACAATTCTATTGATGCATTAAAGACGTTTACGTTAAGAAATCCTTTAAATTATACCAACGACCAAAATCCGGATTATGTTCCATTGGATTGGTCTACACTTCCTTCCGGCTATTTTGAGATGCGTTATAGCAATTTAACGATTTGGGCATCCCCCTATTACGAAGTTTATTTGTGGAAAAAAGTAACCAATGACACCATTCTGCATGAAAAGCTCGACGTAAACCATTTTGCCCTGATTGGTGCAGAAGGATCAACAACCTATCAGTGGAAAGTTGTCGCATGGGCGAATGAAAGAATCCTGATCGAAAGCAACATTTGGGAATTTACTACGGAACCAAAAATGTACAAAGGAAATATTACGTTCTCTACCCAGAGTGAAGTTGACGCTTTTGCTGGTGGTGATTATAGAATTATCGGTGGAGATCTTACCATCCTAAATTCAGATATTGATCCTGTTTCGAACCTCTCACCTTTATCAGAAATCACTAATATTAAGGGGGATGTAATTATAAACAATACGAATTTAACCATTTTAGCCGGATTTACGAATTTGGAGTTTGTTGCTGGAAATCTGGAGATTAAAGACAATGAATTATTGACAGAAATACAAGGCTTCAAAAATCTGGAACTTATCGGAGGTGTCTTTTTTTTAAGTGGGAATAACCAGTTGGTCATGCTGGATGAATTTTCTAAACTAAAATCAGTTCAATCAGATCTGGTAATTACCATAAACAACAGTTTAACCTCCATTGATAATTTTAATCAGTTAGATAGTGTTTTTGGGGAACTAACAATCGGTTATAACGATTTACTTGAAACCATAAACGGTTTCCATAACCTGAGCTACATAAGTGGAAAGTTGGGGATTTCCGGACATAATCGTTTAACTTCTGTTAAGGGATTTGAAAATGTAAATTTAATAGGAGATCAAGTTTATCACATTGCTAAAGGGCTTGAAATCAGGGACAATGGTCAATTATCGGAAATTCCTGAATTTAATAAAGTAAACTCAATTGGAGGTAATTTTAGAGTAGACAATAATGATCATTTAAATGTTTTTACTGGCTTTGAAAACCTAATCACCATCAATGGTGACTTTGAAATTGGGGAAAGTAATTTATTAACTTCGATACCGGGAATGAATAATTTGGAAGTCATTGGCGGGTCATTTAAGATTGATTGGAATTGGTCGTTAGCCACCGTTGCAGGTTTCGAAAACCTAAAAACCATTAGAGGGGCATTTATTGTCGAAAATAACGCTGTACTCAAAACTATTTCAGGGCTAAATCGATTGGAGTCAATTGACAACAATCTTGTTTTTAATACCAATAAGGCATTGACAACAATTGATGCGTTTGATAAACTACAAATTGTTGGTGGTCAAATCTCGGTTGTTTTTAATTATCAACTAAACTCATTTTGTTTTTTAAAGCATTTGGTTGTGTTTGGTATTTTCCAGGGTTATGTGGTTCATTATAACATGGTAAATCCAACCATAGACGAAATAAAGGAACTTGTATGTGATTAGAATTATTACCTGATGGAAGCAGTGTGATTTAGGCTCATGAAACCAACGTATTATCAATGATGCATATCGGTCATGAAATTAGTTTTGGGTTTTTAATTGAGTTCGAGTTAAAAGAAATAATAACAGAATGAATGTCGATTTCTTCATCCATCCATCCTGAATTTATTTATTATGAAAAAGTTGGAATGACAGGAGGACATGCTCCTACTTTTATTAGATGCTTGAATTTTAATATTGGAATTAAATATAAACTGAAAAAAGACTAAACTGAAGAAACACCAGCTTGAAACACCGGCTCATTGTACATGCCCCGGAAAGTGATTCAAAAAAAGGAAGTTACCTATTTGAAAATAAGCGCAAATTAAGAAAAATAGTAGTCCTAATGAGGCACGCGTCATACACTTTAACCGGTATACACAAAGTAAGGTACATCCGTAAAATCATACAGCAACCATGATACATCAATTTAAAGCCACATTGGATATTATAGGAATAAACCCTTTCGTTTATGTGCCAGAGCAAATCCTGAAAGATCTATTTACCCAAGCCGGTAAAGACAAAGGGCATATACCCGTGCGTATTGTGATAAACAATAATCAACATAAACAAACTTTAGTGAAATTCAGTGGTGATTGGAGGTTGTACATTAATACCACAATACTTAAAAATTCGCCAAAACGAATTGGCGAAACAATTGATATTGCAATTGAATTCGACCCGGCAGACAGGTCCATCATGCCTCACCCCGAATTTTTAAAAGCCCTTGACCAAAACAAGGAAGCAAAACAAGTATTTGAAAGCTTACCGGCTTCGAGGCAAAAAGAAATTATTCGCTACATTTCGTTTCTAAAATCGGCGGATAGCGTAACAAGGAATGTGCAGAAAGCAATGGGTTTTTTAACCGGCAAAAACAGGTTTGTTGGCCGCGACAAACCATAAATTTTAACCATAACAAAAAACTGTTGCCCGATTTATGGTATTATTTTGAGCTGAAAAAAATGAAAAATACTGAAAACTTCATACACTCATCAGTCGAATGCAACTCTTTTTGGTCAGTGTAGTATAAGCGAAATAAAAAATGAGATATTTTATTTACCTGATAATCCTTTTGACTTCATGTTCGACTTCAGAACAGAATAATTCAGATACTAAAATGCGTGAATTAACGGACGATCAAATAGTTAAAAGGTATTTGGAGAATGGAGCCTGGAAAATCAGATATTTTTCACCTGAGTATCAATTGTATCTCGACTCTGCAATAGCCGTCAACCTTAATTTGGCCTATCTGTACCAACAGAAAGCCATGCCTTACTTTAAACAAGGCAAACACGAACTGGGACTTAAGTCGCTGGACAGAGCCGTAGAACTTGACCCTCAATCATATATTGATTACAGAGCTTTTATAAAGTGTATTTTTGCCCGGACATATCATGAATCTATTCAGGACTTTAAAACGGCAAAAAAATTAAAAGTTGAAAACGGTGTTGTGATGGACCACACATACGATTTTTACATTGGACTATGCTACTTACAGTTGGGCGACTTCTCAAAATCATTGCACTTTCTGGAAAATAGTATTGATCAGGCAAGAAAAGCAAATGGAGAAAATTGGATACATTTTCTGGACCTTTTTTATGCAGGAATCGCGACGCAGGAATTAAACCGGCATCAAGAGGCTATTCTGTATTTCGACAAAGCATTAACGAACTACCCGGCCTTTTCGGACGCCAAATATTATAAGGCCTTGTCACTATTTCGAACAGGCCAACTAAACCTGGCCGAAGAAACCCTAACAGAATGTGAAGTTGACTTTAAGAAGGGCTATACAATAAATGAGGATAATGCGGTTTATGTTACCTACCCATATCAAATCAAGCAGTTTTATATTGACGTTCTCAGATTGAAAAAGTGGTAAGTGGTAGAAAAAAGCATCACACAATAACCAAAGGATCTGAGTACCAAACAGCACCTGGCGATGTTCCGGTTTGAGGTTGTTGTACTACCGAAGGAATTGGATTATTTGTAAGGAAAGGGGATTCCTGTTTTTTGGGAGATCTGTTTTGAGTTCTATTCCGGCAAGATGGATAAGGTGCAAAACCCGGTGGTATAATAATTGCTTTTCTTCGACGTAACCATTGTAAAACAATATTTTTCCCCTGTCTTAATCAATTTTTGAAAAATAATGAGGAATTGAAAGAATCCCCTACTTTTGCGAAAAATTATCTGTGGAGGCGGTGTTAGCTCGCAAGCCGGAAAATCAGGTTCAATATCATGTTGATAACAGTGGAGTGTAGATAGTTATGCAATATTCTGCCCGCATCAACGTTAGTGTCATCTAATTGTGATAAAACCCGACTCCCCAAAGTATCATCCATATAACGGCCATGCATTTTAACAAACCGACACAATAGATCAGATAGCTTGATGGTTGGAAATGTGAAAAATATTGCTTCTTTATTACTCTTTTTGGTATTTCTTTTACCTTCACTGGTTAAGCTTGAGCATCATCATAAACGCTTTGAATGCAAGTCAGGGAGCGGGACGCATTACCATTCATTTCAGGAAAAATGCGCCATTTGTAATTTTGAATTCTCTGTTTTTTCTTCAGACTTTGAAAATATCGTTTTACAGAAAAGACAACCCCTGGCCAAATATCGCAATCATTACAAGTCTGTTAATTATTCTACACTCTCCACATATTCATTTTTATTACGTGCGCCACCAGATAGTCAGATTTAATCATACGCACCATTTTTGGTGTTGAATAAAATTTTGCCTATCAATTAAAACGTAATAAAATGAAAAGAATAATGATCATTTGCATGGTGGTAATGTCGTATTTTATATCAAATGCGCAGAATCAAATAACAGGAAAAATTACCGACCAGGACAATTTGCCGTTGATCGGCGCAAGCATTTTTGTTCATGATATGAATAAGGGTACCGTTTCAAATTCCAATGGAACTTATGCTTTATCAAATTTGCCGAATGGCAAAATTAAAATTCAATTCTCAACCCTTGGGTACACCAATCGAATTGAAAACGTTGAGTTAAATGGAGAAAGTTTGGAATTGAATATCTCACTACGACAAATAGCGATAGAAATGGAAGAAATAGTTGTTTCCGGTGGATACAACTCAACGCAACATGAAAATGTTGTAAAGATTGAAATACTCAAACTCGATCCAATAAAAATTACGAATACACCAAACTTTACTGAAATACTTACAAAAGTGCCTGGCGTTGATATGATTTCGAAAGGAAGTGGCGTTTCAAAGCCCGTAATTCGTGGACTATCAATGAATGACATTTTAGTATTAAATAATGGAGTACGGTTTGAGAATTACCAGTATTCGAGTCATCATCCTCTCGGGATTGACGAATTTGGTATTGATCATGTCGAAATCATCAAAGGGCCTGCATCATTGCTTTATGGATCGGATGCCATTGGTGGAGTTATTAATTTTATAAAAGAAAAACCTGCTCCGATTGGTAGTATTATGGGCGATTACAATTTGCATCTTTATTCAAACACGCTGGGCATGACCAATAATTTTGGTATAAAAGGAGCATCACGAAAGTTCTTCGGAGGTTTAAGGGTTGGACAAAAAACAAATTCCGATTTTCTTCAAGGAGGAGGAGCTTTTGTTCCAAACTCACGTTTCAACGAAATGTCAATGAAGGCAAATGCCGGATTTACAGATAAAGTTGGCACTTTCAAATTGTTTTATGACTTCAACAATCAAAAACTTGGATTGGTTGAAGACGAAGCAATTGAAGCCATCACAAAAAGGGGAAGGGAAAACAAGATTTGGTTTCAGGAATTGAACACACATTTACTTTCCTCTCAAAACAAGTTGTATTTAGGTCCATTTAAACTTGACATTAATTCAGGATTTCAGAATACGGAATTAATTCATTTTGGCGATGTTGGTGTATATGAATTGCAAATGGAACTTGCAACATTAACTTATGATGTCAAACTTCATTTGTCATCGGAGGAAAACTCAGAATACATCATCGGTTTTCAGGGTTATAATCAAATAAATACAAATCTGAATGACAGAGAAACTAAATTATTGCCTGATGCTACGACGAATAATTATTCTGTCTTTGGTTTGTTACAATACACTTTTTTCAAAAAATTAAAACTTCAAACGGGCATTCGTTATGATAATAAATCGATTTACACCCGGGCAATTGGATCAGCAACAGATTCAATGACATATCGTGCACCACTCGACAAGTCCTATGGTAGTTTCAGTGGGTCGCTTGGAGCTACTTATCACTTATCAGAAAAACTATTGTTTAGAACAAACTTTGCCGCAGCATACCGGACTCCTAACCTGGCTGAACTTACCTCAAACGGTCAACACGAATTGCGATACGAAATCGGAGACCAAAATCTTGTTCCCGAAAATGCCTATGAAACGGATTTGAGCCTTCATTACCATGTAGATAATCTCACTTTTGATATTGCGGGGTACTACAACATCGTCAATAATTATATCTATATTTCACCAACCGGCGACACGACGGCTTCGGGGATTGAAATATTCAGATATAAACAGTCGAATTCTACTTTGTTTGGAGGTGAAGCAGGCTTACATGTTCATCCCAAAACATTAAAATGGTTGCATTTTGAAACCACCTATTCATCGGTAGTTGGTAAACAGCAGAATGGCGACTACCTGCCGTTTGTGCCGGCTCATAAATTGCGTTTCGAAGTAAGGAGTGAAAAAGAACAGTTGCTGTTTTTTAAAAAGGCATTCGTTTCAGTAAACTCACTCACTGCATTTGATCAAAACAACGCTGCACCCGACGAAACAACAACAGCGGGTTACACACTGATTGATTTAAGTATTGGAGGAAATATCCAAATTAAAGATCAGTTTATTTCATTAAGCATCAGTGTAAATAATCTATTCGACAAAAAATACATTGACCATTTATCGACATTAAAAGAAGTAAACTTATATAATCCGGGTAGAAATATTTCATTTAATTTGAAAATCCCTTTTGGATTGACAAGAAATGACAAATATTAACGAATCAAAATATATTGGACTCTGTGAGTTGCGCAGTGCCACGATGAGTCGGGGCTAAATCATAATAAAAAGAGCGGCCGGTTTATCCGGCCGCTCTTTTCAGTAGGATTGATGTAAGTGTCTAATAAGCTATCAGTTTCACGGTGCTCATACCCTGTGCACCCCGGGCAACCACAAAATACATTCCGGTGCTTAATCCCAGATCAGGAATAATGACGGTAGCAGATTTTTTATCCACCCGGGTTTGATAAACCACTTGCCCATACTGATTCAGCAGTTGAATTTGTGTATATGGGGAATCTCCTATCAAAACATGAAGCGATCCGTTGGTAGGATTGGGATATACCTTGATGGCATTGCTGTTGATTTCATCAACACTTAAGTATTGGCTAACCGCGATGTTATCTATAAATAATGGGTTTCCCAGATCACTGTATGATTCAAAAGCCAGTTTTACATCTGAGTTGCCTGTCCAATTAGTTAGATTAATGTTAACACATTGTGCTCCCCATCCTGTCATACACCAGTCGCCATCAGTTTCAGGCCAAAAACCACTGGTCAGTTCATGAGTAGCAAAATTACCAGTTCCGTTTTCGCCACCGGCAAATATCCGGATCCAATTATTGCCACAATCCACCGAAATATATACAATCAACGAATCGTAAAGGTGCGAATTACGCTGTGCATAAGCATATTGGAATTCAAGTGATGCATTCGAAAGGCCTGAAAGGTTAAATGCTGGTGAGATTAGCCTGTCGCGTTCTCCTTGAGGTTTGTCGCGTAAAAGTATGCCAGCCGCCAGATTTCCTGGTGTTGTGCCACCAATCTCCTGAATTTCCCATGTGAATTCACTCGCTGATCTTTCAATGGTCCAATTGTTTTGAGCAAGTCCGTCTTCAAATGTTTCAAGAAAATAGGGTGTTTTCCCGCCAGCAGAATACAATTCAGGTTTTGAAAGAACGGATGATCCATTGAGGTTGGTAGCGGTAAGAGTGACCGAATAAACTCCTGGCTGATTAAATACTACTACGGGGTTCTGACTTGAAGCATCTGTACCCTGCACAAATGTAACTGTTGATGGACTGAATTCCCAATTCCACTGACGTGGCAGAAATTGAGTTGAATCACTAAACGAAATGGTATCTGAAATACATCCATCCAACGCACTTATGCCAAATGCTACTTCAGGAAGAATGGTAGAGCTAGTTGTGATATATCCCTCTTTCACCACCGTATTGTTGCCGGCAACGTTGGATGTGGTAAGTTCAACGGAAAAGCTGCCTTCGGTGCTGTACAGAATATTTTCAGGATTTTTTTCAAGTGAGTTATCAGGTTCTCCACCATCAAATACCCAGGACCATCCGGTAGGTATATTAAGGCTCAGGTCAAAAAAGTTGACAGTTTCACCCACAGGTATAATTACATTGTCTGCGGTAAAATCGGAAACCGGTGCTACAGCAAAGTTGAGGGCTGCTATTTGAGTACGCCAGTTCCAACCGCCATTGGAATACTGTTGAGTATACCAAAAAGTGGTGCCATCAGTTGGGTCAACAGTCATTGCAGAGTAATCGCCCCAGCGGTCAACACCGGTTTGCGAACCTGTTCCTGCCTTGATTGTTATTTCATCAATATCCAGTATGCCAAGTCCCATTGGCGCTCCGGCAGATTGTCCGGCAATCATGATGGAGGGGAATTTTGTTGAAGAAGAGATAGAATATCCAATGGCAATGTCACCAATGTCATTCATGGCCACACTAGCCATCCACCTTGAGGCACCGTCAAAAGGAGCAAACGTACCTTGTTGATACATTTCCCAATTGCCGGAACCATATTTTCTTAATTCATACCAGCGAACACCTGCCTGACCAGCACCGTTGGCATTTACAGTATGGTTGGTAACCATGACTTCGTAATCACCAAAATTGCGGTATTGTAAACGATACATTAACCTTCCTGCAAGGTCATCAAGTTTCTGAGAGGTTCCCTTCTGTGAAATACTAATACTCGCATCAGAATAAGCTGCAACAGGAACAATACCAATATAATCTACTGTTGCATTGTTTGGATTGCTCCAGTCAACATTAGCCGACCACAATTTAAGTAATGTGCTTTTAAGTGAAACAAAGTAACAAGGAGCACCATCAGGGGGTGCAGGACCGTCGGCATCAGCAGGCAGGATGCTTCCATTGCTGGAACCCATCTCGAAGAACAACATTTCTGCATCAGGATCACCCAACAGCATGGCATCGCGATCAAGGATGCTTACGGCAGCGCCGACCCAGTTTCCTTGATTGAACTGGTTGCTTGTAAAATAATAACCATTGGTCCAGATGCCAAACTTTGGATAGTCAGGCATGTTGTCGAACTGGAATGCATAACGATACCAGGAACCTGTCGGGTCACCGGTTTCCGAAACAGCTACCAATTCATAAAATGGACCGTTCGGGTAATTGGGAAGTGAAAATTGGGTGGCAATCCACCGGTCGGAATATTCATCGTATAACACCACCGGGTCCCCATCATTGGTACTCGACCAAGGACCAGGGAAACCACTCCAAAGGGTAATATTATCCGCCGGGCCATAGATTTTAACACCTGTTTTGTTATAGATGGCAAAGCCATTGTTTACCATTTGGAAAAATTCATTTGGACCAACATCACCATCAGTATCAGGAGGTGCAATGCCGTAAGTATTGGTAATCCCCGCAACATTTACATCAATCACGGCATCGGAACTCATGGGATGCCCCGGTACTTTTTGTAAGACAGGATCAGCTCCGTTATGCCAGGAAGCTTTCATGTTGAATTTGGCAAAGTCGAAGATATTGGGCACCACTTTGTTTTTCCAGGTGCGCTCACGCTGTCCGAGTGGAATGAGAGTAACATCCCGTAAAGGTTGCGATTTGTCGAAATGAACGGCTTTAACAATTTTGGTTGGATGAATGCTTTGACCAAACATACCCGTCATCGGGATGAAAAGTAGCAAGGTACAAATTAAAAATGCGGTAATAAATTTTTTCATGATTTTGATCCTGTTAATAATATAAGGTACATTTATTCAATTGGATAAATGAGTCGCAAAGATAGATAATCTGCTTATTCAGCATACAAAAAGTGGATATAATTCATCCGGTTTTGAACAATTTCCAATTACCAAATAAATTATATCCACTTTCGGATTATTTTAATAAACACAATTAATAGATAATCACTTTAACTGTTTCACTGTTGGTCTGTCCAATTCCCTTTAAGAAGTAAATTCCTGGTTGCCAGGTAATTTCACGCTCCACCACCCATGTTTCAGTCTTTGCAGATACCGGTATTTCTTTCACAATTTGTCCCAGGTTGTTCATCACCTGAATTTTATCGAATTGATGACCTTCGGGCAAAGCAACATGGAAATTTCCATCGGAAGGGTTGGGGTATACCCTCATTTTGCTTAATCCCAACGAGTTCCCGGGTATTCCGACCAAGCTGCTTACTGCAACATTGTCGATAAATATGGGATGACCTGCAAAGCTAAAGGTTTCGAATCGAATACGTACCTGATCGTTTCCTGCGAAAGCAGACAAATCGAGGGTAATACAACTTGCTCCCCATCCTTCCAGGCACCAGTCAGAAGCCACAGCCGGCCACCAATCATCGGTGGTTAATTCGTGCGTCGCAAAGTTTCCGGTTCCATTTTCGGCATTGGCATAAATGCGGTTCCATGTAGTGCCACAATCGGCTGAAACCGAAACGATCAATGAGTCGCCTGCCTCAGCATAGTATTGGGCATAGGCATGTTGAAACTCCAGTGAAGGAGTAGAGGTATTGGCTAAATTAAAAGGTGGCGAGATTAAAAAGTCGCGCTGCCCAATGGCGAAATATTCTCTAAAATTAATGCCCACAGAATGATTTCCCGGTGCAGTACCTTCGGTTTCAAAAACTTCCCAGGTAACGCCGGCATCAGGATTTTCAATGGTCCATTCGTTGGCTTTCACACCCTCAGTCTCAAAATCTTCCAGAAAATACGGTGTGTTCCCTCCCGCTTTAATCATGTCGTCTTTTGTAGTGGTAGAGCTGCCATTGAGGTTGTTGGCGGTAAGTGTCACCTGATAATCGCCGGATAAATTAAATACGACTTCCGGATTTTGACTATTGGCACTGGTTCCATTCACGTAGGTAATGTCTGTAGGAACAAATTCCCAACTCCATTGATTGGGACTGTATTGCGTCGAGTCAGTAAACTGCACCGGCTCGCCCAAACAGATGGCCTTTTTATCGGCAACAAAGTCTACCAGTGGCAATATGGTTGCACTCACCGTTATGAATGATTCTTTGGTGATGCTATCGATACCGATGGCATTGTAAGCCACGAGCTTTACAGGATAAACACCTTCGGCACTGTATTGAATGTTTTGTGGGTTTTCCTCGGCAGAGGTTGCAGGAGAACCTCCTTCAAAGGTCCAGTTCCAATGGGTTGGGATACCTTCGGTGAGATCGGCAAAGTTAACTGTTTCACCCACAGGGATCAGGGTTTCATCCGACTCGAAATCACACATGGGTTGAGCTGCAAACGAAACACTTGCAATTTGTGTTTTCCATCCCCAGCCTCCGTTTGAATATTCGGTAGTGTACCAAAATGAATTATCATCCGAAGGATCGACCGACATCATGGAATAATCGCCCCACCTGTCTACACCTGATTGAGATTTGGTACCATCGAAAATAGACACCTCGTCAATATCCAGTATACCCAATCCGGCAGGAGCACCGGAAGATTGGCCCGCGATGCGAATAGAGGGATAAGTAGTGGCACTAGACACGGAATATCCAACGGCGATATCGCCACCCTGGTTCATGGCCACAGATGCCATCCATCGGTTTTCACCATCGGCAGGGGCAAAGGTTCCTTGTTGGTATATTGACCAGCCACTGCCATAGTTGCGTAATTCGTACCATCTTACTCCGGCCTTGCCATTTCCGGCATTCACGGTGTGATTGGTCAACATCACCTGATAATCGCCAAAATTGCGGTATTGCAACCGATACATCAGTCTTCCGGCCAAAGTACTCAACGACTGGCTCGTGCCGGGTTGCTGTATATTAAGTCCATTGGTCGAAAACGGCTGTGTTGGCAATGTATTCACCTGTAGAATAAAAGAATTGGTGGTATTAACCCAATCAACATCCACCTCGTAAACACGCAGTACATTGTTTCCCATGTTAACCATGTAGGAGGGTGATCCTTCAGGGGGAAGCATCTCGCCATCGGCATCAGCCGGTAAAAAACTGCTGTGGTTCGACCAGTTAGTGCCTATCACAAAAAAGATCATTTGTGCATCAGGATCGCCTGTCAGCATGGCATCGCGATCTAAGATGCTGATACCACCTCCTGAAAACGCGCCATTGCTAAATAAATTGGTGGTAAAATAGTAACCATCGGGCCAAACACCAAATTTTGGATAGTCGGGCATGGCATCAAACTCAAAAGCATAACGATACCAGGCTCCCAATGGATCACCGGTTTCGGAAACAGCCACCAGTTCATAAAAAGGTCCGGAAGGATAATTTGGAAGTGAAAATTGCGTGGCAATCCATCGGTCGCTGTACTCATCATACAATACAATGGGGTCTCCATCATTTGTACTCGACCAAGGGCCAGGAAAGCCATCCCACAGCGTGATGTTATCGGCAGGGCCATACATGAGATTTCCCTGTTTGTCCCAAATGGCGAATCCGCTGTTTACCATCTGGAAATAATGGTCAGGTCCTACATCGCCATCAGTGTCGGGAGGAGCCACACCGTAAGTATTGGTAATTCCGCTAAAGTTTTGATTTACCTGTGGTGTTCCCGAAAACCAACGTGTTTCATCCTGTAAAACAGGGTCTGGTCCGGTAGGAAGTGGTGTGTTCTCAAGTTCATTTGTCAGGTGAAGTTTATTGGGAACCACTTTCTCTTTCCAGGCTCTTTTGCGAACACCCATGGGTATGGGATCCACTTGTCCCAGGGGTCCAGACATATCAAAATGGACTGCCTTGGTTACTTTTTCAGGATGAATTTCCTGACCGGGCAAATTTAAGGTAAACGCACCCAATGCCAGTAACATCAGCATCATGGTTGTAAATCGTATTTTCATGTGTTTTAATTAAGTTATGGCGTTAAAATTGACTAACAGGCAAAAGGCAACTTTTTGCATTCATCCGGTATTGGTTAAAGTGCCTAATACGCAACTTAGTAAAAAGAGATTTTGCTAAGAAACAGCATAATTCTTTATACCTCTGTTAATGAAATGTTAAAGATAGTTTAATCGTTCCAGATAATATTAATCGAGTCCTTTTGCCCCAGCATGACAAGAATAAACAGGAAAAGGATGCATGGGGTATTAACTATCATGTTTTAGTCCATCAGGGACCATCACGATCACTTTCTCTTCAATCCGGAAATCATCGATAAAAAAACACCAACTTTGTAACTTTGTTCTATTCCTGTCGTCTCCTTGCAAATATGTCAAAAGAACTTTTCGATACACACATCATTCCGGTACAAAATAAAATGTACCGATACGCGCTGTCGATACTTAAAACGCCCGACAATGCACACGATGTGGTACAGGAATGTTTAATGAAAATCTGGAAAAAACGACACATGATTGCAACCATCGACAATCCTGAATCCTGGGCCATGCGCATCACACGGAACCAATGCTACGACTGGGTGAAGGTAAACCGATTCAGTTTACTCAATGTGCCTCCGATGGATCAGGCCGACACCCAACAAACCGATGAAGGTCTGCTGACAAGCGATCGCCAGAGGTGGTTAAGCCGGATTATCAATGAACTTCCGCCAAAGCACCGCGAAGTGTTTCACTTGCGTGAAGTGGAAGAACTTTCGTACCAGGAAATTGCCGACATTCTTTCGTTAACTCTGTCGGAGGTAAAGATTTCACTCTTCAGAACCAGGGTAAAAATCAAAGACCAAATCACTAAAATAGATGCATATGGACTCGCAAACTAATCAACTACTCGAAAAGTACTGGCGGGCCGAAACCACCCCGGAAGAAGAAAAACTCTTGAAAGAACTCATGTCTTCGGCCCATGATTCATCGGATCAAACACATTACTTTGAAGCCATTTCGAAATTAAAACAACAAAAACCCGAATTTGCGTTTCAACACCCCGGCAAACAAATTCGCATGATGTGGTACACGGTCGCCGCATCGCTAATCATTGGTATTGTGGTTGTGAGTGGGCTTTTTCGCTATAACTACACCCAAGCGGCTTACAATGTTAACGATCCGGATAAAGCGTTCGAAATAACACGCCAGGCCCTGATGATGGTCTCCGACGGATTAAACGAAGGAAAAAATTACTCAACAGTCCAATTACAACAGCTAAACAAACCAAAAGAGATTTTAAGCGGAAACAACAATAAATAACATTCATAAACTATTAATAAAACTAAAAACATGAAAAAATCAATCTTAATCATCACGTTCGCGTTTCTTGCAGTCGGAGTTTTTGCACAGGGAAACGTAATTACTTCTTACTTTAATCAGTATGCCGACAACGACAACTTCACCAAAGTTTCTGTCAGCAGTAAAATGTTCTCGATGTTTACCGAAATGGAAGCCGGCAGCGAATCTGAAAAGGAATTTATGACGGCTGTAAGCAAACTGAAAGGGTTGAAAATTGTGATGGCCGACAGCCTTCCTGATGCCTTGCAACTTTACAAAAAAGCGATAGCAGATGTCGGGAAAGCGGGTTATGATGAACTCATGACAGTAAGCGATCCGGACCAAAGCATGTTGTTCTCGATAAAAGAAAACAAAGGCATTATCGAAGAACTCATCATGGTAGTTGGTGGTGGAAATAAATTTGTACTTTTAAGCCTGTATGGCGAAATTGATTTAAAGAACATTTCGAAGATCGCACAGCAAATGAAAGTAGAAGGACTTGAGAACCTTGGCAGAATGCACCATGAGTAATTACAAAATCATATTTCTGTTGTTCCTGACGGGGTTGATTCAACCCCTTTGGGCGCAACAAGAATCCATTAAGGAATATGCCGATTCAACCAAAACACGCACTTATTGTCTTTATCCCAGCACACTTCGCATGCTCGATCCCACCCGAAACCCCAACTTCTATCAGGTGGTGAACAACATCGAAAAACTGGTGATTTACACGCTCGACTCCACCGCTGTTGCGGATAAATCATACCTGAAAATGTTGCAAGGTTACCAGGCATCAGGATATGAGGAATTTGCAGCCATGTATGGCGGGAAGAATCAGTTTTTTCTTTATGGTCGCGAAAAAAACCAGGGAGGAAACTATGTAGGCGTCTTTCAGCAGGAAGATCAAATGCAAGCCTTTTACCTGAGCGGGCAAGTCGAATGGAGTAAAATTCCAACGTTGATCCAAAATCTGCAAAAAGGCGACCTGATCAATATCTTTCAAATAAAATCCCAACAACGTGGCCACAACCCTCACGATTAACAACCTGACCAAGAAATTTGGACGTTTAACTGCCGTCGATAAACTGTCGCTGACCATCGAAAGCGGACAGATTTTTGGGATACTTGGCCCCAACGGAAGTGGAAAAACCACCACTTTGGGCATGATTCTCGATGTCGTGGCCCCAACCGATGGTCATTATAGTTGGTTTAACAACACACCCAACGAAGAGGCCAGAAAAAAAATAGGCTCCATCCTCGAATCGCCCTGTTTCTATCCCTATCTCACCGCAGTTCAAAACCTGAAAATCACGGCACACATCAAACAATGCGGAACCTCAAATATTGAGGAGGTACTGAAACAGGTGAACCTGTACGAACGTAGAAACGACAAATTTAAGACCTACAGCCTGGGAATGAAACAACGACTCAGCATTGCAGCCGCGTTACTCAGCAATCCACCGGTGCTCATTCTGGATGAACCTACCAACGGACTTGATCCTGAAGGAATTGCCGAAGTCAGGGACCTCATTACCCGGGTAGCCCAACAGGGAAAAACCATCATCATGGCCAGCCATTTGCTCGATGAAGTACAAAAAGTATGCACTCATTTCTGTGTGCTGCGCAAAGGGGTGAAAATACATGAAGGTCTGGTAAAAGAAACCCTGGAAGAGCTGAACAAAGTAGAAATATCAGCAGATTTCGACCAGGAACAACTCACGAATATCCTGTATGATTTTGCAGGCACGGAAGAAATAAAAGCCAATGGCAACGGTGCCTTGCTGGTAACCCTTAAACCCGGATTTACATCTCACGAAATCAACAGCCATTGTTTTGACAACCATGTCATCTTAAAAAGACTGCTCACCCAGACCAATACGCTGGAAAAAGAATTTCTTAAAATCCTCAAAGAACATGATTGATGCTATAAAACTTGAATGGTTAAAAATCAGAAACTACCGTGTATTCTGGATTTTATTGGGCATGTATTTGTTGGCACTGACTATTATTGCCGCAGGCGGGGTGTTTTTTCTTGAATGGCTTAAAAGCCTGGGTGCTGATTTTAATGGCATTGATCCCACCATCGTACCCATTTATGATTTCCCCGACATTTGGCAAAACATGACCTACCTGGGTAGTTTTGTTAAGATCCTGCTGGCTTTTGTAGTCATTATTTCAGTGAACAACGATATCACATACAACACGTTGCGACAGAATATTGTGGATGGCATCAGTAAAAAAAAGTACCTCCTCAGTAAACTCATTTTTATCATTGTTCTGGCGGGTATCAGTACCTTATTTTTATTTTTCACGGGAATGATTACCGGAACCATTTATTCGCATGTATGGGAGGGGCGCTTTATTTTTGACGAGATGGAATTCCTTGGTGCTTACTTTTTTGATATCATAGTTTATTGTTCGCTGGCCTTTTTGCTGTCACTCATAATCAAAAAAGCAGGTTTTGTTATCGTGGTGTTATTTCTGTATACCATGATGTTTGAGCCGGTGGCCAGTGCCATTTTAACCAACGCCCCTTATTTTAAAGACAGCTTTTGGTCCGGGCTGGTAGCTTTCTTTCCCATTCAATCGCTCAACAACCTGATTACCGTTCCTTTTGGCAGGTATGTTTTTATGGAAATCCAGGACAATATTCCTCTAAAAACCATCGCCATTGCAAGTGGTTGGTTGGTTTTTTATCTCACGATGATTATCACCATTCTTTCAAAGCGAGACTTGAAATAATAACAAATTTTTCAGCGTTTGCCATTTTTAATTAACTAAAAGGCTTGTTACATTTGTGCAGTAAACACCTGCGCTAATGAAATCTCTCAATGTCAATCTCAGGGCCTGGAATTTATCTGATCTTGAATCATTGGTTAAGTATGCAAATAATGCCAACATTGCCAATAACCTGACGGATGCTTTTCCTCATCCATACAGTGAATCTGATGGCCTGAATTTTATCAACACCGTAAGCAAGGACAACCCGGTTAAAGCATTTGCTATTGAAATCAATGGTGAGGCTTGCGGGGCCATTGGTATATTCCCTCAGGGTGATATCCACAAAAAGAATGCTGAAATGGGCTATTGGCTTGCCGAACCATTTTGGGGACAGGGGATAATCACCAAACTTGTGGGTAAGATGATTGAGTATGGTTTTGCCACCTGGGACATTGACCGGATATTTGCCCGTCCTTTTGGGTCGAACATGGCATCACAGCTGGTGCTAAAAAGAAACGGAATGAAGCTGGAAGCCAAACTTGAACACACAATTTGGAAAAATAACCGGTACGAGGATGAACTGATTTTCGCCATTCGACGCCACGATAAAAATGATCGTTCATGATAAGCCCGAACATCGCAATAACAGCAGTAAAGCCTCAAAACAGGATTGTGTCTCTCGATATTCTTCGTGGTTTTGCCTTGTTGGGGATTGCAATGGTCAATATACTGGGATTTAACGCTTCTTTTTTTGATTTTGGAGGGTTCTATAGCCAGCTACCCGACCCTTCACAAGTATACTTTTATGAGG
The DNA here is from genome assembly GCA_001769215.1 of Bacteroidetes bacterium GWF2_41_31. Classification (GTDB taxonomy): domain Bacteria; phylum Bacteroidota; class Bacteroidia; order Bacteroidales; family F082; genus UBA6244. The sequence continues at coordinate 194,676 of MEOL01000037.1, forward strand.
TATTCATTGGACTTTGCGCCGATAAATTCATTTTTTTGTTCAGCTTTTTATTTGGATATGGTATCTGGATGCAATACCACCGATTTCCAGTCAGGCAGGGTCACTTTTCCGCATTCTTTATCAGGAGAATGGGTGTTCTGTTGTTGTTTGGAATGGCTCATGTTCTGTTTTTATGGGCAGGCGATATCCTTATACCCTATGCCATTGCCGGGATGGTTGTGTTGGCACTTCGCAAATTTTCAAATACCATCTTGCTCACCCTGGCCGCTTTCTTTTATTTCTTCGTTATTTTCTGGTTAACTATTTCGGTATGGATTCCACTTCCCAATGCTCTTTCATCCACTTGTCCGGAATGCATGGGTCAGGCAATGGATGTTTATGCCCATGGTAACTATCTGTCCGTTCTCAATCTCCGGTTAACAGAGTACTCAACTTTCATTCCGGTGAACCTGATTTACTATTTTCCAAAAATCATGAGCATCACACTTTTTGGATTTGTTGCTTCAAGACTGCAATTGCACCTGAAATTCGAACAACAAAGAAAGGTGTGGTTATGGGTAACATGTGTAATTCTTGCAGTAGGTTGTTTGGCTTACCTGTATTATGAAAACCTGGTGATGACCATAATTTCACCTGAAAGTGAATTTCTTACTGCTGCGTATATGCTTGGATATGAAATCATGAATCTTTTTTTAGCTTCAGGTTACATCCTTGCGATCTTGCTTATGTGTTCATTTAAACCGTCCCGATTAATCCTTAAACCTCTAAGCTATCCCGGCAGGATGTCGCTTACCAATTACCTGATGCAATCGGTTCTCTTTGGATTTCTTTTTTATGGATGGGGCTTGGGATTCTTTGGTTGGCAGAAGCCGGCGCAAATTGAGATCTACGCTATTTTAATATTTCTGTCAGAAGTGTTGACGAGCTATTTTTGGTTGCAAAAATTTGAACAGGGGCCACTGGAACATCTTTGGAAAAAACTTAGCTATCGCCATCTAAGCCGGAGGTAATCCAATCAATAACTAAATCTTCCTGAATACACGATGAAGTTATTGTTCTAAGGTTTCGTCTCTGGTGAGGCGCTTACTTTTAAACGATCTTACCTATATTTGTTTACCCTGTGCAATAAAATTAAAGGTAGCTAGTTTATCAGATTGGTTCATAGCAGAATAAAAAATTAAAAAAAAATATTAAACAGGGTACCACGTATAAAAAAATAAATAATTTAGCCCGCTTGGAATCAGCATTTGAATTGGCTTTTGTAATGGTTAAAATACAATATTAAATTAATTTTTTCTACCAATCAATGCGCTCAACACGAAAATTAAGAATTGAAAAGTAATAATCTATATCAAAATGAAAGATCATAAAACCAGGGTAATTAAAGATTTTGAGAAACTAACCCCGGAAATTCAGGAGCAGATCAAACTCGTTTATCCCTACGGATTTAGCCAACATCTGATTCGATTTACCAACAAAGAAGGCAAATTTGTCAGTGCGTTGCCTTTCGAAACAGATGAAATATATTATCTTGTTCGGATGACTTCCGAAAAAGCAGAAGAAATTATTAGCGAAGACGATGACTATGACGACAATGGTCATTTAAAAGACGATGCAAGGGACGATTATGAGGATAAATATTCAGATCTGGACTATTTAGCTGATAATTTTACTGAGGAAGAAGAGTTTTAGCGTCCTTCGCCTTCGCTGCGACGAATCTGTCTGACGACAAGGCATTTGATACCCCTATAGCTCTACCTTGGGGTAGTTCATTGTTTGAAATCGGTAGCTTTCTTCAGAATCGCTTCGCTAAAAAAAATCGGAACGTATGGAATATTGGTTCAACCCTATTATCAAAATAATCAAATATTGAGGTAGGTCGGCGATGAGCCAATGCATCTACAAATAATTGAACAGCAATCAACTTCAATTATTCTGTTAATTCTTTAAGTTGGGTTCTGCTCAACTTTTGCATGGCTTTTTTCTTGATTTCAGGAGTCAGAAAACTTGAAACTGTGCTTACTGCAAAGCTTAAAAATGCGATGTCATCAGTAAAACCCAGCACGGGAATGATGTCTGCCAACAGATCGGTTGGCAGGATAAAATAACCCAAAGCAGCTACCATTACCATCTTGTTTCTGGCAGGTACATTTTTATCCTTTAGCAAATAAAAAAGAATGAGGGCATAGTAAATCAAGATAGCCCCTGCTTTTTCGGCAACAAACCTTATTTTTTCCATCAGGGCATGGTCGTTAAAATAAGCTGTATATTTTTTAAATGTTGATAATATCGGTATCATGTTATTATAACTTTTTATTTATGCTTGCCGGAAGTTCATTTCTTCATTAATTGTTCCATCTCATGGTTTTCATTCGTATCCAATAGGGCATTCATGTCTTTAACAGATTGCGGTTGAACTTCAAAAGCTGTCACCACATTGGTAATGGTACGGATGTCACTAACTAGCTGCTTCACCCGATCAGGGTCTGTCAGATTTTTTATAAGCAACAAATAATCAGCCTCTTTCACTGTAGCCAATAACGCACCTCCGCTGTGTTTATTGCTTATCAGGTAGTAATTTGTATGCAATTGGGCATCATGAAAACAGAACCAGGAATAGGTGCACATCACATCACCTGACCGGGCATAAGCGATGTCATCGTAATGAATCAAATCAATTCCCAAAACCTGATTTAGAAAAAAAGTAAACCGGTAGTCTTTGAGGCTGCTTATAATCGCTATCACCCTGTACTCTTCCTGTGAAACGTAAGCAAGTGTATGTTTTCGGGGCATGGTATTGGTGTTTAATTCTCCTTTCACAAAGGTACACAATTAGCCTTGTGAATTCAGTTGGCAAGCTTAATTTATCAGGTACCTGTTTTGAACAGAAGAGTTAGGCTTTATTCGTGTTATCAATAATTGCATACCATGCTTTCTCGGCGGCCAGCTTTTCAGCGCCTTTTATCGTGTAATCATGAGCCCTGGCCTTGATTTCGCCATCGATTTCTACAGCTACCACGTAAAGTTTATCGTTTCTTTGTCCCATTTCACTAAGCACCGGAAAGGATAGTTCATGCTTTTCTTTTTGCGCCCACTCCAGAAGGCTGCTTTTGAAGCTAATTTCTGTGTCGACGAGCTGGTCGATATCGAAATGTATTTTGATAATTCTCTTTACCAGTATTTTGTAAGTGAAATCATACCCTTTATCAATATAAATGGCTCCCACGACTGCCTCAAAAGCATCACCCCCGCTTGATTTCCCTTTCTGCTGGTGATCACCGCCGATACTGATTAATTTGGTCAATCCCAGTTTTTGAGCAAGCTTATTCAATGAAACCCGGCTTACGATTTTTGAACGCATCTCGGTTAAAAAACCCTCGTCTTTATATGGAAACAGTCTGAAAAGGTAGTCGGCTACCACTGCGCTCAGAATGGCATCACCCAGGTATTCAAGCCGTTCGTTGTTAACCTTTAGGCCGTGTATTATTTTTTTTGAAGCTGATTTATGACGCAATGCCAGCTTAAACAAAGAAATGTTTCCGGGATAATACCCAAAAACATTTCTTATGGCCTGATGCAGTGCCCTGTCAGACGAAAAATACGATCGTAATTTATTGCCTAATAGCAAATCAGCCGCTTTATTTTACAAATTTCTTAAAGATAATCGAAGCATTGTGTCCACCAAATCCAAAAGTATTCGTCACAGCAGCACGGATCACACGGGGTTGTGCTTTATGAAAAGTGAAATTCAACTTATTGTCTATTTCCGGATCATCGGTAAAGTGGTTGATGGTAGGAGGAACTATATCATGTTTCACTGAAAGCACGGTAGCAATTGCTTCTACAACGCCGGCTCCACCGAGTAAATGACCTGTCATCGATTTGGTCGAGTTGATATTCAGCTTAAAGGCATGATCTCCAAAAAGGTTCACGATGGCCTTTGGTTCAACTATATCACCTGCTGGTGTTGAGGTTCCGTGGGTGTTCACATAATCAATATCGGTAGTTTGCATTCCTGCATCTTCCAGTGCGGCTTTCATACACAGGTAGGCACCCAGTCCCTCGGGATGGGGAGAGGTCATGTGATAGGCATCACCCGACAAACCTGCTCCGGCAATTTCGGCGTATATATGGGCGCCGCGTGCAAGGGCATGTTCCATTTCTTCGAAAACAACACCTCCACCCCCTTCGCCAATGACAAATCCATCACGGTCTTTATCAAAAGGACGCGAGGCCGTTTGGGGATCTTCATTTCGGGTTGAAATGGCATGCATGGCATTAAAACCACCCACGCCGGTCTCGTTTACCGCAGCTTCAGAACCTCCGGCAACAAAAGCATTGGCTTTTCCAAGACGGATATACATCAAGGCATCCGCCAAAGCATTGGCAGAAGAAGCACATGCAGAAACAGTGGCAAAATTAGGTCCCCTGAATCCATACTTAATACTGATATGGCCGGCGGCAATGTCGGCAATCATCTTTGGGATAAAAAAAGGATTAAACCGGGGAGTTCCATCACCCTTGATAAAACCGGACACCTCTTCAAAAAAAGTGCCTAATCCCCCGATACCTGAGGCCCAAATAACCCCAACACGGTTTTTGTCAAGACTTTCGTCCTGAAGCAAACCGGAATCTTCGATGGCCTGATCGGCGGCAATTAATCCAAACTGTGCATACCGGTCATGTTTTCGAACTTCCTTTCGGTCAAAAAACTCCTGTGCATTAAAGCCCTTTACTTCGCAAGCAAACTTGGTTTTAAAGTTTGTTACATCAAAAAGGGTTATTGGACCGGCTCCGCTCACACCAGCAAGCAAAGCGGTCCAATAATCTCTTACATTATTGCCAATAGGAGTTATTGCACCAAGACCTGTTACTACAACTCGCTTTAACTCCATAACAACTTATTTTACTGATGTGCTTCGATGTAAGCAACGGCGTTACCTACAGTTTCAATCTTTTCAGCTTCTTCATCAGGAATTGACAAGTTAAATTCTTTTTCAAATTCCATGATCAACTCTACAGTGTCAAGAGAATCTGCACCTAAATCATTGGTGAAGCTTGCTTCATTAGTTACTTCACTTTCTTCTACTCCAAGCTTGTCAACAATAATGCTTACAACTTTTGAACGTACGTCTGACATATGTGTATTTTTTGGTTAAACTCAGTGCAAAGAACGGCATTAATGCAATAAAAAACAATAGTCATGATAACTTTTTAAGCGATTGGATAGTAAACACTTATTGGATAACCTGTTGGTAGAGCGAATAATTAACCTTTGTGTTAACTTTTCGACTTTCAATAAATCCTATTTTTGTCCCAATTTAAAGGGGGAAGCAGCCAATGAAGAAAAAAATAGTCATCCTGGCCTCAGGAAATGGGTCCAATGCCGAACGAATCATCACCTTTTTCAGGGAAAACGGACTTGCCGAAGTAACTTTGGTAATTACAAACAACCCAAAGGCAGGCGTGTTGGAACGATGTCAGCGCCTTGGTGTTAAATCAAAAATCGCTTCCCGCGACGATTTTTATACCCGACACCAGGTACTTGACTGGCTAAAGGATGAACAACCTGACCTCATCGTGCTGGCAGGGTTTCTTTGGTTGATCCCTGCCGAAATCATCCGGGCTTTTCGTGACAGGATTATCAACATTCATCCCGCCTTATTACCTGCCTATGGTGGAAGAGGAATGTACGGACATCATGTGCATGAGGCCGTGATTGCGGCAAAAGAAGAAAAGTCAGGAATTACCATCCATTTTGTAAACGAAAAATACGACCAGGGAGATATCCTGTTTCAAGCCGATACCCTCATCACGCCATATGATACACCCGAAAGCCTGGCCGAAAAAATCCATCAACTGGAATATAGGTACTTCCCTGAAATTATTGAGTCGCTTCTTTAGGAACAATAAATGAATCACCTTGCCTCTGATAAATTACGTTAAAACACTTTATATTAGATTGATGTAGAAATGGAGATTATCCTATGCCTGGCGGATTTGGCTAGACGAACATACGTTTCTCATCTGCTTGAGGCTGGTTTACCTCGGATAACTATTTGGCAAATTATTGATATTATGTATTTTAGGCAATTTCCTTTTGCCAATGAGGCATTTGCTTTTCTACGAGTAAGACCCCTTTCCCCAAGTTGTTAAAAATTTTTTGCTTTTTTAAAAAACATCCCCTACTTTTTTAATTTTATAAATATCATATTGTGTACTTATTCAATCGATTACAACAATTTAAATTAATAAAAACAGGGGGAAGTATTTTGACATTTTTTTAAATTTTTTACGGCTTACCCCTATCCCCTGCCTTTCCCCAAAAGGGAAAGGTGATAGATTGGTCCTATATAACCACAAAACTTTATTAATTAATACTTATAACTCTAATTAACAATGTTTTATCACTCCTCCCCTTTGGGGAGGAGCAGGGAGGTGGGGTATTAATTCAGCATTGGCCTATTCTACAAGGTAGCCAGTTACTGTATTGTCAAACCAAGCGCGCTCCCTTCTGGAGGTAATGATTTACCGCAAGCCAAATAAAAACATACGTTGCGAAACACTTTCGACCCGCCGGATTGGAAAAAACCCTGCGGGTCAGGCTAATTCCTCTTCATCAAAAACTCGATGGGTTTGTTGCCGCGGCTGTTCTCTTTCCTGAATACAAACAAAGAATCACCTTCTAATTCAAATACAATCCGGTTTGGATAAGGCCGATCCATGTTTTCAAACCGAAACAAATTCCCCCTGCTTTTACTTAACAAAAGCAATTGAGGGTGTAAATAGCCTTCACAATTCCCCAATTGTGTAAATACGGAATCATTGCGTTTAAAAATAACAAATTGCTCAACGCAGGTGGTGTCGGCAACCAATAAGGTGTACAACCGACCTTTAAAGGCAGAATCGCCAATGGATTTCCATTGCAGGTTAATCAACACGTTACCGGACGAAGACCAGTTCCCTTCAAGGGTCTTCATCTGAAGAAGAGCCTCTTCCGAATTGGGAACACACCCGAACAGGAGAAAAAAAATTAGAAGAATCAATAACCGCCGTACCATGCCAAATTTAATTAACCACAATTTACCGACTCCAAAGTAACAAAAAACACACCCCCCTTAAACCATGATTTTAGCTTATTTTTGCGCAAAAATATCCCTATGTCTGATTCAACAGAAAAACTCACCGACTTATCCGCACTAGGAGAATTTGGACTCATCGATGAACTTACAAAAGGTATCGTTATCCTTCATGCTTCCACCAAAATGGGCGTGGGCGACGATGCCGCGGTAATTCAGCCGGAAACCGGAAAAGTGATGCTTGTTTCAAAGGATTTGCTCATCGAAGGCATTCACTTCGACATGGTTTATATGCCTTTAAAGCACCTGGGCTATAAGGCTGCGGTGGTGAATATTTCAGATATTGTGGCCATGAACGGTGCGCCAAAACAACTGCTGGTGGGATTGGGCGTTTCTTCAAAGTATTCTGCCGAAGCCATAAAAGAGATTTATGACGGGATAAAAAAAGCCTGCGAAGTTTATCGGGTAGATTTAATTGGTGGTGACACCACTTCAAGTCCTGCCGGGTTGTTTTTAAGCCTCACCATCATCGGCGAAGCCGATCCTGAAAAGGTTGTATACCGCAAAGGGGCTTCACCAAATGATTTGCTATGCGTGAGCGGCGATTTGGGAGCCGCCTACATGGGATTGTTATTATTGGAAAGAGAAAAAACCGTGTTCCTGGCCGATCCGAATATGCAACCCGATTTGTCGGACAAAGAATATCTGCTTGAGCGTCAATTAAAACCGGAAGCCAGGATTAATGTCCTGAAAATGCTTGAAGAAGCCGGTGTAAAGCCTACTTCGATGATCGACATTTCGGACGGACTGGCTTCAGAAGCCATGCATCTGTGCAAGGCTTCCGGGACAGGTTGTGCCATTTACGAAGATAAAATTCCCATCGACCAGTTGACTTTCGACACTGCTAAAGAGTTTAACATCGTACCTTCGGTTGCTGCTTTAAACGGAGGTGATGATTATGAGCTGCTGTTTACCATCAAACAGACCGACTTTGAAAAAGTAAAATTGATGGAAGGCCTCTCCATTATCGGATACATGACAGACGCCAGTGAAGGCGAACGACTGATTACCAACGACAACCAATCCATTCCACTCCGGGCGCAGGGTTGGGATGCCTTAAAGAGCAGAGATCTGTTTCCGGGCAGGGAATAACCTTTCGCAACCTATTTATCTTTAGCAGCATGACCACAGTTGAAATTATCATTCTTATTACGGCGGGTTTGATGGTTGGGTTCATCAATACGCTGGCAGGGGGTGGCAGCATTATCTCTCTGTCAGTACTTATGCTCATGGGTTTGCCGGCAGGCATGGCCAATGGAACCAACCGCATTGCCATCACCATTCAAACCCTCGCGGCCACCAGCAGTTTCCATCAGCAAAAAGCACTTGAATTGCGAAAAGCAATCTACCTGTCAATTCCAACTGTTTTAGGTTCGCTTATCGGTGCCTGGCTGGCCGTTGATATTCGGGAGGACATTTTTGAAAAAGCCATCGGCGTTATCATGCTGGTGATGTTGGTGTTTATCTTTTACAAACCTCAGAAATACATTTATGGCAGGGCTGAAATTTCAAGCAAACCCCTTAGCTGGAAACTCTTACTCATCTTCTTCCTGATCGGTATTTATGGCGGATTTATTCACCTGGGCGTAGGTTACTTTTTGCTTGCGGGCATTGTGGCCGGTGCTGGTTTCAACCTGGTAAAAGCCAACGCCATCAAGGTATTTATCGTGCTGGCGTATTCGCCCTTTACCTTGTTGGTTTTCCTGTGGTATAACCAGGTGAACTGGGTTTATGGCCTTATCCTGGCCATTGGCAATGTAACCGGAGCCCTGATTGCATCGCGGTTAGCCGTAAGCAAAGGCGTTGATTTTGTGAAATGGGTTATAGTAGTGATCATCCTCATCACTGCCGCCGACATGTTCGGAATTTACGATTTTAAAAGCGTCGTTAGCGGATTATTGCCACAACTTCACTAAAATACAGCCTGACTGCCGAATCCGATCTGATTAATCGCTTTTTCCTACATTTGGGGTTTAATACTCCCAACATGAAGAAATTATCTTTCCTCTTTCTTGCCTTGATTCTATTTGGCTGTACTCCTTCCCCTGCCCCAAAACATCCCACCTGGGCACTGGCCATCCATGGAGGTGCCGGCACCATCACCAAAGAAAGTATGACTCCCGAACTGGAACAACAATATCAGGAAAAACTGGGTGAAGCCCTACAGGCAGGATCGGGAATCCTCAAAAACGGTGGCACCAGCCTGGAGGCGGTTTGCGCAGCCATTAATGTGATGGAAGACTCTCCGCTTTTTAATGCCGGAAAAGGGGCTGTTTTTACAGCCGAAGGCGTAAACGAAATGGATGCTTCCATTATGAATGGTGAAAACCTGATGGCCGGTGCCGTGGCCGGTGTAAAACACATCAAGAACCCCATTTTAGCTGCCCGGGCGGTGATGGAAAAAAGTCCCCATGTGATGCTCATGGGTGATGGTGCCGAGAAATTCGCTGAAGAACAGGGCATCGAACTTGTCGACAGCAGCTACTTTTTTACTGAAAGCCGATGGAACAGCTACTTAAAAGCGCGGGAAAAAGCGACCAAAGAAAAATTCGGAACCTGCGGAGCCGTGGCGCTCGACAAGCACGGAAATCTGGCTGCAGGAACCTCCACCGGGGGAATGACCTACAAAATGAAAGGACGTGTGGGCGATTCTCCCATTATCGGAGCTGGGACTTATGCTGACAACAATGGTTGCGCCATTTCTGCCACCGGACATGGAGAATTCTTTATTCGCAATGTGGTGGCCTTTCAAATAGATGCTTTGATGAAATACAAACACCTGTCGCTGGATGAAGCAGCCCGATACATGATTTTTGAGGTATTAAAACCAATGGGTGGAGAGGGGGGCGTGATTGCGCTCGATACATTGGGAAATATATCCATGCCTTTTAACACAGCCGGCATGTACAGAGGAACAATCACTTCTGAAAAAAATGCTGAAGTAAAAATCTATGGTGATGAACACTAAAAAAAGGTGGCTCTCAACGAAAGCCACCTGGTCATCATCAACCTATTAATCAAATCAACCTTTCCCTGAATTTTACCCCTTACCCTAAAGGGTGATTCAGGGAAAGGTTGATTTGCGGATTAAATTAATACTGCTGATAAATAATTACAAATCAACAAAAAACTATCTTTTTACAACCATCTTTTTTGTGGTCGTTTTACCGTCCAGAATAACCTGAACAAAATAAATGCCTTCGTCCAAACCGGAAGCCTGAATGGTTACTTCAAACAAATCGTCGTTTACCTGACCGCTAAATAGTTTTTCGCGTTGGCTTCCATCCTGATTTAACAGCAACACCTCTATATTTTTTCCATTGGCATTTCCAATTTTCACTGTTCCTGTTTTCTTCACAGGATTGGGGTAAACCGAAATCAACGCTTCATTTTCCAAACCTGTTGAAGCTGATTCCTCTGCGTTTGCAGGATCAAAAAGCAGAAACCCCATGGGCGTATTCCATTTGTTGCCGTGTCCGGGCTGGTTTCCTTTAAAACCTCTGCCTTTGCGGTGGTTGTTCATTCCGTATTTTGGGCAATCAATCAAATCAGGATTCAGGCCTCTGATTTCGTCAAGCGATTGCCTGATTTCGCTGCTGTGATTCAAAGCGATATCTCTCACAGCCTGCATGCTTTCCTGCATATCGGCCCGCATGGCATCGAAGTTGGGATCGTCCCGGCGTGCTCCGGGCACAAAATCTTCGCTCTCGCGCCAGGCTTTAAACATCGCCTTGCGCACCTGTATCTTTTGGCGGGCCAGATCAATGGTTTCTTTTTCGGCATTGGAAAGGTTGCTGTCGAAAGCAAGCCGTTCTTTGGCAACTACCGGAATCATTTCATTGTTAATCATCGGATTAACTCCCGACTGCATTCCATTTCTCCCGTTAGGACAATTGCCTTTCCCCACATTTCCATTTCTGCCCATGCCACGTCCTGCACCCTGTCCAAATCCGGGGAAGGGTCGCTCAGGATTCATCAGCAATAAAGTCTGAGGATTTTCAAGCCGGTCGATCCAAAATTCAGGACCTGTATTCCCATCCGCATTTTTCATTTGAGTGACCCCGTTTTTTTCATGAATGGCTTGTATATCTTCCCCCCATTTCGATTTGTGGTCGTCGATAAACTGCCTATACGCTTTGTTTTGATCGGGATGATTGGCCGTAATTTCTTCGGCCCGGACAACACAATTGAAGTTACCGTCATTTGCGTTTCTGCCGCGTTTACCATTCTGTGCGAACCTGCCATTGCCAAAGGTCGTCTGAATTTCCTCTAACCGGGCTTTTTCCTGTGCAGACAGCGATTGTACATAAATATTTTGTTGCTCAACAAGCAAAGGTTTCACCTGTTCATCAAAATATTTTTTAACTTCTTCGCGTGTTTGTTGTCTTTGAGCATTCTGCCCGATCAGCAGGGAAGAGAAAAGTAACATCAAAGTGGTTACCCATAAAATTCGATTATTCATAGTTCAAAGTTTTAAGATTTTCAGTTTAGACATTCCTATTGTTACAAACATTCCCCGATTTGTAAACTTTTTATGGATGGGTTGTAAATTTGGGGGAAAAAACCATGGTGTTAATATTTTGTTAATATTATTCTTGTTGCAACATGTATATTTTATTGGCGTTAATTTGCAATCATTAAAATTCAATCTAAATTATGAGGGAGTTAACAACCAGAATGGGAGGATTTCTTTTCCTGGCTCTGATTTTTGCTGTTTTTTCAGGTTGTAAAAACGAGCCTGATCCTATCATTGATGATACCATTATTATAAGTGATGTGTGTTACGAAGATACGGTGTATTTTCAAAACGACATTCTGCCCATGCTTTCGTCCACTTGTGGAACCGCCGGATGTCATAATATAGGTACAGCAAAAAAAGGCGTTGTGCTAATTGATTACCTATCAGTCATGCGAACAGGAGGGATCAACACGGGCAATCCCGCATCAAGCGATATTTATGAGGCAGTAAATGGCTCGGACGAGCGCATGCCTCCTTCACCCAAGCCTCAATGGACAAACCTGCAAAAAAACCTGCTACTCACCTGGATTTCGCAAGGGGCTAAGAATAATAAATGCTTAAACCTGCCTTACTGCGACACGACAAATATTACCTATACAGGAAGTGTGGTGCCCATTTTTGAAAAATACTGTTACCCTTGCCATAGTGGCCCAAACCCCTCTTATTACCTGGACTTGAGTAATTTTGCACAGCTCTCCGCTTTTATTGAGAATGGGGTTTTGGTGGGTGCAATCAATCGCGAACCCGGTAATTACCCCATGCCAAAAGGCAGCGATCCCCTTACCCGCTGTGAAATCAGAACCATTGAAATTTGGATTGAAAACGGTACACCAACTAACTAAAATGAAAAGAACAATCACCCTGACCATCGCATTTATTACCCTGGTTTTAATGAATGCATGTTATTACGACAGCGAAGAAGCGCTTTATCCCCAGAATAGCCTCTGCGACACAACCAATGTAAGTTATTCTACAACCGTTTTCCCAATTCTTTCGGCACAATGTGTCGGATGTCATTCGGGGTTCGGAGCCAATGGAAATGTTCAGCTCGACAGTTACGAAAATATTGTATCAGCAGTTAACAATGGGAGCTTGTTGGGAGCTATCAGGCATGAATCAGGTTGGTCGCCAATGCCAAAAAACACGAATCAACTGGACGATTGTACCATCAGGAAGCTGGAAATATGGGTGGCCAATGGTACTCCAAACAACTAATATCTCCGGGTTATGAAAAAATGGAAAATATTCCTGATAACCACTTTGTCAATAGGAATTATTGCCGGAATCTATGTTTGGTTCTTCATGGTTAACAAACCTCATCGCGACATTGAACAAGCGTTACCAGATTATACAGAAACGGCAGAAAATTTATATGCGCATTACGCCAATGGCTTAAATACAGAGACGAAGAACTATGATGGTGCAATCATCCGGTTTTCGGGGAAAGTTACCAAAATTGAATCTGTTGATTCGCTGAAAGTGCTTGTTTTTGTGTTTAATGAAGGGGTGTTTGGTGATGAAGGCATTCGCTGCACCCTGTTACCATGGCACAACAAAAACATTCCCGATTTAATCCCTGATCAACCCATTACCATAAAAGGCTTTTGTTCCGGTTATAATGGAACAGACATCATTCTGCAGCAATGTTCAATCATTAACTAATAATAACTAACCATGAAAAAACTCACACTGCTTTTAATAATTTCGCTCACCTTTTTCCAATATGGGAATGCACAACGATATCTCACTAAAAACGGACAAATTTCTTTTTTTTCTGACGGGCCGCTTGAAAAAATCGAGGCCCAAAACAACCAGGTGAACTCGGTACTGGACGTAAAATCAGGGGATTTTGTTTATAAAGTGTTGATGAAGTCGTTTCTCTTTGAGAAAGCCCTTATGCAGGAGCATTTCAATGAAAATTACGTCGAAAGTGATCAATTTCCCAATGCTACCTTTGTAGGGAAAATTACCAACCCGGAAGCCATCGATTTTACCAAACCAGGCACTTACGATGCCATCGTAGAAGGCAAACTGACCATCCACGGGGTAACAAAACCGGTGAAAGAACAGGGTACATTTCAAGTTTCAACGGAAGCTATTGTTGGCAAATCGGTGTTTAAAATAAAATTGGCCGACTACCACATCAGTATCCCGGGGGCAGTTACCGGAAAAATTGCCGAAGAAATTGAAATCAGGGTGGATGTTCGTCTCGACCCTCTTAAATTTTAACCAGTTCGATCATGCTTTTCTCCAAACCAATACATCCCAAAATAATGAAAACCACTGTTGCCGTACTCTTGCTCACCTTTTTTGTTAGTTCATTCCGTTTGACCGGACAAGAAGATTTGATGGATCTCATTGGCGATACCAAACCCACCACTGAATACACCTATGCGACCTTCAAATCAACGCGTATTTCACTGGGACAATCGGTGGAAAATCCGCCGGAAGGAAATTTAATTTTCGATGTCCAACATCATTTTGGACCGGCAAATATTGGGTTCAATGACTTTTTTGGACTTGACCAGGCCATCACGCGGCTTGGACTTCAATATGGGATTACCGATTGGTTAGCCGTTGGGATTGGCCGATCGACACTTGAAAAAACGGTGAATGGATGGGTAAAAATAAAATTGCTGAGACAAAGCACCGGCGAAGTAAACAGTCCTGTTTCTGTCAGTTATTTCGGAGATGCTGCATTGAGTACCCTTAAATGGGCCGACCCTGTGAGGACTAATTATTTTTCGTCCAGGTTGTCGTATGCCAGTCAGGTACTCATTGCGCGGAAACTGAGCAATGCACTTTCAGTTCAATTAAGCCCTACCTATATTCACCGCAATCTGGTTGAAAAAACCACGGACGACAACGATGTGCTTGCCTTGGGTGCAGGTGGCAGGGTAAAACTCAACAACCGCGTCAGTTTGAATGTGGAATATTATTACGTGTTGTCGGCCCAAACAGCCAAAGATTACAACAATTCGCTGACCTTAGGGTTTGACATTGAAACAGGAGGCCATGTTTTTCAGTTAATCTTCACCAATTCCCAGGGCATTATTGAAGAACATTTCATACCAAAAACTACCGGAAAATGGTTAAATGGGGACATCCATTTTGGATTTAATATCTCCAGGAACTTCGTCTTGAAAAAACCAAAAGAATTCCAGGACTAACGCACCACGGTTACTATTCCCTTAAAGCTGAGTGGCCTCAACAAGTAATCTGTTCCTGAAATTTGATACACGTATGTTCCTGCAGGCACCGGATCGCCCACAGTATTGTTACCGTCCCACTTTTCTTCGTAGTTGTGCGTGCTAAAAATCTGGCCTCCCCAACGGTCAAAAATATAGAGGTTGAAATCGGCAACCGGCGTTCCCTTGATTTCGAAAACATCGTTTAATCCATCTCCATTGGGCGTAAACGCGTTGGGTATAAACAACCTGACTTCCTCGGTTAAGGCTACATACAGGGTAGTGTCGCCCAAACAACCATTCACTGTTTCAATAAACAATTGGACCGTATAATCGCCTGCTGCCTGATAAATATGTGAAGGGTTTTCCAGGTGGCTGGTATCGCCGTCCCCAAAAGTCCAAATATAGTATTGAATGGTTGAATCGCTGATGCTTTGGTTGAAAAAGTTGATTTCGGGTGTGTCGAGGGTGGTCAGGTAAGGATCGGCGGAGGCATTGGCTTCCGGGTTGGGATTTACCTGAATCAGGTTGGATTGGAGTATGCTTCCGGCACAGCGGTCGGTGTTGTTTACACTTAAACTAACCGAAAATAACCCGGCGGTAGTATATTCATGTTGCGGGTTTTTTAAAGAAGAACTGTTTCCGTCGCCAAAATCCCAAACATAGGTGGCATTGGGGAAGGCATCGGCGGTAAAATCGGTAAACTGAACCGTCACAGGCAAACACCCCTCCACCAAATCGGCCTGAAAATCAGGAACAGGCAAGGGGTTGATGGTCATTACATTTGTAAAATCGTTGCTACAGATATATTGATCCACATGCAGGCTGATGGTATAAGTACCAGCATTCTGATAAGTATGTGTTGGGTTTGGAAGATCACTGGTGGTTAAATCTCCAAAATCCCAGTCAAAAACTTTTCCGGCAGGATCGTCACTGTATATAAACGTGATATTTTCGCCAGTACAAGCTTCAGTAGGTGGTGTAAATAAAAAGTTAGCAGAGGGTATTGGAAATACGGTAAAACTCTGAGTAGCCTCTTTATCAATACAGTACAACGAAGATGCGTTTAAGGTATACGTGTAGGTGTCAGGCGTAACAGGGTTGAGTATAATGGTTTGTGTGGTTTGTCCACCAGGCTGCCATTCCCAGGATTCAGCATCGTTGGCAGTAAGTGTAATGGTTGTTCCGGGGCAAATTTCGGCACTGGCCGGATCGATGGTAATGGCAGGCACAAATAAATCGACATAAACGGTGATGGTGGCTGTTTGAATATGGTCGCATAAATCCAGGATACGCAACGCGTATTCAGTGGTAACCGAAGGGCTGACAGTAACATTGTTGGTAGTCGACAAAATAACTCCCGGATTATTGGTGGCATACCATTCGAATTGCTGGGCTTGCGCATTGGCAGTCAGTGTTTTTGATTCACCATTGCAAATCCAAACATCGTTACCCAGGGTAAGTTCCGATTGATTGACCAGGAAACTCCCGGTTTGTGTTCCTCCACAAACATCGGTGATTTCAAAACCGCAGGTCCAGAGGTCAGCACCCACCACGTCATCATAAACCACCGTGATTTCATTCCCATTTTGATCGCCAAGAGGCGTATTGCCCGGCAATTTGTACCAACGCACATGATCGATGGTGTAATCGGAAAGAGAGGGCGTTTCAGCGTTTATTTGAATCACGATCGATTGCCCGGGGCCACACAAAAAGGCATCTAAAACCGGTTCCAGTACTATGGGTTTGTTAATGATCTTCACTTGAATTGTTGAATCGTTACCACATCCATCGCCCACATTAACAGGTACATAATCAGGACTTGCATTCACCTGATAAGTTAAAGTATCCATGGCTGGCAACTGCCCGTCCCATAGGAAATTTATTGGGGTAACGCCTCCCTGGGTTATATCGGTAATGGTAATATCAAGCGTTTCTTTGCAGTAAGCCTGGTAGGTTTTTGGATTTTGAGTAAAAGTAAAAGGCTCATTGTTGCGGAGGGTCATGGGAATGCGTCCGGAATATATTGGACCGCCAAATGGAGTTGGACGTCCTTCGCAAGGATTGGTAGCATATTGAAACGTTACATTGGGGACGTCCGCTGTCAGATTGATGGCTTCCAGTAAAATGGTGATTTCGGTTTCGTCCTGAATAAAGCGAATGGAATCTTCTGCGATAACCATCCCTGTGGCCAGATTGCTCACCCGGATTTTATTGCGGTTGGCATCGGCAAGTACCCTGAACGGAATATAGTAGTCACCAGGTGCAGGTTCATCCAAAGTAAAAGTGACCTCAATATTATTGCACCCCCCTTCGATTAAACAACCACTAAAATCAGGGTTAGGGTTGGTAAACTCATAAGTGGCTTTCCAACCCGGATGATTTGCTCCACCACGCAGACTCTGAGCTTTTAAAAACACCGCTGAGTTGACTTTAAATCCCTTTACGGGATATGGGGCTTCCATCCAAAAATCTTCAATGGCAATTTTTACTTTATAATTAGTACACGGTACTAAATCCTTGCGCCGGATATAAATCTGGTCCTGGTTGCCTGTTCTTTTTGTAAATCCGTCAAATTGAGTTCCAAGTTGTTGCGAATTTGGCGGCGGTGTCGGGTTGGAAACAAAATGACCCGAGAACAAGGTGTTTGGATTGACGGTGACAACATTTACCCAACGTTGCGGTTTAGGAGTACCGGGAGGAGGTGCTGTTTCAGGAAGTATGGCCGAATTTTCGAAAAATCCTGTTCTCTCAATTGAAATGGCAAACAGGTCAGGGGTTTGAGAGGTTGCTGTAGGAAATCCCGTAAGGTCAACGTCGGGTTGTTTGTTGTAATAATATTCTTCGGATGCAAAGGCATAATCCAAAACGATTTCATCTCCGTAAGGTTTGTAATAAAACTCCAGAACGGCGGCATCCCCGGTCGTGTCAATATTAACACGTCCGGCTCCCATGGTAGCAAACAACAGATTGTACATGCTAAGTAGGTCTTCATCACCGGGCGTACCCAGCGAATCCCCTTTAAACCCACTATTATTTGGCCCGGCTGCACTGGTTACTTTACCATTCGAAAGTATCATACCCGCATATATTCCAATATCAGTGCCATTGCCAAATAAACCACATGCCCGATGATCGCCTATGAACTTGATGCTATTAGTATCGACAATTCCTCCTCCACCGTGTAAATATTTGACCACCCACATTTTCAACGTGTCTTCATTGTATCCTGCAGGTGTATTTCCCAAAGGCAATTCTTTAATCAAAAGTGGTGTCTGTGCAGAAACCGAAATCCAGGTAAATAATAACAAAAACAGTATATATCTATATTGATCCATGGCAGCAAAGAAATATTTTTACGAAATTACTGCTTTTTTCTACCGATAGGATGTTTTACCAATGAATCTCTTGATTTGTCTCATTTGGTTAAAGTGATATACAATAGGATGAGTTTTAGTACGGATAGATTTCATGATGCTCCGATTTACAAGAAAGATCCTCTGACAAACATCTTTTACTTCATAAAAAAACCGCCTTATAAAAGCGGTTTTTTAAAACACAGGCCGAAGCCCTGAAAGTATGTGGAGTTATGATTGCCTGCTAGGAAATCAATTCAAATTTCACCTTGATCAATACTTTTTGTCCGGCGTAATTGACCAGGTTTTTATCTTGCACCTTTTCAATGGTGTTTACCACATAATTTTGCAATTTGGGTGAAATACTATTCGAAGCATCTACTTTTAATGTACCGTTATCCTGGATAACCATGCTGACTAACACGCAACATTGCATTTTATTCTTAATGGCAAATTCAGGATAATCTAAACTCTTTTTAACTAAATCAACTACCGAAGCCCTGACGGCTTTGGAAGCTGGAACGGGTTCGCTGGCAAAGGCTGTGGCTGTAATAAACAAACACAGGGTGAGGATGGTTGCAATTCTTGATTTCATGACTTTAATTTTTTTAAGTTTACATTAATGGTTGCACTAACCACTTTACTAATCCTGTGCCAAAGTTGGTTAATGGTTGATTTATAGAATTTTAAATACCACATCTTTTCATTCGCCAGCTGTTTTCACCAAAATACTGTACGACACTGAAACAGACCTGTACATATACGAACATCTTATATATTTTTGATTAGCAATCTGTTAACGAATTTTAACAAATGAGCTTCCATTGGGCAAAATGGGTGTTCATTATTTGGAGAAGAAAGGTATTATCCGAAAGTCACTCAAACACATCATACCGTTTTCTTCCATCGGGAAGATTCATGAAATGAGTGATTCACACAATTTACAGATGCTCCTATTTATTTTCTCACTAAGTTTGCAGCTGTTTTTCAACCGCTAGCAATCACAACCATGGAATTTCCTGAAAACGAAAAGAAGTCATTGAATTTTATCGAATCTATCATTGAGGAAGATTTGCAGAACAACAAGAATGAAGGGCGTGTACACCTTCGTTTTCCGCCCGAACCAAATGGATACCTGCACATTGGTCATGCCAAATCTATCTGCCTTAACTTTGGTCTGGCGCAGGATTATCATGGTCTTTGCAACCTTCGCTTCGACGACACCAATCCCGAAAAGGAAGATGTAGAATATGTTGATTCGATTAAAGAAGACATCGAGTGGCTTGGTTTTAGCTGGGATCAAAATCCTTATTTTGCTTCCGATTATTTTGAGCAACTCTACAAGTGGGCCAAAATGCTGATAGAGCAGGGAAAAGCATACGTGGATGAACAACCGCAGGAATTGATCAGTCAACAACGGGGCGTTCCTACACGACCCGGAACGGAAAGTCCTTACCGAAACCGACCTGTTGCCGAAAGCCTGGATCTGTTCCGCCGCATGCGTGCCGGGGAGTTCAAAAACGGACAAATGATCCTCCGTGCAAAAATTGACATGAGTTCACCCAACATGCACATGCGCGACCCGATTATGTACCGCATCCTGCACCAGGAACACCACCGCACAGGTAACGATTGGTGCATCTATCCCATGTACGATTATGCCCACGGACAATCCGACTACATCGAAGGAATCACCCACTCGGTGTGCACGCTTGAATTTGAAATCCACCGCCCTTTATACGACTGGTTTTTGGATCAGATCACCGACAGCAGTTACCGCCCGCGACAGATTGAATTTGCACGGCTTAACCTGAGTTACACGGTGATGAGCAAGCGCAAACTGCTCGAACTGGTGCAGATGGGGCTTGTAAATGGATGGGACGATCCGCGAATGCCCACCATCTCAGGTCTGCGTCGCAGAGGTTACACTCCTGAAACGTTGCGAAACTTTTCGGAACGCATTGGTGTGGCTAAACGCGACAACGTGATTGATATGGGTTTGTTGGAATTCACCGTGCGCGAACACCTCAACAAAATAACCGATCGGGTGATGGCCGTGCTCGACCCGTTAAAGGTGATCATCACCAACTATCCCGAAGGCAAAACAGAAAATATGATGCTGGTAGACAATCCCGAAAACCCGGATAGTGCCAGCCACGAAGTGCCCTTTAGCCGGGAAATTTACATCGAACAGGACGATTTTATGGAAGACGCCCCCAAGAAGTTCTTTCGTCTTGCTCCTGACCAGGAAGTCCGCTTAAAAGGTGCTTACATCATCAAATGCGAAGATTTTAAGAAGGATGCCAACGGACGCATTACCGAAATCTATTGCACGTACGACCCGGAATCGAAGAGCGGGGAAGTAGGCTCACAACGCAAAGTAAAAGGAACCCTGCATTGGGTTTCGGCGCCTCATGCGGTAGATGCTGAGGTCAGGCTGTACGACCGTCTTTTCGTAGACGAAGATCCTGCCGGACATAAAGAAGTAGATTTTAAGGAATTTATCAATCCCGATTCATTGAAGACCATTTCAAAGGCCAAACTGGAACCCTGGCTGCAAAAAGCCATGGCAGGCGACAAATTCCAGTTTCAGCGCCTTGGATATTTCTGCGCTGACAAGAGCAGCACTCCCGGACATTTAATCTTTAATCGTACCGTTGGGTTGCGCGATAACTGGGCAAAGAGCAATGCATAATGCTCATATTCCGGTCGATAAAAACATTAAATTTTTTCAGAAAAAATCAGGTGTTAAACTTGATCGATATTGAGCAAAAATTTTACCTTTGCGCCCTTATTGCCTGATGGTGTAACTGGCAACACGTCTGACTCTGAATCAGAAGAGTCTAGGTTCGACCCCTAGTCAGGCAACAAGACCCTTGAATTTCAGGGGTCTTTTTTTATGATTCATTGGATGGGTTTGGTGTGTGTCAGGCTTGCTTGCCTGAGATTGAAATTTCAGGTTACACTGTCGGTCTTGCCTACGGCATTGTTTAAAGGGCTTCGATTCATAGCTGAAAGTTCCCGGGTTGACAGGTGAATGCTATTTGTGCAAGACTCTGTAAAACCTCTGACCGATCATTGAATGATAAATTCCCTCAAATCAGCATGCAGCAACTGCCTAAGCTCGTCAAAGTGATCGGGTGTGGTTTCTGCAAATACAAATCCAAAGACGTGAAACTTGACCACATCTGTTTTACGCAGTTCCAGGACTTTTCCAAGTCTCCCTGTAAGTTTTTCATAGTCGAAACGGGTAATTTTCCTCGCCGCAATACCCGAATTGTTGTTGAGGATAATGATGCTGAATGAGTTTCCGGAATGATGTTCGAGGATAGTATTCCAATCCGGTTTTTTGTCAAGCATCACATATTCGTAAGGGTTAAACCCAAAGGCGTAACGGGTAAGTTCGGCTGACGTGCACCATCCGCCATAGCGCAACGGGTTTCCTTCGATGGGCATAATTCTGCCACTGTGGTCAACCCGAACTTCAAGATGGATTGGGAAATTTTTAAGACCCACCAAATTCCCCAGTTGCCTGAGGAAATCCATGAACCTGTCCATGTTTTCACTGAGTACTTTTGAAGAAGTGGTGTACAGCCGGTCGCTGGTATCGGCCTCTCCCGAAAAAAGGTGGTGCATCATGCCTAAAATCACAGGCTCACCATTTTTATCATAAAAAGCATCAATGGTGTACTCCTCCCCTTCAATTATTTCTTCGATAATGAATTTGGCTGTGTCGAGCACCTCTTTGGGGTAGGTATCCTGGATCACCTCAGCCTCTTCCCGGATCTTGATTTTAACCTTTTCCCAACTTTCGGGCGAGCTGACCTGGTGCACTCCCAGACTGAAAAACCCAACGTTGGGTTTGATGATAAATGGCTTGGGCAACTCACCGTATTCAATATCTTCAATTTTATCAGGATCGACTTCCCTGAAATAAAAATCCGGATAAAGTGCAGAAACCTGCATTCTGAATTTCAATTTGTTTTTGAAAAGCTCCACCTTTTCTGGGAGTTCAGAGAAAGATAAATTTTTGGCTATCCAGCCGATGGAATTCTCGGAAGAGGTATAAATGGTTGGGATTTCGCCTGTTTTGTATTTTTCGATGGCCTCTTTTTCGGAAATAAAATGGATGCCCTCTTTGGGTAAGAGCATAACGGCATCCGGGGTTTTCAATACCGGAAATTGATTGGACAGCAGGGTTTGCCTGAGCAGATCCGAAACATAAGGCAGGTCGATGATAAACATAAATCCATAAATTTAGCCTGCAAAATTAGAAACACTTCATACCAGTCAACCAAAATCAGGGTTTTTATTCTCATCTCCCGCCATCCTATGGCCATTGGAAAGCGGGAGCGAGGATGTCTCCGTCATTACTTACATAATTCTCTGATTTTATCATCAATTATTTCTTTGTCGATGCTGCCGGCGATATCCCAGTATTCGCAGGCCATATCATTTTGTTTTTGCTTGTAGTAGCAAAGCCCCAGCAGGTAATAGAACCGGGATTCGATGGAATTTCTTGAGATGGCTGAGTTTAGTTTAAAGATTGCTTTGTCGTAATTACCTTCATTGTAATCATTTAATCCACTGTTGTATAACAGGTTGGCAATTTTGGTATTGCTTATATTGATGTCAGTTTTAATAAAGCCATCATTATCCGGAATATTGAAATGTAGCGGCATGATAAACCTGGAACTGGCGGGCTGACCCTTTTTAATTGCCGGTTTCCACAATGGTGAATTATACAACTGGTTCAAAACGGCTGCATCCATTTCTTTTGTGCCATGCAGGATGATTTCTGCATCGTTCACTTTTCCGGTTTCGGTAATTTCAAAGGATACCAGCATTCGGGCTATACTGTCGTTGGTTAGGTCATTTTTCGGATATTCCATTCTTTCCATATAGTATAAAAAGTCTTGTGGTCCCTTGTGATAAGTAGCCTGCGAATTAAACGCATTGAAAGTGGATTCGTCTGCATTAAGCCATTCCTTTTCTACATACCCATTTCGGTCGTAAAATGTGGTTTTTCCTGATATTTTTCCTTTGCTGTAATGAATGGATTGCTCTAAAACCCCTGTGGGATAGTAGATTTTGCTATCACCATCTCTTAAGCCGTTTACGTAAACAACTGAATAATATAATCTTCCGTTTATACGATAGTAGTTAAAAGTATCCGTTTCAATGGTTAGCTTTTTGTTTAGGTAGGTTCCTCTCATTTGCATGGTATCGTTCATATAGTAATCATGCACCAACCAACGACCTGCCGATTTATTAACGGTTCTTTTGAATGATGCATCGCTTTCTCCACATTCCTTTCCATTGATGTCCGTAAAGTATGTGATACTTTTTTGGGCCTGCAGATTATTGGCAAAAAATACGACAATAAGCAGGATAGCAAACTTTGCAAAAAAGGTGTTCTTTGGGTTTATCATGTTCTACTATTTCAATAGGTAATGGGTACATGTTTATTTCTCTATTGCCAGCAAATATATGTTTTTGTTCCATTGGTTGTTTGCGAGGTTTCAGGTTTTTCCACTTATGGAAAACAGGGTTCTATCAAACCTTCATCGGCAAAATTGATCGTCCTGTTATTGATACGATGAAAGTAGTAAAAAGTAAATTGCAGGTAGAGATCTTTAGTTCGTTTTGTCTCTTTGCCCCCGGCTTAAGCCATGAGCAATGAATGCCTCGCCAACAAAGGGCTTTAGTCTAATCAGCCTTCAGTAAAAAGTTATTTTTCATAACGTGTCATTGCGCTGTCGCTGAAAACAGTAAATGAATTCGTATTTTGAAAGAAACCCTCTCTGGCGCGCGAATGTCTCGCGTGCCTTACTTTGATTCTGTTTTGTGAATATTCTTTAATTTGGAAAAGTTTTATCTTAAAACCTGAAACTTCAATTGTCTTGTCTTTCAAAAATCAATTCAGGTAAAATAACCTTTGATTCCTGTGCAGCATCTTCTTTTTTCCAGTAAACAATGAAGTTCACTTTTGCTTGTTTCAAGTGATATCCTTTTTGCTTTTGTGTTTCAATTGTATTGAGAAACTGCCTCGAAAATTTCAAAATAGATTGTCCTTTGGAATTCATGCATTCATCACCATTTATTGTTAAAGTATCTCCGCTGGTCAGTTGCGAAACAAGGTGTTGCCTTGAGATAAAATAATCTAACCAAACATCCCTGAACGACAAGTGCATGGCCATTTCTTTTGGCAATAAACGTTCTTCTCTATCTTCAATTAGTTCCAGATTTTCGGCTGTGATGTTGTCAAGAAAATTTCCGTTTAAGTGAATCGTCAGGTTACGTTTTGCTCTTGTCATGGCAACATACAGCTGGCGTTTGGCTTCATCAGTTGCAGCGTTGAAAAATTCGAGCATGATGAAAACATTTTCAAACTCTTTTCCTTTGGCTTTGTGAATGGTGGAAACAAAAATGGTTTCTCCGTTTCCACTGTAGAAATCTTCAAGTTTTGATTCTCTGACGAAAACCTCAAAATCGGATTTATATTTTTTTTGAGAGTTGCTTTCCTCAAACTGTTTAATAAGGTTGTTACATACATCCAACTTTGAACTAAGTTGGAATTTTTTTCGCATTTCACTTTTTGCATCCGCCCACACTTCATCACTCACCATTTTCACATCATCACCCATGTTAATCTCATTCAACAGAAAACGAACTTCTGCAAGGTTCTGTAAACCAAAACCGTCGTTGCTTTGAATCAACTTTGCCTGCATTCCGCTTTTTAAAAGTAAACCCGTGACTTGTAATGCTTCATCGTTAGTTTTTGTCAGTACACAGGTAGTTCCGGAAAGTCCTGTTGATAGGATGTCTTGTACCAACGCTGAAATGAGATTTCCGTTTTGGTAATGCACCAATTTTATATGTCCGTTGTCAGTTTGTTTTGCTGAAATGGGAGTTTCTTTCAAACGGTGGCGAATCTTTTTTACAAACCCGTTAGTAAATTCAACCAGGTTGTTTTTGCTTCTGTAATTTTCGATGAGTTTATGCCTGGCGGCCTTGCTTTCTGTCATAAACTGCTTCAAATATCCTGAGCTTGACCCTCTGAACTCATAAATATTCTGGTCATCATCTCCTACGGCAATCACCCTCATTTCTTCGTTCTGTTCCATCAAAGTAGTTATCAGGGCAAACTCATCGGCATTCATGTCTTGTGCTTCATCAATTACCAAAACCGTTTTCGTAATTCGGTTTGCCTCCACTTCGCTGTTCTTTATTTTTACAATGGTGGTTTTCAAAATGGTATCCGATTTATCCAGACTTCCAACCTTGCCCAACAAATCAAAACAGTAGGAATGAAACGTTTTTATTTCGATGTAGTGGGCTGCATTGCCGATGAGCGCCAGCAATCTTTTTTTAAATTCGGTTGCCGCAGCCCTCGAAAAGGTCAGCATCAGCAATTGCTCATGCTTTACATCTTCCATTAAAAGCAGCGAGGCCAATTTATGAACCAACACCCTTGTTTTTCCACTGCCTGGCCCGGCCAAAACGGCCATGTTCCTGGATTCATTGTCTTTGATGATTTCTAATTGCGCAGGCGATAAGGAACCAAACAACTGCCGGAACTTTGCAGGAGTTAAATTTCTTTTGATTTCATTTTGACGGCTACCCTTGAAATATTTATTCAAAAACGAGGTGTAGTTCAACTGGAAATAATCGTCAACAAACTGCAAGGCTCCTTTGTAGTCGCCAATCATTTTTTTGGCATACTCTCCCACAATATGAATTTGCTGAACCTTGTTTTCGTAAAACTGATTTAGCTTTTGGTAATCGTCATTTTTGTATCTCCGCTTGTTGTCAGGCTCAACTCTGTCGATGGTTAAGCGATTGTACACCACCAAAAACCCACCTTCAATTTTTATGGCATCAATTCTTGAGAGATAAAAAAGGGTGTCCTCAATGTCTTCAATTGAAACGTTCATTTGAAAAAGTTGCGGCCTTTTTTCATAGGCGTCTTTCAGTTCGTGAACCGAAAACTCAACCAACACTTCTTCTTTTTCCTTTTCACCTTTCGCCTTGTCCAGGTTGCTTTTCTCATAAAGCAATTCCACAATAAACCTAGCCAACTCATGTCGCTTTTCCAACTTTTCTTTCAACGAATCTTTGGGTTGAACACAAAGAATCACTACATGATTCCTCGAATACTCTTCGTTGTGCCGCTTAATCCAATTCTTGATGGCCCAAAAATTGATGATGGTCTTTATCTTGTTTGGTGTAACCTCTTTGCAACCGTTCTCTTCAGCCCCTTCATTCAGTTCCTTTAGGTGGAAAGTCTTTTCTTTCTCTTCAAACAAAGGCAACAGAAAATTCTCAATCTGACTGTAAGTTTCAACAATTTTTAATGAACGGTTTATGTGCTCGCCTTTTTTGATGAATGCCGTTAAATCTTTTGCGTCAGCCAGAATCTTTTCTTCACGAAGAAGGTTCACAATGTTGATGACTTCTTCTTTTACAATTCCCAAATGGTCGCTGATGTAGTCTATTCTTGATTCTGCCACCTCATCGTTTGATGGCTTCCGGCTCTTGCTCGAAAAAAGTTTCTTGATAATTCTGATTCCCTGAACTTTTTGCTTCTCCTCAAACCGATAGGAAGCATTTATTTTTTCAATGGCTGCCTGCGCATTCTTCGAAAGAATGCTGTTTGCAAAAACCCTTGGCATGTTCTGCCCCCGTTTCAAATAACCGGCATCTTCGAGGGCTGCAATAGCGGTGGTAACCCTTGTTTCAATCTCAACTACATTGTCGTCCCAGCCTGCTTTTCGGGCAATTTCCAAAGCTGAATTTGAAACCGATGAGCGAAATCTGGTGATGTCTTTTATCGCTTTCCAAACCTGTTGAATTTCTTTGATTGAAAGTTTGGTTTGGTTCAGCAGGATGAAATGTTTGCCGAGGTCCTCTTCGTTGAACAACACAAAACAATCGGCGGTGAGGTTTTCATCCCGGCCTGCCCGGCCTGCTTCCTGAATGTAATTCTCCAACGAATCGGAAATCTCATAGTGAATGACCATTCCAATGTCTTTTTTGTCGACTCCCATCCCGAAAGCAGAAGTTGCAACCATAATCTGAACCTCTCCATGAATAAATGCATCCTGATTGGCGGTTTTTTCTTTCACCTCCATTTTGCCATGATAGGGCTTCGCATTGAAGCCATCTTCGGTTAACCTCGCAGCAAGTGAATACGCTTTTCTTGTTCTTGAAACATAAATGATGGTCGGACAATTTTTTTCTTCAATCAAATCCCTGACTGAATTGTACTTTTGTTCTTCATCGCTCTTCTCAAAAACTTTGTAATGTAAGTTTGTTCTCGTAGCATTAGTGCTGAAAATTTCCAAATCAAGAGCAAGTTTTTCTTTGAAGTAGGTACAAATATCTTCAATCACTTTTTTCTTGGCTGTCGCGGTAAAGCAGGAAATGGGAATGGTTTCTTCCAGGTTTTTCTTCTCCTGAATTTGTTTGATAAAATCACCGATATATAAATAATCAACCCTAAAATCCTGACCCCACGACGAAAAGCAGTGCGCTTCATCAATTACAAACCTGACAATCTTTCTTCCCAGCAAAAGTCGTTCAATGGTTTTTGAACGCAACGATTCCGGCGAGATGTAAAGGATGGAGGCAGAACCATCCTCAACTCTTTCAAAGGATTTTCCTCTTTCAATGGGGTCGAGCAAACCGTTGATGGTAACCGCCTCCGTGATTCCAATTTTTTCAAGGTTATCAACCTGGTCTTTCATCAGCGATTGCAAGGGAGAGATTACAACCGTCAATCCTTTTGTTGCAACGCCACTCATGAAAGCCGGAACCTGAAATGTAATGGATTTGCCTCCACCGGTAGGAAAAACAGCCACAAGTGATTTATTGTCGATGGCGGCTTTTACCGCATTCTCTTGCAATGGCTCACCTGCGTATGTTCTGTAAAAATCAAAACCGAAATAGGTTTTCAAGCCTTTGTGAATATCCAATGCCTGATTGCAATACCCACAACCCGGTAAGCACGGTTTGTTTCTTAAGGCAATCATTACGTTTTCAACTTCAGGATAAGTCTTTAGCACCCAGGGCGGTGTGATTGAATAGCGATTGCGACAATTGATTAAAGCCAGGCAGTAAGCCAATTCAATCGGGTGGCCTGAAATTATTTTTGTGAGGTCGGCGTGTTCGCAAATTTCATCCTGAAATTTTTCACGAATCAGATTTTCAAGGTTTGTGTTGCTGCTTGAGTATTCAATGAAACGGAAAAAGGAATGGAACTCCTTTTTGTCATTTAACAACAAATACAAAATTTGTTGAAGTGTTTCGTCTGTTTGATGGAAGGCTGCCACCTCATCAAAGAAAAGGTCTTTGGCTTTTATTGAATCGTTCAGCGGGTTGTTGTTGTCGTCTGATTGCAGTTTATCGTCTTTTAACAAGGCATGATATGGCTTTGCCGGAAATAGCAGGGGCGAAAGAAACAAAGTATCGATGACGTTTGAAGGTATTAAGTCCGCATCACGAACGGCTTTCTGAAGGTATTTTAAATCATGATTAATGATGTTATGTCCGCAGATGAACTGTGTTCCTTTAAGAAAATCAATAAAGCCGGTTACTGAACCGGAATGAAAAGAATGGCCGTCGCCCTTGACACTTCCAATGTCAAGAATCATTTGGCTTTTCGGTTCAATCTCTGTATCTATAAACGCAATCGACTTCATTTGGTATTTTCAAATCATAAAGATACAGATAGAATCATACACTCGATTGGGGGTGGTGATTTTTCTGGTTGTGTTTGTCGCGGTAGTTTGTATGAGTATTGGCAGATTGCGTGGTACTTTCCTGTCAAACCGCTTCGCAGTCTGAGCGTGTTACAAACCTTGATATTTTGCACTTTACATGATATTACTTATACAGAATGTTGTGCCGTCGTGCTTTATATCCGTTCATTCCATATTTCAGGATTCCTACTTGTATGGAAAATTGCAATTACCTATATTATTGCATCGACAATTCGATAGTAAATCACAAACGGGAACTTTTTTACTACATATTTTCTTACATGTTTGTGAGCAATTGGAAAAGATTTTGGGTTTTGCCTGATATTCTCAAAACCAAGGTTAATTTGCTTAAAGTAAATATCGGCAACTTTAGGGCTGTCTTCGAAATAAAATTCATATGATTTATCAAAGTCAACTTCTGCTTCGTCTGATAATTCTATACTAAACGGCTTTGTCGTCATATTTCTTTTTAATCAAGTCCCATTTTTTAAAAGTCGTTTCACCGTTTTCTATTCTTTGCAGCCTTTTATCAAGCAAATCTTTATGTTCGGTTGGAAGTTCATGCAATACTTCTTTCACATTAACAATCTCAATGTAATCAATTTCTTTGATTAGATTAAGAAATGCCGCTATTTTACTCTGCTCCTTTATATTAATTGTAAGTTCCATATCAAATTGTTTTGGACAAAGATACTGATTTAAAATGCGATTGTCGATTTTTGAAGCATTTTAGAATCTTTTTCGCTACTTATTAATTCCTAGTCTCCATTCATATAGAAATCCAAATCAGTTGCATATTTCTCGTAGAATTCATTGGCAGGAATGCCATCAATTACATAATTTCTATGGAATTTCATTTTCCCACCGACAAAGTAGGCCTCCTTTATAAATTCACATCCGTTTTAATCTCTTTGAACCTTTTTCTTCCTTTTATTTTCCACTTATCCTTAATCCTTATTTTGTAAGACTTCGGTTACTTTACAGGCGGCACAACGTTAGCATACCGCCAATTGTCGCTA
This sequence comes from Bacteroidetes bacterium GWF2_41_31, assembly GCA_001769215.1. GTDB lineage: Bacteria > Bacteroidota > Bacteroidia > Bacteroidales > F082 > UBA6244. Next base: position 224,660 of record MEOL01000037.1, read on the forward strand.
TGCCAATTATATAGTCTTTGTTGTTAAAATTCATTCAGGTATTCAATTAATCGCATTATCAATATATTATACAATCATAACCGTTTATATTTTGTCAAATCGGTTTCTTCTTCCTTCTTGTAAATGGATCATCAGGTGTTTGGTCGGGTAAATCTAGGGATTTATTTTAATGGTTTGATTTTTAGCTTCATTATTTTGGTGATTTATTTTGGTGCCGCAGGTTTACCTACCCGGTAGGTGAACCTGACTTCATACCAGCAGATAAATAGGTAGGTGAACCTGCCTTCGGTAGGTGAACCTGCCTTCGGTAGGTGAACCTGCCTTCGGTAGGTGAACCTGCCGGTCATCAAGTGCGCGTAGCGACAACGAATATGCCTACCAGGGGTAGGTAAACCTATCGTCTGCAGGCAGGAATGAATTGTTTCTCCAAATTAAAATTTAATATAACAGATAACCCACGCTTAAACAGTTTATTATCCACTCAAACTACCCAAAAGGGTAGAAAGGAACCTACTGATTTACTCCCTTGACCCAAACCTTTTTCCTTTGGACTTTTACCAGAAAAAATTATGAAAAAGTTATTATTAAATGTTTTGCTGGTTGTTGCCGGAACGATATTCTCCCACAACCTGTTTGCCCAATACCCCATCCCATCTTTTAATGTTCCCGTGATTATAGATCCAACGATTTTTGAAGAAATTAATCCTTCTTCTGGAACAACCTTTAACAATTTGGGCTTTTCATTTGGACAGCCAGGTTCCAGGGAGGAGAAGAAATTAAAAATAGAAATTAAAGACCAAAGTATTTTAACATCAGCCTGGGCATCAATTGAAGTATATTCCCTTAGTGGAAATCTCATATACGGTCCATTTTCTATTTACGAAGGGGTTCCTTTTGAGTTAGCAGTTTCAACAGCAGAATTGTGGGGTATTCGCGTATTAAATGCTTCAGAAGAATGCCAAATGGATGTGTGGTTTGAATAGTTAATTCCTTCCTTATCGTCGATTATACCTCATAAATACTACATTTGTACAACAAATGGTTAATGCAAACAGGTAGGTATTATGATGTGTAAACATTTGAGAATTGTCATTACTTTTTTTCTGGTATTTTTTTTAGATATCTCGGCTTACAACTCTCTGTTTTGTCAAAGTTTGAACTATAATGAACTGATTGAAAAGGCAGAACATTTTAATAATGTAAACGCAGATTCTGTAAATTATTATGCTCATCTGTTCAGTTTAGTTGCAGAAAGTAATGCTAATCCTGACCAAAGAGTAAGTGCTTTGTTTTTACTGGTTAAGTCATACATAAAAACTGGAGATCTGGTAAAAGCCTTGAATTTTTGTAGTGAAGCAAACAAGTTAATAAATAACGAAGGTCTTGATCAAAGAAAGGCAGAAGGACTAATTTATTTTGGCAATGTTTATCAGTCCATGGGGTTGATTGAAGAAGCGTTAAATTACTTTTTTGAATCTAATAAAATTCTTGGATTAAATAGCTCGAGCCCAATGTCTGGAGATTTATACTACTATATTGCCTGCTCTTATGATGAGATAGGGGAAATAGAAAATTCAAAGAAATTTCTAAGACTTAGTATAAAAACAGCTAAGGTTAATAATTTAGAGAGCGACCTATTCACTTCATATTTATTACTTTCTAATTCGTTCTCCTCACTTGATTCAATTAGCAATTTTCTTGATCTTTCTAAACAAATAATTGACAAATTTCCGACCATGATATTTGAGAAAGTTGTGTTACTTAATAATCAGGCAATTTTTAATAAGGCTATTGGTAACTTGCTGTTAAGTAAAGCTCAATATCTTATGGCTATTGATATTGCAGAAGACCAAAATTATCAAAATTATCTTTCAACCCTTTATAATAACTATGGTTATCAATTAATGGCAGAGAATAATTACGATAGCGTAAGGATCGTTTTGGGTAAGGCACTAAAAATTGCACAGAACATAAATGATATTGACTTGCAGGCTACCGTATACGATTCCTACAGCGATTACTTTTCAGCCATTGGGAATTATAAAACAGGCTTTGCCTACCAGGATTCCTCTATTGAAAAGCGAAACGAATACCGCAATCAGCAACGTATCCAGGAAACCCTCTTTCTAAGTGCTGTGTTTGAAACCGAACAAAAGGATAATGAGTTATTAGCCAAAGAAAGCCAAATTTCCCGTTTGTGGGTTTTTATCTTAAGCACCCTGGCTTTCCTGGTGGCAGCCATTGGCTTGGGATTCTATTTCAGGCAGAAATTCCTGCTTAGTAAATCGAACATGGAAATCATGAAAAAAGGAAAGGCACTTGAATTAGCCGATGCCCTTATCCATGGTCAGGATGCTGAACGAAAACGCCTCGCCATGGACCTGCACGACGGACTGGGAGCTCGGCTCGGAGCTTTGAGGTTTTTGGTGGACGGCTTTTTTAGTGATCATATTAAATATCACGAGGTAAACAACTCCATTGTAACCATTAGCCAGAATGTACGTGAAATTTCGCACCGCATGTTACCGGCTCACTTGGAAGAACAGGGTCTTGTGCTCACCATTCAGAATATGGCTTCCTCCATCAATAAATCGGGGAAATTTGAGGTGGTGTTTGAATCCAACCTTGTCCATCGACTTTCGGAAAAACTCGAACTCAATATCTATTACCTCATTTATGAACTCATCAACAATGCCATCAAGCATTCGGGTGGAAATACTGTTTTTGTACAGTTAATCGAGCTGGATGACTGCATCAACCTCTCTGTGGAGGACAATGGTGGTGGTTTTAACTCTCAAAAAAGAAGTGAAGGCCTGGGATTAAAGAATATAAAAACACGAATTGAATACCTGGGTGGTAAATTTGAGATCAATGCGGATGATATAGTAACGCTGTTTTTAATTGAAATACCTGCAACAAAATCATGATAAATGTATTTCTGGTTGACGACCATTCCTTTTTTATTCAAGGTGTTATAGATTCACTAAAACGATACGATGAAACCATTGGTATTTCAGGTAGCTCCACTACTTGTCGTGAGACCCTTCAACAACTTGAGATGCTTGATGTGGATGTGGTATTGCTCGACATCCTTATGCCCGAAATGAATGGAATAGAATGCTGTCGTCATATAAAAGAACAATTTCCGCATATGAAGGTAATTGCCCTTACTGGCGAAATCGACCCCAAAATATTGCTGGAAATGTGGCTTCAAAAAGCAAATGCCATCCTGCTTAAAACCTGTGGTTTAGATGAGTTGGTCTCCACCATTGAAGGAGTAATGAGAAACAGGATGATCATTGGGAATGGGGTTCCTGATTTTTTAATCCACAGTGATCTGCCCGAAGGAAAAGTACCTCAGCTTACCAGAACAGAACTAGAAGTACTAAAACTTCTGGGAACCGGACTTTTAAGAAAAGAAGTGGCAGACAAAATGAACTCCTCCATGTATTCAGTCGAATTCCATTGCAAAAACATTTTCAGAAAGTTTAACAGCAACAAAATCAACACTATAATTGCCGAAGCCAGAAGAAGAAGAATCATTTAAATTATGCAATCAATACAAATGCCGAATGATCCTTTCCCAATTAACGAGGATTTGTTGCCTGTTGCTACCCTAAAGTGTAGAGAGAAACCTCCTGTTGTCCTCCCTTGTCCAATACTGAATAATGCTTTATTTTTACCGTCAATTATAACAGGATAAGGAAGTAAAAAGGGAACCATGATACATATATTTGTTATTGACGATCACCCGGTATTTATTGATGGAATTCGTTCGCTGTTCGCAGATGGAAAGGATCAGATTAAGGTGTCAGGATCTGCTAACTCCGCCGGTGAAGCACTGCCAATGCTTAAAAAATCCAGGGCAAAAGTCATTCTTCTTGATCTCATTATGCCGGAGATGAGGGGAGTGGAATTCTCACTAATCCTGAAGAATCAATTCCCTGATAAAAAGATCATTGCCCTGACCGGAGAATTAAACCCGGCACTCCTTTACAATACGTGGATGAATCAGGTAGATGCCATTTTAATGAAATATTGTGGAAAAAGGGAATTGGTCGATACCATCCATGATGTGCTGGCCGGCAGAAGAGTACTGGGTGAGAATGTCCCTGAGTTTCATGAACATATTGGAGTTCCCACCGGAGCCAAACCACGTCTTACCCAAAGTGAACAGAGGGTTCTCAACCTCCTGGCGCTGGGGAATACCAGGAAAATAGTTGCCGAAATGCTGGGCACAAGTGAAAATGCAGTGGACTTCCACTGTAAAAATTTGTTTAAAAAATTTAACAGCAACAAGTTAATCACCATCATCGAGGAAGCACGCAAGGAAAATCTGATATAGCCACTGCCAAAGATTTCACCTGAAGTACTTTCTTAAAAAGATATGATCAGTTTTTTAGTTTAGTTTTCAAAAATCCCCGGAATGAACAGGCTGTGTGAAAATTTGATTTTGGTGCATTTTCTGGATTATTCTTTTTTAAGATGAGATTATAACTTTCAAAGATATTTTTTCGCTATTAGG
>MEOL01000038.1 GCA_001769215.1 Bacteroidetes bacterium GWF2_41_31
CCAGGTACCACAGGGCATCAGCCACCAGGCAACCATCAGAAACAGCGACAACGAACTTATCACCAGTTCACCCATCGGGCTCAGGGTAAGTATTCTTCCCGGTTCCGTTGAAGGCATTCCTGTGTATGTAGAAACCCATAATCCTACAAGCAATTCCAATGGTTTAATCACCTACGTGATAGGTTCAGGCACTGTTGTAAGTGGTGTGTTTTCTGATATTGACTGGACCTCCGGAATTTATTTTCTCAAAACTGAAGTTGACCCGCTTGGTGGAACCGATTATGTGATTAGTGGTGCTACACAATTTCGTACCGTCCCTTATGCTTTTCACGCTGAAACGGTAGAATCTTTTACAGAAACCGACCCTGTGTATTCAGCCGATCCTGCTTTTTCCATTACAGATGCAGGCAGTGGTTCGGTTATCACCGATGCTGAAAGGACAAAACTTGGGGGAATAGCAGATGGAGCCGAAGTAAACGTTCAAAGCGATTGGACAGAAGCTGATAATACCAACGATGCTTTTATCGCCAACAAGCCAACCTTGTTTACCACTTCGGATGAAACCGACCCTGTATATTCAGCCGATCCTGCGTTTTCCATTACAGATGCTGGGAGTGGTGCGGTTATTACCGATGCGGAAAGGACAAAACTGGGGGGAATTGCGGAAGGAGCCGAAGTAAACGTCCAAAGCGATTGGACAGAAGCTGATAATACCAATGATGCTTTTATCGCCAACAAACCAACCTTGTTTACCACATCGGATGAAACCGACCCGGTGGTCGGAGCCGTCAATGGGATTGTTAAAGCCGACGGTGCAGGAACTATTTCAGCAGCTGTAGAAGGTACTGATTATTCGTTACTTCCGAACCAAACCGGAAACTCCGGCAAATACCTTGGCACCGATGGATCGAGTGCCAGCTGGCAAACTGCTGCTGGTGGTGGCATATCATCATTTGCTCAATTTTTTGCGCTGATGCCGCCTGATAATGCAGCCACTGTTGCCCCGGGTACAGATGTTGAATTTCCGCAGGATGGACCAACAAGCGCCACGGATATCACACGTACAGGAGCTGGTTCGTTTAATTTAGCTGCTATTGGCACGTATGCGGTTAACTGGCAAGTTCCGGTGACAGAAGCCGGACAACTTTTATTAACGCTTAATGGTGCCGATTTGGCCTATACGGTTGTTGGGCGCGCAACAGGAACAAATCAGATCGTAGGTTCAAGTTTAATTACCACGACGGTAATAAATAGTATATTAACTGTTCGTAATCCTGCCGGTAATCCGGTAGCGCTTACAATAACACCACTGGCTGGTGGTACAAGACCTGTTTCTGCATCACTTGTGATTACACAATTACAGTAAGCTGTATTAAATTATAAATTGAGAAATCCCCCAGAGAAAGTGATGTGCTTTTTCCTGGGGGATTTCTGTCTACGGTAGGTTGGTCTTCAAAATCGGCCTAGCCAGGTATTTTACTCAATCCTGATTGAAGTATCTTTGCATTTTGTTCTACCAGCCTGAATCCGTTTAATAGTAATAACTCACATGAAAAAGACCGATTTCTTAATGACCAAAATCATCGCAACGCTGGGCCCAGCCACCAGCTCTGTTGACATGATAACGCAACTCATTCAGGCCGGAGCCAGGGTTTTCAGAATTAACTTTTCTCATGGGAAATTCAGTGAATACGATCAGCTTATTGAGAATATAAGGGAAGCCGAAAAAAATACAGGCGAATTCGTAGCCATTCTGGGAGATATCAGCGGACCAAAAATCAGGATTGGGAAAATCAAGGAGGGTGGCATTTTCCTGAAAAAGAATACCAAAATCATCTTTAGTAAAAAGGAAGTCCCAAATGGCGAAACCCTTGATCCGCCAGTTGTATCAACTACCTATCCCGCTTTTATTGACGAAGTAAAACCCGGAGAGCGCATCTTGTTGGATGATGGAAACATCGAATTATCCTGCATCCGCAGAGATGGATATGGTGAGGATGCTACCCTGGTTTGTCTGGTGAAGGAAGAAAACCTGCTCACCTCTTCTAAAGGAATTAATCTACCTGACACGAATCTCTCGCTTCCCTCTATGACAGAAAAAGATTTCCTGTGTGTGGAATATGCCGTTAAACAAAACCTGGATTTTCTGGCACTCAGCTTTGTGCGTTCCCGAAAAGATATTCTCGTCCTAAAAGATAAACTAAGAGAGCTGGGGGCCCGTCCACACGAGCTTGGCATCACGGGCCACGACTTTGGATTTTCTACTGCTTATGAAGACACACCCTATATTCCCATCATCAGTAAAATAGAGAAACCACAAGCCATTCAAAACCTGGAAGAAATTATTGAAGAATCGGATGGCGTGATGGTAGCACGTGGCGACCTGGGTGTGGAAATGGATCTGGCAGAAGTAGCCATCCTGCAAAAACAAATCGTACACCTGTGCCGTAAAGAGGGCAAACCGGTGATTGTGGCCACCCAGATGCTTCAAAGTATGATCCTTGAACCGACACCAACAAGAGCGGAGGTTTCAGATGTGGCCAATGCCATTCTCGATGGTGTGGATGCCATCATGCTTTCGGGCGAAACTGCCGTTGGAAAATATCCGGTAGCGGCAGTAAAAATGATGTCGCGAATTGGGGTCAAAACCCATGGTTTTATCCGAAAATTTGGTCATGTTATGCCACACTTTGTAAAGAAGGAAGGTCTCCTGACCAGGAAAGCGGCCATGTCGCATGGAGTGGCCGATATGGGCCGTGACATTGATGCCCGGTATGTCATCACATGGATTCACTCGGGTGGCAGCACCATGATGATTTCCCAACAGCGGATGGAAGTACCCATCATCGCTTTTGGTGAGCGAGTTTCACGACTCAGGCAGATGGCTCTGCTGTATTGCGTCAACCCCAGGTATTTGATTCAGCCAATATCGGGAAGTAGCTTTATTGCGGATTTGAATATTTTTTTGCTCCGGGACGAACTGCTTGAAGCAGGCGATCCCATCGTGATCGTTGCCAGCGACCCCATCACCAAACGCGGGCTTACCAACAGGATTGTGATTCACTACGTTGGCGAAAGTATGGAATAAACAATCCTGCAGGTTTTCAAATCCTGTCAGGATTGTTTATTTTTGCAAAAAACGACCATGGACTTAAAACTGACTTCCAACTTCCAGCCAACGGGTGACCAACCTGACGCCATTAATCAATTGACCGAAGGTCTTATCCGTGGCGACAAGGCCCAGACCTTGTTGGGTGTCACAGGTTCCGGAAAAACATTTACCATCGCCAATGTACTGGCCAATGTAAACCGTCCGGCACTGGTATTGAGCCACAACAAAACACTGGCTGCCCAGCTCTACGGTGAATTTAAACAGTTTTTTCCTGATAATGCTGTAGAATATTTCGTGTCATACTACGATTACTATCAGCCCGAGGCCTATCTGCCCACCACCAACACCTATATTGAAAAAGACCTGAGTATCAACGATGAAATTGAGAAACTTCGATTGAGCACCACTTCTTCGCTTCTTTCAGGGCGCAGGGACGTGATCGTGGTTTCCTCTGTTAGTTGTATTTACGGTATAGGTAACCCGGATGATTTTACAAGCAATGTGATTACCATTAACAAAGGAATGTTGTTGAGTAGGAATAAATTTCTACGCGACCTGGTCACGGCCTTGTATTCAAGGAACAATATTGAATTAAAACGGGGGAACTTCCGTGTTTTGGGCGATACGGTGGACATTTATCCTGCCTACATGGATTATGCGTTCAGGATTTTGTTTTGGGGAGATATGGTAGATACCATCGAAAGTATCGATCCTGTTTCAGGGAAAAGTGTGAGTACCATGGACACGGTTACCATCTATCCTGCCAACATCTTTGTTACATCACCTGATAAACTGAAATCGGCCATTGAGGAAATCAAGGTGGATATGATTAAACAGGTGGAATACTTTCGTGAAATAGGCAAACACCTCGAAGCCAAGCGCCTGGAAGACCGTGTAATATATGATATGGAGATGATGCGTGAACTGGGCTATTGTTCGGGAATAGAAAATTACTCTCGCTATTTTGACGGTCGGGAAACTGGTTCGAGACCCTTTTGCCTGCTGGACTATTTCCCCGATGACTACGTCACCATCATCGACGAAAGTCATGTGACTGTTTCACAGGTAAAAGCCATGTATGGAGGCGATCGTTCACGCAAGGAAAACCTGGTTGAATACGGTTTCCGTTTGCCATCAGCCATGGACAACCGTCCGTTGAAATTTGAAGAATTTGAAGGTTTGACCCGGCAGGCCATCTTCGTGAGCGCTACCCCTGCCGACTATGAAATTGAACTTTCTGAAGGCGTCATCGTGGAACAAGTGATCAGGCCAACAGGTTTGCTCGATCCACCCATCGAGGTAAGGCCAAGCCTGAACCAAATTGATGACCTGCTGGATGAAATTGAAAAAACAGTAGCGCAGAATTACCGTGTTTTGGTTACTACCCTGACCAAGCGCATGGCCGAAGAATTGACCAAATACCTGATGAACCTGAACATTAAAACACGTTATATCCATTCGGATGTTGAAACGCTGGATCGGGTGGAGATTCTCAGGGAACTCAGGTTGGGAACTTTTAGTGTGCTGGTAGGGGTTAACCTCCTGCGTGAAGGTCTCGACTTGCCCGAAGTAGCTCTGGTAGCTATTCTGGATGCCGATAAAGAAGGTTTTCTACGGTCGGCGCGATCGCTTACTCAAACCTCAGGCCGTGCGGCACGTAACCTCGACAGCAAGGTCATTATGTATGCAGACAAAATAACCCGCTCGATGGCGCAAACCATAGAAGAGACTGAGAGAAGAAGGGAAAAGCAACTGGCATACAACGAAAAAAACGGGATCACACCCACCGCCATTATCAAATCCGTGGAGTCAATCATGGGGCAAACAAATCTTGCCAACAACAAAGGGGAAGCCGCGTATGTTGGAGGATCCAGGGCTACATTGGCCGCAGATCCGGTGGTTCAATACATGAGCCGTAAAGAAATTGTCATGGCCATCGACAAAAATAAGAAGGACATGCAATATGCCGTGAAAGAATTGGATTTTATTGAGGCCGCCCGATTGCGTGACGAAAACCGGGAACTCGAAAAATTGATCAATGACAAGGAAAATTCATAAAACACATCCTGATACCCACCAACCGCAAAGCGCTTATTATCAATATCAACTCCCTATCCGGTCGCACGAAGTACTCAAAATGATTAAAAACGGGGAATCTGACCAAGAGAATTACGTCCATATGAACGTTGTAAAGTTCATAAAAGAACGGGGTCTTTTTAAAAAAGGAAAGATATAGGTGCGAAGCGCTAAAACCCTTTAAAAATGCGGGCCTGAGAAATGCCCGGGGCTTGTAAATCCAAATCAAGAAAATAGCCAAAAGGAGTTTGACTGGTGGTATAATCTGCCTTCTCAAGCCTGACCTCTACCCTGTCAAAGATTTCTTTTGTGAAGTGAGCATCGGCTTTTGATTCTGCCAGATGAGCAAATGAATGTAACACAATCTTTTGGGTGTCATTTTTCTTGGCTGCCCATTTCAGGTTCTTTAACAACTTATCCTCCACTCCTTTCGGATCCGCTTCATCCTGTTTTTCCGCGTGGATAAAAGCTACAAGAACCTGTTCAAATTCGGCCCCCTGTGTTTCGTCCGTGAAGTCATCCAGTGTTTTCGACATGGGTTGATAAGCAAAGCGACTGGCGTAGATCATTAATAGTTTCATAAAAATAGTGAATTTCGGCAAATGTAACTAAAATTGGATTGTCAGGGCAACGGAAAACCCATTGGCGAAAATTAAAAAAAAACGATGGGTGCAAATCACCTGTCAGGAAGGTGTCATCCACATTCTGCCAGGGAAGTTCAAATCTTACTATCTTTGCCATCGCCAGCAACTTCTTATAAAGAGAGGTAAAAAAGTAACCATAATATGAACCACGCACCACTTGCTGAACAATTACGGCCACAGTCGCTCGAGGCTTATATCGGACAAGAGCATCTAACAGGACCGAATGCCATCTTAGGACGCAGCATCGCATCAGGCAATATCCCATCCATGATTCTCTGGGGACCTCCCGGAGTGGGCAAAACCACGCTGGCACACATCATTTCTAAAACACTTAAACGTGAATTTTACACCTTAAGCGCGATCAGCTCAGGGGTGAAAGATGTGCGACAGGTGATCAGTCAAGCCGGGATGTTCGCCGGATCGGCCATCCTGTTCATTGATGAAATCCACCGTTTTAGCAAATCGCAGCAGGATTCGCTATTGGGAGCGGTTGAAAAAGGCACCATCACGCTGATTGGCGCCACCACCGAGAACCCATCCTTTGAAGTGATCTCTCCCCTCCTCTCCCGCTGTCAGGTGTATATCCTAAAGCCATTGGAAAAACAACACCTTGAAATGCTCATCGACAAAGGGATTGCTCAATTGTCGGCACAATTTGGGCTGGAAATAAAACTGATTGAAAAAGAAGCACTTATTGGCCTGTCGGGCGGGGACGCACGGAAACTCTTCAATGCACTTGAATTGGTAGTCTATCAGGAGAAAACCACCAGCAACAAAATTGAAATCACCAATGAACTGGTAAAGCAGGTGATTCAGGAAAACCTGGCTACTTATGACAAACAAGGCGAAATGCATTACGACATCATTTCGGCATTTATCAAGTCGATGAGGGGCAGCGATCCCAACGCGGCTGTTTATTGGCTGGCCAGGATGATTGAAGGGGGTGAAGATCCCAAATTCATCGCCCGCCGCATGTTGATACTGGCTTCCGAGGACATCGGCAATGCCAACCCCAACGCGTTGTTGCTTGCCAACGCCTGCTTCGATGCCATCGCCAAAATAGGCTGGCCCGAAGGCCGGATCATCCTTTCCCAGACCGCTGTTTACCTGGCCAATTCGCCAAAGAGCAACTCTACCTACCTGGCCATCAAAGAGGCTCAATCCATGGTACAGCAAACAGGAAATCTGCCTGTTCCTTTGCATTTAAGGAATGCACCCACCAAACTGATGAAAGACATTGGTTATGGAAAAGAATATGAATATGCCCATCAACATCCGGGAAATTTTGTTGAACTGGAATTCCTGCCGAAAGCCATTCAGGGAAGCACATTTTATGAACCGGGGAACAATCCGCGTGAAAACGAGGATAGAAAACGCATGAAAGACCGTTGGAAAACCAAATACCATTATTAAACCACTGCCATGGACATCAACTTAAACCAAATCTTAATTGACCATTGTTACGAATATGCCGTTGACCTGCTGGATGACACCGGCGAATTTTATCCGTTTGCTGCGTTTACCGACAAAAGCGGGCAGGTACATCCACTTGAGTTTGAAGTGGACAAGAATAAAATGCCCAACAACAGTCAGGTGCTGGAGGCATTAACAGCCTGGTGTATCGGCGAATTTTCTAGCGGCGGTATCACCGGATACGCCCTGGTTTTTGAAGCAGCCGTTACATTGGAGGAAGGAAAACCCTCCATTGACACCATTTGCATGGATATCACCACATCTGATCAAACCGATCTGCCCATTTACTATTTCCCTTATGAGTTAAAGTCAGACGGAAAAGTAACTTATGGTGAGGCATTTGCCGTGATACGCGACAAAGCCTGATCGCGGCGATAGGACCAAATCATCAGAAGAATGGCCAGGCACACGAAAACAAGTGAAATCACAAAAGTTGTAGTGAAGCCAAACATTTCATAGAAAAACACCCCGGCAACCGGAGCCAGGATTGCCCGGGCACCTGTTAAACTCAGATGAATGGATTGATAAGTCCCTGCTTCACCCGGTTCGCAGAAATAGGCAGATCCGATATTCCACAGCAAAACCATGGTGGAAGCAAATATTCCCTGAAAAAGGATATAAAAAATGAGGGTATAATACAGAGTAATATCCCAGAAAACGACGTGACCCTTGAAAAATGTGGTAAGTGCCACGGCTGTGATATATAGTCCCACAGAAGCAAAGGTCATGGCCGCAAATCTTCGGGGATCGATGGAACCCAGCAACCTGCCAAAAAAGGGCAAAAGCAAAATGGCCAATATATTATACGAATTGCGGTAAAAAGCCACACTGGTATAGTTCAGGTTGAGTGCTTCATAAAAATAAATGGTGATCACCGTATAGGTAATCATAAAGGCAAATCCATACAACACAAAACCAACTTCAAAATGTCGATAAGGCATATTGGTTTTCATGATTTGTGTCATTTCCTGCACCGATTTTTTTACAGAAATGAAAATGCTTTGCCTGGGCAGAAGGATTACGTCTGGTCCTTTAATCAAGGAAAGAATAAACACCGAAACCACCGCCAAAACCCCGATAACAGGTATCGCATAAGCAAATGCCCATTGGTTCAGGTCGAGTAAATACCCGTAAACGAAGGTAACCACCAGCATCAATAGCTTATTCACGGAAGTGGCATAACTATAAAGTTTGCCAAAATTCACATGCGTGTAATTGTTTTTTAAAAGGAAATTGATGCTGGGATAGATCACGATGTTCCCTGCAAAATAGATTAAAAACAACATAAGGTAAAGGTGATGGTATACCGGGCTGATGGCTGTATTTTCAGGGGCATGTGGGAAAAAGAAGATAAGCAACAAAGGCAAACGGGTAAGCAAAGCGGTAATTCTCAGGAGTTTTTTCCGGTTTTCAATCCGTTTAAGCATCTCGTTGGCCACGATAAGAAACAAAAACACCATCATGCTAAACTGAAACAACAACCCCATCTGGTAATTGGAACCACCCAAACTTTTAATAAACACAAACTCGTTAAGCGCCAGCACTCCCAATACCACGCCTTCGATGATCATGTAAATGAGATGTAGTTTAAAGGTACGTTTTTCGTTATCGTTCAGGGACATGGCTTAATCGTTACAGATAAAATGAATTGCAAAAGTACGAATGTGGTGGTTAAGAATGCCAAATCCATTTTATTAAATCAGCTTTTATGAGAATGATCTGAAATAGAAAAAAGCGGGTTTATAGCCATCTTTTTGAAAAAAATTTTCCATTTGGTGAGTGAAGGCCCTTAATTATCAAACAATCCAACCCTTTTACGATTTGGAGTACTCAAGGTCAACTCAATAGTTATCAGCTTCTCTACAGAAATTTCCTGTCGCTATTTGAAAAATATATAAATAGTGTGGTGTTCTTTTTGCCTTAAATACATTTTACTAAATTTGGCGGTATTTATGTGAACAATTATTTTTTTACAGATATACAGTATGTAATTGCAGTATGTTACTCCAAAGCCGAAAAATGCTGAACGGTCTGTAACATTTCATTTTTAAATGAATATAACTCCATTACCATTGTATTATAAACGTTGTTGTACCAAACCAAAATCAAATGAATATAATTTTACGCTTATCTAAACGTAACAAACAAAATATCGGATTAATCAGGCAGTTCAAGGGATTTTTATTATTCCTGTTTATGTTTACGGGATTTTTTCCAAATCAGGCGATTGGGGAGGGATCGAAAGAGATTTACGTTGGCACTCACACCACCAGTTTATTCTTATGTACCGATAAAATAAACCAATGCAATAATGGTAATGGTGACCGCATACAATTTGCTACCTATGATTCAGATGAAGCAGAACGTTTGTATTTTGAGATTGCAGATGCCAACGAGATTGTATACATGGGTTTTAATGGTTCTGGTGCCGGTGGAGGCAATAAAATAGTTTATAGAATCATGTTTGCGGGCGGAGGTATTGCACAGGCTGAACAAGACCTGCCCACGAGTGGTGTAGGTTTTATCAGCAATATAGGGCAAGCTCGGGTCGGCCCTCAAATTTTGTTTGGTCCTTCCGGATATAGTCAATTAACCTTCGACCCCATTGAAGCCGGGAGTTACTTTATTGAGTTTAACTTGGTCACCAATGCTGGTGCACCCGTGCCTAGTGATTTTAATATTGATCTTATCGACATTACGGTTGAGGATGGCTCTGGTAACGTGAAACCGGGGCGGTTACATTCTAAAGCCTGGCAACTAACTGAAGGTAACGGCAATTGCAGCGCCACCTTTTATATTTATTCTGATGATGGAATTGTTACTTCACTCTCTTATAATGACATGTCAGGCGGTGCCTGGGTAAATTATTGTAACCAGGTCGGCCTTAATATTACTGGTAACTGGAATGATGATAAAAAATCCCAATCAGGCTCTTATTATGTTCCCCAATATAAACTTTTTTTAAACGACCCGGATATAATATTGTTTCCAGATGGTATTACCGGAGCTATCATTGGAGTCCCGACAGGACAGCCCTACTGTAATGGAACCATCGACTTTTTTATAGAGGTTGATAAGGCGGGGGATGTATTGTTAACTTTGGATTTTCCTGATCCTTATGTGGACGTAGATATTGCATACCGTGTTGATGTAGGTCCAAATACCATTAATTGGGATGGACTGGATGGCAATGGTAATCCGGTACCGCACAATACCCCTATACTCTTTTCTGTAAGCTACATCAATGGCTTAACAAACTTACCACTCTACGATGTGGAAGGAAACCAAAATGGATTTGTTGTTGAATTAGTCAGACCCACCAGTGGGACTTCACCCAGTATTTATTGGGACGATTCAAACATTCCAAATGGTACTGTTAATGATGTCGTTGGATGCGTAAGTAATTTCTCACCTTGGTCAGGATGTCATCTCTGGACAGGTAGTGGTGGTTCGGGTTTTGGTAATGTAAGAACAATCAACACCTGGTGGTATAGTTCTTCAATAACCTCAGAACCTGTAAATTTATTAGAATTGCGTATTCCGCAGACCCTTATATGGGCACCAAATACGCCACCTGATGTGTGCCCGGGACAGACAGTTGATTTTACTGTTGAAATAGACCTCAATTCAGACACCTACCATTGGAGTTTTAGTGGAACGGATGCCACCCTGACCTGGGTTGACAACGTGGCCACCATCATTTTTGGACCAAATGCAACAGATGGAAACCTAACGGTATATGGCAACAATAGCTGTGGGGATGGCCCCGTTAGTACTTGGGCTGTTAATGTCCTGCCTTCAGCTACCATTACTGCCGGAACCGATGCAAGTACGTGCACCACTACACCCTATTATCTTTTTGATGCCGATGCTTCAAATTGGAGTGCATTGGAATGGTCAACTTCTGGTGATGGTACTTTTGATAATCGGTTTGATGTTGCAAAAACCAATTATAACCCTGGTCCCAATGATGTTGCTTCCGGGTCAGTAACACTAACTTTGGCGGCTACACCCAACCTTCCGTGTACAGAACAGGTTGTGGACCAGATGATCCTCACCATCGACCCGGCTCCTACTGCCTTTGCCGGAAATGACGACAATCTATGCCTCGGAGGAGCCTATTCGCTCAGTTCAGCCACCTCAACCCATTCCTCCACCCAAACCTGGAGTAACAATGGTGGCGATGGTACATTTAATGATGCCACTTTATTACATCCCGATTATACCCCTGGTCCCAACGAATTGGCCGCAGGAACGGTTACACTCACCTTAAATGCCCACCCCCTGGGATCCTGTGTTGATGACGCTACCTCAAATATCATCCTGACCATACAACCCGTTCCTCAGGCCGATGCAGGCCCCGATGCCAGCATCTGCGATGTGGAAACCTATACCCCTGCCTCCTCGGCCGATTTCTTCACCTCTCATGAATGGACCCATAATGGTGACGGCGGCTTCAATGACAGATTCCTGATTATTCCTACTTACACCCCCGGCCCCGGTGATATTGCCGCCGGAACAGTTACTCTGACCCTCACCTGCACACCCATTGCACCCTGCACAGCGGATGTGAGTTCCAGTATGGTGCTTACCATCCAACAGTCCGTCACCGCCACGGCGGGTACCGACGCTTCCATCTGCCAGGGGGAAACTCTTTCGCTAAACGGTACCGCCAATCACCAAAGTACCATTCTGTGGGACAACGGGACTGGGGATGGAACTTTTACTGATGCCACACAACTCATCACGGTATACACTCCCGGAACTCAAGACATCACTAACCAGAGCGTGGTATTAACACTAACAGCCAACGCCATGTCCCCTTGTGTGGATCCGGCAATTTCCTTCTTAACACTATCCATACAACCGGTGCCTGTGGCAAATGCAGGACCCGATGTCACTATCTGTGAAGCCGACACCTATGCCCTTCCGGGTACGGCAGACCATTTCGATTTTCTTCAATGGACAGGAGGCGATGGAACTTTTTCAGATGTCACCATTGCAAATCCGACTTACACCCCGGGACCAACAGATATCACCAATGGTTCCGTAACACTTACCCTTACTGCCAATGCCATCGCACCCTGTGCCACGGCTGCCGTTTCCAGTATGACGCTCACCATCCAGCATCCTGTAACGGCCAGTGCAGGCCCTCCTACAGCACTCATCTGTGAAGGGTTTTCCTTCGCCATACCCGGAACCGCATCAAACTTTGATGCATTGCTATGGTCAGGTGGCGACGGGACATTTTCGGATGCCACCATTGCCAATCCCGCATATACACCTGGTCCGGTGGACATTGCTACAGGTAGTGTGACATTAACGATGACAGCCGATGCCATCGCTCCTTGCACAACCCCTGCAATCTCAAGCGTGGTGCTCAATATCCAGTTGGCCTGCTTTGCTGATGCGGGCCCTGATTTTATGAGCTGCGAGGATGTACCTTTCCAGATAAATGCATCCGGTGCGGGGAACTACAATTCTCTGTTATGGACCCACAACAGCACCATGGGTGGTACTTTAATTGATCCGACGAGCCTTCACCCTACCTACGTTCCCGGTGCTGACGAGATACTTACTACGGTAACCTTAACACTATTTGCCACAGGCATTCCTCCATGTGCCGATCAGACCGATGCCATGGACCTGTTTATCGACCAAGGCTCCTTTGCAGATGCAGGTTCCGATGAAGACGCCTGCGTGGGTCTCCCCTATGATTTTTCCGGCAGTACAATCGTCCCTGTTCAGTACAATGGTAACATTATTAACTGGACCAAGGTCAACCCCGCCATCGACCCCACGGGTTATTTTATGGACTCTCATGTCGAAGTACCTGTTTATGTAGTGGGCGATTATGACCCCAATGTCACCTATCCCATCACCCTGGAGCTGAACATGGAAGTACTGAGCATCATTCAATGCCGCGAAAGTGACAATATGATACTGACCATCCAGGATTTCCAACCCGGGAACGTCATCTCAGGCAACCAGACCATTTGCTACAACACCGTACCTGCACCTTTGCAAGTCACTTCCCCTGCGGGCGGGGTAGGTGCCTATAGTTACCAGTGGCAGAGCTCCGTCGATAACATTACTTTTACAGATATCCCGGGGGCTACCAACCTCAGCTACCAGCCTGTAGCCCTCACCCAGACCACTTATTTTAAAAACATACAAAGCAGCGATTGTGGATTTAAAGAACCCCCGGTGATTCTTGTAAATGTTTACGATGAATATATTGCAGGTGGAATTGCTCCCGACCAGGTTATTTTCAATGGTGAACAACCTGCTGCAATTACAGCTTTAGCGCCTACCGGAGGTAATACTAGTACCGGAAATCCCTATACCTATCAGTGGGAAAGCTCACTGGATAATCTCAGTTATACCCCGATAACCGGTGCGACTAATTTAATCTATCAGCCGGGAAATCTTTTCCAGACAACTTACTACCGATTGATACAAAGCAATGCCTGTGACGTTGTTCAAACGGCTGTACATACAGTAAATGTATTCCCGCCATTTATACCCGGAGCTATTCTTGGTGCTCAGGACATTTGTTTTGGGGATGTACCCGGTCAAATCTATCTTGATCCGCTCAACCCACCTACTGGAGGTGATGGCCCACCCTATACCTATGAATGGCAAAGTGCCGCCAATATAGGTGGCCCATGGAGCCAGGCTACAGGCATTAATAACAATGTTTTTTATCAGCCGGGCCCACTCACAACATCTACATATTACCAACTGGCACAGACCTGTGGGGCAGGAACAGTGTACTCGAACGTCTTGCTTGTCAACGTTTACCCCGACTTTAATGTAGGCTCCATCACAGGGTCGCAGGCTATCTGTTACAACACCATCCCCGGCATCATGCTTCAGGGTACAGCCCCTACGGGAGGCGATGGTACCTATACCTACCAATGGCAGAGCTCGGTCAACAATGTAACCTTTAACAACATCACCGGCGCCATCCTGTTGGATTTCCAGCCCGGCGTGCTGACCACCACCACCTTCTACCGCCTGGTACAGACCTCGGGCAGTGATTGCGGAACGCTGATCACCAACACGGTCACCATCACGGTATATGATGAGTTCATTGCCGGAACGGCAAGTGGCAGCCAGACCATCTGTTTCAACACGGTGCCTACGGTCTCACTCACCGCTACCCTCCCCACAGGGGCCAATGGCACCTACTCCTACCAATGGGAAAGTTCCACCGCGGGTGACCCTTTTACCCCCATCATGGGTGCAACAGGATTGATCTATACCGAACTTGACCAGCTATTGGTCACCACCCGATACCGACTGCTACAGACAAGCAACTGTAATGCCTTGTACACCAATACGGTGACCATCACGGTTACCACCCCACCCACTGTGACCATCATCGCCGACATGGACATCGCGTGCACCGATGCGGAGATCACCTTCTTGGGCTACAGCACCTCCAACCCCATCTCATGGGAATGGGACTTTGCTGATGGAACCACCTTCAGCGGACAAAACCCTCCCCCTCACAGTTACAGTTTTTCCGGGTTCTACGGTGTCACGCTCACCGTTACCGACAACATAGGATGTTCCAACTCCGACACGCTCACCATACAAGTGGTAGAACCTCCCGTGGTGGACTTTACCTACTCTGTTGACACCTGTCACAAGATCCTGTTTACCGATGCCACCATCGCACCAGCGGGATATAACCTGGTAGCATGGCACTGGGAGCTGGGCGATGGCAACACCCACGACGACCCTACCTTTACCTATGAATATGCAGCCGGAGGCCTCTACAACGTCACCCTGACGGTTACCGCCGAACGCGACAGTGTCTTCTGCACCAACACCATCACCCTCCCGGTAATCGTCCCTCACATGCCCACGATCTACTACACCTGGGATCCCGAGCCCACCTGCCTGGGCGACAGCACCCATTTCTATGGCACCTCGGGCACAGAGATCACCACTTGGTACTGGGACTTTGATGACGGCCTCTTTGGCAATGGCCAGGGCATCGACCACTTGTACACAGCCCCCGGCACCTACGATGTGACCCTGTATATCACCGACACCAACCTGTGTACAAACAGCCTTGTCCACCAGATAAATATCAACCCCATGCCGGATGTCACCATGACCATCGATAGCACCCCCACCTGCGCCGGAACCACCACCCTGTTCACCGGCAGCAGCACCGCGACCATCACCAATTGGTACTGGGAGTTTGGCGATGGTGGCATCAGCACCAGCCAGAACCCGCAGCACATCTACACCACCGGAGGCACCTATTATGTTACCTTAACCGCCACCGACGAAGCCGGCTGCTCAGGCACCACCACGGGCATGGTACAGGTAACACCCAACCCCACAGCCGATTACACCTACACGATAACCGGCTGCAACACCTTTGAGTTCACCGACACCAGCACCCCGCCGGCCAATTACACCATCACCGCCTGGCTATGGGACTTTGGCGATGGCTTCACGGCCAACGTACCCAACCCGGTACACATCTTCCCCGCGGGAGGTTTTTATGATGTCACCTTAACGGTCACCGGCAGCAACAGTAACTTTAGCTGCACAGACGAGATGACCTACACGATCCAGGCTCCCAATGGCCCCACGGCTTTTTTCACCTGGTTCCCCAACCCGGCACAGACAGGCGAGGACGTGAACTTCTTTGGCACCTCGGGCAGTACCATCACCAGCTGGGAGTGGGACTTTGACGACGGCTTCATGGCCACGGTCCAAAACCCGACCCACCCCTACATCAACCCGGGCAACTACCAGGTTACGTTAACGGTGACCGATGAAAACGGCTGTATCGTGGTTGTCACCAACGAAGTCACCATTGGTGGCCTTCCGGGTGTAGAGTTCAGCTGGGGCGCAGCCTGTGAAGGCACCCCCGTTCAGTTTACCGTGGATGAAACCATCACCGATGTAAATGCTGTACAGAGTTACTACTGGCAGTTTGGCGACGGACTCACCAGCACCCAGCAAAACCCCTTGCATGCCTACGCCACGGCCGGGTTATACACCGCCACGCTGACCATCACCGACACGATAGGCTACAGTAACAGCGTGAGCCACGGGATAGACGTCAAACCCAACCCGGTATCTGTTTTCGGCATCGACAGCCCCAACTGCCAGGGAGCAAATACACAATTCTCCGACTACAGCACCGCCCAAAGTGGTTATCTCACCACCTGGGTGTGGGACTTTGGCGATGGCAACACCCAGACGGTGACCTTCCCCGATGACCCCGATGTGAGCCACACTTATGCCAATACCGGCACTTATGCCATCACCTTAACGGTGACCAGCAGCGATGGCTGCACAGGCACCAGCCAGGAGCAGGTCACCATCACCCCGGCGCCCATCGCCCTGTTTACCAGCAGCACCACCTGTTCCAGCGGACCGGTAAGCTTCCAGGATGAGAGCACCTCCAATGGCAGCGGGACCATCATCTCCTGGCAATGGAACTTTGGCGACCCAA
>MEOL01000039.1 GCA_001769215.1 Bacteroidetes bacterium GWF2_41_31
GAAAAAGAAGCAAAAAGAAAAGAAAACCAATACATTATAAACAAAACTTTTCATCTTTAATATTCCCTTGTTAATAAAATGCAAATCTAAAGGTAGGCAGGTCTCATCCGCAAAAAGCGGATTTCGATATGACAGGTCGGTGCTTTGGGTTTTGTCATCATACTATGTGCGCCCCTTTTTCCGAGGGAGTTGGGTCTCGAAAAGTCATTTCAAGTTCTGCACTTACACATTCGGATAATTTTGTATTATTGTTTGTTAAAATGTAATATTAAATGAAGAAGCTGCTTTCATGCTGTTTGCTCATGTATTTTTTTTCTGTGTTTGCCCAACATGATATCCCGCCACCTGATCCTGTTCTGCCTGTACCAACCCAACGTCAGCTCGATTGGATGTCGATGGAGATGAATGCATTTATTCATTTTACAACCAATACCTTTACCGATTTGGAGTGGGGCTTGGGTGATGAAGCGGAATCGGTATTTAATCCCACCGCTGCTAACCCCGACCAATGGGTCCAGGTGCTGAAAAACGCCGGATTTAAGGGATTGATCCTCACCTGCAAACACCATGATGGGTTTTGCCTCTGGCCTTCTTCTATTACAGAGCACTCAATAAAAAACAGTCCATACAGGAACGGCAATGGTGACCTGGTCCGCGAAGTTTCGGATGCCTGTAAAAAAGAAGCACTTAAGTTTGGCGTCTACCTCTCTCCCTGGGACCGCAACAGCGCAGTGTATGCAATGCCCGGGTATGTCGAATACTACCGCAATCAGTTAACGGAACTGTTTTCCAACTATGGACCTATCTTTGAGTTGTGGTTTGATGGTGCCAATGGAGGAACCGGTTACTATGGTGGTGCCAATGAAAACCGGCAGATATCACAGGATTATTATGACTGGGAGCATACAATAAAGCTGGCCCGATCGCTGCAAAACGAAGAATTAATCATTTTCAGTGATGCCGGACCTGATATACGGTGGGTTGGAAACGAACAGGGGTATGTGTGCGAAACAAACTGGTACGCCATTGATCCCGATTCATGCCATATCAGGCGACCCGGTTTCGAGAAAATAATAGGTACCGGAATGGAAAATGGATCTGATTGGATTCCTTCAGAGGTGGATGTCTCCATACGTCCGGGGTGGTTCTATCATGCCAGCGAAGATTCGTTGGTGAAATCACCTGAAAGGTTGTTTGAGATATATCTCGAGTCTGTGGGGCGTGGCGCAGTGCTTTTGCTGAATGTTCCACCTGACCGTCGGGGACTCATCCATGAAAATGATATAAAATCGCTGCAAGGCTTCCGGCAAATTCTTAATAACGCATTTAAAACCAACCTTATCAATGGAGCAAAAGTTTCGGTAAGTACGATCCGCGGCAACGCCAAAACATTCGATAGCAACCAATTAATTGATAACAATCAGGATACTTACTGGGCTACCGATGACAGCATAACGACCGGCAGCATCGAAATTGATTTGTTTGAAGAACAAACAGTTAACTATGTAGTGTTGCACGAATACCTTAATCTTGGTCAGCGGGTGAAAGCATTTACCATTGAAATAAAAAAAGCTGACGGATGGATCAGGGTGGCTGAAGCTACCACGATGGGGTTTAAAAGAATTATAAAAATTGAGCCTGTGACAACCAACTTAATCAGGGTAAATTTCACGGAGGCAAAAGCTTGTCTGACGGTATCGGGGATTGAGGTTTATTGAATAATTTATTTTAAAGCGGCCTATATTAGGATGAAGAAAAAGCACAGAATAAAGGAAATAAGTATTGCAGTCGTGTTTTTGTTGTTGATGAACTCAGGTCTTTTAGCCCAACAGCATCATTTTACGATCGGAAGTTCTCAGTTTTTGTATGACGGAGAAGCCATTCAAATCCATTCAGGAGAGATGCATTATCCGCGCATTCCGGAAGCCTACTGGCGGCATCGGGTGCAGATGGCCAAAGCCATGGGATTGAATACGATAGCCGTGTATTGCTTTTGGAATTTTCATAACACCTCACCAGGCGTTTGGGACTTTAGTTCAGAAAGGCACGATGTGGTCAAGTTCATCAAAATTTGTCAGGAAGAAGGGATGTTCGTAATCCTTCGCCCGGGGCCTTATGTGTGTGCCGAATGGGAATTTGGAGGCTATCCATGGTGGATTCAAAACAACGACAAACTGGTTATCCGATCCAATCAACCATTTCTCGATTCGTGCAAGGTATATATTCAACAGCTTGCCGACCAGCTAATTAACTTGCAGATAACTCATGGCGGTCCCATTATTTTGATTCAGGTTGAAAATGAATTCGGGTCTTACATGGCACAAAGGAATGATATTCCGAAGGAACAACACCTGCAATATTATTTATCGATCAAACAAATGCTGCAAGAAGCCGGTTTTGACGTGCCTATGTTTACATCCGATGGTGACTGGTTGTTCGAAAACGGGGCTATTCCGGGGGTATTACCAACAGCCAATGGGGAGGTAAATATCGAGCATCTTAAAAAATGTGTGGATGCCTATTATCCGGGCGGTCCATATATGGTGGCAGAATACTATCCCGGCTGGCTCGATCATTGGGCAGAGCCTTTTATTCGTATTGAGCCAGAACAGACGGTAAATCAAATCGGGCAATTTCTGCTCCATAACATCAGTTTTAATATCTATATGGTGCATGGTGGTACCAATTTCGCCTTTACTTCCGGGGCAAACTACAATGAAACCTATGGCATTCAGCCAGATATTACAAGTTATGATTACGATGCACCCATCAGCGAATCGGGTTTGGCAACACCCAAGTATATGGCTTTGCGGGAGTTGATGAAGAAATACACGGATGATTCGTTGCCCGGTATTCCTGCACCCATACCCGTAATTACACTTCCTGATATTCAACTAAATGAACAGGTTGATTTGTTTGAATGGAAAAATACCATCATACCGGTAAAAAATGACACGCCACTTTCTTTTGAACAACTTGGACAGGGACATGGTTATGTGCTTTACAGCAAACGATTCAGGCAGCCTTTGAAAGGCAAAATGGAGGTAACCGGACTGCGCGATTATGCCCTGGTTTACATCGACGGTATTAAAATCGGAGAATTGAACCGCATTTATAAAACATTTGGACTGGATATAGATATTCCGGCCAACGGTCGACTGGAAATCTTAGTCGAAAACATGGGGCGTATCAATTATGGAGCAGAAATTCCAAACAATTCCAAAGGCATTATTTCTCCTGTTACGGTGGATGGTGTTGAAATTCACGGCGATTGGGAAATGTACAACATCCCGCTGGATCAGGCTCCCGAAATCACCTCTGCTAAAAGCGAAGTAAAAGCCGGACACCCGGTGATTTACACCGGAACCTTTCATGTTGAAAAACCGGGTGATGTTTATCTGGATATGCATGGCTGGGGAAAGGGGATCGTGTTTGTAAACGGTTACAACCTCGGACGGTACTGGAAAGTTGGGCCGCAACAAACGCTTTACCTGCCCGGATGCTGGCTAAAGTGTGGCAACAATAAAGTGGTGATTTTCGAACAGCAGAACGATATTCCCCAAACGGCACTGAAAACTACCGATCAGGCTGTTCTTGAGGAGCTTATGATTAATATAGATTGAATTCAGGGGTTTATTTATCATTCTTGAATTTTGGGCTGATTGAAGCGGACTGACAAAACTTAGCTATTACTAA
The DNA here is from genome assembly GCA_001769215.1 of Bacteroidetes bacterium GWF2_41_31. Taxonomy (GTDB): domain Bacteria; phylum Bacteroidota; class Bacteroidia; order Bacteroidales; family F082; genus UBA6244. The sequence continues at coordinate 3,697 of MEOL01000039.1, forward strand.
GTTCCCTACAATTTCAGAAAAAAGTGTATCCGCTTGAAATAATGAATTATTGTACTTATATTTGTACTTTATTTTGTACTAATAGAAACAATCATGTTAACGACATCAATCTCCGACTTTAGAAAAAATATTAAAATGTATCTTGACAACGTTACTCAAAACTTTGAAACCTTGATAATTAATCGAGGAAACGACTCAGGAGTAGTTGTAATTTCACTTGAAGAATATAATTCTTTGAACGCCACACAACATGAATTATCTTCTAGGACAAATGAAAGCAGACTCGACTCTGCAATAGAGAAATTAAAGAGTGGATCTTCCTTTCAACAAGAGCTCATCATCGAATGAAGTACATTTTTGTAGATGAATCGTGGGAGGACTATTTGTATTGGCAAAATACCAACAAAAAGAATTTAAAAAGAATAAATGATCTATTGAAAGATATTTCGAGAAACCCCTTTACTGGTATCGGGAAACCCGAACCTTTAAAACATAAATACCAAGGGTTCTGGTCAAGGCGTATTGACAGTGAACACAGACTTATTTACGCGGTTAAAGAAAACGAAATTCTAATAGCAAAATGCAGATTCCATTACGACTAAAAGAGAGAAAAGGACATTTTTGACCGATATTGAATATCTTATTATATTTTGTAGGATCGATAATTTTCGTATTTTCAGTAAAATTTACTGTGATGACAACTAATGAATTAAAGCATAAAGTTATTGATAAAATCAACAAGATTGAAGATGATTGTTTGCTTAAAGATTTGATTAAATTAATTGAAGACAGCACTGATGATAATGAGATATATCGTTTAAGTGATAACCATAAAAAGGCTATTAATACAGCGATTGACCAGATTGAAAAAGGTGATTATTTAACAACTGAACAATCAAATACTTATAGTAAAAGGTTAAATCAAGATATTTGAGAATACTACTGAACTGATAAGTAATATCCCAAGATTGGTAAACAAACCGGTAATTTTTAAGGAGAATCGGTGGCGAAGTCAGAAAAAAAGCCCGGCAGGCCTGTAAGCGGGATTCTGTTTCGGTGGCAGCTTGCGCCGGTCACCGACTTTCATCATTTATCTCGACCTGATGTCACCATCAGGCTCCAGCAATCTACCCTCCGACTTCGGACGAGCCGCCCTTATTTTGCACGAGGCAAAATTGTCGGTGTATTTGATCTTGCAACCCCTGAGGTTTACCCCCGGTGGCTGTCGCCAACCACCGGCGTGGGCTCTTACCCCGCGTTTTCACCCTTACCAGCCTGAGGCTGGCGGTTATTTTCTGTGGCACTGGCTGTTCGCGCCTTACGACGCGACCTTCCCGTTAGGAAGCAAGGTGCTCTGTGTTGTCCCGACTTTCCTTCCGCAACACGAAATCGCGAACGATGAAACAACCTGCCGAACTGCGGCAAAGGTAAAAAAAACTACTTTTGTAAAAAAAAGTTATGATACAAGTTGCCGGCTGGATAGGTGGACCTGAGGTTATCGTCATTTTGATAGTGGTGTTATTGCTTTTCGGAGGTAAGAAAATTCCTGAACTGGCAAAAGGCCTGGGCAAAGGAATACGCGAGTTTAAAAACGCCACCGATAACAGCGGAATCGCTGACGACCTCAAAGACATTGCATCGGAGATGAAAGATGTAAAATCGTCTGTCGATAAGATGAACCCAACGAAATTTGTTGAAAAGAATAATCCGCTGAAGCCAAAAAAATAATAGCCAATACTCAATAACTCACGAACTCACTCACTAACCACTCACTCATTGAAGGACCTCACTACAGGTAAGGAAGGAAGGCGGATTCTTAACTTTGCAATACCCATGCTGCTGGGCAACGTGCTTCAGCAGATGTACAATGTGGTGGACAGCATTATTATTGGCAAGGTATTGGGCAAAGAAGCCCTGGCCGCCGTAGGAGCGAATTTTCCTTTGATTTTTGCACTTATTTCATTCGTGGTGGGCATTGCGATTGGCGCCACAGTCATCATAGCGCAATACTATGGTGCCAAACAAATGGACATGGTAAAACGGACCATCGACACCTTATACATCTTCATGTTTTTTGCTTCCATCGTGCTGACTATCATCGGCATTTCATTCAGCGAAAGCATTTTCAGGTTTATCGACCTGCCCAAAGAAGTCGTTCCCCTGGCTGTATCATATTTCAATATTTATGCCATCGGTTTTGTTTTCTTTTTCGGATTTCAGGGCACCAGTGCCATACTGCGCGGGTTGGGTGATTCAAAAACACCGCTCTATTTCCTGGTGGTTTCCACCATCATCAATATTGGTCTGGATGTTTTATTCGTGGTTATTTTTCGCTGGGGAATAGAAGGAGTAGCGGCTGCTACCGTCATCGCCCAGGCAGGAGCGTTTCTTTCCATTGTATGGTACCTGAACAAGTACCACAAATTTTTGGATTTTTCTCCATTAAAAATGAAGTTCGACCGGGGGATTTTTAAAAAGAGCCTGCAAATTGGGCTGCCATCAGGATTTCAGCAAACCGCTGTCGCCATTGGGTTTTTGGCTTTGTACCGCATTGTAAACACATTTGGCACACCCACCGTGGCCGCTTACAGTGTAGCCACCCGCATCGATTCGTTTGCCACCATGCCTGCCATGGCTTTTTCTGCCGCCATTTCCACTTTCGTGGGACAAAATATCGGCGCAAACAAAAATGAGCGCATTGGAAAAGGGCTGAAAGCCACCCTTTTGATGATTTCAGTACTGGCATTGACGATAAGCGCCTGCACTGTTATTTTTGCTGAACCCCTTATGAGGTTATTCACCAACAAAGAAGATTACGAAGTAGTTGCCATTGGGGTAAGCTACCTGCAGATTGTTAGCCCGTTTTACATGGTCTTTTCGATGATGTTTATTTTTAACGGGGCACTCAGGGGTGCCGGCGACACCTTGTTTCCCATGTTTATCACCATCATGGCACTCTGGATAATCAGGCTGCCCCTCTCCTATTTGCTGTCGTTGCATTTTGGCGCTATCGGCATTTGGTGGGGAATTCCAATCGCGTGGGCCTTTGGGGTTTTAGCTTCATCGTTGTATTATAAAACAGGCAGATGGAAAAAGAAGGCTGTGGTGAAGCACGACATTCCCACGAATTAATTAGCTTTGTACTTTTCATCAATTCAATTCAATACCATTGAAACAACGACGCACTTTTTCTTTATTAAGACGACTGAAGAGTTTCCAATACGCCGGTACAGGGGTGTGGAGAGCGGTTAAAACACAACACAATTTATGGATACACCTGGTTGCCGCAGCATTGGTGATCTATGCCGGATTTTTCTTCCATATTACCCGCATTGAATGGATGATTGTGTTGGTAGCCATTGGCGGGGTGTTGTCTGCCGAACTTTTTAATACTGCCATAGAACTGATCGTGGATATGGTTTCACCAGAGCACCACAGGATGGCGGGAGCTGCCAAGGATGTCGCCGCGGGGGCAGTGTTGATTTTTGCCATTGCATCAGTCCTCATCGGACTCCTGGTTTTTTTACCCTATCTATACGATTATTATGAAATTAATTGCTGACAGCGGATCAACCAAAACCAGTTGGGCCATCATCGACAAACAGAATAAAGTACACTATTTTAGCACCCGCGGGCACAACCCATATTATTATGGTGATAAGGAATTAAGTGAAATTCTGCAAAAAGAATTGCTACCCAACCTCCCTGATCCAACCAAAATTGATGAACTTTTTTTTTATGGATCAGGTTGTTCGTCAACGACCAATTGCGCCAGGGTGGAAAATGCACTGCAACCGCTTTTTATAAAAGCAACAATTCGGGTCGGTCACGATTTATATGGTGCTGCTTTAGCACTGTTTCACCATGAAAAGGGAATTGCCTGCATACTGGGAACCGGTTCCAATTCCTGCCGTTGGGATGGTCAACAGATTACTGATAACGTTCCTTCGCTGGGATTTCTGTTGGCCGATGAAGGCAGTGGTACCACCATTGGAAAAAATTTACTTACCGGGTTGTTAAAAGGTGAAGCCGATGAAGAAATTACCAGGGCCTTTTATCATGATTACCAACTCACCTTTGAGAAAACACTCGACCTGATATACAAACAGCCCGAACCCAACCGTTTCATGGCTTCGCTAACGCGTTTTGCGTTAAAGCACATCGAAAATGCCTGGTGCAGAAGGGTGGTAAAAAATTCCTTGGATGATTTTATCACCTTAAATGTAAATCTTTATGAGGACCACGAATTCCTGCCTGTTGCCTTTACCGGATCAATAGCGTATCATTTTAAAGAAGTCCTTCAGGAAGTATGCCGCGAGCATCAGCTTATCATGGGAATTGTACTAAAAGATCCCATCGAAGGATTGGTACGGTATCATCAGGTGTAGATCCGGGATTACGCGGGAGAAACCTATTCACCCGGGAATTTTCTGGCTTACAGGTAAATACCGGAACATACAACAGCATTGTCAGTATAATGACGCCCCTGGCCCGGATGTATCTGTCTGCCCTTTTAACTTTCATGCTACACCTTGTTATAATAATAAAAATGAGCCATTTTGATAGGTGTAGTGATAAATATCCGAAATAATGAACCCTTTGTTTGCTTGAAGAATAATATTTTATACATTAGCTCCATCAAAACATAAACAATCTTGAAGTAATCAAATGCAAAATCCGGAAAACCTGCTTATGTTGCCTGTCTGCTTATTAACTCCCACCACTCTCCACACTCACTACGCACAACAAGGTCGTCACGGGTTTCAAAAACAGTAACCTTTTTCTGTTTTTTTTGCCATTTAGCAATGATCACAAAAGGGATTGAACATCAGTTCGTTAGTTAAATCTATGGGACTTAGAAGGCGAAGCTGAGTAAACATTGAAAATCTGAGATTTCTTTAATTTTTACCTACAAAATGTTTTGTTTTCCTAAATAATTTGCTTATATTGCACGCTTGATTTTGACGGGAATCTAATCAAAAACCCATTTAAGTCCATGTCAACATTAAAAGTAAGAGAAATCGATCACAGAGGGGAAAGGAAAGTGGCCCTTTTTTACGATTACATCGTGAACAGTGCTCTGGACAATCATACACGTGCTTTGCCAAACAGGGCTTTCAGCAGTACCAATAAATGCTGGTATATCCCCTTTCGGGATGATTACCGGGATTATCTGGAACAGTATTACGCGACATGTGAAGGTTTGGAGATTAATTTTGAGCAGGTAAAAGCAGAGAACCCGAACTCAGAAAGAGAATCAAAGGAAGCTGAAATTACTGTTTTAATCAGAATAGATAAGGTGAAGAAGAAAATGTATGTTGAGCACCCATACTCTCCACATTTGCATGAAATAATCAATGCCACACGAAAAGGTTTCTGGCTTAAAAAGCAGCACTGTTGGGTATTTCCGGGAAATAACGAAAACTATACCGGGTTATCACAATTAATTATAAAAAGTGGATATAAAATACGAAAAATTATTTTAGAGGCTCCTACTGAAACATCGGTTAAACAACCTGAGCACATAAACAAGCAAGTGATGTCTTTGGGATCTCAAGAAAAAACTTTGTTGGAAACCTATAGCCATACCATTTTGTTAAAACGATTGAGCCCCAGTACCTGTAAGATATATGAGCATTTTTTTACGGTATTTTTAATGGATCAGCGGGGAAAAGAAATTGAACATCTCACTTATCATGAAATTTACAATTACATCAAGGCTAAATCCAGAGAGCTGGAGTTCACGCAGTTAAATCAGACGATTGCTGCCATCAAGTTTTTTTATGAGCGGGTAATGGATAGAGAAAGGATGTTTTTCTATTTGCAGGATGAGAAAATAATTAAGAGAGGTTCGGTATTTATAGGCTTTGATGAGTTAATGGACGTTTGCAAAAAGATTAGCTCTCCGGTGGACAAGATGTTGCTTTTTTTATATTTCCATGTTCGATTAGAGCATGATGAAATCTGTTTAATCCCTGCAAACAGCAGGGAAATGTTTTCGGATAGATACAGGCTGGCAGGCAACAACCAGGAAGCGATTGAGTATTTTCAAGCTTTAATTGATGAGATACAGCAAACGCACCAACCCGGGCAATATTTGTTTGAAAATAAGGGCGAGGCATATCAGGTTCATGACCTGCAACAAAAGGTGTACGATATTATACATCGTTATCGATTAAAAGCGATATACAGCGCGCAATATCAGTATATTTTGGATGCTACCACTTTTAGTCCCAAAACGAAGCAGATGTATTTGGGTGCTTTTATGAAATTTTTAGAATACCATCACTTCAGGCATCCCACCCACATTAGAAACGAGGAGATACGCGATTATTTAGTTTTGCATCACGAAAAGTCGCCCTCTCACCAGGACAACATGGTGAATGCATTTAAGTTCTTTTTTGAGCAGGTACATAAAAGCGAGATTTCTGACAAATATATGATCAGGCCAAGGAAAGGATTTTTCCTGCCCGATTATTTTACGCGCGATGAAATAAACGGAATGATGTCTGTTACACATAACATCAAGCACCGGTTTATGATTTCACTTTTTTATTGTAGTGGCATACGGCGAGAGGAACTCAGGCAACTAAAGATTGGCGATGTTGATATAAAGAGCAATCATATTTTTATCAGGGCAGCTAAAGGGAATAAAGACAGGTACACCTTGTTTTCGAGGCATTTGCATGGTATGCTGAAAGAGTATTTGGAAAAAGAGAAACCCGTACATTATTTGTTTGAAGGCGCAAAATCAGGTGAGCCTTACAGCTCCACCAGCATGTCGAGTACGTTAAAGAGGGCCGCATTGGCAGCGGGAATCAGGAGAAGGGTTCATCTGCACATGTTGCGGCACAGCTTTGCCACACACTTATTGGAGGACGGCTGGGACATCAGGTACATTCAGGAGTTGATGGGTCACAGGAACATCAAGACAACCTCCAGGTACACGCATGTAGTAAATGATGCGCTGAATTCGGTTAAGAGTCCCTTTGACAAGATGATTGAACAATCGCGAGGGGGTTTTACGGGCAACGGTTCCTCGCCATAAAATTACAAGGTGTCTGTTTCAAGAACTCGTTTCTTGTATTATTTTGGATGCAAGTGGCAATTTTATTGACCAAAGGAGGTGTTACACGAAATAAATGTATATTTTTACTTTTCGGGTTGAAGAAAAGCATTATTTAGTTGGATGGTATACAGAATTAAACGTTTAAATTTTACAAAAGCCGGAAGGTATGTCACAGAATACAATTATAGAAAACATTACTATATATTCGTTAAATCAGGCCTTTAGGCTGATAAACGAGTTAACATATAATAGGCGTAAACACAATGTGTATATGGGAACGTTGGCAACAAGTTTAAAAAGACCATGAAGACAAACGAATTGTATAATAAATATTGTTCTAAAGGGCATGATACTAACACTCCGACTCTTTGGGATTTAGAACCAGATAAATACAGACATTTGAAACCCGAGATTAATATAATTTTGGACAGAAAGATTAAAACTCAAGATTCGCAGGATTTGGGATTCTGGATACTTGCAAATTATCGACTCGGATTTGATAATCAAGATAAAGAAAAGCTGAAAATAATTCTAATTGCTAAATGGCATGATATTCATGAAGACCTTGTGGATTATGTAAGCGAATTCAAAGATGAAATATTCACAGAAGATTTATATAAAATTGCCATTGATAAAGGGACATATAGAAAATATGATGATGAATTGGAATCAACATTAAGGAAATGTGTACATGCTCTGAAATCTATAAATAGCCCAAATTCTATGGCGAAACTAGAATTCCTGATTAATTCCGGAAATGAAAATGTAAAGTATGCTCTTGAAAATTATCAATAATGAATGAAAAGATTACTTGAAATTAAGAATAATATAAAGAAAACCAGTTGCCAACACTGCATATACTTTATGGCGGGTTACGATCTGAATATGAACATTTTAGTTTCAAATATAAATCATCTCGGACAGAAAGATTTTTCTTTTGAAGTCCGCCACAAAGCATATGCATGCCCGTTAGGTGCAAGCAACCCAAAACACTGATATATGAATAAACTAATTAAAAAATATTCAATAATTCTAATCATCGTAATAACACTAAATATACTGTTCGACTTGTTTGTTGCATCTAAACTAACTATTTTACTAATTGACTCTGGGATGGAAGTAGAGAAAGCAATAGACGTTCAAAAAGTAGTTTTATGGTTATCAACATTTATATCAAATATTGCTATTGCAACTTTCATATTTCTGGACTTGTTAAAGAATAAGATAAAAAGCATACCAGTGATTTTGCTTTCTCTAATGTCATATTTTGCAGGGACTATCCTTTTCCTTTTCTTGATTAACAATAAAATAAACAGCAATGACAAACAATAAGTTTAACATATTAGTCAATAAATATGCAATCCTGATATTCATAGGATATGCAATTGCATTTATCATATCAAACATCGTATTTAGATTAATACCAAATGGAAATGAATCAGGAATTATGCTTAAAAGTTATCTCTCGACTTTTTCAATAATAGTTCAATTTATAATTAACATGATTGCTGCAATATTAATTTCCAAGGACTTGAAAAGACTAAATATTAAGAATAATTTGATTGTGATAATGACTCTATTATTCTCATTAATAGGAATTACAATGTTTTTTATCATTACAAATAAAGAAATAAGAAATGCCAGCACCTAACAATGCATATACTTTATGGCGGGTTACGGTCTGAATATGAAGATTTTAGTTCCAAATATAATTCGGTGTGGCAAGCAAGATTTGTCTTTTGAGGTCCGCCACAAAGCATATGCACGCCCGTTAGCTGCCATATTAACAAAGTGCTTCGACCATTTATTAAGTAAAAAAGAGAAATGATTCAGCTTATAGATAGACAAGAAATTTTTAGCAAACTTAGCAATATAAGCTACGAGATTGTGGATTTGCAAAATGCTTTCTATGATAACTCAATGGAATTTGATAGTCAGACCGAGCAACAAGAGTACCTAGATTCTTTTGACGCTCTTAACGTAAAGTTTAATAAACCAGCTACAAAAAGTAAGTTGATTTCATTTGAACATGAGAATTTGTCAACGTTTCCAAAGGTTCTTGGGGATAAAATTTGGGATTTATTCCATTCCATTGGACAAACAGATTTTTATTTAATTTCACATCTGAAATTGGATTTATTCGGCAACTTGAATAATAAGTATAAGCCATTAGTTCAATCATATAATAAACTGGAAAAGATTGTTGGTGCAAAAACATATTATGAAGCCTTGAAAATTGGAATAGATGATTTAAAAGAGCTCTCAACAATAATATTTTGGATTACCAGATGCGACATGAGTTCTCCCGAATATATCTTTTTTGCAACTGCTGATAATAGATTGAGTTTTAACATTTGTAAATATGGTAATATTCATTTGACTGAGTATGGAAATATTGAAATAGTAAATGATAAACTTATGAAACGATTTGGTTTATACGAAATTACTGATGAATTTGAAAGATTCTCAGAATCAGGGATTATTGATGGTCGACGATTGAAAAAGTAAAAAATACGGCAGCTAACAATGTATAAAAATAATAGCCGGTTCAGTAGTAAATTCAAGGGTTGTAGCCCGCTTCAACTTTTGTGTAACTTGACAGGGATGAAGCCCGCAAACGGCTACTATTCTTATACAAAACGTTAGCGGTCATTGTAGTGGGCGACACAGACAATATCAATATGACAAAAAAGTGGAAACAGAAAAACCATTAGTAAATAAAAAATATTTGTTGGAAAAATATCCAGAAAAAGGTGGCTGGACTTATGCTTCTATTCCCGAAGTTTTGCAGGACAAGCATTCGCCTTTTGGTTGGGTTAAAGTAAAAGGACGTATTGATGATTTTGAGATTAAAAACTACAAATTAATGCCAATGGGGAACGGAAAACTCTTTTTACCTGTTAGAGCAGACATCAGAAAGAAAATAGGGAAGAAAGAAGGAGATTGGGTTAATGTAGTTTTGTATGCAGACAACGCATTGACAGATGTATCAGAAGAGTTTTTAGATTGTCTAAAGGAAGATCCACTTGCACACCAAATATTTTTGACTTATACAGACGGGCAACAGAAAGAGTTTATCGATTGGATTTATTCCGCCAAAACGGACGAAACGAAAGTTGAAAGGATTGTAGAGACACTAAACAAACTTGTAATGCAGAAAAAATTGAGACATAGCTTATACATAGTTAACAATAGAATATTAAAATAAATATTAACTAAAACTATTTAATGATGAAAATAATATTGATTTCGCTTGCAATGACATTATGTCAAATGTGTTTGGCACAGAATGCAGATAAGGTTTGGTCGCAAACAACAATGGTTAACGATGTAATTTATAAAGACAGTATTTTTAACAAAACAAAAGTTGGGTGTGGTTTTTTGCTAAAGTACAAGAATGACACTTTTGCTATTACCGCAAAGCATATAATGAATTTGGCCAAAACGGATGACATGATAACTACGAATTTCGAAGGTGGATTAAAAGAATGGAGAATGTATCCGAAAGATAAACCAGAACAAACGGTTATTATGGGTAAACTTTTAAACGAAGATACTACCGATACTTTAACTTGGGAATATTTAGAAAAGGCTGTTAAGGCAGCACTTTATAATGATTTTCTAATATTTACAATTAAGGAAAACAATTCGAATATTACACCTTTAGAACTTAGTAAAACTGCCCCTCAAAAGGGAGATATTTTATATGATATTGGTTGGACATATAATGACACAGTTGGACCACAAAGAGTTTACAAGTGTTCATTTTATGAATCGACAGGAATAAGTTTTAACATGCGTAAGATTACATATCCCGAAAATGGCGTTGGATTAAGCGGTTCTCCCGTAATAAATTCTGATGGATTACTGGTTGGTATTTTATCAAGAGCAGAAACAGACCCAGTAACAAAAGAAGTTTTTGCGTCACCACAACATATCAATTATCTGACTCGTTTTTTTGAGGATTATTATAAAGTCAAATAATATATCATGTTGCTCACAATGTATTAGGGTTTGCCTCCGCTCAAAAAAACAAAATAAAAATGCTTCTAAATTGGAAACTACAAATGAATGATGAAATTGATGTTTGACGAAAAAGAACAACGAACCGCTAACAAAAACTATATGTCAATTGGGGTTTCGGTGCGGACAACAAAGTTCGCAGCCCGCAACAACCTCGGTGGGGTTCGACAGGAAAGCAACCCGCAATCCCCAACTGCATATAGTTCCGTCCGTTAGGCGCAAAAATATGACAGACAGAAACGACATAGAAATTTGGTGGACTGACCTCTTGAAAAAGTATCAAGGTTATATGGGTTCAGGTTACGACCTTATTGAATATCTCGACAAGTTTGTAGGAACACTTGACCAAGCAGACAGACAAACAACCATTGAATTTCTTATTGACAAAGCAATAAATTTTACAGACGGATACGCTATTGCTTTTTCGACTTTAGAAAAACATTGCAATGAGACCTGTCTTGACAAAATTTATAAATGTGCACAGACCATTGACTTCAATGACGAAAAGATTATCTATCCAATTGGTGTTCTATGCAAACAAGGTTCGGACAAGCACCGAAAGCTTTTAGACGAGTTTTTCACCGCGGAAAAGTTGAACGAACTTGAGACATTTGTTCATTGGTCGCTTTATCCAAAATATCCCGACTTGTTTATAAGGACTTATGCAAAATATCTGCGACTAACCGACTACAATCAGTGGACAGGTTCTGGGGTGACACAATCTTTTATGTATGAGCCAGCTGCACTTGGACTTTTAAAAGACCATTTAGAGCAGAAAGACAAAAAAACTTGGGATTACGTTTTGAAGGATATAAAGAACGCATTAACAACAGACATTTGGACAGAAAAACAAAAAACAGAAGTGAGAAAAATAATTTCAGCGCCTAACAAGCGGTATAAAACATTGGGGTTTAAGTGGTTATTCAAGCATTTTTCCACGCATTAAGTCCGGTGTAACTGGACAGGAAAGTAGCCCGCAATCCCCAACGTTTCATACCGCCGACCGTTGGGCGCAAGCCCCGGACAAAAAACGCATTAGACAAATATCTCTAACTGACATAAATTAGGCCATAGAATCAACTTTTGACCGTCCCGAC
>MEOL01000040.1 GCA_001769215.1 Bacteroidetes bacterium GWF2_41_31
ACCCCGGATTTTATTACTCCTGAAGGTAGAGAACAACTGTACTAACCAATTTCAATGCAGTTTTCGAAAGTTGAAGGGTAGGCTGTCAGGTCGATCATTTTCCCGGATCAAAATTTTTCTAAAAAACCTCCTTCACTGGCGCGCGTTTAGCAATAGCGTAACGCGTGACTATTATACCCCTCCACTCCTATCAACCTTCGATAGAAAAGTGCAACTGGTGCCACTTCCCTGTCATGTCGACAGAATGAAGCGAAGCCTGCCCCAACAAAGTACCCATAAACGCATCAAGCCCCATGGCAGGCAAGCGAAATGACGAGACATCTCCTCTAAAATGTGATGAAACAACTTTGCTCAATAAAACACCATCAATGTCAAACAGAAAAGATAAATTACTAGATTTACGCCACCAAACACCCGATGATCCATTTACAATGAAACAAAGAGCTGATCTAACTAATTATAAACGGTTTAATTGAATAATATAGTTGCAATAAAATTAAATGAATACTGAAAGGAATTTATACAACAAAGCCTATATAAAAGGCATAGCGGCAATTGGCGGTATGTGAATGTTATGCACAGCTTAAAACCAGTATCCAAACATTTTTAAAATGGTTGACATAATTAATATTGAAGAGTTGTACAAAAGTAAAGTTTTGGCAATATGGAATAATTTTAAGACGATCCCTGTTTTAAATGAGTTGGATTGTGAATATAGAAAATCTCCAATTTTACCAAAAACAGTTATTAAAGATTCAATTCTATTTGTGGGTTGCAATCCTTCATTTAGATTGGGTACTGAAATTAAAGAAGAGAATAAAGCAATCGAATTTTATCCCTTAAAAGATGACCAGAAAGATAGATATTTTGATAAGTTCAAAAGGATTGCAACATATTGTGACAATTCAAAATGGTCACACATTGATCTCATCTTTATGCGGGAGACAAAGCAAGAAGTAGTGGCTGATATTACTTATACAAATGTGGATTTTATCAAACAACAATTAGATATAGCATTTGAAATAATCTCAAAATCAAATCCCAGAGTTCTTGTTGTAACAGATTCTTTATCCTCAGAATTTTTTGGAAAGAAAAAGGTCAAAAAGCATAATAAATTTGAGAACATATGGAAAGGTTTTAATTTGAATTTTGATTTGAACTTTGACAATGAGATTGGAGCATATTGGGTTGAGATCAATGGAAAAAGTACACCAATTGTATTTTCTGGTATGCTTTCTGGCCAAAGGGCTATGGATATTGGATCATATGAACGATTGATGTGGCAAATTAAATTGATATTAAAAAAAACCTATGCCTAACATTGTATCATACTTTTTAGCGGGTTATGCTATAAAAATGAATATATTAGTTCCAAATATAAATCGGAGTGGGCAGAAAGGTTTGTCTTTCAAAGTCCGTCTCACAGCATATCGTGCCTGTTGGCATGCATTGTAAGAAAAAAACCATGAAATTAAAATACTACATATTAACAATTTTCATCTTCCCATCATGTTTGATTGCATTTGGACAATTTGGAAAAATCCAAGGTCAAGTTAATGACATTAGAGAAAATAAAGGACTTGCTTTTGCAAATGTTTGGTTAGTTGGAACAAACCTCGGTGCAGCAACTGATCTGAATGGACAATTTGTAATTGACAGTATATTACCTGGAAAATATGACATTAAAACAAGTATTATTGGTTACGGAGATACGACACTGACTGGTGTAAAAATTACTTCTGACACAACAGTGCTTGTCCTTTTGGGTTTACCAAGACCATGCAAATATGACAAACATAGAAATAATAAGACATGTCCGATTTGCGGAAAAAAAAATAAGGTTGTTCCAATTGCTTATGGTCTAATGATTGGCAAAATGAATAAAAGAAATTTTTATTATGCAGGATGCGAGATTACTTCCTGTGATCCAAACTGGTTTTGCAAAAGGGACAAATATAAATTTTAACAGAGAAAATAAACAACCACACGCCCCACCGGCGCGCGTTTAGCGATAGTGTAACTTTTGACAAATCTTTAAACTCATCTCCTCTCTTGTGAATCATCTACTCTTTTAAAATTTTCATTCCCACCCCCAATACCAAACCAATAAAATTAACAACTAACTGTACCCTACCAAACACCTGATGATACATTTACATTGAAAACAAGAAACTGATTTAAGAGATATTAAAATACTTTCCAAATTTCTTTCCTGGGGTAAGCATATGGATAGAGAAGGGAATATTGCTGAATTTATATAGTCTCATCCGGGTGAACTACACAAAAAAGATGATTCTTTTACCCCTATTTGGGCTGCTAACGGCACCTTAAATTAAAATTAAACAATTTCTTAAATTAAAAGAGCGTCGAGTGGCTTAGGCCTTTAGACTTTAAGAAAAAGATTATTTAGTTAAGTTTTCTTAATTAAGCATTTACCAATTTAAAAAGGTTTAATTTTAGAATGCAAAAAGCAATGGTATAGGCATTTCTTTTCATGGCAGAAAAAGTAAGAATTAATTTGAACCTTTTGGTTTTTGCGTGTACTGAAACAAAAGTACTTTGTATGGAACAAATAGAAATATCGAAAAGTGCACTGATTACCGGGCTAATCTTATTGATTAGCGGGTTTGTAATGATGGCTTTGGGTTCTGACACCTATAGTTTCTGGAAAATAACCGTGTCACCAATCATAATAGTAATCGCTTTTTGTGTAATTGCCTACTCCGTGATGCACAAACCACACAAGAGCAATGTTTAAATTTAAACCTCTAAATTATCAACAGCTTGCCGACGAAAAGCTGATAGTTGCCATAACCAATGGTGATTCATCCGCATTTAATGAGCTATACAAAAGATATAATGAACGGTTGCTTTATTATTTCTACCGCATGTTGTGGAATGATAAAGAGATGGCTCAGGATTTTCTGCAGGACCTTTTTATTAAGATAATTGATAAGCCACACTTGTTTGATGTTGAAAGAAAATTTTCGACCTGGATATTCAGTATCGCGCACAATATGTGCAAAAATGAGTACCGAAACAGAGTGGTTCGGGATATTGTTGAGAAGGGTACTGATACAGATTCCATTCCTGATGACGAAGAAACAACAAATTATTCGTCATTTCAAATTAAGGATGTTTTTAGCTGTTTGAATGAATTCGACGAAATGCACCGCACTGCCTTTTTGCTCAAATACCGCGAAGGCTTGAGCATTGAAGAGATAAGCTCAATTCTTGAATTACCGGTGGGAACGGTTAAATCAAGGTTATTTTATACGCGGAAAAAAATTCAGAAAAAACTCCAACATAAAATTCATGGCAACAACGAATATTGAAACGATTAATTTGAATTAGATAAACATCTAATTACTTAAAAACATAATACTTAAGAAAATGGATAATTTTGAGCAACATTTAAGCAACCAGTTGCAAAACGACAAACTACATTTTAGCATTAACCCTGCTATCCGGGAAAGGCTAATGTATCATATGCACTTGAAATCTGCAAAATCAGCTGTGCATAAAAATCAAATTCTGCCATTTTTAAGTATGCTTTTTGCCCCAAAACTGGTTGCCTGGAAACTGGGATTTGTAGCCATTTTGGTCATCTCTTCGATGGGTTACAACCATTACAACCACAATGAAAGCACTGTTCAGGTAGCCGATTCCACCCATACATTTATTTCGATTGACACTTTAAATATTCATTTTAAAGATACATTATCCATCAACTAAATACATGCTCAATTTTGAAAAAGGATCAGGTATATCACCGCCAGACAATCTCATTATCAGGCGGACCCGCATAACAAAACCCCATCCGTTGAATAAAATACAATACGCAAACAATGATTGAATAGGGATTTATATGGAACACTTTTCCATCATAAAAACTTTTCAAAACCGCTAATTAGTTTGTCGTGCAGCTGTTTATTGTTTTCGCTGCATATTTGGATAAGTTCCTGCATTAAATACACCTCCAATTGCACTTCGTAACTCATTTCGTTTCTGTTTATGGCATTTCCATCTAGGTAATAATGCAGGTTTTGGCTGGCGCTTTGATAAATATCTTCGACCAGTGCATCACCTTTTTTCTTTGCACCCATTTTGTAATAACATTTGGCCATTTTGGTCGAAAAATAGCTATGCTTAAATTGACTTTGCGGGAAAGTGGCTTGCGCCAAATCAATTAATTTCTCAGCCTTTTCATTCTCTCCCAGACCAATTAGTTCTTCGGCCACCTCGGTAAACATTTGTCTAAACCTGAATGACTCAGCCATTTGCTTAATGGTATGATCCACAAATACGCTCGGATCGTTTACATTTCCCCAGACAAACTCATTGACAATCAGGTCGTACTGATGATTGGCAAATGTTCTCCTGTTGTGTAAAACATCGTTGTTCTTGTATGGAAGCAAGCGAAACAGCATGCCCTCGCGATGTAAATATTCCGACAATCCAATTTCTTGAAATATTTGGGGATAAATTGTGTACACCGGGCGTTTCCAATCGTTGTTTGCTAATATATCCAATACCAAAAGCTCATCCCGCAACAAATAATTCTTCTTGATAGAAAAGTAAATTTTTGAAGGCACATCACTTTTCTCAATGTTTAAATAGCTGCTCTCATTTAAAAAGTGATCCGCATGAACAGCCAATGACAAATTTTTACCCGGTACATAGTTTAAAAATTCTCCCTCATTTGTTTGTAACTGCGTCCGTTTGTCGCTATTTTTAATAAACTGAATCATTTCCTTCACATCAATAGCACTGTCTATTTTGGCCATTACCGGAAAATATTGATTTGTATTCATCAACAACTCTTTTTCGTTAAATGAAATCGGAACACTCCCGCACCCCTTGTAATTGTTATTCATTTGATTGCCATACCAATCTATTGGTAAAAAAGTGGTGAGGATCTGCCTCGCATCGGGTCGAAAACCTTCGGCCTGCTGAAGGTACCAAATGGGATAGGTATCGTTATCGGCAGATGTAAAAAGTATTGCATTTTGCTCGCATGAGCTCAATATGTTTTTCCCAAAATCGCGGGCAGCATATCTGCCCGACCTATCGTGGTCGTCCCAATTTTCACTCCACATGAATCCGGGAACAACAATAACCAGGATTACAGCCAACACCCATTTTGCAAAAGGCCCTTTCATATACTTTGCAGATGCCTGGAACAGGGCAGCGGCCCCCAAACCCATCCATATGGCAAAAACCATAAACGAACCTACGTGCACATAATCGCGCTCGCGGGGTGTAACAGGGACTTCATTGAGATAAATAACAATGGCCGGACCTGTTATTAAAAAAAGTGCCAAGGCTACCCAAAAATTCTGTTTGTCATGCCTGAACTGAAAAAACATACCCAATAGGCCTATAAGCAAAGGGATTAGATAATATTTGTTTTGTGTTCTTGGGTTTCTATTCACACCAGGAATTTCGTTTTGATTGCCTAAGCGCCAATTATCCAGAAAGGGTATTCCCGATATCCAATTACCAAAAAATCTGTCACCAACTCCCTGAATATCATTTTGTCGTCCTGCAAAGTTCCACATAAAATAGCGGAAGTACATATAGCCAAGTTGATACCTTACAAAAAACCTAAAGTTATCGGCGAATGTGGGTACATGGATGATTTTTGAGTTGCCATCGGTTCCGGGAACCCTTACGTTCCGACCTTTAATATCTACCCATTTTTTGTAAGCCTCAACATGGCGGGCTTCCGTACTGGCCATGCGTGGAAAAAAACTCAGTGTATTCTTATCGTATCCGTATTCAGGGTTCAGCTCATCCTGTAGATATGACTGGTTGTAAAGCTTGTAAGTAATTCGCTTTTTCGAATCTGTAACAGGCGAGTTAAAGTTGTTGCCATAAATTAACGGTCTTTGACCATACTGCTCACGATTTAAATAATCGACCAGACCAAATACATTTTCAACATTATTGATATCTACAAACGGATTGTCGGCTGAACGAATAACCAGGATGACGAAAGAAGAGTACCCAATTAGCCAAAAGGAAAACAGCAAAAGCACAAAACGCAAAAAATATTTTTTATTTCTCTTAAAATAGCGCATTAACAGAAGTAGTCCTGTTACCAACAAAAAAACGAAAGAAAGAACTCCCGAATAAACAGGCATCTTTAGTGAATTAACGAATAATAGGTCGAAGTAAGCTGCTGCTTTTACTACTCCGGGAATGATTCCATATACAAAAACCACAATTAACAATACCGACAGACCGACTGTAATGAATATTTTGGATGTAGATTGTTTGTAATGTTTGAAATAAATTACCAACGCCATGGACGGTAACGCCAGTAAATTTAAAAGATGAATTCCCACCGATAATCCCAACAAAAAGAAAATCAACACCAACCACCTGTTCTCTGGCCAACCAGTGGGTTCTTGCTCGTATTTAGTAATACACCAAAATACAAGGGCCGAAAAAAGCGAAGAGGTAGCATAAACCTCGGCCTCAACAGCCGAAAACCAGAAACTGTCGGTAAAAGCATAGGATAAAGAACCTATTAGTGAGGCTGCCACAGCCACAAAATGACCATGCTCAACTGTTAGTTTTTGTAATAGTTTGCTTACAAACCAATAAATAATATGAAACAGTAGCAGTACTGTTAACGCACTCGCTACAGCCGATAAGGCATTAATGGCCACCGCAACATTTTCTGTGTTGCCCAGAGCCAGTAAGTTAAATAGTCGTCCCAAAATCATATACAATGGGGCACCGGGCGCATGTCCCACTTCTAGCTTGTAGGCGCAGGCAATAAATTCACTACAGTCCCAAAAACTTGCAGAAGGTTCAATTGTCAGCAAATAGGTAACCAATGCGATTGTGAAAGCCAGTCCACCAAAAATTCGTTGCAGTAGTTGGTTTTTCATGCCAAAGTGTATCTTAAAATTTACCATCAGTACACGCTTTTCAAAAAAGGTTCATGAATTACCTTTGTTAAAACCACAACCAGAAGCATACAACTCCGTAAATTCTTACCCCCCAATGCCAACCAATAAAAATAATTCCTAGTTTTACCCCACCAAACACCCGATGATCCATTTACAATGAAAATAAAGAGCTGATTTAAATAATTTTAAATGATTGAAAATGGGCAGGTTATTAAGTTTAAAGAGGTAAAAAATAGAGCTATTAAATTGAGAACATCCAGAGTTGGGTTTACTCTATTGATAAGCTCCATTATAAGAAACGTAACGTGAAAAAGTATCAACTAAATAATTAAAACTATGCCAATAATAATTAACCCGGACGATTTAGAGTATAAAAATGACCCTTCAGCATTGGAGCAGTTTAATTTATTAACTCTTTCTCCAAGATTAACAAAGATTGCTAATTCAAAGCATTTTGTTTTTGATTTAAGAAAATTAGATTCTGGTAAATATTCATTCCCATACCATTTTCATCGAAATGCGGAAGAATTAATAATGATCATTTCTGGTTCAATGACTATACGGACACCAAAAGGATTTGAAATTGCGAAAAAAGGTCAAATTATTTTCTTCGAAATGGGCGAGACAAGTGCCCATCAATTTTATAATCATGAGACTGTTCCATGCGAATACCTGGATATAAGAACAACCGTCGGGATTGATGTGAGCGAGTATCCTGATTCTGGTAAGATTAATATTATACCATTCGGCGAAATATTTGAAAAAGTCCGTCAAGTTGATTATAATAAGGGAGAAGAAAACGTTCATCTGACTTGGGAGAAGTTGAAAAATAAATAGATTTACCTTTGTATAAAGATAACAAATGCCGGTGTTTAACTTCAAAAAAAAAATAGCGAGTTCATAGGTTATTCAAGGGCTGCAGCCCCTGCCTTTGCCAGCAGGTACGCGCTATATGTTTTGTGTAAGTGCATAACGAAGTAGCCCGAAACCGCCTTCTTTTATACACGTACCGTTAACCTATAATCTACACCTTTCCTCCCTTAATAAAAGGCTTCAACCTTTCAGGGAATTCACCGCTAATGCGGTGGCATTCGTATTTGGCTGAAATGATGCCATGAAGCAGGAACGGCGTATTCTTTTTGAACAATCCGTTTTTCACATCTTCCGCAGTAGTCAGGCGCATTCATTGCGGTACTTCAGCATAATATTTCCAGCCGTACTTGTCTGTCAGCGGCTCAGAAAATACTTTTACTGCTTTGTTGTTCAGTTTTATTGATAAGTGACATGGCCTTATCGGTTTTCAAGCTTAACCCAGGCAAGGCCCAACCAGGTAAAAAACTCCTGTTCTGATCGACACATCTGATCGACACAAAGGAGTTCCTTTTTACGATAATTAACAAAACCGCTATGCAAGAAAATTCTCAAACTAATTTCAAAACAATTATTTATATGCGTCTGGTGCTTCTGGACGATGAATAAATAACTACAAATTCTCAATAACACCTCGGTACTCTCTACCAATGGGGATGGATGCTCCATTTACCTCAACAATTTCGGCAGTGTATGATTCAATCCTGTTAATTGAAACGATAAACGATCGGTGAATACGTTTGAAAAGATTTGCAGGTAAAAGACTCTCCATTTCATGTGTACTCATCTTAGGAGTATATTCTCTTTTTGTTGTAACAATTTTGATGTATTCACGCTGACTTTCTATGTAAACGATCTCCGAGAATAATATTTTAACCTTCTTTTTTTGAATATTCAAAAATATGAAATCCTTTTTTTGTGTGATTTCATTTGCTTTCGGAATTTCGTTTTGCGCTGTTTTTACTTTTCCTACTGCAACTAAAAAACGTTCAAAAGCAAATGGCTTCAAAAGGTAATCAGTTACGTTTAAATCAAACCCCTCTATAGCGTATTGATGATAAGCGGTTGTAATAATTACCGCAGGTAGATGCGAAAGCGTTTTTAAAAAAGCCATCCCCTTTAACTTTGGCAAATGAATATCTAAAAAAATAAGTTCGATAGAATTTTCTCGTAAGTATTCAGTTGCCAGTAATGCATTTTTAAATGTTGCTTGTAATTCCAGAAACGGTACCTGCAAAATATAATCCGATAAAACTTTTACCGCTAACGGCTCATCCTCTATTACAATACACTTTATTTTAGACATGGCTTGCTAGATTAATTTTTAAAGTAGCTGTAAACACCGTTTCGTATTGTTGAACAGATAAATTGTATTCTTTATAAAGCAATACAAGTTGTCTCCTTAGATTAGAAAGACCGATATTCTCTTTCACACTCTTTTCTCCATCAGAATTTTCTGTTGAATTTTTTATCACAAATAATAACTGTTGCTTATTAACTGAAAGAAGAATATCAACAAAAGGCTGATTTCTTGTTTCTGAAACACCATGCTTGAACGCATTTTCAACCAATGGAATCAGCAACAGTGGTGGTAAAGGTTGTTTTAGGTCTTCAATTTCATTCTTGAAATTGATGCGCAATGAATTATCGTAACGCATTTTTTCAAGCTCAATATAGTCGTTGATAATTTCCAATTCCTGCTCTACACTTATAAACTCTCCACTGGTTTCGTAAAGCATGAATCGTAAGATTTTAGAAAGCCGCAAAATAGATTCAGGAGCTAAGTCAGATTTATCTCTCGAAAGCGAATAGATATTATTTAATGTATTGAATAAAAAATGGGGATTCGTTTGTGATTTGAGATAGTTTAATTCCGCTTCCTGTTTTTCAATACGCAGTAGTTGCGTGGCTTCTTTTAATTTTCTATAATCATAAATGTGCTTTATGATGCCAAAAAAGAAAATTGACATCACACCATAAGCGGCTTGAGCAGAAATTGCGTGTGACCGTGTGGAGAATGTTAGTAAGGCAGTATAAATATGAAACTGGACTCCAATATATCTCCATGCATACATGCCATAAGAGCCTAACATTAACTGAACCCATACTGCCAAAAGGAAGAGCAGAATATTGTAAAATAAATTTTTTCTTTCCCGCTTTATAAAAGGTATTGTGAATTCGAAAAAAATAAAATTGACAGGAACTATGTAAACAAACCGCCAGATATTATTGAAAATCTCAGCATGCAACGGACCGGTATAATTTACTAAATCCAGGAACAGCCATAGCAATAGATAGGCAAAGCCAACCCATAGGTAAAACTTAAATTGTTGTTTATTGATTGATATGCTCATCTTCTATTTATGAAATAAAATAAGTCTGGTCTACCCCTCTAATTATCAAACCTCTGTAATTGACTTTTGATGCGCACAAAGAACGCCAAAAAGTCAATCCAAAAAATGAAATGCTTTGCATCAATAAAACTACTTCTTATTTATTTAACTGTTCAAATTCTTTATTGACGTTAATATGATGTTAGTATACCTTAACCTGTTGACTATTGACACAAGCTTTTAAGCTCTCATTTTATATTTATTATTGCCCGACAATTACCTGGTGCTAATCCCGGGAATTAATAAAATAACTTCAAACTAAATTATTTTTCAAATCAAAACTGCCATCATGAATAAAAAGGTCAGACTTACAAAAAAGGGAAATGAAATTATAAAATTCGGAGAAGATGTTGCCGGATTTAACATCCCTGTTTTAAATGAAAGAGAAATAAGAGCTGCAGCAGGATTACTGTTTTTAATTATGTTTATGTCTGTACTGGTAGCAGTTCTTAAGGGGAATTTTTTGTTGATAAAGTATGCAGTTACAATATTCCTTACAGATATACTTATACGTGTCTTTGTAAATCCCAGATTTTCACCTTCTTTAATAATCGGTCGATTGATTGTTCGGAATCAAGCCCCGGAATATGTTGGGGCTAAACAAAAAAGGTTTGCCTGGCTTATTGGTGTTGTTCTGGCAACTACTATGTTCACTCTTATGGTAGTAGTAAATTCATATAGCCCCATCACAGGAATTATCTGTCTGGTCTGCCTTATATTCTTATTCTTTGAAACAGCGTTTGGCATTTGTTTAGGATGTAAATTTTATTCAGTTTTTTATAGAGAAAAAACTCAATACTGCCCTGGCGAAGTTTGCGATTCAAAATCAAAACAGGATATTCAAAAAACATCCGGCGTTCAGATGATTATTATTCTGGGATTTATTGCTTACTTCATTCTTGCAGTGTATTTCTTTAACGATAATTTCAATGAAGTCCCGTTTGAATTGTTTGGAACTGAAAGTTCTATCCAAGCTAAATAAATAATAATTAAAAAGGAGAAAAGATGAACACAAATAAAAAAACCGTTAGAATTTTAGAAGACCTGAAATTCTATTCAAATGTGAAGTATTCGACACCTCGGGTAGTCATGTTAATGATTGAGAGCCATCGCTTTCTTACTACAATTGCATTCTGCCTGTTACTTATACAGCCCTTGGTAGCACAAGAAGGAATAAAAGGAAATCTTGTCAGTGTCACCTGGCTTGAGAAAAACCTCAAGAATGTTGATATCATGTTACTCGACGCGTCACCTTCCCATATCTATGCAGCAAAACACATTCCCGGAGCAATCAACTACGATATATTCACCTATGGTGTTCAGGAACTACCGGTGGCTGAGATAGAAAAAAGTTACCGGTCCTGGGGAATCAGTCCTGGGAAAAAGATAGTCATGTACGATCAGGGTGGCACTTTCATGGCCACCAGGCTCCTATTCTCACTTTATTATTATGGCTTCCCTGCGAAGGATCTATTTATCCTCGACGGCGGACTCTCAAAGTGGCAGGAAACAGGATTACCGGTAATAAAAGAAATTACACAGGTTGTGAATAAAGGCACTTTTACAATCACAAAGATTAAAGAAGATGCAAAAGCAGAACTGCCGGAATTTCTTACCGCCTCAGGAGATCTTCAAAACAATGTATTATTAGAAGCACTGGATCCCGACTGGCATTATGGAGGACTCCAGTCCTTTAGCAAGCCAGGCCATATCCCAAATGCCATCATGCTGCCTGGTGCCGATTTTTACAATCAGGATAAAACCTTTAAATCCGATGAAGAAATAAAAAACATTCTATCCTATTTGAGTATCAGTCCTGAACAGAAGATCTACACCTATTGCGGGGGCGGTATTGCCGCCAGTCTGCCGTTCTTCGCTCTTAAGTTCCTGTTGGGCTACCCGATGGTGAAACTTTACCAGGGCTCTCAGTTGGAATGGGTGGCAGATCAAAGGGAACTCCCGGTTTGGACTTATGATGCTCCTTATCTGATGAGAGAATCACAGTGGCTGCAGTTTTGGGGCGGTCAGATGGCTAGGATGTATGGAATCTCAAACGTTACCCTCTTGGATGTGAGGCCTGCCGCTGAATTCTATGAGGAACATTTGCCATTTGCAGTTAATATCCCGGCAGATGTATTTAAAAGCAATATCACAAATCCTGATAAGTTGTCTGAAATTCTGGGTAAGTCGGGTGTGAATATTTCTCATGAAGCGGTTGTAATTTCAGGCAAAGGGATAACAAAAGATGCGGCAATTGCTTTTCTGATGCTGGAAAAACTTGGACAGATTAAAACATCTGTCTTCCTTGACTCCCATGAGAAATGGGTAGAACTTGGTTTCAAATTGACCAAGGATACAACCATTGTGAGCGTTCAAAAGATACCCAATGTATTATCAATACTTCCCACGAATTATACCAGTAGTTTCCGCGAGGGCATAATGATTGATGACGCGAAAAGTACTCAAGGCCATTATCCAAAGGTATTTATTGCTTCAGGGAAGAATGTACCTACAAAGGCTCAGGACGGCAAAATTGTACATGTCCCGTACACTGATCTCCTTAATTCAGATGGTACTCCCAAAGCTGCGAAAGATATCTGGAAGATCCTGTCTGCGGCCGGAGTACCGAGATATGCAGAACTTGTTTGCTATTCTGATGATCCTGGCGAAGCTGCAGTCAACTATTTTATTCTCAAGCTGATGGGTTACCCTGATATAAAGATGCTGATGATTTAACGGTATTAACACTAATATCAAATTTTGGGTGTAAAATCGAACTAAAGAAATGATTTATATTTTTTAAAAATTAAATTCACCTCTTATGAAAAATATAGATTTCTCATTCTGACGAAAATTAACTTTAATGATAAATAAAAATAATGAATTCAATTAAACTAACACTCATTCTCGTTTTTGGACTTTTGTTCAATCTTACTTATGCTCAACAAAAAGACGATGAGCAACTTGTCACTTACTTTGACAAAATATTTTCGGAACAATTCAAAACTGATGAACCGGGTGTAACAGCTTTGGTTTCCCGTAATGGGCAGATTATTTATAAGAAAGCATTTGGCATGGCTAACTTGGAATTAAATACACCCATGCAGGTGGATAATGTTTTCTGGGTCGCCTCTATTGGTAAACAATTTACTGCGGTGGCAATATTACAGTTGATGGAACAGGGTAAATTAAATTTGCAGGATGAAATCACAAAGTTTATTCCCGATTATCCTACACAGGGAAATAAAATCACAATTGAGCATTTGCTAACGCATACATCGGGTATTCATAATTTTTCAGGCATGGAAGATCCTGAAAAAAAGTTGGCATTGGATTGCACACCAAACGAAGTAATAGACTTTTTCAAGAACTTACCGATGCGTTTTACTCCGGGGACAAATTGGGAATACAGTAATTCAGGGTATTTTTTACTGGGTTATATCATCGAAAAAATTACGGGCAAACCATATTCAGAATACCTTGAAGAAAACTTTTTCAAGCCGCTTGATATGACGAATTCGTTATACGCTAATGATACACGCATCATTAAAAACAGAGTGGGTGCCTATAGTCAAGGTGAGAATGGTTTTGAAAACTCCCAATCCCGGAACATTACACATGTTTACTCTGCAGGTGCAATACAATCCACTGTAGAGGATTTTTTTAAATGGCACCAAGCCGTTCATACCTATAAACTGGTAAAAAAAGAAAACCTTGATAAAGCTTTTACAAGGTATAAATTGACAGATGGAACAGAAACGGATTACGGCTATGGCTGGCGTTTGGGCAATGTTTATGCCAGCCCTTCTATCTGGCATGGCGGTAGTATCGAGGGTTTTGGAACGATGGAAATCTATTTGCCCAAAGAAGATGTATTTGTTGCCGTTTTTTCTAATTGCGATTGCATTTATCCCAAAGATATTGCTACAAGATTGGCAGCGCTTACAGCTGGAAGGCCTTACGAATACAAAGAAACATCTGTAGAAAATACAATTTTAAAAGGATACATAGGTGTTTATGAAAATCAAAAAGGTTTGCAACGAATCATTACTGTGTCCGAAAATAAGTTGTTTTCTCAACTTGGTAGAGGTCCCAGGACTAATCTAAAAGCATATCAAAAAGATAAGTTTTTCTTTGATAATGATCCGATGCAAACAATAGAGTTTTCAAAAAATAAAAAAGGGAAAATCGAAAAATTAATAGCTGAAAAACTAACCGGAAACGAAGTTTGGAACAAAACTAATAAACCTATACCGGATACAAACGGAATAAAAGTCGATGGAAAGATATTGGAAACTTATGTGGGTGTATATGAAATTCCATCTGCATTCACTTTTTCAATCATCAAAGAACAAGACAAACTATTCTTACAAGCTCCGGAACAAGAGAAACTTGAAATGTTTGCCGATACTCAGACAAAATTCTTTTTGAAAGTTAATGAAGCCCAATTTGAATTTGTCAAAGACGAATTTGGTAAAGTAACAAAAGTAATTATGAATCAAGGTGGAAGACAAGCAGATGCAAAAAAGATAAAGTAGAATCTCAATTTAGATTGTAACCCATAAATAAAAAGTAAATAAAATGGAAAATCAACACACACATCAACAAGAAACATCAGTTGGACAACCAAAAAAAGGAAATGGTGGAAAACACTTGCCAATGGCAGGTTTAGTCCTGGTAATTATTGCAACTGCATTTGTCATTATATTGTTAACGAAGTTCGCTGCTGCATCATCATCATCAAGGTTATCAACTCCTTCAGAAATAGCGGCTCAAAAAGAATTTCAAGACAAATGGAATACAGCACAAAAAGAGGCAGAACAAAAATGGGACTCAACATTAAAGGCAGAGCAAAAAGCGGAATCAATTAGAAAATAATATGAACTCACTCAAAAAAACCGCAAGACTTGCCGGCTTACTGTATCTTATGCTGATAATAACAGGTGCCTATTGTGTTATTTATGTACCATCACAAATTATCGGACGGGGTGATGCTGTTACCACTGCCAAAAATATCCTTTCCAATGAATTTTTATTTCGAACGGGTATAATTAGTGATATTATCAGCAACACTTTTTTTGTGTTTTTGGTAATGGTTCTTTATCGATTGTTCAAACAGGTAAATGAGAGTCAGGCTAAATTGATGGTTGCATTGGTGATGGTGCAAATCCCTGCCGTTTTTATAATTGAAACATTCAATATTACTTCCCTTATGATTTTTAAAGGCGAAATATTGAAAACATTCGAAATTAGTCAGAGACAAGATTTGGCAATGCTATTTCTTAAAATTAACGACTACGGAACACCAATTTTAGAAGTGTTCTGGGGGCTTTGGCTTATACCATTTGGTCAATTGGTTTATAAGTCGGGGTTTATTCCCCGTATATTGGGGATATTGCTCATCATTGCGGGTATAGAATATATGATTGACAGTTTTATATCTCTGCTTTTTCCTAACTACAGTGCATTTGTGAACCAATTTACAATTTTGTTTGTAGCAATAGGAGAAATTTCAATAATGCTATGGCTTTTAATTAAGGGTGTAAAAAATAATATACCACCAATTGTCAAATAATAATGAATGCACAGCAGCGGTTTACGATTTAAATAGGGAAACTAATGAAAGAAATGAAAACTTGGAAAGTATGGGGTAATTTTTTCGGGTATTTTATCATTTTTATACTTGGAGCTTCAATTGCTGCTATTCCTAGATTTATTATAGGATTTGCCAATGAAACCGGACTATTAGTAAGTATTTCGGAAATAATTAGAATTCCCATTACAGTGTTATTACTTTACTGGTACACAAAGTATGTAGTGAAGCTTCCATTAAATATACCCACACTAAGTGCGAAGAATCTAAATATGGGCTTATGGATTTTGGTCGGTTTGAGTTTGCCAATTATGACTGTGGCAATATTTTATATCACCGGTAATTTATCCATCAGGAGCATAAATACAGAATTAAGTCAATCATATATTATTGATGTTATTCTCAAAGCACTTGGAGTGTCCTTAGCTTCTGGCTTTGTAGAAGAAATTATCTTTAGAGGTTATTTGTATAACCTACTAAAAAGTAAATATAATTTTTGGATATCAGCTTTTGTGACTTCTTTATTGTTCACTTTAATTCATATCGGGGGGGCAGGTTCACTCTTGAATGTGGTTCAGCTTTTAGTAGCTGGTTTACTATTTTCGTTTATGTCTCTGATGATTTATGTTTATTCGAAAAGTATATGGAATGCAGGCATTGTTCATTTTTTATGGAATTTATTATTACTTAATGGATTAATTGCATTCAGCATCAAAGGAAAATCTGAAGTTTTGGTTCAGCTGAATATAGGGGATAATATTCTTTTTAATGGGGGAGATTTTGGTATTGAAACTTCAACACCCGCAATAATAGTTTATGCGGTTACAAGTTTGATTTTATGGCAATTATACAAGAAAAAACATTTAGTTTCTATCAAATAGTCTAACTAAAATAAACGAAAATGAATATTGACAAGTATATGGCCGAACATTATTTGTGGGGCGACCATTGTGACTGCTGGGTTTTAGCCGACACAGAAGAATTATCAATTAAACAAGAAAGTATGCCAAGTGGAGCAAAGGAAAAATTGCATTTCCATACTTATGCTCAACAATTTTTCTTTATTCTTAAAGGAACAGCAACATTTTACATAGATAGTACCTCAGAAATTGTTAACGAGCAAAAAGGAATACTCATTCCACCAAAAACCGCACATTATATTGCTAATAATACCAATGAACCAATTGACTTTCTTGTGATTTCTCAACCATCAACCAACAATGACAGAACAACAATTGAATATTGACGTACTGAATAATATTACAGAAAACCAATTATGGAAAATAAAGTTCACTCTCTCAAAGAAACAGCAAGGTTTGCTGGATTAATGTACCTTATTTGGATAATAACAGCCATCTATGGTCTTATATATGTTCAAACGAAAACTATTATGCATGGTGATGCTGTTGCCACTTCTGTTAAGATGCTCGCTAATGAGTTTATATTTCGAACAGGTATAATTAATGGTATTCTCAGCAGCATCGTTTGGATTTTAATAGGAATGACATTATATCGATTGTTCAAACACATAAACAAAGGTCAGGCTATACAATTGCCTGCTTCCAATATTAAAGAAACCAATGTATACTATTAATTTATTTATTTTCGCTGCAGCACACGATGACCATCATCTTGCTACAATGACGGGGCTAATTAGATTTAAATAAAAATAAGAAAGTAATCAACTCAAGTATATGGAATTTATAGACCTAAAGAGTATTAAACAACTTGAACCGCTTGTTGGTTTTAAAGTAAAATTTGTTCATTCAGCCAACATGACTTTTGCATATTGGGAAATCAAAGCAAACTCAATTCCTCTTGAACATAAACACATCCACGAACAAGTATCAATGGTAACTAAAGGTAAGTTTGAACTGACAATAAATGGGAAATTCAAAATTTTGCATCCCGGAATTGTGTCCATTATTCCTTCAAATGCTCTGCATTCCGCCAAAGCAATTACTAACTGCGAAATAACAGATGTGTTTTATCCAATCAGGGAAGATTATAAAAATAATGATTAATTAAAATATTGAAAAATAAATAAAGCTATCTCAAACTTGACTTGGTTTGTAAAGTGAATTTACAAACAAATTGATTAACTTGGGTAGGCAAATGATTGACTTGAAATTTCAAATGGATGATATACAATATTATAAAAAGCATTAATCAGAATGCAAAAAACGCAAT
The DNA here is from genome assembly GCA_001769215.1 of Bacteroidetes bacterium GWF2_41_31. Lineage (GTDB taxonomy): Bacteria > Bacteroidota > Bacteroidia > Bacteroidales > F082 > UBA6244. Next base: position 17,970 of record MEOL01000040.1, read on the forward strand.
TAACATGGATATTGTCTGATTAATAAATTAGAAGGATTCAATAAGGACAGATAAGTTAAACTAATTGGGAAACATTATGATAGTAAAATCTGAAAACCCGTCTCGTCCTTGTTTGAGCGCAGCGGTAACGAGCTTGCCTTCCAGTTTACCTGCTGTAGGCATGGAGGTAGGTAAACCTGCCTTCGATAGGTAAACCTGCGGCAGGTTCACCTACCGAAGGCAGGCAGGGATGTATTATTACCAATCATTCCCCCTCACCAGCTAGTTTAGTGATAGCGTAACGCATGCCAATCAATACCACCCCCTCCACTTCAACCCCCATTCGGCAGGGAGATGCAACTGGCAACACTTGTTTGTCATGTCGACAGAATGAAGCGAAGCCTGCCTTACAAAGTACCCATAAAAATAGCAAGCCCCATGGCAGGCAAGCGAAATGACGAGACATCTCCTTTAAAACAATTTGAATGAAACAACTATCCTCAATAAAACACACACCATTTAAAATCATTAAAATAATTTCGTAGATTTACCTCACCAAACACCCGATTGTCTATTTACAATAAAGAGGAAAAGAACCGATTTAACTAATTATAAACGATTGAATATGGGTATATTAAGTATAAAGAAGTAAAAAAAAGGTACTAACGAAATAAATGCAAGAGTTGGGTTTATCCTCTCGTAGCCGCAAGCGAACAAGCGAGAGTGCGATGGACTATGAAATAGAAAATTGAATTAAAATATAAAAATAAAAGAAGGAAATTCCATGCAGAAAAAGTCTTTAGTGGTAATTGACATTCAAAATGACATTACCAAAAACTACAAAGAA
>MEOL01000041.1 GCA_001769215.1 Bacteroidetes bacterium GWF2_41_31
TCTTCCCATTCCGAACAGAGAAGTTAAGCCTGCCTGCGCCAATGATACTGCCCCTGTGGTGGAAAAGTAGGTCGTCGCCAAAGACCCAAAAAAGCTTGTCCCAAATAGGACAAGCTTTTTTTTTGCCTGTCAGATAAGTCATTCACAAAAAACCCAGCACTAAAAAGCATTGGTTTTTTGTGGTAAGGTTATTGTACTGGTGATCGCATATTGCGTAAATTTGACGCGAATAAATCACATGTGAATTTGAACCGACCTACTTTTTTTCAGAACCTGATTTCCCTGGCTCTTTTCGGGCTCCTTTGGAATATGATTCCACTTCATGCACAAGAAGTGATTATACCCGACACCATTACCGAAACAACAACATCTAAGGCACCTGACTCCATTGCTGATGTTTCGTCCTTACCAATTATTGATTCACTCGAAGTGAATTACTTTCTATCCTCATTTGAAAACCTGAAACTTGGAAAACTACACCCTTTCGATACCACCATTACCTATTTTCAACAATACGATCCCCTTACTTACCACAACAAACTTTATTCCACGCTCAGCAACATAGGCCTGGCCGCAAAAAATCAGGTATTCACTCCTACCCTGACCCAAGGCTACTCAACCGAAATAGAATCGTTCAATAGCTATCTCCTCACCAATCAGGAGGTAAAATATTACGAACTGAAACAGCCTTTTACCGAACTGTTTTATGTGATGGGCTCGAAAAAGGAGCAAAACTTAGGGGTTGCATTCGCCAGAGAAATTTTTAAAGGATTTAAGTTTGGCTTGGATTTCGCCTTAAACAGCTCTCCCGGCCCTTACAAAAACAGTAAATCAAACGATAGCAGAGTCTATTTTACTGCCATGTATCAAACTCCAAACAAACGATATGGAGTGCTTGCCAATTACCTCCGCAACAAGTTGGAAATGCAGGAAAACGGAGGGATTGTTTATGATAGTGTGTTTGAACAAAACCTTGAAACCGACCGCAGGGTAATACCTGTTAACCTGAACAATGCCAAAAACCTGGTGAAGAACTCAGGAGTTTATATTGAACAGTATTTTAACCTGTTGCGTCCTCTTAACAAAAAAGGTAACCACTCACGAAAAATAGATGCCGGAAGTATTTCACATTCATTTCAGTACGTGAGAAACCAATTAATTTATACAGATGCGGATACAACAAGTAACTTCTATATTGGCCACCTCCCTCCCATCGATTCTGTTTCCACATACGATTCGATTTACCAACAAAAGATCAGCAATACCCTCAGATGGTCGAGTTTAGGCTATCAGGAATCCCCCGAAGAAAAGCACTTTTATTTGTACTTTGGCATTACCCAAAATCACGTGATTCAATCATTCGCATACGATTCGGTAAACAGTACCTACAACCAACTCATTCCATTGGCTGGAATGGGCATCAACATTGGGAAAAGTTTTTACCTGAATGTAGATACCAAATTTGTAACAGGTGACTGCAACGGCGGTGACTATCAATTATCAGGTCGGTTAATTCAATTTCTGGGTCGAAAGGATAAAAACATAGGTGAATTTTCTGCTGACTTAACGCTCTCTAATAAAACACCTGAATGGTATTTTAATAAATACAACAGCAACCATTATCGCTGGAACAACAGTTTTAAAAAAGAACAGTATTCTATTTTGGGGGCCAAATATTCATACCGGGACATAAGTATCGGAGGGAAATTTTATACGTTCGCAAATTACTCCTATTTCAATGATTCCATGCAGCCTTCACAAATTGAAAAGGGAGAAACGGTCATGCAGCTTTTCGTTGAAGGCACCATTCCATGGAGAAGTGTAGGAGTAAACACTCGCATGGTATATCAGGAAACCAGTCAACCAAACCAGATCAGGCTACCAAAACTCACGGGAACCATGGACCTGTATTTCAAACATACCATTTTCAAGAAAGCAGCTACCCTTAAGACAGGATTTCAGATTACCTATTTTACTGCCTATTATGCCGATGCTTACATGCCTGAGTTGAGGGTGTTCTATTTACAAGACGAAAAAAAGATTGGAAACTATCCTTATGTTGATTTTTATGTGACCCTCGTTGTAAAACGTGCACGCATGTTTTTTAAATGGGCTCATCTGAACGGATATCTCAACGACAACCGATACTTTTCAGCTCCTCATTATCCTTCACGCGATGCCAGGTTATATTTTGGTGTCAGTTGGAGGTTTCACGATTAGTTCATCCCACGTTTTTCCTTTATCGAATCATAGGCGGCATTCAACTGCATAATTTTCTCCTCCGCTGCTTTTTTAACTTCTTCACCTAAATGCGCCACCTTGTCAGGGTGATATCGTTTAGCCAGTTCACGGTAAGCCTTTTTAACTTCCTCATTGGTGGCTTCCTGATTGATCTCCAAAATCTTATATGCACTATCGGTATCCTTGATGAACATTGCTTTTATGGAATCATAATCGGGGCGGTTGATTCCCATGTACGAAGCGATGGAGTCAATTAATCCGATCTCGTCATTCCCGGCTTTCCCATCTGACATAGCCACGCCAAACAAATATTGCAGCAACATCAACCTGGAGCTATAGTCCATGTATTGTTTTATCTGCAAACTCATTTCCTGCACATTAAAATCCTTTTTAACAATCTCACCCAGCATTTGAATGTACTGTGTGGCTCGTTGGCTTCCGAAATTATGAAGCAAGAACTTTTTAACAAACTCCAACTCACCTCTGGTTACTTTTCCATCTACTTTCATCACGGCGGCTGTCAGAACCAACAGGCTGGCTACAAAATCACCTGAACCTGCTCCCCCCCCGGTTGGCCGATTGATGGTTGATCCATCGAACATTGAGCCAAATACAAAGCCCAACAAGCCACCAATTGGCCCTCCAAAAGCCCAACCAAGTCCACCACCTATCCACTTACCATAACCACCTCCGGGCCGACCTTTCGGTACACCACCCGATTGTTGATAGGGACCGGAATCGTTGTTGCCGGCATGCTTTTGCGAACCACCTGGATCAGTTGAAGAAGTCCCTGAAGATTGGCTTTTGGGTTTTTGCCATTTCATGGCATAATAAATTACGATTCCTATTAGTAACAGAAGAAGCAAATATTTCATTGAGTCAATTTTAAATAAAAAAAGGCGCAACCATTCAATTACTCCTTTTTATAAAATGTAATGCAGGATATTATGCAATCAAGTATTCCTGCTCCTCAAAACTGATACCAAACCCTTCCAGTTCTGTCAGAATGGGCTCATAAATTTCCTTCTTAATGGGTAGCTGAATTCCTGTTTGATTAAACTTACCGGTCAGCAGTAGTTTTGCGGCAATGGCTAAAGGGGTGCCAACGGTAATGGCCATGGCCGTTTCTTCCTGGTTTATTCCCAGGACTGCCATTGCAGAAACAATCATTTTTTCTTTTCCATTCAATTTAAATTTAAACTCATGCTGCATCACGATCATATCCTTATCTTCAGGATCCATCGACCACTTTTCTTCGAGTAACTTTTGTAATATTTGAGCAGGAGTTGCATTTTTTAAACCAATCTTGCGGTCGCTAAAAATACCCAACCATTTTAGCTTTTCAAATACGATGGGATCAGCAGCATTTGGGCAATAATCCTGGAGTTTGATCTCAACAGGCACATCCGGCTGATATTTTAAAAAAGTATTGATGAACTCCCGATAGCTCATGTTTTCAGAGTTTTCCATCCGGTAAGTATCATCTGTACAACCCAAAGTCACAAACACATTCCATGCTTTTGAAAAACCAGGTCGTCGCATGGTTCCCCTAAACATCGAAGGAATGTCCTTTAGGTCGTATATTTCGCGGTATTTGAGCGAATCGCGATTTGGATAAATTTCAAAATCACCATATTTTAAAACCCTCCTGTTCAGTATACGATCGAAAAGCCGGAAATAAGGAATATATTTATAACGGCCATTGTTGATATACTGCGAAACACCAGTACCGGCCATTACTACATTGCGTGGATTCCACGTAAACTTATAATTCCATGGGTTGTTATCATATTCCGGCGCCACCAATCCTCCTGTAAAAGAGTAAAATGAGGTAACTTCGCCACCTTCTTCCTTAATTCTGTTGATTACCTTCATGGCCGACATGTGGTCGATTCCCGGGTCAAGTCCCAACTCCATAAAAACGGGAATCCCTGCTGCCAGGATCCGGTCTTCGAGCGCCTTAATTTCATCTGTGACGTATGAAGCAGACAGCATGGGCTTTTTGAACTCGATGCATTTTTCAATCACCTTGGCATGTAAAAATGCAGGCAACATTGAAATTACAACATCCACCTCTGAAATGATTTTTCTGCTTTCGGTTTCGTCAGCTATGTCAAAATGAATGGCTTTTCCCCTGCTTTCCTGTCCCACTTTTTCATGGGCGGCATTTTCACTAAGGTCGCCAACAATTATTTGCCAATCATAAACAACAGCATTTTTCAATAAATACTTGATCAGGCTGATGGTGGACAAACCGGCACCTAAAATCAAAACTTTCTTCATCATTTTTGGATAAATTAATTGACTAATTGGATTAGGAAGGTAATTCTATTTTAAAAATTCATTTAAATATTGATAATCAGGAGTTAACTCACCATGAAATAAGATCATGGCCCGTTTTAACGGGGCGGGAATCCGGAGATTCTCAAAAGGCACATCGAAATCGGCTGAAGCCAGATCGGGAATAAAGCCCACCAGAGCATCAGAAAATGTTTGTGAAGCCTCGCGGGGCAGTTCGCTTGGAAGAATATCGACTGCCATGACAAGAACGCCATCGCCTTTAAATCCCATGGTTGGATTGCGTGTATGCGGATTATAAACAAAAACAGGATCCTCTATAACAGTTCCCTTATGGGTACATTCAATGGAGCCATCCGGATCACAGGTAACATCTCCGATCACAAGTAATTTGGGTTTCGGATTCCTAAACATCACTTCCAAAAAGTCCTTGCTGACAATCACAGGATAACGGTCATCCCAATAGATGCAATTCATTAAAATGGTCAGGTGAGGCAGGTATTTCTCAAACTGGCTTTCAAAAAGTTCCGGTTGATCATAGTATTCCTGAAGGACAAAACTCTTTCCTTTTTCAATCGGTACTGAGAGATCTTCCTCCTTAAATACAACTTTGTAAATCAAATTTTTATCAGGGAAACCGCTGGTTGAATATTGAAGCAGTTCGGCAGGTGAAATATTTTTCACCTGTAGTATGTCAAGTATTTCCTGAACACCATGACTTACATTTCCATAACCCGTAATCCCAACAACAACGGGTTTAATTACATCAGGTAACCCATTTTGAGCTATTTCCAGGGCAATTTCAGAAATGACGGCTTTTGCTTCATCCAAAGACTGATAATGGTGTGTTTGTTTCAGTTTTAAAAAGGGGGTTATAACGCCAAACTCCTTCCACCGCTGACCAGCTGACCACAGAGAGTTGATCATACCGGCCAATCCGGCAAAATGGCCGAAGAAAATTAGCCTTTTCCCATTTTCGTCTGTAATTCTCTCGTAATCAATCAGGTTAGAATGGTGTTCCATCATACTGCGCAACATGGGCATATTGTATTCCTGCCCCTTAATCGTATGGCTAAAAAACAGATAAGTCCTGTTCTCTTTAAAATAATCGATGGGCATTTCCTTCACCCCTAAAATAATATCAGCCTCAGGCACCTGATCCACGAGCCGGGCACCCACTGCCTCATACTCCCTATCAGAAAATATCCGTTTGGATGATTTTCTTACCTCAAACTCCAAACCCAGGTCACGAAGGGCTTTTACATGGTCAGGGACGAGGGCCACACGACGTTCCATCTTATATTTATCCTCGAACCTGAGTCCTATTTTATGCTTTACACCCATTTTATTCCTTCTTTTAAGAGACGGCAAACTTAGGAAATAAAGGCGTTTCTTCTCCTTATAACCATTAAAAATTAGCCCAATATCGCAGGCCTGTAGTACGGATTACTGTTTATTCAAAAAATGTTTTACATAGGTATTGATAAATCAAAAGATGCAATCGTTTTCATACAGGTATATCACCGTTCATCATTGATGAATTTTACACTGATAATTTATTCGCAGATTACCTCACCTATTCGCTACTTAAAACCACCAATTTTTGTACTTTTGCCTCCTCTGAAAATGACCGTTAATTTAACAAAATCAAATAAAAATGTCAAAAAAAAAGCATGTTTACCTGTTTGGCGACCGCAAAGCCGATGGTAATGCAACCATGAAAAACCTTCTGGGCGGCAAAGGTGCCAACCTGGCTGAAATGAATTTAATTGGTGTGCCGGTACCTCCGGGATTTACCATCACTACTGAAATTTGTACGTTATACAACACAAAAGGAAAAGATGAAGCTGTTAAAGCCATCAAATCAGAAGTAGAACATGCTGTTGCCCAACTGGAGCTCATCATGGGCACGAAATTCGGGGATAAAAACAATCCACTCCTGGTTTCCGTTCGTTCGGGGGCACGTGCCTCGATGCCCGGCATGATGGACACCGTATTAAATCTGGGTTTGAATGATGATGCCGTGGAAGGCATTGCCAGAAAATCAGGAAATGCACGTTTTGCCTGGGATTCATACCGTCGTTTCGTACAAATGTTTGGTGATGTGGTGCTGGGAATGAAACCTGTATCAAAAGAAGATGCCGACCCCTTTGAAGAAATTATCGAACACCTCAAGGAAGAAAAAGGTGTTGAACTGGATACAGACCTCTCGGTTGATGACCTTAAATTATTGGTAAAAAGGTTTAAAGAAGCCGTAAAAAAACAAACCGGACATGATTTTCCAACCGATCCCTGGGAACAACTTTGGGGATCGGTAATGGCTGTATTTGATAGCTGGATGAACCCCAGAGCTATCTACTACCGTAAAATGGAAAAAATCCCTGACGAATGGGGCACTGCAGTAAACGTTCAGGCCATGGTTTTTGGAAACATGGGCTTAAATTCTGCCACCGGGGTTGCATTTACCCGTGATGCCGGAACTGGGGAAAACCTGTTCAATGGAGAATATTTAATTAATGCTCAAGGCGAAGATGTGGTGGCCGGAATCCGTACACCTCAACAAATTACTAAAATAGGATCGCAACGTTGGGCCGAATTGGCACAGGTTTCAGAAGAAGAACGTGCTACACAATACCCTTCGCTCGAAGAATCGATGCCATCCATGTATAAAGAGCTTTTCGACACACAAAACCAGTTGGAGAAGCACTACCACGACATGCAGGACCTGGAGTTTACTATCGAAGATGGTCGGTTGTGGTTGCTTCAAACCCGCAATGGAAAACGCACCGGCGCCGCCATGGTTAAAATTGCTGTCGACATGCTCCAGGAGAAGCTAATTACCAAAGAAGAGGCTTTGATGCGTGTTAATCCTGAAAAACTGGACGAACTTTTGCACCCCGTGTTTGACAAAATTGCCCTGACAGAAGCTACCGTCATGGCTAAAGGATTACCTGCCTCCCCGGGTGCCGCCACCGGACAGATTGTTTTTCATGCCGAGCATGCCGAAGAATGGGCTCTACAAGGTAAAAAAGTAATTTTGGTCCGCATTGAAACCTCTCCCGAAGACCTTGCCGGGATGAATTCCGCCGAAGGTATTCTCACCGCCCGTGGCGGTATGACTTCGCACGCCGCCGTTGTCGCCCGTGGAATGGGCAAATGTTGCGTATCAGGTGCAGGAAGCATTAAGGTGGATTACAAGGCCAAAACCCTCGCCATGAATGGAAAAACATTTCATGAAGGCGATTTTATCTCCCTCAACGGGACTACAGGTGAGGTTTTTGATGGAATGATTAAGACTGTCGAGGCAGAATTAAGCGGCGACTTTGGTAAATTGATGAAACTGGCTGATAAAAAAGCCAGGATGTATGTACGTACCAACGCCGATACCCCAAATGATGCCAGGGTAGCCCGCGAATTTGGTGCAAAAGGAATTGGCCTTTGCCGTACCGAGCACATGTTTTTTGGAGACGAAAAAATTATCGCCATGCGTGAAATGATCCTCGCGGCTGATGAAGCAGGACGACGCGTTGCTCTTGACAAACTTTTGCCCATCCAGCGAAAAGACTTTGAGGGTATTTTTGAAGCCATGCAGGACCTGCCTGTGACCGTTCGTTTGCTGGATCCGCCATTGCACGAATTTGTTCCCCACGATGATAAAGGCCAACAAGAAATGGCAGAAGTCATGGGAGTAAGTTTAAAGGTGATCAAAGAAAAAATTGAAGACCTCTCAGAGGTAAATCCCATGCTCGGACACCGTGGTTGCCGTTTGGGAAACACCTATCCTGAAATCACCGAAATGCAGAGCCGTGCCATTATCGAAGCAGCCCTGGATTTAAAAAAACGTAAAATTCATGCTCATCCCGAGATCATGATCCCATTAACAGGAACCCTGGCCGAATTAAAACTTCAGGAACAAATTGTTAGAGATACCATTCAAAAGGTATTCGACGAACGTGGAGAAAAGATTGATTTCATGGTAGGTACGATGATTGAAATTCCACGTGCGGCCCTGATTGCAGACAAAATTGCCGAATCAGCCGAGTTTTTCTCCTTTGGAACCAATGACCTCACCCAGATGACCTTTGGTTATTCGCGTGATGATGCCGGTAAATTCCTCCCCATCTATATTGAGAAAGGGCTCTTGAAAGAAGATCCTTTCCAGGTACTTGATCAGGAAGGTGTTGGGCAACTCGTCGAGATGGCTGTTAAAAAGGGCCGCAAGACCCGTAAAAAAATCAAACTGGGTATCTGTGGTGAGCATGGTGGAGAACCAAGTTCTATCGAATTCTGCCACAGAACCGGCCTTGATTATGTAAGTTGTTCACCTTTCCGTGTGCCAATAGCTCGTTTGGCAGCAGCTCAGGCTGTGATTGTGAACAAGAAAAGCTGGAAACGTAAACACAAATAAATCATTAATTTTGATATTTAAGCCAATGTTACTTTGAAAATTGTAGCATTGGCTTTATTTTTGTCCATTAAATTCTTAATATTTGTAATATTGCACACGATTGCATCATGCTATTCAGTAAAAATCGCATCAAATTGAACATCTTGCTTACCAATTCATTTATCAATAATCCCAAATAAAATTATTATGGCAAAAGGTTTAGAGAAGATCAAAGCCTCACTCGAAAGTTACGGCATTACCAACGCTGAAGAGATTATTTATAATCCTTCCTACGAAAGACTGTTTGAAGACGAAACCAAACCAGGTCTGGAAGGCTTTGAAAAAGGCTTTTTAACCGAACTTGGTGCAGTAAATGTAATGACCGGAAAATTTACCGGACGTTCGCCCAAAGACAAATACATCGTACTTGACGATAAAACGAAAAACACTGTCTGGTGGGCTGAACAAACAAAATCCGATAACAAACCCATTGACGCAGGTACCTGGAATCACCTCTATCAGCTGGGCGCCAAGCAATTGACCGGCAAAAAACTTTATGTAATAGATGGGTATGCCGGGGCAAATCACGATTCGCGTATTAAGGTTCGCTTTATTATGGAAGTAGCCTGGCAAGCTCACTTTGTGAAAAACATGTTTATTCGTCCCTCTGAATCAGAACTGGAATCATTTGAACCGGATTTTGTCATACTCAACGCGTCAAAGACCACCAATCCTGATTGGCAAAGCATGAAAAGAGCCGATGGTCTCCCATTTAATTCGGAGAATTTTATCGCTTTCAACCTGAGCGGTAACCGAGCCGTTATTGGCGGTAGCTGGTATGGTGGTGAAATGAAAAAAGGGGTATTCTCTATCATGAACTATTACCTGCCACTCAGAGGAATGGCCTCCATGCATTGTTCGGCCAACGTGGGTAAAGATGGCGACACGGCCATTTTCTTTGGTTTGTCAGGAACAGGAAAAACAACCTTGTCAACCGATCCAAAACGGGCTTTAATAGGCGATGACGAACATGGCTGGGACGATGAAGGAATTTTCAACTTTGAAGGTGGTTGCTACGCAAAAACAATCAACCTGGACAAAGACAGTGAACCAGATATTTTCAAAGCGATCAGAAGAGATGCACTACTTGAAAATGTCACCGTTGATGAGAATGGAATAATTGACTTTAATGATGGTTCTGTTACACAAAATACACGTGTCTCCTACCCTATCTATCATATCGAAAATATTGTGAAGCCTGTATCAAAGGCCGGTCCGGCCAAAAAGGTTATCTTCCTTACGGCCGATGCCTTTGGCGTGATGCCACCCGTTTCGATCCTCACACCTGAACAAACCAAATACCATTTTCTGTCAGGATTTACTGCCAAGCTGGCTGGAACAGAAGTTGGTGTAACTCACCCTGTACCTACTTTCTCAGCTTGTTTTGGAGCTGCCTTTTTATCGCTTCACCCGACCAAATATGGTGTAGAACTTGAGAAAAAGATTGTTGCCAATAACGCGAAAGCCTATCTGGTAAACACAGGATGGAACGGATCAGGGAAACGTATATCCATTAAGGATACCCGCGGAATTATTGATGCCATCCTTGATGGATCGATCGAAAAAGCAGAAACAAAAATAATCCCGATTTTTAACCTGGAAGTGCCTACTTCGCTTCCCGGGGTTGACCCTAAGATTCTTGATCCCCGCGACACCTATGCTGATGCCGCAAAATGGGAGGAAAAAGCCAGGGAACTTGGAGAACTGTTTATCAAGAACTTTGAACAATATACTGATAAAAAAGAAGGTCAGGATCTGGTTGCTGCCGGACCACAGTTATAAACCTTGTATTAAATCCATTAAAAAGGCTGTCGTGAATATCCATGGCAGCCTTTTGCTTATTTCAGATCACTGAATCCGGGTAAAAGTTTTGTTAATAAAAGTCTGAAAATAGTATCTTTGAATACATATTTCAAACTGAATGTTCTATGTCTATTATTTTTAAACACGCCAGGCAACTGGTGGTTGAAATTGACGAATTTATAAACACGGCCGAACAAGGTGTGCTGGTGTTTAAAGAAGGAGTACTCAACTACCTGAACAACGAAAAGGAATCGTTTGCGGATAAGATTTCCGATATCGACAGATTGGAAGCTGCCGCCGACAGGCTTCAACGTAAAATTGACGATGAGGCGTACCAACATTCATTGCTTCCTCAGAGTATCAGCGATGTGGTAAGTATGCTCGACCGAGTGGATGAGCTGATAGATATTGCTAAAGATAATTTATACCTGTTTGAACTGGAACTTCCGTTTTTTCCTGAAAACATACGCAATGAATACATTCGATTAACAACCACGTCGGTAGAAGCAGCACTGTGTGTAATTCCTGCTGTACGCACTTACTTCAGGGAACCGGTCCAGGTAAGGGATATGCTGTCGAAGGTTTACTTTTATGAAAATGAAACCGATAAAATTTCACGGAGCATAAAACGAAAACTATTCCATGAGATGCATGAACTTGATCTGGCTCAAAAAATACATCTGCGCTATTTTGCATTACATATCGAATCCATTTCGGATAAAGCTCAGGAACTTGCCGATGCATTATCCATTATGGCCCTGAAAATAAATATATGATTACCCTGCTTTTTTTAACCAGCGGCTTGTTTTTAGGTTGGTCACTTGGGGCAAACGATGCTGCCAACATTTTTGGTACTGCTGTTGGTAGTCGGATGGTCCGATTCAAATTAGCGGCCATTATTGCCGGTATCTTTGTCATTATTGGCGCCGTGGCACAGGGTGCCGGCGCGAATGACACGCTGGGCGATCTGGGTAGCGTGAGCACCCTGGGCGCTGCATTTACGGTGGCGTTAGCGGCAGCACTTACCGTTTTTTGGATGACCCGGTTAAGTCTTCCGGTTTCTACCAGTCAGGCCATCGTTGGCTCCATTATAGGATGGAATTTCTATACCAACAACCCTACCGATCTGGGCGTCCTTACTAAAATTGTAGGCACCTGGATTTCAGGACCTATATTGGGTGGGGCTTTTGCCGTGTTGTTGTTTATGTTGCTTCAACTGGCTACCCGAAAAGTAAGATTACATTTGATATACAAGGATGTCATTACCAGGGTTGGATTGGTAATCGTCGGAGCCTTTGGAGCCTACAGCCTGGGAGCCAACAACATTGCCAACGTCATGGGGGTTTTCACACATTCCATTCAACTAACGCCACTGGATTTTGGTTGGTTGGTCATTGGCAGTAAACAGCAATTGTTTTTCATCGGTGGAATAGCCATTGCCATTGGAATAGCAACTTACTCAAAACATGTTATGAATACCGTGGGCAAATCGCTGATGCCGCTTACTCCTGAAGCAGCCTTGATTATCGTGTTGGCCCAATCACTGGTTTTGTTTATATTTTCATCTCAAAACTTATCGAACGCTATAGCCTCCATTGGCCTGCCTCCCATTCCTTTGGTCCCCGTATCAAGTTCACAGGTGGTCATTGGCGCCATTATCGGAATAGGACTATATAAAGGAGGGCGGGAAATAAAGTTGAATATTCTTGGGAGTATCAGTCTGGGCTGGATTGCAACTCCCATCGCAGCGGGTATTTTGAGCTTTTTCATGCTGTTTTTTATGAACAATGTTTTTAAACAAGAGGTTGGAAGTATAGAAATAAAAAGGATTCTTCAGTCAGAAACCGAACAGGATCCCCTCCAAAATAATGACCCTAAAACCTATCATCCCGGTTCTCTGCAAAACGATTCATTGGTTAACCACTAATTAATTTAAACTATGTTAAACATTGCACTATTTGGCCCTCCCGGGGCAGGAAAAGGGACTCAATCAGAGTTTCTGATCGGAAAATATAACCTGTTTTATATTTCGACCGGCGATATACTTCGCAAGGAAATCGCCGAAGGCTCTTCTCTGGGTATCGAAGCTCGATCGATTATCGCTTCTGGCGGTCTGGTTTCGGATGAGATCATCGTTCAGGTTATCGAAAAAACCATCCAATCGAACCCCAACGCCAATGGTTTTTTATTTGACGGATTTCCAAGAACCTATATTCAGGCCTATATCCTAGAAGGATTGATGATCAAATTAAACACCTCGCTTAATTGCCTCATCAGCCTCGAAGTAGAAGAAGAAATTTCAGTGCAACGGCTTCTGGACAGGGGTAAATTATCCGGACGATCCGACGACAACGAAGTTGTGATTAGAAATCGCTTACGCGAATATGCCGAAAAAACCCTGCCGGTACTCAACTTCTACAAAGAAAAGGGAAACTACTCCGCAGTAAATGGCGCACAAAACATTGAGAAAGTGAGTACCGACATCGAAGCCATCGTTCAGCTTGAGCTCAGCAAAAGCCTGATGAACATTGTACTCTTCGGATATCCCGGCTCAGGAAGGGGATCGCAGGGTAAAGCGCTTGCCAGAACATACGGGCTTGAGTACCTTGCCACAGGGCCTATGCTGGAACAAGAAATCGCCAACAACACGGCCATAGGCCAACAAATTTCGACCCTTTATGAAGGCGGTCAATTGGTGCCTGACGAAATCGTGGTTAAATTGATCGAAAAAAAACTCGAAGGTTCGAAAGGAGTTAAAGGATTCATATTTAAGGGATTTCCACGTACTTTAGTGCAATCGTATATCCTTGATGGATTGCTAAAAAAACACGGGTCTACCATTTCAAAAGTAATTGAAATTGAAGTTCCTGCACTTGAGCTTATCAGGCGATTGGATGCCCGGAGCAAAACCTCCGACTGCATGCCTTACGACACCAGTACGGAAAAAATAGTGAACCGTTTGCAGGAACATGAAACGAAAACAGTTCCTGTAATTAATAAATACAACCAGCAGCACGGCGTTGCAAAAATAAATGGGGTCGGTAGTTTTGATGAGGTCAACAACAGACTGTGTGCAGAAATTGAAAATGCTTTTAAAACACTTTCAAATAATTAGTAAATAATGAGTCCGGTCTAAAAAGGTAATAGAACGATTTCAGCCACTTTTACCCCTCCCTGCCTGCCGGCAGACCAATGTCAATTAGTTAAGCTATTCTAGCGACTAATATTGTCGGGGTATTGCTGTTAGAGGTGTCAATTTTTAATGCCAGGA
>MEOL01000042.1 GCA_001769215.1 Bacteroidetes bacterium GWF2_41_31
ACTGCTGTTTCTTCTGCTTTACTCCCAAACATATTATAAACGACCAAAATATGATGTTCGCTTTCGTTTTCTTTTGGGATTATAATATTTACTATTTCGTTGGCAGGATTAGGGTAGATTTCCAATTCTTGCGACTTGTGCATGGCGATATTCTCTTTTACACCTGTCCAACATTCATCAAAACTCACACATCCCATGCTGTCAACTTTTATCACCCAAACATCCTGGTTGCCGGTATCGGGGGGATTTGGTACCACACTTCCCACTGCAAGATAACCACCGTCATTTGTGTGAATTACACCATATAAATAATTATTACTAAGGTCTTCATGAAGTAATTCATACTCACGATACCATAACGAGTCTCCATCATTATTACAATTTAGCATATACCCAACCCTTTGCGAAAGCTCGGCATTAGTTTTATATCCGGTTATAATAAACCTGCCCTGCGCATTAACATTCATTGACTTGAGCTGTTTATTGTGTTCATAGTTACCGAATTTTTTATCCCAGATAACATTACCATCCAGGTCAATTTTTATCAGGGCATCCCGGTTTTCACTTTCAGTTGCCGGGTAGTCGATGATATCAGAGTAATGATAGGCACCGACAATAGTGCTGTCGGATGAATTCTGAAGGTACATGGGCCCGTGTTTTTGATCGAACCAGTTAACATAATGACGCCATTGTTCATTACCCATACTATCCGTCTTTACAATATATGGAGCCGCTATTCCATATAAACCAAAGGTCCATAGATAACAGCTTAGTGCAAAACCACCATCTGTGGTTTGAATAACATTTACACCCAAGTTAAAAGTACTATTACTAAAATATTTGCGCCATAACTCGTTTCCCAAGCTATCTGATTTTAGCAATAAAGCTTTAGAGGTTTCTCCATTTACTGTAATATTGCCGGCAATTATTAAACTTTTATCGCTCAATTCAAAACAATGATTAAAAATATAAGATGTGTCTATGGGTAATATCTTGTCACAAACACTAGTATTAGTCCAAAGTGTATCAAATAGGTTGTTAAATCTGTAAATAATTCCTGCATCTTTCACCCAACTATCTGTATACTGTCTTTTGACTCCCACAGCAATGTATTCGTCCTCCCCACTTTTTCTAAACGCACCAGGGTATTGAACATAGTATTCACTAATAGTATCACCAATACTTTTTGAAAATACCTTATTTCCATTCTTGTCGATTTTTAAAAAGCCAAGTCTGTGCCACGATGAAACGAATTGATCGCCGGTTGCACCTATAATAACGTATGATGAATCGTTTTCCAAAATATTACCTGCCCCATCCCAGGAATTGTATGTCTCAAAATAATATCTTTCACTAAAGTATATTTGGGAATACACAATGGTTGAGAATCCTAGTAAAAATGATATTATTGCTATTTTTTTCATTGATAAAAGTATAATTCCCACCACAATATACAACAATATTGTGGTGGGAAAAGTGAACTATTTTACAATAATAAATTTGACAACCCCAACCAGTGATCCATTGGCAGCCACATGGCATATATAAGTACCTGTTTCCAGTTCCTGGGCGTCGATAACAGTAAAGCCATGGTTGTTCTCCTGTTCAATGGTTCTGCGGATAAAGCCATTGTTATCTATTACCTTAACAACAACCCTTTCTGCATCATCGACCAACTGGTATTCAACAATCACATAATCCTTTGCCGGGTTAGGATATACTTTAAGTTTGTTGCTTTCGAAAATTTTGATATCCGGTCTCTTCCTTTTCACGATAACCGATTTATTACCTTCGGTTGGCAATAAATAGCTCTCTTTGTAATAAAGGGTATCATCAACAGTATTCAATAAATTAGTAGCCCAAGCACCTGCCAACCCGGTTGAGTTCTGACGGAGGTTGAATAAATTAGCCTTTTGCGCAGCACTTACCTGGTAGATATTCTTATTGGTCTGTGCCAGTTGTACCAGCACCGACATATAGGCTTCTAACCGGGCATGCTCGCTCAAAGCTTCGGCGTCTAATCTGTAAGTATCGTCAATAGCCTGCAGGGTGTTTTGAGCCATCTGCAATTCCCCTTTGGCAAGGTATTCAAAAGCCAATTGGTATTTTGCTTCTGCAAAGTCCTGGGTGTTCAGCAGAACAATGATACTATCTGCAGCGTTTATAGAGGAGGTGTCGGTTTTATATGCGGCAATAAGCCTGTTAAGGGCATAACTGCGTTGCCCGTTGTAGTGTGCCAACCGAATTTCGAGCGATTCTTTGGCACCTGTAACCATAGCATTGGCTTCAATCTGGTCTATTTGACTATTGCTAATATCTGCGCGTGCGTATACTTCGTCAAGTACCTTGTCCGATTTGGCCGATTGGGGATTTGCCGTAAGTATTTCGGTTACAATGGCTGCAGGTAACACCTCTTGTTGTTGTATGGTTGTAACCATAACCGTATCGCTCAGATAGGGTGATTTGCCCAATAAGTCGGCTCTTACATCCATTGTTTGATCCGGCATTGCAGTTGTAATATCGGTGTTCGTACCCTCTGTATCCCCTCCATCAACCAATAAACTCAATAAACCACTGACCGAATCAGCTTTAAAATCGTTTTCAGCAACCATATCCTGAAGGAGTCCTATTCCACCACCACCCATAAAATTGGATGGACAAGCCCCCGATTTAGTAAATAGGCCTGTAAAATTTACATTTTTATTAACCTTAACCAAAAATGGTATTACGGAATCAGGTTTTAAATCATAAATGCCTTGGTTAGCATGATACCAGTAATTAATTGTGTTATATGTTTCAGTATAAATATCCCAGGCTTCTGCAATGGGCACTTCTATGTATGGGCTGAATATATTTCCAGCCGGGTCGGTTAGGTTATCACCATCAGAACCCTGGTTCCCTTTAATGCCTGAGGTACGTAATTCGGGTTCGTCAGCTGTAACGGCAATATCAAACTGAATATTGAAAAATTCATTGCACTTTATTTCAAGACCTCTATCACCAAATAGGTCATTACTGCGATTATGGTTTTGTGCAAGAACCCCAACATACAAGTTTTCAAACCTATTATTATATACAAAGTTGTCATCGCTGCCTGAATTGTTTACACAAAGTCCAACACTTTTAATGTCAGGGGGTGGAAATGGGCCGGAAGGTTGCTGGTGATCTTTAAAAACATTTTCTTCGATTATATACCCTGTTGTGTTGTCTAAATATACACCTCCATAAATGTGGTTTGAGGTTGTGTCCACAGCATTTACATTAAATGTGTTAAAAATAATTGTTGGCTGCATAAGTGCACTTGTGTAGATTCCGGTAATATTTTTATCAAAAACAGTACTTTTAACGGCAATAGTGTTCTGGCTATTTGTGTTAATTGAATGAATGCCATACTCTAATCTTAAGAATCTGCTGGAATCGACATTTTCAGGTGGACAAGGCGAGTATTGGGAGTTGCAGAATGAACTTATGTTAAAACCGCCATCAACCGACAATACTCCAAAACCGCTTAGCGAATCATTAATTAGACTGCCCGAACTACTAAATATTGACTCACTGTTGTTTGTAAAATCACATCCGGTGAAACTCACCCCCTCAACATCCCACAGACTTACCATTCCATGGAATGGAGAATCGCAAAAATAGTCATCATCTACAACAAATTCGCAGTTGACAAACCGACTGAAATTTCTATCAGGAGTAAGAGTAGAAGGGTTGAAATTATGATAGCTCATAAAAGCAACAGCCCTGCGGTTATTTTTAAAGACTGAATTGGTAGCAATAACGTATCCTCCTGTGCTGTTAAAATCCCCATCTTTCCAGAGACTTACAGCTTCATGTGCATTTTCAAGGGTTACACCGTTTAATATAAGCCTTCCCTGAACGTAGTTAAAGTTTGTATCATAGTATTGGCTTGCACTTTTATTTCCCCAAACTTCAATCCCGTTCCAGATATTGCTACAAGTTGTTGTAAGCGTTGCATTGTTTACAGTTAATAGAGCCATTGTGTCAATAAAAACCTCACCTCTGTAATTAAAAAAACAGTTGGCATTTATTGTGAGCCTGCCATTTGGCTCTACATACAACGTGTCGACATAATGTGGGTTGTTCCAAACAATATCTTGGCCGGAATGAATGGTGTAATTTTGAAATCGATACGATTCGTATGCAAGTTTAACAGCTTTGTAGGCGTTAACCCTGCCTGTACCAATTTCGCCATGAAAATCAATTTCATCTGCTATGGGGTCAGTCGTGTTCTTTAAAATAGCTTCAACGTCTCTTGCTTTCAGACAAGGGTTGATCGACTTGATAAGTGCGGCTACACCGGCTACAATAGGTGCTGAAAATGAGGTTCCTGAATTCCAGCCTGGGTATAAATTCCAATTGGGAATGGAATCCAATATGGCGATAGTATCCTGTGTTATAGAATCGATAACATATTCATGCCGCCAGGTATTATTTGCACCATACATTTTGTACCCGGGTGCACATAAATCAACTGATGGATAATGTGAAAATGAGGCGGGTTCTCCTAAACTATTAAGTACACCAAAATGATCTGTCGAATCGGTACCGCTAACAATGATGATCTCATCAAAATATGGATCTAATTGGGTATAAGTAGGACTGTTGCCGGCACCCATAACAACTATAGTTCCATTATCGAGTATTTCCAGTATTGCAGCCTTTTGAGTGGAATTAGGATTTGAAGTGTTAAAATCACTGAATGTGTTTGAGATTGTTATAACTTCTGCCTTCATAACAGTTGAAGCATGTACACCAAGGTTTATTTGTGGGGTTCCATCGAAATTATAGCATATCATGTTTGAATTAAAACCTATCGATGCCAGCTTGCCATTAGGAATTCCATTGGTTTCGGTTGTTTCTCCAGCCACAAAACTTGCTATTGCAGTGCCGTGATCAGGCTCAGAATGTTCATACATATGACGATATACATAGCCTGATAAAGGATTAAATGGTGGATTTATTTTTGATGCCAGATCGGGATGAAAAATATCAGGTGGATAATCCATTATTGCGACATCAATACTGTCGCTGCTTATTGTGAGATCCCAAGCACTATCGGCTTGAATTTTCTTAAGATGCCATAGATTTCCATTTCCCCAGTACTGATCTTCAGGTTGATAATTAAACTCGGGTTGATAAACAAACATGAGGTCGGTTACAAGTTTACCAGCTTGTTCCTCCAAAGCAATTTTTAATGCTTCTACATCACCTGAACATTCAATCCTGTAGACATTCCAGAGGTAGGGAGTTTTAGCATATGGCATTGACTGTACATAGGACGATACATTGTATTGTTGAAAAATACTAAACAATGTTTCGTTTTGCACGATCCTGTTAGTCCCGGGTTTTGCATCATCAGTCAATGCATTTAAATATAAAATTCCTGGGATAATTTGTTGCGCATTTATTGAGGTTGTCGACAATAAAAGCATGTAGACGAGCAATAAAAGTATTAAACTCTTATTTCCTCGTTTTGTTTTTTTGCAATTGGTTACTGATTTTTTTGATTCTTTTTTCATAACATTAAGGTTAAATTTATAAATAATTGAATGAAATATAATGTATAGTTCCATTTTTATTTGCAAATATTATCCTACACTTTGTTTGATATTTATTGTAATAATGTACTATTCTTACTGTAAATCATCTACCGACATCCAGCAGAATTTAATCCTATTTTATTATCCACAAAGGTTCTTCCTATCGACAACATTTTTCCCTGCTCAAATCAGTGCTGACATCCTATCATTTGGAAACTTGGTTTGGTGGGTCTAAATATAAGTTAAATTATTAGCGCTCCAACAAGCGACTAATTAATTTAGAGCAATTCTAAATAATATAATAATAGCAATTGTGTGGGTAGCCTCTTGCATCATGACTAGATTAAAAGGTTGTCATTGGAAACAAAAAAAGGCACAAAGTTTACCCTGTGCCTGGTCCTGTTTAGAGGTAAGTGTTACGAAATCTTGGAGACGGGAAACGCCTCTACTTTTCTCTTTAGTTCCTGCGAAGGGCGGAAGCTGAGTTTGAGTTGTTCTACGTTGGCAGCCGTTACGGCCTCTATAGTGTCGGAAGGTAAGGAACTTAACGACACGCTAAAACTACCCAGATTGCCCAACCGGACAATCCTTCCGTCTTCGAGTTGTTGCGGGATTACTTCGGTTAATCCCATCAAAACAGCATATACATCTGTTTTGGAGACGGTGGACATTTGTGCAATGTAGGCAGCAATCTGGTCGAGGGTTACTTCTCCCTGACTCACCACCTGTGCATAAAACTTAGGTGCGGCCGTTAAATCCTGCGGATTCTTTCGGGCCATGGCTTTTACTTTAATACTCATTTCAATTAAATTTAAAAGGGTTAATAAAAGGATACAGGTACCTGATGTACCGGACATTATTCTTTTTTAGATTATACGTTGCTTTCATTTTAAATGGCTGTTTTCTTTTTCGATAACGGGTTTAGATTTTGATACTTAAAGCAAGTTTGTTATGTTTACAACGCAATCCTTTTTTAATTATTTTACCGAAATTCTTTTATTTTTACAAACACCCCCTTTTCCATTTACAACGCACTTATAATCAACTTAAAAGCATCGTATTGTGTTTCCGAAAGGAGGTTCTGTTTTAAACTACCGGAGGGTTATTAAAAAACAAACGGACAAATCCGGAAAAACAAGCGGTTGTATTGGACAAAACAAGCGGTTCTTTTTTGGAAAACAAGCGGACGAATTTTATAAAACAACCGCTTGTTTTTTTGAGGTGGAAAAAGGGAACTTTGCAAAAGGTGTTTTGACGAGTAAAAAATCAGGATTTTTGATTTGAATTATGGGAGGGGAAATGATTTGGGAAGGGTGGTGGCGTGTTTATATTTAACTATTAGTTAATGAATAGAAATTAGCAGCTCTGATACTATCTTAGCGTGATCCGGAAATCAGGTTGATTTTTCGTTTCAGGTAATTTGGCCTGATGGCATTTTCTATCCAGCTATTTTCGATCTCAGGCGACCTTATTAAAATTATAGTTGTACAGTATATCCCGGGACTTTAAGTTATCTTCCAAAGTCTTGTCTAATTCTACTTAAACAAGACTTGAAAATACATTAAAATGTTGAAACTAGGGTTTATATCCCGATTTTTGCAGAATCTCCTGAGTATCCGCGTTCGAAATCAGTTCGTTCAGGGAGATTTCAGGATAATTTTCGTGATAGGCTTTAACGATTTGCCAGCCCAACCAGATCCCAACGCGTGGCGCCGATTCGTTTGAAAACCCGGTGGTAAAGGGGGCTTCCTGAATTAGTTTTGTTTGCGTGTCATAATCTGACGAATAGAAGAGCTGATTTTTGACCAGAAAAGCCCATACGTTTTTTTTGTTTTCTTCCATCCATTTCCATTGGGCACTCGTATATCCAATTTTAAGCGAGTCGGCCACCTGTGGCAAAACGGCGTCAAGGTATACCATCAGTTTTCCGGCACCAACCATCCGGTCAAGCAGTGTTTTTTGTGTGAATTGCGGATTGATACCCCCGTTGTAAAGGGCTTTCATCACATCGATGGTTACATAATCAGGGGTCATACGCAGGGTGCGATAATGCGGCAATCCCAGTTTTCGGTAAAGTTCGAAATCAGATCCCAGATAATCATCCAGGGCAATTACCATCAGCTCGTCATTCACTTCCACAGGTTGCTCGTAATACATACCCGAGATATAAGTATACACCGAAGGGAGGGTATTGTTTGGAAAAAAGTAATGAAAACGGCTGAACGACATAGAAATTTCTGTTTCCAATGAATGAAGATCAGGGAAAACCTCTTGTGTTTTCTTGTTCAGGTAAATCAGTTGCGTGTCGGTTACAAACTGGTACAACTGCATGAATTGATCATGATCAGCAAAATCAGTTCCTAAAAACGCCTGATATTCGGGTTGAATGCTTTTTAGTTCCTGCAGCAGGTTGCTGGTGTCGAGTGAAAAAAGTTTCTCTCCGTAGCGATGAATGGAAACTGAAATTTCCTGGTTTTGGTCATCGGGGACGACCCACTGTTCCGATGAGTTGCGGTTACAGCCCGTTATCAATATCAAAAAAATGGCAATGGAGGTACTTTTCAAAATCTTCATGGTCAAAAAAAAATGTCAGCACAAAAGTACTGACATTTCCTTTTACAAAACAGGGCGTTCCTGATTAGAAAATCTTCCAGCCAAGGGTGACCATAAAGAGGTTCGATTTGGTTGAGAGAGTCTTGCCATCATACTGAACGTCACCTTTATAGAGGTTGTTTAATCCGCCCATGTATTTGATGTCCAGGGCAAACATCAGCACATCTACACCGGCACCAACCTGATACTGCCATACCATGTTACTCCAGTCAGCGTCTTCTAATGGCTGGGTGATGTCGTTTATTTTCATCTTTTTGTCGGTAGCAATATTGGCAGCTACACCACCAAATACCCTGACATTTACTACTTTCATGTCGATGAGTTTATATCCTACGCTCACCGGTATTTGAATGGTTTTATAGGTCATCTCGACTTCCTCATTGGTCACTTTGTCTTTCCAGATGCCACCCTGGGTAAGCCAGTTGATTTCGGGTTGAACATAAAGTTTTTCACCAATCCGGGCGAAAGCACCAAAAACAAAATTGCTTTTAAAAGAGGTTTTAATGTCATTCTGGTTGGTGGTGAGTTTTGAGGAGGTAAATCCAATTTGAGGTCCAATATGAAACTGGCCGAACATCACTCCCGATGCGAACAAGGCCACGGTTAAAAAAATCAGTTTTTTCATGGTTTCTTTTTTTAAGTTGATTTATCAAAGGTAATTAAATATTGTTTAATTAAGTCAGATTTTATTTGAAATCCTATCTTTGTCTAAAGTTACATAAACATGAAAAAAGCCATTTTAGTATGCATGATGTTGTCCGTAGGTGTGGTTCATGCCCAGCATAAGCCCTTTCAATTTGGGTTTAAAGCCGCGGCAAACCTGGGTTGGTTCCATAGCACCGAGGATGATTATGTAAATCAGGGCGTTTCTGCCGGAACAGCGTGGGGCTTTGTGGCCGATGTGTATCTCATGGAAAATTACGCGTTTACCACCGGCTTCGATGTAGTTTCTCTCAATGGCACACTTAAATATCCTACCAGGTCGGCAGAACAAATGGACGGTGTATTGACCCGAAAATATCATGCAAAATATATCGAATTGCCTTTGTCATTCACCATGAAAACAAACGTAATAAAAGGTCTTCGGTATTATGGCCAGATTGGTTTTGGTTTGGGTTTCCTGCTTTCGGCCAAGGGAAATGATTCTTTCTTAGCCACCGACAGTTATGATCCGGAAACCAGCAACCAAAACATCACCAGGGATATGCGGTTCCTGCGTGCTTCTTTGATTTTAGGAGCCGGAGTTGAGATTCCGCTTCATGGCGATACCTATTTGCGCACCGGCATGAAGTTCGACAATGCATTCAGCAATGTGCTTAAAGGTGATAATAGCCAGAACCCTGACGTAAAAAACTCGGCACGAAACAATTATATTGAATTGAATGTGGCCATTATATTTTAATTGGAGTAAGTCATTAAATAGTTAACAGTTGAAAATTGCCCTTGCACAACTAAATTACCACATCGGAAACTTCGATAGCAATGTAAACAAGATTTTACATTCAATCCGTCAGGCTAAGGACCAGGGGGCTGACCTGGTTGTATTCGCAGAATTGGCCATCTCGGGATATCCTCCCCGCGACTTTCTCGAGTTTACCGATTTTGTCGACCAATGTCAGGTGGCCCTCAAAAAAATTACTCCCGTTTGTAACGGAATAGGGGTTATCGTCGGATTACCAACTTACAACCATGCACCTAAGGGGAAACCATTATTCAACTCGGCAGCATTTTTGGCCGAGGGCCGGTTACAGCAGCTGGTTCATAAAACATTATTGCCCAACTACGATATTTTTGACGAATACAGATATTTTGAGCCCAACCGGAATTTTGAGATACTGAACTATCAAGGAAAACGCATCGCTCTGACCATTTGCGAGGATTTATGGAACGTGCACGACAATCCATTGTACATCACTAATCCGATGGAGGAGCTTAAAATCCTGCGTCCGGATATGATCATCAACATTGCGGCCTCCCCGTTTAATTACGCACAAGCCAGTGAGCGAAAAGCAGTACTTCAGAAAAATGCAATCAAATATCAAATCCCGTTGGTGTATGTCAACCATGTAGGGGCGCAGACAGAGTTGCTTTTCGATGGCGGGTCGCTGGTGCTGGATGGCAAAGGAAGCCCGGTTCATGAGCTCCGGTATTTTGAGGAGGATTTCAGAGTGGTTGATATGGATCACCTGGATGCCAACTCTCCCATGCTGCAACCAGTTCAGGTCAACGAAATAGCACTCATTCATGATGCCCTGGTGATGGGAATCCGGAATTATTTTGGAAAACTGGGATTCAGGCAGGCCATTGTCGGGCTTTCAGGAGGCATCGATTCGGCGGTAACGTCCGTATTGGCTGCCGAGGCGCTGGGGGCCGAAAATGTGTACAATGTATTGTTACCTTCCAGGTATTCAACCGGGCATTCAGTGGATGACGCCAAAAAGCTGGTACTTAATTTGGGCATGCCATATGATACAATACCTATCGAGAATGGTTTTAACGCGATGGAAGAAACACTGGCTCCTTTTTTTAAGAACTTACCTTCCGATGTTACGGAAGAAAATCTTCAGGCCCGTGTCCGGGGAGTGATTCTGATGGCTTTGTCGAATAAGTTCGGTTATATCCTATTGAATACCAGTAATAAAAGCGAAGCCGCGGTAGGCTATGGAACCTTATACGGGGATATGAATGGTGGATTGTCGGTGATTGGTGATGTGTATAAAACAAAGGTGTTTCAACTGGCCCGTTACATCAACCGAAATAAGGAGATCATCCCCGAAAACATCATCTCAAAGCCTCCATCGGCCGAATTGCGTCACGATCAAAAAGATTCAGATTCATTACCTGAATATGATGTTTTGGATGAAATTCTATATCAATACATTGAAGAGCGGAGGGGGCCGAAGCAAATAGTGGATATGGGATTTAGCCGGGAACTGGTGAGCCGGATTCTAAAACTAGTGAACATGAATGAATACAAACGATATCAAACCCCGCCCATACTCAGGGTGACAGGTAAAGCTTTTGGCATGGGCAGGCGAATGCCCATCGTGGCCCGTTATCTTTCTTAACCCGGCCATCAAAGGACATTTCAGGAAGTTATTTTTTTATGATTAGATGACTAAATTAACAGCCACTACTTCTTTAATCTCAGGGATTACTCTTTTCAAAGTAGCTTCTACCCCATTTTTTAATGTCATCGTGCTAAACGCGCACGATCCGCAGGCCCCGGTAAGTTCCACATTGACAACAAGGTCATCGGTGAGTTCAACAAATTTAATATCTCCGCCGTCAGCCTGCAGATAGGGCCTTACCTGATCCAGCACATTTAGTATTTTCTGGTTCATTTCTTCTTTATTCAATGCCATGATATGGTTGGTTTTAATGATGATGTTAACTATTTTTCAGTTCAGTTTGCAAATTGATCACCAATTGAGCAAATGTTCTGGCAATGGGGGAGTTGTCGTCGAGGGCAATCGGATTGCCCGAATCCCCTGATTCGGCAATGGCCCCAACCATTGGAATACTGCCCAGCACCGGAATTTTTAATTCGGCAGCGAGGAGTTCGGTCTGGCCTTTTCCAAAAATGTAATATTTTTTTTCAGGGGCATCCGGTGGAATGAAATAGGCCATGTTTTCCACAATACCCAGAAGTGGAATGGTCAGTTTGTCCTGACGGCACATCAAAGCAGCCCTTCTTACATCGGCGGTTGCAACGCGCTGGGGAGTTGTTACCAGGACCGTTCCCCTCACCTTATATGATTGTCCGAGTGTTAGTTGAATGTCGCCGGTTCCCGGTGGCATATCGATAACCAGAAAATCAAGGTTGCCCCATTCTGCATCCGTCATCAGCTGGTTAAAGGCTTTATTAATCATCGCGCCTCTCCACATGAGTGCCTGATCGGATTTAACAAAAAAACCAAGCGACAGGATACGGACGCCATATTTTTCAAGGGGCACCATGTACGATTTGCCCTGACGCTCAATAATGCCGGGTTGTTCTCCTTCAACACCAAATAAGATGGGTACCGAAGGCCCCATGATGTCAGCATCAAGAATACCAACTGTATTTCCGGCTTTGGCCAGGGCCACTGCCAGGTTGGCCGCAACGGTCGATTTTCCAACGCCACCCTTTCCGGCTATCACTGCAATGATATTTTTAACTCCGGATAATGGGCCCATTTCCCGGTCTTTTTCAGCAACGGGGGTCACCTTTATGGCCATCTGCTCGCCAAACTCACCTTTTAAGGTTTTTTCTATTGAATTTGAAACAATGTTAACCGAATGATCAGCCAACTTCGGGAAGATGACGGTCAGGCTGATTTCGTTTTCATTTACCACCAGGTCATCAACCATGTTCAGGTCAACGATGTTGTTTTGCTTTGCAAAGAATATTACCTGCTTCAATGCATTGATCACCTGTTCTTTTGTGATAGCCATTACTATTCTTATTTAGATTTAATAATAATTAAATATTGTGACGCTACAAAAGTAATTATTAATTAAAAGCGGGAACAGTTTCTTTGGCGCATTCCCCAATTTAGGCAGTGTTAAAAATTTGAAAAATGATTGATGTAAGGACTCAAGCCGCCGACTGCTTTATCAAATACTTTATTGTTTGTTTTCAGGGAGCCAAAGTTTTTCCTTAAAATTAAGGATTTGATCGCCATTTATTTCGATACCTTCACTTTGCAGCAAATCCGCCATGACACGGGTTCCCCCGAAATGTCGTTTGCCGGTGAGCAATCCTTTGCGGTTTACTACCCGGTGTGCCGGGAGTGTACCAGGAAATTTATTCGTGCTATTGAGCGCCCATCCCACCATCCTGCTGGCGCCTTTACTACCCAGGTATTCGGCAATCGCACCATAGGTCGTAATCCGGCCAAAAGGTATTTCTGCCACTACCTGATAGACTTTTTCAAAAAATGAATCTTTCATGGCAGGGGAATTGGATTTAATCGGAATTTTAAATACTTAATTTTAGTGCCGTGCTTCAGCCACATTTTCTCGTAATAGGTCTGTATTTGAGTAATTTCATTATCAGAACCACCAGCATAAACATCGTAATTTAATCCGATAAGCTCGTGGCCATGATCCCTGATCACATCAAGTGTGTATTCCAACAAGATGATATTATCGGTCTTCAGGTGGATAAGCCCGCCGGGTTTAAGTATTTGGCGATAGTAGTTGATAAACTGCGGCGAGGTAAGCCGTTTTCGCTCGGCCACCTCACGGGCGTGCGGATCGGGAAAGGTAATCCAGATTTCGCTTATTTCTTCCGGGCTAAAATAGTATTGGATCAGGTTAATCCTGGTACGGATAAATGCGGCATTTTTAATATTTTCTTCCCTGGTGGTTTTAAGCCCGCGCCAGAGCCTGGCTCCTTTAATGTCGGCACCGATAAAATTTTTATCAGGATGCATTTTAGCCAGTCCGACTGTGTATTCTCCTTTGCCACAACCAAGCTCCAAAATAATATCGTGGTTGTTTTTAAAAAAACCGGTTGCCCATTTTCCTGAATAGGGAAAGCCAGGTATTACTTCCTCGTAGCGCAATTGAAACAGGTTGTCGAAGGTGAGGTTTTCGGCAAAATGGTGAAGTTTGTTTTTAGTACTCAAGGGTCTAGGATTTCCGTATTATTTTTTCAATAACCAGGCTTCCTGATTATGCTTGTTTTTAATGGTAACCAATTCTTGTGAGGCTTCTTCCTCATTTTTGAATCCTTTATAGGCTACCCGGAACATGCCATATTTATTGGTGTCGGCTATCATGGCGTCGAAGCCGTTCGCTTTTAGCCGGGCTACCAGATTTAGAGCGTTTTTTTCGTTGTTAAACGATCCTGCAATAATATAATAACTGTAAGATGTTGAGCTGGAAGGTACAACGGCCGGTGTTGTCACTGATGTGTTTAGAGCTTCATGTTCCACAGTTTCAGGTGGGTTTTTAATTTCCTCCGTTATCGGTTCGCCGGATATGTTCGTGGGAGTAATTTCTGAAGTTCCGGGTTCTTCTATCAGTTCTTGATCCACTTGCACCGTGTTGGCACTTTGAATGGGGAGGAGGGTGGCCTGGCTTATATCGATCGGCTGTTTATTGGCAGTTTGCGGTTGGCCTTTGCTTTCAAACAAACCCGGAAGCCACAGAACTGAATAATAGGACAACTTTCCGATGGGGATCATATCGATATTATTTGAATAATAGGCTTGTGGGCTGGTGTAGAAAAGTGGAATTTGATGCGCGTGATTTTCCCAATAGTAATTCATGGCATGGCGGTGCATATAAATATAGCCTGCTCCCATCATAAAAAATACAGCCATCAGAAAAATCAACTGACTCACAAATGTCGACTTTTTCCTTGTGGCAATCAGGATTCTTTTTGGTTTTACCGGAGCTGGTTTTGCTTCCTGAACCGGTTTTTTTTCAGGAACAACCTTCTTGATGGCCCCCATCACCTTTTCTTCGTCAGAAGTGCGTGCAATGGCAGGGGATACAAAACTTCCAAGCCCAAATGCCTGTGGGTTGTAATTGATGCTTTTGTCCTGTGAAAACACGATGTTCTGGTTCTCATCGCGTGACAAAGATCCAATACCATAAAACCGGATGCGCTTTCCGGCATCCAGGGCTTTACGGCACTCAAAAGCAAACACATCCACCTTTGATTTGGCTTCGTTGTAACTCAACTCTTCTTGCCGTGCCACATAATTGACAAGCAGGCCATCGTTGGTCTTCAGGTGAATGTTAAATAGAACTTCGCGAAAGGGAGGTTTAAAATGATGCGTAACAGCTACTACCTGAGCAGGCTTATCTTTGGTGATGAAGCCCCCTAAGCCAGGAATGACAACACACTCATAATCATACAATAAATCACCAACGTACCCTGCAATCTTCATGTCAAATCCATTGTTGTTCAGAACCCGCTAAAGTACAAAACAATATTAGTTTATTTAAAAAATGTTAGTAAGTTTTTGCAGGTCATCAGGCGTGTCGATGCCAATGCTTTCAAAATCAGTTATCTGTGTGCTGATTGAAATTCGATTTTCGAGCCAGCGTAATTGCTCCAGGCTTTCTGCCTGCTCGAGTTTTCCAGGGGGAAGGTCCATTATTTTTTTCAATATTTCGCTCCTGTAACCATACATCCCAATGTGCTTATAATAGGTGTGCCTAGTTAGCCATTGGTTTTTGTCGATTCCCCGTAAAAACGGGATGGCCTGCCTGCTGAAGTAAAGTGCATGGTTATCATCACCAATCACCACTTTCACAACATTGGGATTAAAAAGCGTTTCCTCAGAGTCAATCTTTTTGATGAGTGTGCCAATTTCAACTTCCGGATGATGCATGAGATGAATAAGTTGTTCAATTTGTTCAGGATGGATGCCGGGTTCATCACCTTGTACATTGATTAGGGCATCAATTTTAAGTGATGAATTCTGAAGGATTTCCAGTATTTCCAGACAACGGGATGTCCCGTTGAGGTGATGACTACCTGTCAGGATAACTTCTCCCCCGAAATCCCGGACATGTTTAACAATTCGCTGGTCGTCAGTTGCAACTACCACCCTGGATAATCCATGGGCTTTATGCACCTGTTCTACCACCCTGTTAATCATGCTTTTTCCATGTATCAGGGCAAGAGGTTTGCCGGGAAACCGGGTCGATTGGAATCGGGCCGGGATGATGGCGACAATGTTCATGGTTTTAAAATCAGTTGATCAGATTAAAATAAACCGTTGATTTCGGCATTTACTTTGTCAATGACGATGCTCAAATCTTCAGGTTTGTTAAAATCCATGTCGTCAACATTGATAATGAGTAATTTGCCATGGCTATAGGTTTCAATCCAGGCTTCGTAACGCTCGTTCAGGAGTTTTAAGTAGTCGAGGCGAATGGATTCTTCATAATCGCGGCCACGTTTTTGGATTTGTTCAACCAAAGTTGAAACTGAAGCCCTCAAATAAATCAACAGGTCAGGTGGTTGAATAAAAGTACTCATAAGCTCGAACAGCGAAATGTAATTCTCAAAATCGCGTGTCGACATCAGGTTCATGCTATGCAGGTTGGGTGCGAAAATATGCGCATCTTCATAAATGGTCCGGTCCTGAACAATGTTGTCGCCACTCTTGCGTATCTCGACTACCTGGCGAAAGCGTGAGTTGAGAAAATACACTTGTAAGTTAAACGACCAGCGTTGCATATCTTCATAAAAACTATGAAGGTATGGGTTGTTTTCCACATCTTCGTAATGGGGTTTCCAACCAAACTGTTTCGACATCAACCTGGTAAGAGTTGTTTTTCCTGATCCTATATTTCCTGCGATAGCTACATGCATGTGCTTATAATTTTCTACGAATGTAAAAAAAATGTTTACATCCCGTTTTTATTCCTCACCTGATTTTTTATGTTCTTGTAAAACGGTTAGAAAGTACCTTGAAGTTTTAAAATTTCATCAAGATATTTTCTGTCATTCGCCAACCGGGGCACCTTATTTTGTCCACCTAGTTTGTTTCTGCTTTTCATCCAGTTATAAAAAGTGCCCTGGGGCATCACTTTAATTACAGGAGGCTTGAGCACAAGGTTGTGATACCTTTTGGCTTCATAATCGGAATTAAGGGATTTAAGCGCGTTATCAAAGGTTTCATGGAAAAACTCCATGTCTTTTGGTGGTACTTCAAATTCGATGAGCCATTGATGGGATACATCATGACCACGAAACAACGGACCGGCAGTATATTCACCTACCAATGCCCCTGTTTTTGTACAGGCTGTGATCATGGCCTTTTCGGCGTTATCAATAATCAGCTCTTCGCCTACCGCGTTTATAAAATTCTTGATGCGTCCCGTGATTCTGATCCTGTATGGATTTGTATTGGTAAACATCACGGTATCTCCAATGATGTATCGCCATAAGCCGGCATTGGTAGTGATTACGATGGCATAGTTGACTCCGGTTTTAACCTCATGAAGGAGGAGCGTTTTTCCGTTTTCATTCATCATGTCCGAAACAGGAAGAAATTCGTACCATATCCCGTAATCCAGCATCAGCAACAGTTCGTTGCTATCGCTTTGATCCTGAATTCCAAAGAAGCCTTCGGAAGCGTTGTAATTGTCGGAATAAACCATTTTTGGGGAGGAGATCATGTGTTGAAATTGTGCCCTGTATGGCTCAAAATTAACACCACCGTGAAAAAATACTTCCAGGTTGGGCCACACTTCGCTTAAGTCGGTTTTTCCCGCTTTTTTCATTATTTTTCTTAACAAAACCAACATCCAGCTGGGAACACCGGAAATGCTCGTAACATCATGATCGAGCGTTGATTCGGCCATAAGCTCAAGCTTATTTTCCCATTCATCCATCAGGGCTATGGATAGCGAAGGGGTTCGTTTGTATTGAGCCCACAATGGTAAATTATGCATCAGGATGGCTGAAAGATCGCCTTCCATGTATGAGATGTTGTTGATTTCGGTAATGTTCCAACTTCCTCCCATCACCAGGCTTTTGCCCTCGAAAAAGCCTGAATCGGGATGGAGGTTTAAATAAATGGCCAGTAGATCTTTTCCACCCTTATAATGACATTCTTCGAGTGCGGAGGGGCTTACCGGGATAAATTTACTCTTGCTACCGGTGGTTCCTGATGATTTGGCAAACCAGGTAATTTCTTCGGGCCAAAGGATGTTCTGTTCTCCTTTGCGCATCTTATCAATGTGTGGCTTCAGGTCCTCGTATGAACTGAGTGGTACGCGCTCCCGGTATTCATCCGCAGAATTGATGGATTTGTAATCATATTTTTTCCCCCATTCTGTATCTTTAGCAGTAGAGATGAGTTTTTTAAACAGGTCTTCCTGCACATCGTGCGGATATTTTATAAAGAGTTCAATTTGATGGATCCGTTTTTTTATCCACCAGTTTAATACCGAATCGAGTATGATCATCGCATGTTTTATGTCAAAAAAATGAACGTTCAAAATTAAAAAGATTTCACCAAACACGGGGGTTACTTGGGTTATTTATTCAATTGTTTAGTTGGATTAGCCAAGAACCATTATTTTTGCTTAAAACAGCAGGATGATTTATTTTCCAAATGCTAAAATTAACCTGGGATTGGCCGTTACAGAACTCCGATCTGATGGTTTTCACCACATCGAAACTTGCTACTATCCTATTCCTTTATTTGATGTTCTGGAATTTGTTGAGAGTAGCCAATTTGAATTAACTGTCTTCGGAAATCAATTGGAGGGTCCAATTGAAGACAATCTGATTTCAAAGGTCTGGCATTTGATGCACCGCGAATTTCAAGTGCCTCCGGTAAAAGTGGCCTTATTAAAAATGATTCCTACAGGTGCCGGTTTAGGAGGTGGTTCATCTGATGCGGCTTTTTTTATTAAGGGGTTAAACACCTTGTTTTCACTTGGCCTGTCAAACAATCAAATGGAAGCTGTATCCGCAAAACTTGGAAGCGATTGTCCTTTTTTTATTCGCAATCAACCGGCTATTGGAAAGGGAAGGGGCGAGGTGCTCGTTGAAATTCCGTCGTTGCTTTCGGGCTATCAGCTCACATTGGTATTTCCCGGATATTTTATTTCTACGGCCCTGGCTTTTCGGAAGGTTGTGCCTCATTCAATTGATTATTCTTTTGCTGAGGTGCTCGCTCTTCATCCCATGAAGTGGCGCCATCGACTCGTAAATGATTTTCAACCTGTTGCCACCGCGATGCATCCAAAAATAGGCCAAATTGTTGATAAGCTTTACCTGGCAGGAGCCACCTATGCATCGCTTACAGGAAGCGGATCGGCTGTTTTTGCCTTGTCGGAAAAGCCCCTCAGCGTGTTGCCACTTGTCCGGGATTTTGGTGTTTATACCTGGGTCCTGTAAACCAGCATTTAGCCATTTCTTTCTTCACCTTCTTGTTAAATCAACCAGGCTTTTGCGATAATAAAACATAGAATGGTTACTTTTGCCGCTTTTTTAACTATTCAGATGAACTTACGATCAATTCTATATATCATTGGTATTGTATTACTTACAATTTTTCAAAAGGCAGTTTTTAGTCAAACCGATTCCATTCCCCTAGCAGAAATCGAAATAAATTCTGCCGGGAATCCATTGGTATTTAAGCAACTATCCCGTAGTATTCAGGTGATTACATCCAATGATTTGAAAACCGCACCGGTATTTAGTCTGGATGACGTTTTGCGCTATTATGGTGGATTGGATGTACGCGAACGCGGGACAATGGGTGTACAATCGGATTTGAGTATCCGTGGTGGCGGAATGGATCAAAACCTGATGATGGTTAACGGGGTTGCGCTAAACGATCCGCAGACAGGTCACCACAACCTGAATCAGGCTGTTATGATTACGAATATCGAGAAAATTGAAATTCTTGAAGGCCCCGGCTCCCGCTGGTTTGGACCGAATGCATTTTCCGGTGGAATCAATATTATTACACGTCAACCCGAAAGTAATCAGCTTAAACTCGATCTTTCCGGAGGTCAGCATGGATTGTTTTTTGCTGATGTAGCAGGAACATTCATAATGGGGAATTGGACCAACTCCATATTTCTTGGTCATCACCAATCGGATGGATATATTCGAAATACTGATTTTAATATGAATCAGGTGATCAACGAAAGCACATTAAAAATACCGGATGGAATGTTGAGGATTTATCTTGGCTACCTGAACAAGGGATTCGGTGCCAATTGTTTTTATACTGCCAAATATCCGGATCAGTATGAACAAATCAAGAGCAGTCTGGCCTCAATTAGTTTTGAAAAAAACAATCAACTGCCAATTAAAATAAATGCCTCATGGAAAAGACTTTACGATCGTTTTGAACTGTTTCGGGAAGATCATCTATGGTATCAAAAGATAGGAGATATTTATGTCAACGGAAGTGATACAGCCGGATTCCCGATACCCGGAGGTATTGTTCCTTACAAAGGGCACAATTATCACCGTACCGATGTGGTTTCGATGAACGCAGGCATGGGTTTTTCGACCCAGGCCGGAAACACAAATTTTGGTATATTGGCCCGGTACGAATCCATTATGAGCAATGTGCTGGGCGATTTGATGTTGGATACGATATATGGTAATTCCGGAGATGCATGGTACAACCGCTCAAAAAACAGGAAAAATGTAACGCTTTATTTAAATCATAGTTATATTAACGGACGGTTTTCTATAGCCGGCGGATTTTCTGCCTTTTACAACACTGATTATGGCATGCATATTTCACCCGGTGTGGATATGGGTTATTTTATTGTTGATAACCTGAAAGTATATGGATCGGTTAATCAGGCACTAAGGATTCCTACTTTTACAGATTTGTATTATCAGGGAGTAGATCAGGTAAGCAACCCGGATTTGAAACCGGAAACAGCCACAACCTATGAATTGGGTGCTAAATTATTCCTTCTCCGTTTTACTATCACCGGTGCGGTATTTCACCGCGATGGTAAAGACCTCATTGACTGGATAAAAGAAAAACCGGAGGAAAAATGGCACAGCATGAATCTCACTTCGCTCAAGACCAATGGCATCCGTTGTTTCATACAATACCGTTCAAAGCATCAGAACCGCGCATTGGTGAAGTCGGCAGGGATGAGCTATTCCTATTTGGAATCGCAAAAATTGTCGAATCAATATTTGTCGCTGTATGCACTTGATTATCTCAACCATAACCTGGCACTCAACTTAACTCATCAGCTGTTTATAAAGAACTTACAGGTTTCATGGGTTTTTAATTTCCAACAGCGGAGTGGTTCTTTTATCGATTTTAATTCGGGCGATGTGGTTCGTTATCAACCCATTCACCGGATAAATCTGCAAATCAATTATCAAATAAGCAAACTGGACTTTTCACTAACATGCAGGAATTTGCTCAATGAAAAAGCGGTTGATTATGGTAATGTCCCTCAACCTGGCCTCTGGCTTATTGCCGGATTAAGAACCAGCCTCGATTTTCAATTTTTTAAATAAGAGAAAATCTCCGGCATGATTTCCCTATTTTTGTACTTTCCTTTTTTTCCAATCAAAATATAAACCATGAATTCAATTGTTTTAATAACAGGGGCAACCAGCGGGATTGGTGAATCCTGTGCACGGAAGTTCGCAGCCCATCAACATGATATTATTATCACCGGCAGGAGGATGGATCGACTCATCAGCCTGGCAGAAGAACTCGTTTCAACCTTCGGAATAGAGGTGTGGCCCCTGTCGTTCGACATTAGAAATCACCAGGAAGTGGAACAGGCGTTTTCCGGCTTGCCTGAAAAGTGGAAATCCATCGACATCCTGGTGAACAATGCCGGACTTGCGGTTGGCCTTAATTCGATACAGACAGGTATGATAGATGATTGGGAGCGGATGATTGATACCAATGTAAAAGGGTTGTTGTACATGAGCCGGACTGTTTTGCCCGGGATGATTGGTCGTGGGAAGGGGCATGTTATCAACATTGGTTCAGTAGCAGGCCGGGAAATTTATCCCAATGGAAATGTATATTGTGCAACAAAATATGCGGTTGACGCGCTCACCAAATCAACACGGGTTGATACCGTTTCGCACGGGATAAAGGTCACTCAAATAGCTCCGGGCGCCGTGGAAACTGAGTTCTCCATGGTCCGTTTCAAAGGCGATACCGATCGTGCTGAAGGTGTTTATAAAGGCTTCCACCCGTTACTACCCGGTGATATTGCCGAGGCTGTATTTTATGTCACCACGCTACCGGCACATGTTAACATCAACGATCTGGTGATTATGCCCACAGCCCAGGCGAGCGC
Source organism: Bacteroidetes bacterium GWF2_41_31 (assembly GCA_001769215.1). GTDB lineage: Bacteria > Bacteroidota > Bacteroidia > Bacteroidales > F082 > UBA6244. The sequence goes on from MEOL01000042.1 coordinate 21,960, forward strand.
GACGGTTATGCATAAAAGGGTTTAGGGACGAAGGGAGCCTGGTTGTTAACAAGTAATTACCCCGCCGATTATTTTATTTCTACATTTGCATCCACCAAAACTTAAAACCGTTGATAATGGAAGTAACCAGAATATTTGATCTACTTACCCATTACAAGCAAGCATTTAAACCTAAAAACGATGTGTTGTCCGGAAAAGAAAACGGACGATGGGTAAAGTACAGCCTGGCTGAATATCAGGATTTTGCCGATCATATCAGTTATGGGCTCATGCAACTGGGGATAAAAAAGGGCGATGCCATCGCCACCATTTCAAATAACTGTCCTGAGTGGAACTTTATTGATATGGGTATTATGCAAATAGGCGCCATACACGTTCCCATTTACCCAACCATCAGCGAGGATGATTATAAGTATATCCTGAAGCATGCCGAAGTAAAAATCGTATTTATTGCCGGGAAAGAATTGCTGAGGAAAATTGCGCATTTTCTGCCTGAAATTGAAGGCCTTCGGGAGGTATATACTTTTAAAGCGGTGGAAGGGTATAAACAACTCGCCGATTTAGTGGAACTGGGCAAACAAAACAGGAATGTTCCTTTTCTTGAAAAAGCAAAAAGTAACATTCTTCCTGACGATGTAGCCACCCTGATTTATACTTCCGGAACAACCGGGTTTCCAAAAGGAGTCATGCTGTCGCACAACAACGTGTTAAGCAACGTGAAGGCTTCGGAAGGCATTTTTCCCGTGGATGAAACATGCAGGGGACTAAGTTATTTGCCCCTGTGCCATGTATACGAACGGATGGTAAATTATGTGCTTCATTATAAGGGGGTATCCATTTATTATACCGAAAGCATGGCCACCATTGTCGACAATATACAAGAGGTGAAACCGCATATTATGACGACCGTTCCCAGGTTGCTCGAAAAGGTGTACGACAAGATTTTGGCCAAGGGACGTAACCTGAAAGGTGTGAAAAAGCAACTTTTCTTTTATGCCGTAAATTTGGGTTTAAAATTTGAATTTGATCAGCCAACCCGTTTTGTATATCATGCCAAACTCCGGTTGATGAACAAGTTGGTTTTTAGTAAGTGGAGGGCTGCCTTTGGAGGCGAAATGGTTTGTATTGTTTCGGGTGGAGCCGCCTTGCAACCGCGACTGGCCCGCATATACAATGCCGCTGGTATCAGTGTGATTGAAGGTTACGGTATGACAGAATCATCTCCCGTTATCGCGGTGAATACCTTTGTTGCCGGACAGCGTAAAATTGGAACTGTTGGACCACCATTGAATAATGTGGAAGTAAAAATCAGTGAAGAGGGTGAAATCCTTGTAAAAGGCCCTAACGTGATGAAAGGCTATTTTAAAGACAGTGAGATGACAGCAAATACTGTTATTGACGGGTGGCTTCATACAGGGGATGTAGGGGTTTTGGATGAGCAGGGGTTGTTGAAAATTACCGGAAGGGTGAAGGAGATTTTTAAAACCTCCATGGGAAAATATATTTCTCCTGTTTTGCTCGAAAATAAAATAAAGGAGTCACCTTTTTTTGACCAGATCATGGTGGTAGGCGAAAATCAGAAATTTGCTGCAGCGCTGATAGTGCCCGACTTTGAGCACTTGCGCAACTGGTGTAAAATTAAAGAGGTTCCATGGACGAATGCGACAGAAATGATCGCAGAAAAAGTAATAAAAGAGCGTTTTAAACATGAAATAGATTGTTTTAACAAACAATTTGGGGATACTGAAAAAATTAAAAAATTTGAACTCATCGACCACGAGTGGACCATTGATTCGGGTGAAATCACCGCCAACCTGAAATTAAAACGGAGCCTGATTCATAAACGATACGCAGAGTCGATTGAGAAGCTTTTTGTATAAGATCAATTAATTATTATCAAACTTGTTATCATGGCAGAAATCACATTAAAAGGAAACAAAATCAATACCATAGGCAAATTGCCGGAAGTTGGGGCCGGAGCTCCTGATTTTACATTGGTTAAAGATGACCTTTCGGTAAAAACATTAAAAGACTACAGGGGCAGTAGAGTAGTGCTCAATATTTTCCCGAGCCTCGACACGGGCACTTGCGCGGCCTCTGTTCGTAGGTTTAACCAGGAAGCCAACAACCTGAAAAACACCAAAGTGTTGTGCATTTCCAAGGATTTGCCTTTTGCCCAGGCACGTTTTTGCGGTTCAGAGGGGCTAAAAAATGTAGAAAACCTGTCGGACTTTCGCACCGGTGCCTTCGGCAAAGCTTATGGTGTAGAAATAGTGGACGGCCCATTGGCCGGTCTTGAATCGCGTGCGGTAGTGATTCTTGATGAAGAAGGGAAAGTGATTTATACACAGCAGGTTCCTGAAATTGTTGATGAACCCAACTACGAAGTAGCTATTTCCATTTTAAAATAAGATCATTCCAAGCACCTGAGTTGTCTATTCGAGCCGGCTCAGGTGTTGTTTTGCAAGTCCCCGGATACTGCCCCTGTAAGTATGAAAATCAAAGGACAAACACTGCCGGTACATGTCCATAGCCAGCTCCTTTTCGCCTGCATCCTCGTATATATTTCCAAGTAGCAGTGCCGAATTGGCAGCATAATATAAATCCAGGTTTTTCCCCTTCTCGATGGTTTTAATAAACGCTGCCCTGGCTTTTTCCGTTGCCCCCGTTTTTTGAGCTATGCGTGCCATCCGGTATTGTTTTTCTACCTGCTCTTCTATTTTTAATTGCTCAGGTGCTAGCTTTTCCAGCAGAATGGTTGCTTCTGAATAATAGCCCCCATCGAACAACAGCCTGCTTTTCAGAAGGGCTGGATTTGGTATGAGGCGATTTTCCGCTTCGGTTTCCGCTTCATTGTCAATACCAACATTGGTATGCCCTATATTTTCTACCATCGCCATCTTTTCAGTATATTTTTTTGCCTCTCCTTGCAAAAGCAGGCACCAGGCTTGTTTTCTAACGGCATCCTTGAGGTAGTTTTTTCCTTTAAAATGACCAATAAATAGTTGGTATTTCTGATAGGCTTCCTGATAATTCCCTCTTCTTAAATAGCATTCTCCATGCAGGTAGTTTAAATAGTGAAAAGGATAATAAGGGATGGTGTCGTTTATTTCTGAAAATATCGCCAGCGCCTGATCATTTTTGCCCTCTTTCATCAGGATGTTAATGGAGAGGTACTTGAGGAGCAGATTGTTGTTGTCGGGTTTAGCGGGCACCTTCACGGTTTCATTGTCGGAATAAAGGTTCAAATTAATGAAACTCAGGTAAAATAAAATTTCATTCTCCATGACTTCAAACCCGGGCGTGGCATGACATTGAGCCAATGCCTTCATGAGCTCCTGTCTACCTTGCTCAACGGAACCCGACATGCTCACCAGGCTCAAAAGCCATTGGAAATTCTCAGGAACTACTCCGATCATGGCATGAACCACCCCCAATGTGATTTGGTTTGGGAAGAATTCCGGGAACACCTGCGCATTTTCATTTATTTTCCTGTAGGCACGGTTAAACTCCAGGGCGGCAGTGTAATATTCTCCAAATTTTAGCCTTGCCACAGCACTTTGCAGGTTGACATTGGCTATCAGATAGTTTTTATATGGACTCTGATCGCTTATCTTTTCAAAACTTTCCAACCGCCCGATTTTGTTATTTATTTGTGATGAAAAAGTTTCATCGTTTTCACTGATAAAGGTGGATAAAAAATCCTGGTAGTTTTCGAGATAATCATACAGTGCATTCTCCGGATCACTCGCCCTGGCCGTGGCAATTTTCTTGCCGGCTTCATCAAACCGCAACGACAATATCAACCCGTATGCCGTGCGTGCATCCGAAGTGAAATTAGCGGTGGTTTGTCCATTCGCGCAACCTGCAGCCAATAATAATAAAAAGATTAACCGGTACATGAGTTTGATTTGCGGTGCATAAAAATACACAAAAAAAGGAGCACATGCAGATGTGCCCCTTCTAAAGGTTTTATTTGAAATGGATTACTCCTTCAGTTTTTCGGTAACAATATCGGCTACTTCGTTGTCGATTAAGATGCGTCCACAATAATCGCAGACGATTACTTTTTTGTGCACCCTGATATCAAGTTGGTGCTGGGGCGGAATTTTATTAAAGCAACCTCCGCAGGCATCACGTTCAATCTGAACCACAGCCAGTCCGTTGCGCGCGTTTTTTCGGATGCGTTTATAGGCTGACAACAGACGTTCTTCGATGAATTTTTCGTTGTCTTTTGATTTTTCAATCATCCTCAATTCTTCCTTTTCAGTCTCAGCCACGATGTCTTTTAGCTCGTCCTGTTTGGATTTGAGATCCAATTGACGTTCTTTAAGCTTGTTTTCAGCCAGCTCTATTTCCGCTTTTTGGTTTTCAATTTTATAAATGGACTCTTTTATTTTCTTGTCCGAAAATTCGATTTCAAGCGTCTGAAATTCAAGCTCTTTTGTCAGTGAGTCGTATTCACGGTTATTACGAACATTTAGCTGTTGTTCTTCATAACGTTTAATGAGTCCCTGACTTTCTTTTATGGCTTCTTTGCGTTGCAGAATTGATTGGTTAAGTGTTTCCACTTCTTCGTTGAAATTGGCAATACGTGTTTTTAACCCTGCAATTTCATCTTCCAGGTCCTCTACTTCAAGAGGTAATTCGCCACGGATAATTTTTATCTTATCAATTTGCGAATCAATTTGCTGAAGACTATATAGCGCGATTAGCTTTTGCTCAACACTAAATTCTTCTTCCTTTATTACATTTTCTTTGCTCATAGTTTCTTAAATTTCTGTTTTATAAAAAGGAAACAGGGTTGACATTCTTTTTTGAAATTCGGAGTGCAAAATTAGGAAATTTTTTGGTTATCAAGCCTTCAAGTAATTCTTTTATGCCTTGTTCCGTTTCAAAGTGACCTGCATCTACAATGGTCATTAGTCCAAGGTGTTCATAAAACTCATGATACTTCACGTCTCCGGTAACAAAAACATCGGCTTTTGCCCTAAAAGCATCTCCAATCAAAAAGCTTCCGCTACCCCCGCATACGGCAACTCTGGTTACCTGATGATCGATTAATTTGTTGTGTTTTACATGCTGACAACCCAAAACATTTTTTACTGTGGTGAGAAATTCGATAGCGAAAACAGGATGGGGCAGCTCTCCTATCATACCACTTCCAATGGAGTTTGATGTATTTTCAAGGGGATAGATGTCGTATGCTACTTCTTCGTAAGGATGTGCCTGAATTAAAGCGGCGATGGTCTTCCTGACCAGGTAATCCGGTACAATGGTTTCAATCCTGATTTCCGCTTCATGGTGCAATTGTTCGGGTTTCCCGACATAAGGGTGAGTGCCTTCGTTTCCTCTAAAGGTTCCCGTCCCCGGTAGATTAAAACTGCAACTGTCGTAGTTCCCTATGTGGCCGGCTCCGGCATTAAAAAGAGCATCCCGCACCTGACCTGCCTGGTCTACCGGGCAAAAAGTCACAATTTTTTTTAGGAGTTGATTTTTGCCTGAAAGTATGCTAAGGTTCTGCAGTCCCAGCTTATGGGCGAGCATATTGTTCACGCCAAGAAACACCTGATCGAGGTTGGTATGAATGGCATAAATAGCCATGTCGGCTTTGATGGCTTCGATGATGGTTCTTTCGGTGTCGTTGCTGCCGGTAATTTTTTTTATGCCTTTGAAAATCAACGGATGGTGAGCAATAATCAGGTCGCAGTTTTGAGCAATGGCTTCAGCAACCACTTCACTTGTAACATCCAAAGTAAGCAAGGCCCGATGGACTTCGCGGTCAGGTGATCCTATCAGCAACCCGGAGTTGTCATAAGGTTCCTGAAGCGATAAGGGAGCAATTTCTTCCAGGTAGGAAATAAGTTCGGCTAGTTTCATAGAGTTACTTAATGATAACTTTATTTTGATCAATGTAAATTTTTGTACTTTAGTGCACTTTATAAGAGTTTGGAAATTCAAAGATACTAACAAAAGGAATTTTGTAGTCGTTTGCTGGTGCTAAAAGTATCAATATTATAAAAAGCGTATGGACTCATGGAGGATCATTCTTTTTCCGTTTGCCTGGATAGTTGGTCTAACGATCAGGCTTCGGCACTGGTTGTTCGATGTTGGAGTGCTGAAAACCCATTCTTTTGATATCCCCGTGATAGGGGTCGGCAACCTAAGCATGGGGGGAACCGGGAAAACCCCTTTTGTGGAATACCTGATCAGGATGTTTTATAAAGACCTCAAAGTTTCGGTGCTTAGTCGTGGTTATGGCAGAAAAACAAAAGGCTTCCTTTTTGGGAACCAGTTTTCGAACCACGAGGATATTGGTGACGAACCCATGCAGTACCTCAGGAAGTTTGATGGCAAAATAAAAGTGGCTGTGGCCGAGGACCGGGTAGAGGGCATAAGAAACTTATCCGAAAATGATGCAAATCTGGAAATAGTACTGCTCGACGATTCTTTTCAACACAGGTACATTAAACCGGGAATGTCTATTCTGCTTACCGATATACATAAACTCTATAACGAAGATTATTTATTCCCGGTAGGTGGTTTGCGCGACGTGGTAAACCAGGCTAAACGTGCTGACATAGTTATAGTTACCAAGACTAACAAGGTGCTGTCGCCCATTACCAAGCGAAGGGTGAAACAGGTGCTCAGTTTGTTGCCTCATCAATCTCTTTATTTTTCTTACATTACCTACGGCAAGGCCATCTCTTTTCCTGACGGTTCTGAACATAGTTGGAACCAGAAAGTAAGAACAATTATCATGTTTGCAGGCATTGCCAATAGTTACCCATTCCAGGAGTACCTGCACGATTTATGTACAGAACTCATCGTGCTCGATTACCCCGATCATTATCTGTTCAAACGCAAGGACTTGCAAACTATTCGCAAAATATTTGATGACACTTTTTCGGGAAATAAAATCATTGTTACCACAGAAAAAGATGCCATGAGGTTGATGAATTCTGAGTACCTTAGCGAACTTAAAAATTTACCTTTGTTTTATATTCCCATTGTGATGAAATTGCATGGAATTGATGAAGCAAATTTATCAAACCAATTAAAGAAATATGTTAGAGAGAATAGCAGAAACCGTTGATTTTATTCGCCAGAAGATAAAAGACCCCCCGGTTATCGGGATTATACTTGGATCCGGAATTGGGGATTTAGCCGCTGAAATAGTACCATTGGCCATCATACCTTATCATACTATTCCCCACTTCCCGGTTTCTACTGTGAAAGGGCATCAGGGTCAGTTGATTTTTGGCCTCCTGAATGGTGTTCAGGTAGTGGCCATGCAAGGTCGGTTTCATTATTATGAAGGATATAACATGCAGGAAGTTACCTTCCCTGTCAGGGTCATGCATCAACTCGGCATAAAATACCTGTTTGTTTCCAATGCCAGTGGTGGTGTAAACGAAAACTTTGAAGTGGGCGATATCATGTTAATTACCGACCATATCAACCTGATGCCAAACCCGTTAATTGGTGCCAACATGGAAGAATTTGGGCCAAGATTCGTGGATATGAGCGAAGCATACGACAAGCAGTTGTTGAATATCGCGAAGAAAAACGCCCGCCACCTTGGAATTCATTATAAAACCGGTGTATATGCCGGCGTGAGTGGCCCCACTTATGAAACTCCTTCCGAATATAAGTACATCAAAATTCTGGGTGCCGATGCTGTTGGGATGTCCACTGTTCCTGAAGTGATTGTGGCTCGTCACATGCGATTGCCTGTTTTTGCAGTTTCGGTGATCTCCGATTTGGGCGTCGAAGGAAAAATTATTGAGATTTCGCATCAGGAAGTGATTGAAGCCGTTGGCCGTGTAACACCAAAATTAATTGCCTTGATAAAAAGCATGGTTGTTGAAATTGCATCATTTTAATTGATTCGTTTGAAAAGGACTAAGTTGTATTTTGCCTCTGATTTTCATCTGGGCATACCTGATTATAGCCGCAGTTTGATTCGTGAGAAATTGTTGGTTAGCTGGCTTACGGAGGTGTCGAAAGATGCGGCTGAGATTTTCCTCATGGGCGATATCTTTGACTTTTGGTTTGAGTATAGTACCGTTGTCCCCAAAGGATTTGTCAGGTTATTGGGAAAAATAGCCGAGATCACCGATCAGGGAATTCCTGTACACGTTTTTAGAGGCAACCACGACGTCTGGGCCTTTGATTATCTGACCAAAGAACTCAATGTACATCTTTACCGCAATCCGGTGGTCAGGGAGTTTGGTGGAAGCACTTTTTACCTGGCGCATGGCGATGGGTTGGGTCCCGGCGATCATGGATATAAGTTCCTGAAAAAGGTGTTTGAATTCAAGCCCAACCAGTTTTTATTCAAATGGATGCATCCCGATATTGGTACCCGATTGGGTCTTTATTTTTCGGGAAGAAGCCGGTTGGCCAATGTGGCTAAAGCAGGCAAGTTTGAGAATGTTCCGGAACAGCAAAAACAAATACTGGTACAATTTGCTAAAGACCAATTAATTGACTTTCCAGATGTGAACTTTTTCATCTTTGGACACCGTCATGTGCCAGTCCTGGAAAAAATAGGCGAAGATACTTCACTGGTTATTCTCGGTGACTGGATTACCCATTTTACCTACGCGGTTTTCGATCAGGGAAATATGCAGTTGCTTACCTATGATCACGAGTAAAAACGATTAATCCCGGTAAATCCTAAACGAACTTTTCAATTAACTCCACTAAACGGCTCGAATAGCCCATTTCGTTGTCGTACCAGGCCACTACTTTTACCAGTTTATTGCTATCGCCCAATACCGCGGTGAGATTGGCATCGAAAATGGCTGAGTGCGTATTGCCAATCACATCAACCGAAACAATGGGATCTTCGGTGTATTGGAGAATGCCTTTCAGTTGACCTTCTGCCGCTTCTTTAAATACTTTGTTAATTTCTTCCACACTGGCCGACACTTTCAGGATACAGGTAAAATCTGTCAACGAGCCATCGGGGACCGGAACGCGGATTCCGGCACCTCCCAGGTTGTTTTTCAGGTGGGGAAATATGCGTGTTGCAGCCTTTGCAGCTCCGGTAGTGGTAGGCACAATAGAATATGCCGCTGCCCGTCCGCGACGCCAGTCCTTGTGGGGGCCATCCACCAGGTTCTGGTCTTTGGTATAGGAATGAACGGTGGTGATGAAGCCTTTTTCGATGCCGAAATGTTCGTCCAGGATTTTGATCAGTGGGGCCACATTGTTGGTGGTACACGAAGCATTGGAAATGATGACGTCGTCGCGGTTGATTACATGGTCGTTTACACCCAGCACCACGTATTTTACATCATCGCTTTCGCCTTTGGCAGGAGCAGAAATTATTACTTTTCGCGCCCCCGACAGCAACACGTGTTTCATGGCCGATTCTTTGTCAACGAATAATCCGGTCGATTCGATCACCACGTCGATGTTTAATAATTTCCAGGGTAGTTTCCCCGGGTTGGGTTCGTTGAACACCTGAATGGTTTGTCCATTTACAATCAGGCAGTCGGTTGAACTCGACACTTCTCCTGCAAACTGTCGTTGAACAGAGTCGTATTTCAATAAGTGGGCCAGGTTGGCCGGATCGGTCAGGTCGTTGATGGCTACTACCTCCATGCGGTTGTTTTCCAGTATTTTTCTAAAGGTAACCCTTCCTATTCTTCCAAAGCCATTGATGGCGATCCTGATTTTTTTCATGAGTTAATATATATAATCCGGAGAATATCATGAATTGATGACACGAAATTCTCCACTACTCCGGTTTTTCTAAGTGCGCAAAGGTAAGGAAACTAGGGGAAAGCGGGCTGAAATAATTGTTCTTGTAACAACCATTTTATCTACTGCTCACCTTGATCGTTCACTCTGCCAAAGGTGATATAGAATTTAGCCTTCTCTCAAGCTTAATCAGGTTAGAAGTTGCGTGTGCAAGTAATTTGTCGCCATTCTTCATTTTTAAGTCACAGATCACATGCACGATCTGCCTTCCTTTTTTTACCACTTTTGCACTGGCAATAATGATGTCACCTTCAACAACAGGCGAAAAGTAATCCACTGTCAGGTTAACGGTAGTAAAAAATTCCTTCAGTCCGAGCGTAAATACGGCGGCCCCGATGGTGTCGTCCATCATGCCCGCGATGGCTCCTCCATGGAGGGTTTTAATAGGATTGGTCATGTCGTGCCTCACTTGATACTCAAAACTCAAAGCACCTTCTTCCACTTCAAGGATAACCGGATCGAGCCACATGGTAAAAGGGGAGGGTGAACCGGTGAATTTTTTGCCCTTTTGGGCCTTCATTTTTTCAAGAATAGAATCGCCAATCTGGGTCATAAGTATTTGATTGATAGTTGAAATAAAGTATTGTCACGGACTTTTATCTGATCAGGGTTACAGTCCCTTTTGTTGAATAATCACGATCGATCATACTCGTATAATAAATCTGATATACATAACTTCCAATGGGGGCATCTGATCCTTTTATTGTTCCATCCCATAAGAAAAAACCCAAACACATCATTAAAAGAACCTCCAACATATTCCGGGTATTCTTCTGAACCAAAAATATACCTGAATGAGGAAATTTGATTGGTGGGTTTAAAATCGAATTCAATCACGCAGGCATCAAATATTCCAGACGAGATCATATTTAAATCAATATCAGACCCTCCATTGGTTGTAGAATTCTGGTCTACGGTACAACTATTGTCTTGAGCAAGATTAACTGCGTTTCCTGTAGACATCACAATTCCCTTTTTCGTTTGAACCCCCTCAAACATAAAACCGTCATAGAAATAACCAACGGCTTCGGGATTACCCTTAAAAGTGATGTTATTAATTTGAGAAGGGTCTACTCCTTTTAGGAAAACGGTATCAATCAGTGCTACAACACTCGCATTATCTGTGCAGGGAATAATGGTGAAATTTCCAAATTGGGCAATCAGGCTTGCAGGCATAAGGAATAACAAAATAATTCCTACTGACAGGAAACGAATATGTCTTTTCATTCTAGCGATCATTTGGTTGGCGGCAGCAAAGTTAATAAATCAACATTACAAACGATTGTTCTGATGGTATGATTAATTATCCCAATGTCTTTACATCAGTCCAAACGCTGAAAAAACCTACCTTTGCACGAAAATTGGAGATTTGAAAAAAAGATATAAACACCTCTTTTTTGACCTGGATCGCACCTTGTGGGATTTTGAAAAGAGCGCGAAAGAAACATTTTCGGATATTTACACGCATTACAGTCTAAAAGCAGCCGGAGTTCCATCCATGGAGGCTTTTTTCGAACGGTATACAGTTCACAATGAGCAATTATGGGATTTATACCGGGTAGGTGAAATTAAAAAGGAAATATTAAGGGATCTTCGTTTTAGTCTGACGCTGAATGATTTTGGTATAGAAAACCCGGAATTGGCCAAAGAAATGGGTGATTATTATATCGAAGAAAGTCCCCGCAAGGTAAATCTTTTTCCATACAGCCACGAGTTATTGCAGTATCTCCGGCCCAACTATCAGTTGCACTTAATTACCAATGGATTTAGTGAGGTTCAGGAAGTAAAACTCAAATCATCTCAACTCGATCAATATTTTAGTAAGGTGATTACTTCCGAAGACGCGGGCGCAAAAAAGCCTGATCCACAGATTTTTAATTTCGCCTTTCAGCAAACCGGCGCGCTGCCTGTCGAAAGCCTGATGATTGGTGATGATGTGCCAATTGACATTATTGGCGCACGGCAGGTGGGCATGGACCAGGTGCTTTTTGACCCGGATGGAATTCATCCACCCGAAACGGGAACCTATTATATCAGGGGGTTAAGTGAGCTAAAAGGCTGGTTGTAAGAGTATAATTGCCTAGAAATAAGCAATAACGGTTTGTCTGGCTTTGACCTTGTCTCCGATTTTCACGTTCATTTTCACATCCACCGGCATAAAAAAATCGACCCTTGATCCAAACCTGATAATGCCGAATTCGCACCCTTGTCCGGCCTGGTCTCCTTTTTTTGCTTTGCTGATGATGCGCCTGGCCATCACACCTGCAATTTGCCTGATCAACACCGATTTGCCTTCTTTATTTTCAATCACCACCGTATTTCGTTCGTTTAGCACCGAAGATTTCGGATTGTAAGCGGCCAGGTATTTACCCGGATGGTAATGGGTATACACCACTTCTCCATCCATGGGGTACCAGTTCACATGCACATCAAATGGCGACATAAAGACACTGATCATAAGCCGTTTGTCTTTAAAATACTCTGTTTCTGTCACTTCTTCTATGGTTACCACTTTGCCGTAAGCAGAAGACAGGATCGCGTTGTTTTGCAGGTTAGTTTTTCTGTTAGGAACCCTGAAAAAGCTGATGGTCCAAATGAGATGAAAGGCAAGCCCGGCAAAAAGAATTAGGTGGGTCAAGTGATTGGGTATAAAATAGATAACACACAACGCGGCGATGATGACCCAAAGCGTAGTGAACAGAATAATTTTATTTCCTTCGTGGTGGATTTTCATTATGTTACAAAATTAAAAAAAACATAGGCAAACGGCGTGGCAAACAGCACCGCATCAAATCTATCCAAAACACCACCATGACCGGGAAAAAGAGTGCCGGAATCTTTAACCCCGGAATTTCTTTTTAACATCGACTCTGCCAAATCGCCTACCGTAGCAGATACCACTAAAATTATGGCATAGCTTAACCAGTTGATCAGTGATAAACTATCTGTAAATAAATAAAATACATAGGCTGCGATGAGAGCAAAAAACAGACCGCCAAAGGTACCTTCCCAGGTTTTTTTTGGCGAAATACGTTCCATCAGTTTGTTTTTGCCGAAAAATGAACCGGTCAGGTAGGCAAATACATCATTGGTCCAAACCAGAAAAAACAGGCTGATAAGCAGGATGCTCTCCGGTGAAGTGGATCGAATATAAAACAGCGAATTCATGAGTCCGAATGGCAAGGCAATGTAAACAAACGACATGAGGTAGAAAGACAGGTTCTGCCAGGAACCCCTGGAGTTAAAAAGTTCAGTCGCCATCAAAATAAAAGCCAGCGGGATCATCAGGAGGGTATAACGCGAATCGATCAGATGTAAACCCGTCAACCCAATGAGCGTATAGGTAATCAACCCAAAAGTTAACGGTATAAGGTAGTTCTTCGTGTGGGTGGTGAGTTTGTAAAACTCAACAAGTCCGATGGTTGTATACACTCCCATCACCACAAAAAAAGCCAGAGAGTGCAACAGAATCGAGCCGATAACTGTTGCAATAAATATGATTCCCGTGGTGGTTCTGGTAATAATTTCTTTCAAATGGAGGCTGATACTTTATGTAAATTTGGCTGCAAATCTACAAAATCAACTGATAGAACAATCATTCCCTAAGCATCATCAATCATAAACACGATCAGATTTTTAGAACCGAGTGCTCCAAATGGCAATGTCTTGGTGAAAGTGGTGGCACGCCCGATTCCGGTAATCATAATGATCTGCGAAGGCAAACTATTTGAATATTTGGCTTTTAACGCGGATAGAGCTTCTTTTATTTCGCTTTTAACTTGTGAAGCATTGGCTACTACAAGATGGGTATGGGCACCCACAAAAAGATTCCTGTCGGCCAGTTTTGATGACACTAAAATGCTTCCAAATCTTGAAATAAGGAAATCACACCCTGTAATGCTTACCTGAAAGCCCAGATTTTTATCTGGTGGCATGGCTAAAATTCCTGCAGTGGAAAGCAGTGTGTTCAGCTGGGGGTTGGTAGAGGCCAATTGGGTCCATCCCTGCTGATCCATGAGTGATTTCAAGTTATCGGTAAATCCTTTTTCGTTGTCGCAATAAATAAAAGTACCACCATTGTCATTCAGGTTGAGTGCAAATTCTACTTCAGGTCCTTCTTTTTGGGCATGAAAAACCGAACTCGAAAAATCAGTGTTTTTAAATGGATTGTCCGATTTATTGATCAGTGCATTGCGAACTGACTTGAGGATTTTTTCTTTTGTGGTACTTTCTTCCATGGTAAAATAATCAGGGTTTTTACGACGGGTTTAAAGGGTTTTTATCCTCCGAATCTAAAATAACAATGTCTGGTTCCGGAACTTCTGTGACTTTTACCTCTTGTACAATTTCTTCTTTGTCCCAAGGCCTTTTTCCGAAAATTTCTTCCAGGTCTTCTTTAAAAATGACCTCTTTTTCGAGTAGTTTGGTAGCCAGTTTTTCTAATCCGGCACGGTTTTCCGAAAGAACTTCAATGGCTTTTGCATAGGCGCTTTCTATCATTTCACTCACTTCCTTGTCAATCAGCTCACTTGTTTTTTCGCTAAAAGGCTTGTTAAAAGAGTATTCCGATTGTCCTGATGAATCGTAATAGCTGATGTTTCCCACTTTTTTGCTAAGTCCGTAATAGCTCACCATGGCATAAGCCTGTTTGGTTACTTTTTCCAGGTCGTTGAGGGCGCCGGTCGAAATTTTACCAAATATCACCATTTCAGATGCCCGGCCTCCTAAGGCGGCCACCATTTCATCAAACAATTGTTCGTAAGTGGTAATTTGCCTTTCTTCGGGTAGATACCAGGCTGCGCCGAGTGACCGTCCCCTGGGGACAATGGTCACTTTCACCAGTGGATGTGCATGTTCAAGCAACCAACTAATGGTAGCATGGCCCGCTTCATGAAAGGCAACAACCCTTTTTTCTCCAGGTGTAATGATTTTATTTTTTTTCTCCAGGCCTCCTATAATCCGGTCGATGGCATCCATAAAATCCTGCTTGGTAATGGTTTCATGAGTTGTTCTGGCCGCTATTAAAGCCGATTCGTTGCATACATTGGCAATGTCTGCTCCCGAAAAGCCTGGTGTTTGTCTGGCCAGAAAGTCAACTTTAACCTCTTTGTCAAGGGTAAGGGGTTTCATGTGTACGGCAAATATTTCTTTTCGTTCTTCCAGGTCAGGTAGTTCAACATAAATCTGACGGTCGAAACGTCCGGCGCGCATAAGCGCTTTGTCAAGGATATCGGCACGGTTGGTAGCAGCCAGGATGATAACGCCTGAGTTGGGTGTAAAACCATCCATCTCGGTAAGTAGCTGGTTAAGGGTGTTTTCACGTTCGTCGTTGGCTCCGCTCATGGCATTTTTCCCACGGGCACGTCCAATGGCATCAATTTCGTCGATAAAAATAATACTGGGCGATTTTTCTTTGGCTTGTTTAAACAGGTCGCGTACGCGTGAAGCGCCAACACCCACGAACATTTCAACGAAGTCGGAACCGGAGATAGAATAAAAAGGCACGTGCGCTTCACCAGCCACAGATTTGGCCAACAAGGTCTTACCCGTTCCGGGAGGGCCTACCAACAATACCCCTCTGGGGATCTTGCCCCCCAGTTTTGTGTATTTCTCGGGGGTCTTTAAAAAGTCAACAATTTCTTTAATCTCTACTTTGGCTTCGGCCAAACCGGCGACATCTTTAAAGGTGATATTCACACTGGTTTTTTTATCATACATCTGGGCTTTTGATTTCCCGATATTGAAAAGCTGGCCCCCGGCGCCTCCGCCACCTTTACTCATCATGCGCATAAACAGGAACCAGATACCAATCAGCAGCGCGGGGAAAAGTATCCAGTTCAGTACTTCACCACCCCAATTGTGCCTGATTTCAGTTTCAACATAAACCGGCTGGTTCAGTCCTTTTTGGGCGGATTCCACGTCTTCATAAAACTTATCTACCGAACCCACATTGAAATAATATTGAGGTGTTTTTCCGGTAATGGAATTTCCTTTACTCAAGTCCTTATATTTGTCCTTTGTCAGATTTTCTGTTTTGATAAAAATCTCTGCTGTTTCCTTGTTGACCAGGATGATTTTGGCAACATCCCCATCTTCGAGCATGGTTTTAAATTCACGCCAGTCGGTTTGTTTTCCATCGTCGCCCATTCCCAGAAACTGAATTCCAAAAAGTACAACGGCCAATATGCCGTAAATCCAGTAAAAGTTAAATTTTGGTTTGTCGCCATTTTTCCCACCTCCGGTTAGATTAGAAAAAGGATTTTTCGATCCTTTATTTTCTTCTTTATTTTCCGTGGTATTATTATTTTCTTCTGCCATTCTGTCGTTAAGTTACAAAAAATATATTAATCATCACTTTTGTATCTGGTTAATGGGGCGTCAGCCCACAGATTTTCAATCTTATAGAAGTTTCTTGTATCTTCCTGAAACACATGAACAACTACATCGAAATAATCTATCAAAATCCATTCCGAATTCTGCACCCCTTCGCAGTGTAGTGGTTTCGTGTCACAGTTTTTCATCACAAATTCTTCAACACTATTGTAGATGGCCCCAATCTGGGTTTTAGAGGATGCGTGACAGATGACGAAATATTGTGTAACTGCCTGGCTTAGGGATCGTAGGTTCAGGCTGACAATATTTTTTGCTTTTTTCTCCTGCATACCGGCAACTACTTGTGCAAGAATTTGTTCAGCACTGTCACGTTCTTTCTTTTTGGTCATGAATCGATTTGTTAATTGCAAGCAAAAATAGTGAATTTGTTGATCCTGACGATGTCCGGGTAAAAAGTTGATGAACTGGTTTGTTTTGATTCGTGGAAATCACTTTTGTTAGTTTTTTTTACCATATTTACCGCTTCAACTCGTTCTCGTTTTCATCAAAATTCAATTTATGGAGATTTCATTTATTTCGCTTGAGGTGGTCAAATCGACCAACGATGAGGCTTTAGATCGCATAGCTGCCAACCTGGCCACCGAGGGAGAGATGATTTGTGCCAACCTTCAGGAACAGGGTAGGGGGCAGGGTGGAAATTGTTGGGAGAGCGAGGCAGGTAAAAACTTGTTGTGCAGTTTGATACTGACTCCGCACCAGGTGGTTCCGGCAAAGCAATTCATACTTACACAGGTAGTTTCATTGGGAGTTTTGAATGTCATCGAGTCATGGGTAACAAATGAAACCTGTAGAGTAAAATGGCCCAACGATTTGTATATCAATGATAAAAAAGTGGGTGGCATTTTGTTTCAAAACATCATTAAAGGTCATATCCTTGATTTTGCCGTGGCGGGAATCGGTGTCAATGTGAACCAGGAGGCTTTTAGCGAGGAGTTGCCCAATGCCGGTTCGTTAAAAAACTTTTGTGGTATGGAGATACCATTGACTCAATTTAGAAATCAAGTGGCACAATCGATTGACCAATTCTATCAACTGACCTATTCAAAATCGGGTATTCAACAAATTGAAACACAATATTTAAATAAGCTCTATCGGATAAATCAATGGAATAACTACCGCGTCTCTGAACGGGAATTCATCGGGATGATTGTTGGTATTGATGAATTTGGTCGTCTGGCCGTAAAAAACCAGGATGGACAGGTGCGATGCCATCTCTTTAAAGAAATAGAATTCGTGGTTTAGAGGGATGCCGTTATTTACCTGGGACAGATTCTCTGAACCTAATCCAGAGCCTTTTTCAGATTTTCCGCCATCACATTTACCAAATTTTCCATGGGTCGTTTGGCCATCATGGCTAACATCGGGTTCAGGTCGGCATCCAAATAAACGGTTACTTTGGTAGAGGTTCCCATTTCTGTCAGATTTGCATGGAGGCTGAAACTAAACGGAGCTTTGCCGACCGGCAACAATTCCACCTTTTTATATGGCTCATTGTTTCCAAAAGCCAATTGAATGCTGGCCATACCCTGGATAGTGAAGGAACAGCTCTTTTCATCAGAATTCCAGTTGGTGATTTGTTCGGGCATCAACTGTTCGTAATGATTAAAATTGCTTAGAAATTGATAAACATCTTCAGCTGATTTGTCAATTATGGCAGATTTTCCTTCAATTTTCATGGGTCTGTTTTTATGTGGGTGCGGGTTTATTATTGGTGGCGGTCGCTCCAGGCTTTTGGATCTTCTCTCCATTCCCTCAGCGAAGCCTCGTCTTTTTTTGATATGTATTCCTCCTCAACAGCCTTGCTGATCATGGAGTCGTAATCAGATAGCGTGACCAATCGGCAGTCAGCCGCTTTAAAATTTTCAGCTGCAATCTGCAATCCATAGCTAAAAATGGCGGCCATTCCTGCTACTTTTGCACCTGTTTCGCGAAGCGCATAAACTGCTTCCAGGCTGCTTTTTCCGGTGGAAACCAAATCTTCGATCACCACTACCGTTTGTCCACTATTGATGGTTCCTTCAATTTTATTCGACAATCCATGGTCTTTGGCCGCCGACCGTACATACGCGAAAGGCAATCCAAGTTCCTGGGCTACCAGTGCTCCCTGAGGAATGCCGGCAGTGGCTACTCCTACAATGACGTCCACATTTCCAAATTGCTCTGTAATGGCTTTCACCAATTGTTGACGGATATAGGTGCGAATTTTCGGATAAGACAGGGTAATCCGGTTGTCGCAGTATATGGGTGATTTTAAACCGGAGGCCCATGTAAAGGGTAAACCGTTATTCAGCTTGATTGCCTTAATCTGAAGTAAGTTGGCCGAAACCATGTCGGCAGTTTCCTGATCAAAATTCATTCGGCAAATCTAAACATTTTTCACGATTGCCATTATGATGAAGATTCAGAGGGCACATAAATTCTATTAAATTTGTCAGATGAAAGCAGTTTATTATCATGATATCAAAGTATTGTTTGCGGACGAAACCTGTCCGCAAAACGCATCCTGTCTGACTATTGATCAAGTCAAACCGATGAAGGATTTTGTTCTTCAACTGCTTTCGGGTGATTACCATCAGGACATCTGTATAAGGAGTCGCGACCCTGAACAGTTGTTCCGTCAATTTCAAAGTCAATTTACCTGTATCGATGCAGCTGGTGGAGTGGTTGTGAATAAGAAAGGCGAGTTTCTGTTGATTCATCGGCTGGGGAAGTGGGATCTCCCAAAAGGAAAAGTTGAGCAAGGCGAGTCGATTGATGCTGCTGCCCTGCGGGAAGTTTCCGAAGAAACCGGTATTGACGGGCTTGTTATTGAATCCGGGTTACCCGATTCGTACCATATCTATTGCGAGCACCATCAGTATATTTTAAAACGTACCTGTTGGTTTTCAATGAGCACTCAATCGACTTCGTCCTTATCGCCCCAGTTGAGTGAACAAATTACCAGAGCCTTGTGGCTTAGTTGCGATGAAAGTCATGATGCCATCATGTCCGGTTACCGGTCTCTTTATGAAACGTTGGGCTATCTCTTCGTTCGTTAAGAAATATTCCTGTATTTTTACCCTTTAAAATTCATACCCTATGAGAAAAGTTGCGGTTTTCCCCGGCTCCTTCGATCCCATCACATTGGGGCATATATCAGTTGTAAAGCGTGCCGCTTCCCTGTTTGATGAAATTATTGTCGCTATCGGTGTCAATACCGAGAAACAAGCCATGTTCCCCGTCGATCAACGCCGAAAGTGGATAGAAGCCGCTTTCATTGATTTGACCAATGTCAGGGTGGAGTTGTACGAGGGCCTGACTGTTGATTTTTGCAAAAAAGTAAAGGCAGACTATATCCTGAGGGGACTAAGGACTGCCGCGGATTTTGAATTTGAAAGAGGAATAGGTCAGGTAAATAAACTGCTGGCGTCAAAGATTGAAACGGTTTTTTTGCTTACCGAGCCCCGGTTTACACCGATTTCTTCATCCATCGTCCGCGATGTGATCAGGCACGGTGGCGATATCAGTGCCATGATACCGGGTCATATTATTTCGGATATAAAAGAAGCTTAAACTGTATGATTATAGAAATGAAAACTTTTGCTGCGGTTTTATTTGTCTTTATCTTCTGCCAAAGCATGGCCCAAAATATTTCCATTGAGGGAACCAGTCATGCGAAGGAGGGCGATTTGGTGAGGGTATTGGTGTATGCCGATCAATTCTCAATGTTGGAAAAAACCATTGCGCAAACGCGATGTGATGAACAGGGTAATTTTATCCTCACCGCACCAGTGACTCTGACTACCTTTGGTTTCCTGGCTCTTAATCTCGATAAGGGTGAACTCTACCTGAGCCCTGGCGCAAGTTATCGGGTGGCGATTCCGGCTCAACAACCAGAAGTCCAGGGATCTATTTTCGATCAGGTACCTTTACAGTTTAACCTGGAAGTTACAAATGATGACAACCTGCAAACTGATATTGGGTTGTTTAACCAGTTATATAACCAGTTTATTTATGAAAATGCCCAAGTGATTTACAAAAGCAGGAACAAACAGGTCCTTGATGACTTTAAGTCTGAAATGACCCTGCGGTTCAAAAATAGAAAAAGTGAGTATCTGAGCGACTACATCCACTATGCTTTTGTTTCACTCGAATGGTTGAGTAAACGATTGAGCAATAGCGCAGTACTTAAAAAGGAGCTCGTCTCCAAACCCGTTTTGTACAACAATATTCAATACACCGATTTTTTTAAAACCTATTTTGATAATTACCTCGAAGCTTTTAGCAACCGTCATTACAACGAATTGACACGTGCGTTAAATCAACCTGGCGACTATCTGACTTTAAAACAGATGCTGCAACGCGACAGCTTGCTTAAAAGCAACGACCGGGTGGTTGAGTTGGCCATGATGCTATTGATGTCGAAGAGTTATTCTCTACCGGAGGTTAAAAAAGCGGAGGTGATCAATAAATTGAAATTGCTTTCGGGAGTTTCAAAATTTCGCGAAAATAAAGAGATTGCGACTCATTTTATCGAAAAACTGACTGACCTGACCTACGGTTATCCGGCTCCGCCCTTTGCACTGAAAAATGAATATGGGATTGTGGTCGAACTAAATAATTATGCCGGGAAATTTGTTCTGCTCAATTTCATTAGTGATCAATGTCAGATTTGTTTTAATGAGTTGGAAAAAATTCAAAAGATAAGCCAGTCCTTTCAGGGAACAGTCGACCTGCTCACACTTGTCGTAGGCGATGAATGGGATCATGCCATGAAATTAAAGCACGACAAACAATTTCAATGGGAATTTTTAAAAGTGACCAGTCAGATGCTACTTCCTGAACAATACCAAGTGCGTACCTTCCCGACTTATATTCTGATCAATCCTGACGGAACCATTGCCAATGCGGCCATGCCCATGCCTGATGAGAATATGGAGCCATATATCACCAGGTATATCAAACGATTTCAATCAAAACGGTAAATAATTCAACGCAATAACAATTCTTTCCTGTTCTTGTCATGGAGCCAGAACAGCTCCGTTTTTTTAGATACCTTTGCCCGCTAATCACTCAACATATAGGCACATTTGGAATAATTATTGATCGTATCAATTTTTCAGAGATAAAAAAACATGATAAACTTTATTAAAAAGCTGCTTGGTGACAAAGCAACCCGTGATTTAAAAGCCATTGGCCCCGAAGTAGAACAGGTAAAAGCAGCTTACGAAAAAATAAAACACCTGAGCAATGACGAACTACGTGCTAAAACTACGGAGTTCAAGCAACGTATTAAAGATTACATTGCTGTTGAAGAGAATGAAATAGAGCGGATTAAGCAACAAATAAACGATCAGCCGGATATAGATACCAACGAAAAGGAGGAACTCTACATCACCATTGATAAACTGATCAAGGTAAGTTATGAAAAAACGGAGGAGGTCCTGAACCAGATTCTGCCTGAAGCTTTTTCGGTGATGAAAGAGACTGCACGTCGTTTTAAAGAAAATGAAGTAGTTGAGGTAACGGCCAACGAAATGGATGGCTATCTGGCAACCAAACTCGACTCAGTCAATATAAAGGGAGACAAAGCTCATTATCGCAACCAATGGCTTGCCGGAGGAAATACCATTACCTGGGACATGGTGCATTACGATGTTCAGTTATTTGGTGGTACGGTGTTGCATCACGGCAAGATTGCCGAAATGGCGACCGGGGAAGGTAAAACCCTGGTAGCTACCTTGCCGGTTTATTTGAATGCTCTGCCCGGAAAAGGTGTTCATTTGGTCACAGTAAACGATTATCTGGCCAAACGCGACGGTGAGTGGATGGGCATGTTGTACCAGTTTCATGGTCTAAAAGTCGATTGTATCGATTATCACCAGCCAAATTCCAAAGAAAGGCGTCTGGCTTATTTGGCCGACATCACTTTTGGAACGAACAACGAGTTCGGGTTCGACTACCTGCGTGACAACATGACAGGTAATCCCGAAGAAATGGTACAACGGGGGCATAATTATGTGATTGTGGATGAGGTCGACTCGGTATTAATTGATGATGCACGGACCCCTTTGATTATCTCCGGCCCAACGCCCAAAGGCGACTCGCAGGAATTCGATGCTTTAAAGGCGGATGTTCAATCGCTGTATAACGCACAAAAAACATTGGTATCGAGTATTTTAGCTGAAATTAAAAATCTGTTAAAAGATCAATCGAACAACGAAAATGTTAAAAATGCAGGGTTGCTGTTGCTCAGGGCTTATCATGGATTACCGAAAAATACCGCGCTGATCAAATTGTTAAGCGAAGAAGGAAACCGGCAATTGATGCAAAAAACAGAAAGTTTTTTCTTGCAGGAACAAGCAAAAAACATGCATGTGGTGGATGATGAGTTGTTTTTTGCCATCGACGAAAAACACAATTCGGTCGATCTGACCGAAAAGGGTATCGACCTGCTAACCCAGTCGTACGATGATGGGGAGTTTTTTATTCTGCCCGACATCGGATCGGTGGTGGCTGATTTGGAAAAACAGAATATCCCTGAAAAGGAAAAACTGGAAAAGAAAAGCGAACTGATTAAAAACTACGCAATCAAATCGGAACGGGTACATACGGTAACGCAGTTATTGAAAGCCTATACGCTTTTTGAAAAGGATGTAGAATATGTGATCATCGAGAATAAGATTAAAATTGTAGATGAACAAACCGGACGTATTATGGAAGGCCGGCGGTATTCCGATGGGTTGCACCAGGCCATTGAAGCCAAGGAAAATGTAAAAGTGGAGGCCGCTACCCAAACCTATGCCACCATTACCCTGCAGAATTATTTCAGGATGTACAACAAACTGGCGGGGATGACCGGTACTGCCGAAACGGAAGCAGGAGAGTTGTGGGATATTTATAAGCTTGATGTGGTGGTAATTCCCACTAACAAACCCATCATCCGCGACGATCGCCAGGATTTGGTTTATAAAACCAAACGCGAAAAATATAACGCCATTATTGATGAAATAGAGCAACTTACTAAAAAAAGCCGTCCCGTGCTTGTCGGTACTACTTCGGTGGAAATTTCGGAGTTGCTCAGCCGGATGCTCACCCGCAAGCACATTCACCACAATGTGTTGAATGCGAAGTTACATCAAAAAGAAGCACAGGTAGTTAAGGAAGCCGGGCATGCCGGTATGGTGACCATTGCCACCAACATGGCTGGTCGTGGTACTGACATTAAACTGGGCGATGGCGTTGTACAATCAGGTGGTTTGGCCATCATTGGTACCGAACGTCACGATTCCAGGCGTGTCGACCGTCAGTTGCGGGGTCGTGCAGGTCGTCAGGGTGACCCGGGCAGTTCACAATTTTTTGTTTCTCTTGAAGATGACCTCATGCGCATGTTTGGATCGGGACGTATCGCAGGCATCATGGACCGTCTTGGCCTTGACGAGGGTGAGGTGATTCAGCATTCGATGATCACCAAATCCATCGAGCGGGCACAAAAAAAGGTAGAAGAAAACAACTTTGGTATCAGGAAGCGTTTGCTCGAATATGATGATGTGATGAATTCACAACGGGAAGTGATTTATAAGCGCCGGAGACACGCTTTGTTTGGTGAACGCCTTTCGGTGGATGTTTCGAACATGATATATGATTTGAGCGAAAGTGTGATCAACGAGTATCAGGAAAACCGTGATTTTAGTGGATTTAAACTGGAATTATATCGCACGCTGGCAGTTGAATCACCCTTTAGCGAAGCCACTTTTAGTTCTGAAAATGTTTCAGAACTCACCGACCAGTTGTTTGAAGTAGTGTACAAGGCTTATATTGAAAAACGTAAGCGATTGGCAATAAGTACGCTTCCGGTTATAAAGGATGTTTACGAAAATCAAAGCCAATTTGAAAACATCGCTATTCCCTTTTCAGATGGAATCAGGCAGGTACAGGTAATAGCCAACCTGCGCAAATCGGTTGAATCGAATGGCGCAGAAGTGCCTTTGGCTTTTGAAAAGGGAATTTCACTCTCTCATATTGATGATGCCTGGAAAGAGCAATTACGCGAGATGGACGACCTCAAGCAGTCGGTGCAGAACGCTTCCTATGAACAAAAAGACCCGTTGTTGATCTATAAATTTGAATCCTTTGAGCTATTTAAAAAGATGATTCAAAAAATAAATAAAGATGTGGTGTCGTATTTAATTAAAGGCGACATCTTTATGCAAAACCAATCGGGGTTGAAAGAAGCTAAACTTCCAAAAGGAATCGATCGCTCGCAGATAAAGGAAGAACATGGTGACATGTTGTCGCAGGCGCATAGCAATACCCAGGATCATGTTAAACCACAACCTGTGAAAGTAGAAAAGAAAGTAGGCCGAAACGATCTTTGTCCGTGCGGTAGTGGAAAAAAATATAAACAATGTCATGGTAAACACCTGGAGTAGCTAAATTATTTCTATATTGTGCAGTAATTGCAAACAGCGTCTTTCCGGTTAATACCGAATTGTTTTAGCTGATAACTGATTGATATTGCGAATTACACGTTTTGAAACATTAATAACAACACGATGAAAATAGTGCGATTTATTACATTCTCGGTGCTGGCTATGGTGATATTGTTCTCTTTTAGCCTGTGCAATAAGTCGAATTCGGTGGGAGATGTTCCGGTTTATAGCTATCTTACACCTCCTGATCCGCCTCCCCATACGTTTCAGATTGTCTATAATTTGAGTACTTACGGTGATAAAGAAGCAGTAATTACCTTCGATTCCAGTGCTGTTTGGCTGATTGAAAAACTGGGTGATGGGCGGATCAATTATTTCGTGAAAAACGATTCAGCCTCGAGAAATATCTATTCTAAAGATACATTGGGTTTGAAGGCCGGATATGCCTACCGGTTTGTCGCCAACAACAACAACTACGATGAGTTCAAAAACTTTTTCACCCAGTTTACAAAACTCGAACTGGATTATAATAGTTTTGGGCGTAAATTCTAAAACGAAAGTATTGGATAATCAGAAAATAACATTGTGGACCGGAATTTACTAATCCTGGTTTTGCATGATAGTGGTTAAATAATGAATCATCATGGAGTATAAAAGGATTTTACTTAAACTGAGTGGAGAAGCCCTGATGGGTGGGCAACAATATGGAATTGACCCGGCGACACTAAAGGCATATTGCGAAGATGTGAAAGAGGTTGCAGAAAGAAATGTTCAGGTGGCCATCGTGATTGGAGGGGGAAATATCTTTCGTGGAATGCAAGGAGCCACCCTGGGTTTTGATCGCGTTCAGGGCGATTACATGGGCATGCTGGCTACCGTGATTAACTCCATGGCTTTGCAGGGAGAACTTGAAGCTCAGGGTGTTAAAGTAAAGCTCCTCTCCGGTCTCAGGGTCGATCCTGTTTCGGAGGTCATGAGTGGGAAAAAAGCCATCCAGTATTTGAACGAGGGGTTTGTAGTCATCATTGCCGGGGGCACAGGAAATCCGTTTTTTACCACCGATACCGCTTCCGCTTTGAGGGCAGTTGAGATACATGCTGATATCCTGCTGAAAGGCACCCGTGTGGACGGTGTTTATTCGGCTGACCCGGAGAAAGATCCTTCTGCTGTGAAATACGACTTTGTAACCTTTGATGAAGCTTATGAAAAGAAACTGCAAATCATGGATATGACGGCCTTTACACTATGTAAAGAAAACGGCCTTCCTATTTTGGTGTTCGACATGAACAAAAAAATGAACCTGATGAAAGTGGTCAATGGCGAATCAATTGGAACAATGGTAGGCGTTTAGGACAAAAATCCGTTTGGTTTGATTAAAATCGAGTGAGATTGAGCGCAATTGAAAGGAAATAGTAAATTTGCTTAAAAAAAATAATAGGTTATGACTGATGATGCCATATTATGTCTCGAGGAAGTAGAAGAGAGCATGAACCACGCTTTGCATCACCTGGAAAAAGAATTTCTTAAGGTGCGGGCCGGCAAAGCCAATCCATCGATGCTGTCTGGTGTCCGTGTAGATTATTATGGAGTGCCAACACCCATCGAAAGAACCTCCAATATCAACACTCCTGATGCACGACAAATTATTGTACAGCCTTTTGATAAAAGCACCATTCATGCCATCGAGAAGGCCATATTGGTTGCCAATCTGGGCTTTAACCCCCAAAATGAAGGCGATATTTTACGTATCAATGTGCCACCATTAAACGAAGAGCGACGTCATAGCCTGGTAAAAAAGGCTAAATCAATTATTGAAGAAACCAAGATTGGGATTCGCAATGCGCGCAGGGCCGGTAATGATGAGGCAAAAAAGTTGGAGAAAGAAGGTATGACGGAGGATGAATCCAAGCACCTGATAGATGAAATTCAAAAACTTACCGACAAGTTTATCGAAAAAGCAGATGAACTGTTCTCGTTGAAAGAAAAAGACATCATGACAGTATAGAAATCATTCCGAAAAAAAAGCACCTTAAGTGCTTTTTTTCTTTTTAGAAGATTTTTGCTTTAAACGCTTGATCAGCAAAAAGGCTATTCTTGCCACATTGCTCGTAGTAACTACTTTACTATAAACGTTTTGAAAAAGTTGTTGCGAGATATTGGCCAGGGTTAGCGATTCCTGTAGCACATGGAATTTCGATGTTAATTCTTCCTGATGTTGATGAATCTGATGATCCAATTCTTTTATCATTTTCGTCATGCTCTCTTTATTACTGAAAGAATTGACAGCAGAACCCGGCATTTCATTTTCAAACAAAATGGAACCTAACAAGTTACGAATAGGTGAAAACAGAAGTCGTTCTTTGAAATTAATAATCAACCCGATCAAAACCAAATAAAAACCGGCAACAATCAAATAGCCAATGTAAACATCCAGATCGGTTGTTTTGGCGAACCAATAGACAAATGCAAACGATAAAAAAAACAACAATCCTCCTGCCAATGCAGTTATTATAAACAACATAGCAAAGTACGATGTAATGTCGCCAAGCTTTTGCGTCAGCAACAGCTTATTGTACTTAACCTGAATGTCTATATAGCTTTTAATCGATTCAAACGAATCCTGAAAAGCTGAACCAATCTGATTACCTTTCATGATGAAAAAGCTTAAACCGCCTTGGTTTTATTCTTTTTTACTTCATCCAGCATCTCCGTGGTGCTTTTTTTAACATTTTCAATGGTTTCAGCGGTACTGCGTTTCACGCCATTAATCACATCAGTCATCGATTCTTTCAAGTCATCAAATTTATCTAATAACTCATCGGCAACCTCTTTTGTTCTATCGCCCAATTGTTTACGGGTTTCTTCACCCGATTGAGGGGCGAAAAGTAAGCCTGCAAGTGCGCCTACAGCGGCACCTACAACCAATCCTGCAATAAATGCAAATCCTGAATTTGAATTTTCTCTACTCATAGTGGTATTTTTAAAGGGGTTTATAATGGTATATCGTTTTATGTGAAAAAAGTTACATTCTACTTGTTAAATATTTAACCAGTTTCATTTGGTTTAAAAACTGGCGGAGTACTACTCTGAGAATAGTATAAATAGGGATTGCCAAAATCATGCCAACAATCCCTGAAAGCTTGCCGCCGATGATAATGACCAGAAAAACTTCAACCGGATGCGCTTTTACGCTTCTTGAATAGATGAGAGGCTGCAAGAGCAGGTCGTCAATTGTCTTTGACACAGCAAACACTCCTATCACGCTAAAAATAGTGTAGGTTAGTATGTCGTAATTTTCGGCACTGAGTTCAGATAGGATGCCTAGCAAAATTCCCAAACACATGCCGATCACAGGACCTAAATAGGGTATCACATTCATTGATCCGCCAATAAAGCCAATTAACACCGCGTTGGGAATGCCCATG
The DNA here is from genome assembly GCA_001769215.1 of Bacteroidetes bacterium GWF2_41_31. GTDB lineage: Bacteria > Bacteroidota > Bacteroidia > Bacteroidales > F082 > UBA6244. The sequence continues at coordinate 49,963 of MEOL01000042.1, forward strand.
ATGAGTAACCCAATAGTCTCCAGGCTCATCATGATAATTACTTCGAGCAAAACCCCATGAAAATATCTTACTAAAAGGAATTTTGAATCGTGCAGTACCTTACTGATGTCTTCAACATATTTGTCAGGTGATAGAATTAACAGGACATTCTTGATCAACCCATCGTCAAACAAAAAATAGTAGGTCAGAAAAATGACAATAAAAATGCCGATGACCACTGAACCGGTGGCACTGATTATATTGGTGAAGAATTCCCGAAACTGTGTCATGTCGAATACGCCGTGAACCTGCGTTCGTATATATTGTGAAAAAGTTTCACCCGGTTTTATCAAATTGTATTGTGCCAGAAAGGCGTCCAGTTTGCTCATTGGCTTATCAAAATGAGAAATAAAATCATCAATATTGATCGATATGATAATATTGGCCTGACGAATTATCAATGGAGCGATGATCATGGCCAAAAAGCCAATCAACAGCAAGATAAGAATCATGGTAACCAAGGCACTTACAGCATGCGGCAGGTGGTGTTTGCCGATTCGCAAGGTGTTTAACTTTTTCGTGAGCGGAGCTCCGGTCATCGACAGAAAGACGGCCACTAACATATAACCTACCAAATCAGCAAAGTACCACGTCATAAAAACCAGGGCACTAAAGCCTACGATGGGTTTTATGTATTGATAAAGCTGGTTGTTCATGTCAACTGTCATAATTACCCGATCAATATTAAGGGAGGTAAATATAAGCTAATTTAGCCTGATTTGCAAGTAGTAACTGCCCGGATTTTAATGATCTGCATTAATCATTACCTCGACGAAAAGGATGATGCAGTGCAATCAAGTTGAATTCGAAATAAAGTGACAAATTAGCTGTCCCAAAGTTGGCAATTGCCGTCTAAAACCCATAATAAAGGCTGATTTTAAACGCGATGTTGTTCATGGCATCATCGTAACCATAAGGTCCGTAACGGTATAAAACACCTATTCCCAGGTCGTAAATTTGCAGATTCAGCAACTTCCTGATGACCAGGCCGGATTCGTAATAACCATTTTCAAGTGTCTTAAAATCAATGTTGTGGTGGTTTTGTTGGTGGTCCATTGTGCCAAAGGTAATATTGGTTACCAGGTTGATTTCAGGTTTAAATTTACCGGTTTTAAACAACAACTGTCCAAAGCTGTGATTCAGGAACAGAGCCACATATCTGTCAGAAAAAAACTCATTCGTTCGCATGGTTCCAAAGCTGCCAGGTGCCAGAAGCGCCACCATCCGATAGGTGCCCACCGCATTATATAAATTGCTGATGGGCAGTTGCCCATCGATGATTCCGGACATCACTTTGATGGTCGACTCTCCATAATATTTGGTTTTGTGTGTGTATTCAACCTTTATATCCAGGCGGTTAAAATCGAAATTTCCAATTGCAATGTCCTTAAATCCACGGGTATAGTTTAACCAAATCACCGGATACTTCGATCCAAATGAAAGCTGTCCTTTGGTGGTTTGCAGGATTTTTTCCCTGAAGGCAAATCTAAACCCAAAGTTGAGTTCTGAAAAGTTGAAATCGGTAAGTTGTTCATCCAACGGCAGGAGCTCGTTTGTAAAATAATAATCGCTGGTTGCTTTTTTTTGCTGATGGCGTACTCCCGTATTCCATTTAAAATCGCGCAACGGCCTTAACCTGAACAGATAATTCAATTCGCCTCCCACAGTCGGGTTCATTCTCGACACAAAAAACTGATAGAAATCGGAGGTACGCCAGATTTGATTTTTATCATCAAAAAACCTGGTCTCACCCGATGCGATAACGGTATTGTAGGCTTCGAGTTGTATGGTGGACTCGGATCGTTTATGCACTATCCATGAAACATCCCCGCCATATTTGGCAGCATGGTCTTTAAATCCGTAACCAGCGAAGAGTCCGGTTTTAATACGTTTTGATATGCGGTCGTTGGTGTGTACTCCAGCACCCAGATAAATTCCTTCATAATCGTTGTAATGCACTATCTTATTCAGATCGAGGTCGATAAAATAAAAGGGGATTTTGCCTGTGAGCAAAGTCTGAAAAGTAGATGCCATCTTATCAAAATTTTCGGCTTTGCCCAAAGAATCAATTACCCGATAGGTTTCTTTTTCCTTGTCGGTAAGGCTGTCGACACGAAATTCGCGCCAGAATTCCCCTTTTCGTTTGGTGGCACCTGCTTCAATCTCAATTTCGTGGTAGCCAAAATCACTTTTTTTGAGGTCAGGGTTCAGGTTGATTTCCCGGATGTAACTTCTGCCTTTTCCAATCACGGGATAGTTGTTAATGCTGTCGCTCACCGTAATCATGGGAAGCGAAACATCGGTGTTAAGTTGAGTTGGAAACCAATGATCCTGAATGAATTCGTACCCTTGCTGAATTTTAATGCTAAATCCAGTTGTGGAATCATTGGCGGGTTCGGCCTTTACATTCTGAATGGCCCATCGGTTAGAATTGATCGACAAAAAACCTTGCATGCCTTCAAAACGGGTGTCTTTCATGGGTCGATAGGAAATAATAAAAATTGTATCGCTTGTTGCGGAAAACGTGGTGTCTTCTATCAGAAAAAAATACTTTTTGGTGCTTCCTTTGCTGATTGGATTGATATATTTTTTTCCGGCAATCTCAATCATCTCATCATAAAAACTGGTGGATTGGATTTGCGAAATCATAAAGGTAATGATGGGATCAGAAAACCCGGAGACCTTGGTGGCCAACACGTTTTCCTGATTTAATCCGGGAGCGAGGTACTTTCGTTCAGTAACGGTTTCTGTGATAAACAAATCCTGTTTTGTGAGTAAATTACGGGCTTTCATCTCGACACTATCCAGTAAAGCAGGGTCTCTGCTCATCAGCGAGTCAGAGTTGACAGTCAGGATCATTTTGTCGTAGGCTACATAACTAAAGGCCTTTAGTTTCTCGGGATTGTTCAGGTCGCGGTTATTAATCACGTTGTTGATGATGCGGTGGGCCGGATTGTCGTTTGGAAAGATGCTCACCTCTTCCAGGTCAAAAACTTTTGGCGCCAACAATATTTTTTGAAAATTCTGACTGATATTCACCTGATAAATAAGCGGTTGGTATCCCACGTAGGAAATGGAAAGCGTGCGTATGTTTGTTCCGTTTACAATCGAAAACTTCCCGTCGATATCCGTTACTGCACCTCGTCTGTCATTACTTACTATATTAACAAAGGCCAGCGGTTCTCCTGTTTTTTTATCGTAAACATGACCAGTGATGGTAGGGTTTTGGCAAAAAATCCTGAACGGGATAAGGAAAATGATGAGATAGATTAAAAAATGTTTCATTGATTTTGGTTACATAATTGTAAGTGGAAATGGGATCAAAAATAAATGAAATGCAAATTCAGGGATACTTTCTATTGTAAAGATAAACTAAGAGGAGAGTTTTTTGTTATGCCGGTGTCGATTTACATCGCGGGTATCTTTTTTCTCCATGTTTTTCTTCAATGCATCTGTCAGATTGATGCCGGTTTGGTTGGCCAGGCACATCACCACGAACAGCACATCGGCCAGTTCATCGGCTAAATCCGCATCCGCCTCGTTTGACTTAAACGACTGATCACCATACCTTCTGGCAATAACGCGTGCCACCTCGCCTACTTCTTCTGTTAGCAGAGCCATGTTGGTAAGTTCACTAAAATACCTGACTCCCGTGGTGTTGATCCATTGATCAACCATTTGTTGAGCTTCTTCTATCGTCATACAGCATCACTTAAAAGTTTAGGGTGTTGATTATTGCCGTGCTAAATTAGTTAATTTTGCCGCTTATGGAATCATTAAAAGAATACGTTCCGGGAATGGATTTTGTAGCCAAGACTTTTGCCGGACTGGAAAACATGCTGACTGCCGAACTCACTGAACTGGGGGCACTTGACGCGGAGCCTATCAAAAGAGGGGTGAAGTTCAGAGGCGATACCTCCATGATGTATAAGGCCAATTACATGGCGCGTACTGCCATCCGGGTGCTTAAACCCATCGCAGTGTTCGAGGTGAACGATGAAAAAGACCTTTACGAACATGTGATGAAGATCGACTGGACCAAGGTGTTTAAGTTGGAACAAACCTTTTCGGTGGAAGCCAATGTTTTTCATTCTGAACTCACACACAGCCATTTCGTTGCCTTAAAAACAAAGGATGCCATCGTGGATCAATTTCGTGAGGTAATGGGCAAACGGCCCTGGGTGAATACTGACAACCCGGATATCTTCGTGGACGTGCACCTGAGCCACAATATATGCACCATTTCGCTGGATAGTTCCGGTCATTCGTTGCATCAACGTGGCTATCGGGTGGCAGCGGACAAGGCACCCATCAACGAAGTGCTTGCCGCAGGCATGATCCGGCTGACAGGCTGGAAAGGCGAAACAGATTTTTATGATCCCATGTGCGGTTCGGGTACCATTCCCATCGAAGCGGCCATGATTGCCATGAACATTCCTTCGGGTTATTACCGTCAAAAGTTTGCTTTTATGAACTGGGAGGGATATGATGAGGCCTTGTGGTTACAGGTGAAGCAAGCAGCCGATGACCAGATGGGAGAACTTAAACACCGTATTTTTGCTTCCGATCGATCGGATAAAGCAGTCGGATTTACACGAAACAACTTAAAAAGTGCCGGGCTTCATAAAGATATTGAAGTAAGTTGCCAGTTTTTCGATTCCGTCAAACCAGCGGCCGGTAAGGGCATCATCATCATGAACCCACCCTATGGAATGAGGTTGGAAGAACATGGGGAATTACGTGATTTATACAAGGGAATAGGCGATGCGCTGAAAAAGAACTTTACAGGCTTTGATGCCTGGATTATCACGCCCAGCATTGACACGTTCAAATTCATCGGTCTTAGGCCTGCACGTAGAATTCCGTTGTACAACGGACCCATCGAAACCCGGTTTTTAAAGTTTGAGGTGTATCAGGGAAGCAAGCGCTATGGTGAGGAAAACCGGGAATCCGGTGCTCCGACCAGAACCCGGCGTACCTATGAAAATGATGACCGTCCAAACAGAGAACGGCGTGATGACCGTCCAGCTTCTGACAAACGAGACGACCGGCCCAATAGAGAAAGACATGATGACCGGCCTCCTTTTGAAAAACGTGGCGAGCGCCCTGCAAGTGAGAGACGTGGAGACCGTTCTGCCGATTCAGGAAAAAGGGAAAAAAGCACTCCCGAAAGTGAAAGAAGACGCGAGTGGGAACAATCGGGCCATGATGGAAACCGAAGCCGCATTCGCAGCTATATAAGTCCCAAAGACGGACAAGCTAAAAAATCAACCCGCAAACACAGACGGCCCAGAACGGATGAGTTGGGGGAGTAGAATGATTTATCAGTATTAACGCTCTTTTTTGCTCAATGCAGGATTGACAATGCCCACTGATTACTTTGTCAGAATTATTTTTTTGGTAATAAGTACATTTTTACCTTGATAGGTTACCAAATACAATCCGGGAGGTTGTTGTTTGCCATTCCAGCTAAATTCGTGCTGACCTGCTTTTATCGGGCCATCATAAAGTGTTTCAACAAGACCCCCCATGGTATTGTGGATGGATATGACTGCCCTATTAAAGGCGTCTTGCGTGTTTAGGAAAATTCTTGTTTCTTCACTAAAGGGATTAGGCGATATACTCACATTTAAACCGTTTATATCCTCCTGCTCTTCTATCCCACTCAGGCACTCAAAAGCGCTGGCGTATTTTAGCTGCCAGTGGTTGTTCACTTTCTCTTCCCAACTGTTGATGAAATAATAGTTACATGGAGTTTCAAATTTTCCAGTTGAGATTTGAGGATTTGTAACGATGTTTTCAGGCATGGAAATATGCTCATAACTTTTCAGGGTAGTATAAGCACCGTAATAAAATGGGGAGCTGTATATTTGAGCTGTATCCATATTGTGATAGACAAAACTGCTGATGCCCACCTCCATATACCGGCTCTTCACAAAGAAAAACCCTGAATAGAATTTTGGCTGCGCTGGTGCTGATAGTTCAAAAGCAGATGGATAAAACAACGACTGTTCCAAATCATAAGTGGCAATACGCCAGATGGTATCGTTGAAGTAGTCCCAGGTTAAAATCGAGTTTGAACCAAACCCATTGCAAAAGGAAAGGTTGAGACATTGAGGTGCTGAATACAGAATGAGTGGATCCAGCCATCCCTGTTCATTGTCGTACGATCTGATGACAATAGTTGAGCTGTTGTTTACCTCTTTTATCCAGGCCACCACAGGAAAACCAAACCCCCAACTCCAGTCTGCTTCGGGTTGTGGAATGGACGGAAATGAGCAGTTGGCCGAATCCAGCACCACAGGGGTGTCAAATGTGCCATCAATAGTATTTATCATGACATGCATCACACGGTCTTGTTCCATCCAGACAATCCTTCCATTGTCGTTGCATAATAAATCTGTTTGCGTTTGTGTGGTAGATGTTAATTCGTGAGGTTCGGTAAACCCGTCGGATCCATAGGCTCGAAAGTAAATTTTTTGGTTTCCGGTGGCATCCGATTCATAAAACAGGTAAAAAGTGGTATCGTGGGTGCCATTATTGGCCACCATCAATTGTGGATTTGTGTAATGGACGCCTGTTTCAGCCAGTAAGATTTCAGGGGCATCGTTGCTGTAGAACCTTTTGTAACAAATAGAGGTTGAAAGTGTATCGGTTGATTTTTCCCAGAAAATATAAAAATCACTTTGAGTGAAATTTATGAGCTTTATCACCGCATTTCTGTTGTCGGAGATGGAATCAGTTATGGAAACAGGACTGCTCCAATATCCCTTTTGTCCGACCATTGCCTTTGAGGTGATTAAAAAAATAAGGGCTGCAAATGCCATTGACTTGAAAAGGTTTTTCATCTTGTAAAGTGTTTATTAGTATATATTGACAGACAAATATAATAGAAAAACTGAGTCACAAGTTGTAAAAAAAAGTTTGACATGGTGGAGATTTTGTTAAGGAAGTGTGTAGTCACGCGTTACGCTATCGCTAAACGCGCGCCAGTTTTAGCTCTTGTATTCAAAATATGATAGTTAACATAAACCGTATTTTCTATTTGGAATAATTCTATATTAGCAGCCTAAACAACGCAACTTCAACTACTAACGCTAACTAAATCAGCAACAATGAAAATTAACTACCCTCAAAAACACCTTCTTTTGATAGGCTTCCTGATGGTTTCATCCATTGTGGTTGCTTAGCCCGGTTTTATCAACCGGATTCCGATTCCACCACTGCTGGATGCCGGTATTGATACCATTCGCCTGGAAATGCGACAGTTTTATAACCACAAGTTTAATCCGGGCGATCCCCACGATTCCATTATGAATGGTACCTCTCACCAGCAAGGTTATCAAACCTGGGCTTACAACCTGGCCGGAGATTCAACCATGAGTATCCTGGGTCCGACACTCTTATGGCATACCGGTTATCCTACGAACATTCAGGTAACCAATCTGCTCACTCAGCCAACCACCACCCACTGGCATGGGGCCGAAGTGCCGGCTTATCTGGATGGAGGTCCTCATCAGCCTATTGCACCGGGTGAAACCTGAAATGTAAATTTTACTAATCTCGACAGCGCTTCTACCATGTGGTATCATCCTCATTATCACAATAACACCTATCCGCAAGTGCAGTTGGGCCTTTCGGGGATGATTGTTTCTGCACAATCGGTGGACGCCATCAACCATTCGTTGCCACACACCTATGGTATTGATGACATTCCGGTGATTATCGGTGATTTATCCATCAAACGCGACACCATCGATTTTACTACCAATGCATTTATTTATACCGTAGATACCACCAAGTCGAAGCATCCGTATAATATTGTGAACGGTGTTACCAATCCTTATATGGAAGTACCGGCCCACCTGGTGCGTTTGCGCATATTAAACGGCTCCACCCGGAAAGGAATGCAGTTCGGAGTTTCAGCTTCGTATACGGACACGATTATGTCGCATATGGATAATTTTGTACTGGTAGCGACCGATGGAGGTTATACGCTTAAACCTGACACGCTTAAAACATTGGTCACTGGGCCGGGTGCGCGTGCCGAAATTATTCTTGATCTCACGGATAAACAGGTTGGGGACATTGTTTACCTGAGAAACCTAAAGGAATTTATGCCGAATTTTATCGTGGGAAGTCCCTATGCCCCACCACCACTACCCGGCGGTGGGGGAGGAGGAGGAAAGGACCCGACATCTGGTAATGCCTTTCTGGAATTGCGTATTGTTGCCGATCCGTCCGGATATACCCCTGTGGACCATTTCACTACTTTTGCTTCGCCCTGGGTTCCAAGCCTTCAGGATACGATTGGTGTTACACGCCACCGTACAAAAGAACTCATCAAAATGCCAGGGGCAGGTGGAGGTTTTACCATTGATGGTACTTCTTATGATATGATGACCATCAATGATACTGTTTGTGTTGGTGCCAAGGAAATCTGGACCATCCATAACATATCAGGGGTAGCTCATCCTTTTCATATTCACAAAATTTTCTTCCGTATTCTTGATATAACCGATTCAATAGGAACCAGGCTTAACCTCGATTCGCTGGGATTGAATGGTCCCAAGGATGATATCCTGGTACATCCCTATTGGAAGGTGCGCTTTATGGCTGTATTTGACGATTATCCCAGCCCTGTCGACTACATGTTAACCTATATGTATCATTGTCATATTCTTACACATGAGGATTCGGAAGGTGGAGGGATGATGCACCAGTTTGTTGTAACCGACGAAGGTTCCTGCAACATTGGTATAGATGAGGAAAACGAATCCAATGAAGTGGTTCTTTTTCCCAACCCGGCCAGAGACGAATTAAGGCTGAAGGGAAAATCTTTAAATCCGGTTGTCGTACGCATCATCAACTTGCAGGGGCAAATGCTTCGTGAACAGACACTTCCGGCTTTTAGCGGAATTGTACCCATTGATATTAAAGGGCTTTCAAGAGGGCTGTTTATCGTTCAATGGAATTCCGTCGAGGGCATGATAACCAAGAAAGTGATTATTCAGTAACTTGAAAAGATCCTTATGACAATTAAAAAGGTTGTCCTGACTTCTGACATTTAGTGCGGTAGCAAGTTCCTTTTTCTGATTTGAGTTGCCAGAGGGCTATTCAAAATATCTGAATTTTATTCTCCCATCTTCTATTTTTGCAATTCTATTTTTTTGATGTCATTTAGATTGATGGGTATGATATTAATCCCAAGAAAATGGTCTTTCTTTCCTGTGATGGTGCTGTCCTGAATAATAAGGGTGTCGAAATAGAAGGTGTTTTTCTTGCCGTCTTTTTTTGTAATCCGCACCCCTGTATGGTGTGTAACCGGAATCGTGCTTTCATTCCCGTTTTTATCCAAAACTTTTATCTCATCCAGATCATTGCCAGTCACGATACCTGGAAACACCAAAGGGAAAGCATAAATGATATTCACCTTTTGTTCTTTTTTGGTGTCTGCAAATTGTTCGAGTAAGCTTCGTGTACTTAAATGATAAGTTGCACATCCGCTTATCAGTACGGTGATAAGTATTAGAAAAATGAAAGAGGTATTTCTATTCATTTTTAACCGATTGGATATAGTTAATCAATCCGTTCATATAGGTTTGTTGGTCGTCGAACATGCACATGTGGCTGCCGTTGGCACATAACAAGAATTGCGCTCCTGGGATTTCTTTGCTCATCCATTCCATGTAATCAGGATCCATGGTGTCGTAAGTGGCACCAATAACCAGTGTGGGTACGTGTATATTTTTCAATTCTTTGCTCACATCCCAATGGGTCAGCTTTCCGGAAATACCAAACTCGCTCGGTCCCTGCATCATGGTATACAACTCGCTGTTTATTTTACTGAATGCACGTTTCATAGGTTCGGGCTCTTCGGCCAGTCGCAGTATATGTTGTGAATAATAGTATGCTTCAAGCAGTTCCATGTATTTTGGGTTGTCAAAGTCGCTATTTTTTTCAATCATTCGGATGGTATCCAATACAGCAGGATCCATCTTTTTTGCCAGCACTTCATCTGCATATTTTCCGTACTCAGGGCAACTGGCCATCATATTCGAGATAATCAATCCCTTTAGATTTTCCTGATATTTCAGCGCATACTGCATGGCCAGAATCCCTCCCCATGAATGCCCCAGCAGGTAAAAATTATTTTTGTCAAGATGTAATGCCTGACGTACCTGTTCCACCTCATCTACGTAACGGTCTAAATCATATAGTGATGTGTCATTTGGATTGTCAGAGTGGCCGCAGGCGAGCTGATCGTAATAAATAAATTCAATGCCTTCTTTGGGGAGGAAGTTCTCAAAACATTCAAAATATTCATGGGTAGCTCCGGGGCCTCCGTTCAGCAGTAAGATTTTTGTGGTGGGATTGTTTCCCATTTGTTTTGTCCAGACATTAAATGTCCCTTTTGGAGTTTTAACAGGAATTACCTTCACTCCGCCAACTTGTATGGTTTGATCTGGATTTTCGAAGTAGGATTGCCATTTTTCCTGTTCTGTTGTATTTGATTTGTTGGAACACGAGCTTAATATCACAACCAAGGCTATTATTCCGATGGAGCGCACAATTTGATTTTTCATATTGTTGATTAGCGAAATCAAAATTAAATAAAAATTCCTTGCTACTACTGATTATGGCTTGGCTTTCAAGGCGTATATGTCATTTTAATTCTTAATACACCTGACAGAGAATCCAAAATTTTTGGGATAGCCGTAGTAGTGTGAGGATCGGAACCATCCCACGCCTGAATGCTGGTAGCTCAATGTGCGGTTAAAAGCAAGATAGGTAATGTTAACATATTCTGTTGAACTCCAAAAAAGGGACATTTCGCCTAAACCGATGAAGGGACCCAACACCCGTTGACCCGCAGGAAGTGCAGAAAAACCACTTGCATTGGTTCCGTTTCCATCCTGAACCCATCCGCTTGTTGTTTTCATTTTATCTCCTTCATCCGTCCCCCGCCATCCAAATGCATCCGCTTCACTAAAGCTCATGCCCAAAAACATTTCCAATTCTATCCATTCAGCATCACTTGGCAAGTGCCACTCACAGGGACAAATTCCCTGAACACCACTGGGGTTCATTTCGCTGGTTACAGCTCCATTCATGGCTGCCGCCCAGGTATATAATGCACCAAAGCTGATTGCATTGGTTTGGGAGTTGTCATAGTAACAATAGGCTTTCTCTGAATAGTGGAGGTTCGACCAGTTTGCACTGCTTTCAACCAAAGGGATTTCCGATCCATCGGAAAAATGGGTGGTTTTAAGATTTTCTGCCATCCACCATTGTTGGCCAATTCTAATGGTACGGTAGCTATTCCCATCGTAATCAGTAACAGTGTCTGTTTCCCATTCACTTCCTTGTTTGGTGATAATGATTTCGATTTCATCAAAGGCTAAACCACCTTCTTCGTCTGTTGCAATGATTTTAATGGTGTGCCTGCCAGAATATTCACCCTCAGTATTCCATGTAAAATTGTATGGAAAACTGATGCTGCCAACACGCGAACCGTCAATATATAATACTATTTCAGTGATTTTGCCATCAGTATCTTCGGCAATGGCCGAAATGGTTATTTCTGTTCCCTGTTCAAAAGTACTGCCTGGTTCAGGACTTGTAATATGGCAAGCGGGGGATTCGTTAATGGGTTTTTCAGTCTTGCTGCAACCAGATACCGATATCAGGAAAAAGCTCATCATTGAAATTGCCACAATCATGTATGATAATTGGTTGAACCTTTTCAAAAATATACACAAGTCTTTGCGATTCATATCATGGAATTCATTCAATATTTTGGGGACCGATTTTAAATGATAAATACATCAGCCTTCATTTTCATAGTTTTTACTTTACAATCAGTTGTATAGCAAGTGGTTTAAAACTCCTGGTATTATTGTAAAGATAGTCATGTTTTAAACTTGGTTGCGCGTTAATAAAAAAAAAGAGCAATTCAGTATTTACTGGAAAAAGGTGGAGGGCAAAATAAGCGAGGTTAATTTTGGTATTCATGCACATGGGCATAAATGTTGTCGTCAACATGCTAATTATCAATAATTTGAATTTCTATTGACCAAGCCATTTTTTTTGTTACTACTTCACTGAATTGGCTGCCGATTTTGGAAGGTTATTAAAGTTGACGGAGTTAAATTTTTAAAATGATGGTTAAAGAGAAAAACATTTTTGCGAGTTTCTTCATTTTATTTGTTCGCAGTCAAATGCTCTGGGTACAATCAAGCCTTTTTATTTCTGAGCTGAGTGATCCTCAGTCGAATAAAGCAGATTCCATTTCCTCATAATTAAGGGTGTTGCTGATGATTTTAACAAAGGATGACTCTTTTTCAAACTCTATCAGATGTGCATTTGAATGATCCATCCAGATACCCGGTTTAGTTAATTTTGACTTGGTGTTTATTGATTTATTGTTAAGAGTTGTATATTATTTTTATTCTGGTCAGGGTACTTTTCTTCTGTACTGTTAGCAACGGTTTTTATAAATTTTGTTCATTTGCGTAAACAAGATACCATTTCTTTCGTATCAGTTTAAACCTGTATTCTGAAGAATACCCGGTATCTTCAATCCAGAATTTCTCCATAAATGACTTGTCGGTCTTCTGATATTCAGTTTTAAATTCAGAAGTGTCTACATCCTGTATTTTTGTCTTCATGGTGATCCAGTTTTTTCCAGACCATTTTTTTTCACCTTCATAATCAACTTTTATTCCTTTCAAAGGAAATTTAATCCTTGACATCTGGAATAATGAGTCTGCATGAAATCTGTTATAAAAATCATCAAAATTCTCGATGGAAGTCTTTTTGTCAGGGTCCGTTGATGAGGTGATATTAGCTGATTTACAATTTGTTATTGAAATTACCACCACAATTGTAACCAATCCCAGAAGCGTAGGTAAAATTCTTTTTTTCATGATTATTGCTATAAAATTCTTTAAAAAATTGAACAAAATTATCAAAGGGACTTTTCTCAGGCTATTTCCTGACCGTTACAAATAAGCCTACTGCATTTATTGCAGTAGGCTTTTGCTAAAATTATATTATTTACTGTTCAGAAATCAATTTACCCAATTGAACGATTTTGTTATTAACAACCACTCTATATAGATAAATTCCTACCGGAAGATTTCTGGTATCAAGGGTGTTTGTTTTTTCCGTGAGGGTCTGGTGCATTACTTCTTTGCCCAAAACATTATAGATATTCAAATCAACCTTGTTAAAAAGAGGTGAATAATTGATAAGCACATTTAGTGAATTATTGAAAGGATTTGGATAAATGATAGCTACCTTGTCAGCATCCTCGGTGTTTACCCCTGTTGTTACACACAACGAAAGTGATACATCAACAGAGGTGCTTGTTAGCGAGCAGGTCCCGGCAATGACAACATTGTAGTCTGATCCAAAATCAGCGTCTTCAATAGGATTAATTGTTAGCGTTGCTGAATTGGCACCTGAAATATTACCTCCGTTTGTTAGGTTCGTAGTTCCCTTTCTCCACTGATAGGTTAGACCGGGTCCTGTCGCGTCAACTGAAAAGCTGGCTAATTCTCCAATACAAGCTATCTGGTCCGAAGGCTCGATAATAATTACCGGGGCAGAACCCACTACCAATGAAATATTAACAGAAGGTGCATCCGGAGGACAAAGCCCACTGACTACAACATTGTAATAGGGTGAAGCATCTGCCATCGTCACAGGATTGATTGTCAGTGTGGAAGTCGTTGCACCAGAAATATTATCGCCATCAATTAAATTTACAGTTCCTATTCTCCATTGATAGGTAAGACCTGTCGATGTTGAAGATGCAGTAAAACTTACTGAACTTCCTTCGCATACAACAGTGGAGATCACCGGGAGTTCGTTAACTGTTAGTGAAGCATCGGGGGAAGTTACATCTCCTGAACAGGAACCTGAAACCACCACGTTATAGTCTGATGCAGCATCCGACATATTTACCGGGTTAATTGTAAGCACGGCAGATGTGGCACCCGAAATAAATCCTCCATTGGTTAAGTTCTGAGTTCCCTTTCTCCATTGGTAGGTAAGATCAGCACCTGTGGCTGTGACTGAGAAACTTGCCGAATATCCAACGCATGCGACCTGATCAACAGGTTCTGTTATAATGCTTGTGGCAGAATAGGCTTCGAGGGAAACATCAACCGAAGTTACCACACCTGAACACGAACCTGAGAGCACAACATGGTAATCTGATCCGGCATCGGAAAGGTTCACAGGGTTAATTGTAAGTGTCGCAGAAGTTGCACCTGATATATTTCCTCCGTCAATTAAGTTTACAGTTCCTTTTTTCCATTGGTAAGTAAGCTCTGTACCTGTTGCCGTGACTGAAAAAACTGCCGAATTTCCAACACATACTGCCTGATCAACAGGTTGTATTATGATGGTTGGGGGCGTGTTAAGTTCAAAAGAAACATCAACTGAAGTTACACTTGGAGAACATGTTCCTGTAATAACAACATTATAGTTTGAGGCAACAAGAGAAATATTTATAGGATTAATTGTAAGCACGGCTGTAGTTACTCCTGATATACTTCCTCCATTGACCAGATTTTCAGTGCCTTTTCTCCATTGATAAGAGATGTCGGTTCCTGTTGCAGTTACTACAAAGCTGATTGAACTTCCTTCGCACGCTGCCTGATTAATTGGTTGTATGGTAATTTCAGGAGCATAGTTAACGGTTATTGTAACCGAATTTGTGTTTTCACAGCCCGTTGTGGTAATGGTTTCGGTTAATGTATAGGTTGTTGTTACAATTGGGCTTGCTACAGGGTTAGCGATGGTTGCCGAGCTAAGTCCTGTTGCAGGTGTCCACAAGTAAATGTGATCTGTTATTGGAGCAACACCGAGTGTTACACTATTTCCATCGCAGATGGTTGAATCGACACCTGTAATTGCCAATGGCAGTGGGTTAACTGTTACCAAAATGTGATTGGAGGTCACACTTCCACAAACATTTGTATTGGTTACAAAATAGTCACCACTTGTAGATACTGTGATTGATGCGGTTGTTGCACCATTGTTCCAGATTCCGCCATTATTTCCGGAAAGCACTACACTTCCACCTTCACAAAAAGTAGTGCCACTACCAGCTGTTATTACTGATGCAGTTGCTAATGGGTTGACTGTAACCACAATGTGATTAGAAGTCACGGTACCGCAGCCATTTGTATTGGTTACAAAATAATCACCACCTGTTATTACAGTGATTGAGGCTGTTGTTTCTCCATTGCTCCAGGTTCCGTCAACATTTCCTGAAAGAATTACACTTTCACTTTCGCAAAATGTAGTGGCGCCACCTGCTGTAATTACTGAGGCGGTTGGTAATGGGTTGACTGTAACCACAATGTGATTGGAAGTCACGGTACCGCAGCCATTTGTATTGGTAACAAAATAGTCACCACCTGTTGTCACGGTGATTGAGGCTGTAGTTTCTCCATTGCTCCAGGTTCCGTCAACATTTCCTGAAAGAATTACACTTTCGCCTTCGCAGAAAGTTGTGGCACCGCCAGCTGTAATTACTGATGCGGTTGGTAATGGGTTGACTGTAACCACAATGTGGTTTGAAGTCACGGTACCGCAGCCATTTGTGTTGGTAACAAAATAATCACCACCTGTTGTTACAGTTATTGAGGATGTTGTTTCCCCATTGCTCCAGGTTCCGTCAACATTTCCTGAAAGAACTACACTTTCACCTTCGCAAAATGTGGTTGCATCACCTGCTGTAATTACTGCAGCGGTTGGCTGAGTATTGACAGTCACTACGATGTGATTAGAGGTCACACTTCCGCAGCCATTTGTATTGGTAACAAAATAATCACCAACTGATGTCACGGTGATTGAGGCTGTTGTTTCCCCATTACTCCAGGTTCCGTCAACATTTCCTGAAAGCAGTACACTTCCTCCTTCACAAAAAGTAGTGGCATCACCAGCTGTTATTACTGATGCTGTTGCTAAAGGGTTAACTGTAACCACAATGTGATTGGAGGTCACGGTACCGCAGCCATTTGTATTGGTAACAAAATAATCACCAGCTGATGTCACGGTTATTGAGGCTGTTGTTTCTCCATTGCTCCAGGTTCCGTCAACATTTCCTGAAAGAACTACACTTTCGCCTTCGCAAAATGTTGTTGGTCCACCTGCCGAAATTACTGCAGCGGTTGGTAATGGGTTGACTGTAACAACGATGTGATTGGAAGTCACACTTCCACAGCCATTTGTATTGGTAACAAAATAATCACCACTTGTTGTCACGGTGATTGAGGCTGTTGTTTCACCATTGCTCCAGGTTCCGTCAACATTTCCTGAAAGCAGTACACTTCCTCCTTCACAAAAAGTAGTGGCATCACCAGCTGTAATGACTGATGCTGTTGCTAATGGATTAACTGTAATCACAATGTGATTGGAGGTCACGGTACCGCAGCCATTTGTATTGGTAACAAAATAATCACCACCTGATGTTACGGTTATTGAGGCGGTTGTTGCCCCATTGCTCCAGGTTCCGTCAACATTTCCTGAAAGAATTACACTTTCGCCTTCGCAAAATGTTGTTGGTCCACTTGCTGTAATAGTTGCAGCAAGGGGTTCCATTGCTATCGTAACTACATTGTTGTGCAATGCGATTGCTCCTCCACGTGACAGGCCACGGCCCAGAAGCGAAGAGCCTTCCAATAAAGTTATAGCTCCATTGGCGATGACTGTGCCCCTGAAGACTGAGCCTTCCCCTAAATCAAAATCTCCATTTATTTGCCAAAATACATTACAATTCGATGCTGAATTAATCAACACAACGTTTGAGAATGTACTGGTTGCCAGAGCACCATCAATCTTGATAATAAATATGGCGTCAGGATCACCCCCGCCATCCAGAATTAAATCTCCATTTAATGTCGAAGCAGCCCCCAGACAGTAAACATTAGGTGAAAGCACCTGGCTGTTACCCAATGTTGTTCCAAGTACCACATCGCAGGTAGTTGCAAACAAAGCACTATATGCCACATCCACATCAATTGCCGCTTGAACTGAAACAGGATCGGTTACATGAATATCCCCGATTACTGTTCCCGGTGGAAATCCGGTGAATGAGCCTACATTGGTGCCAATATCACCTGTTACAATTGATGCTCCGTCATTGCTAAATGCACCAACCGCTGTAAATAGCGCAAATGAGGAAGTAGTTCCTAATGGAGGAGCCTGCCCGTAATTCATAAGAGGGACAAAAAGCAGCATAACTGCTGAAAATAAATTGATAAGTAATTTTTTCATAGTACAATCATTTAGTTTGTAAATAATTTTGTTTCACTGCAAAGGTGACCCCAATTAAAAAGTTTGTTATTACATAACTTTATTAATAAGTTACATGATTCACACATGTGCTTCGCGACAAAAGGAATTAGCGAAAATTAATTTGCGGTAGTAGAATTGTGGCAAACTATCTACACGAGCCACGATTACTGAATGAGGCTGCCGGATATTTATCAGGCAGCCTCATTCAAATGGAGTTGTAATTATTAATTTGAATAATTACTTCCTCTGTGCTGTTAGCACCGGTTTTTATAAATTTTGTTCATTTGCGTAAACAAGATACCATTTCCTGCTTATCAGTTTAAACCTGTATTCTGAAGAATACCCGGTATCTTCAATCCAGAATTTCTCCATAAATGACTTGTCGGTTTTCTGATATTCAGTACTAAATTCAGAAGTGTCTACATCCTGTATTTTTGTCTTCATGGTGATCCAGTTTTTTCCGGACCATTTTTTTTCACCTTCAAAATCAACTTTTATTCCTTTCAAAGGAAATTTAATCCTTGACATCTGGAATAAAGAGTCTGTGTGAAATCTGTTATAAAAATCATCAAAATTCTCGATGGAGATCCTTTTATCAGGGTCCGTTGATGAGGTGATATTAGCGGATTTACAATTTGTTATTGAAATTACCACCACGATTGTAACCAATCCCAGGAGTGTAGGTAAAATTCTTTTTTTCATTATGATTGCGATAAAATTCTTTAAAAAAAATGAACAAAATTATCAAAGGACCTTTTTCAGGCTACCTTCTTTATTATTGGTTTTAAGTTGGACGGTAGATTTTTACTTTGCAAAGTTCACTCTATTCAATCCTGAATGTGTTGCATAAATAGTTTTAAAAGTTACATCTTTTACATATTTCTCTGTGTCCCAGATTAACATGTGATTTTTAGTGGATTTTCTGATGTTAACAGTTTATAGAATTTCAATCAGAATCCCAGGAAATAGAGATATTCATATTTTGGATAGTTTGCCAAGTTAATATTTTACCTTTTTAGATAAATTGTTCCTTTAATAACTTCTGAACCATCATCCAAATCAAGCAGATAGAAGTATGTTCCTACCGGTAATTTTTCTCCTCCCACGGATATTCCCATGGTTGTTTTGCCATCCCAGGTATTTTGGTAGGGACTTGCTTCGAACACTTTATTTCCCCAACGATTGAAGATTACTATTGTATTATCAGGATAATATAAAATCCCTCTGATAACAAATAAATCGTTTGTGCCGTCACCATTCGGTGAGAAACCTTCCGGTATAAAGAAATCTCTTGGTTCCGGTTCAATGGTTGAAACATTGTTTGCCAGGTTTTCATCGGGTTCATTGCCGCTAATTGTTGCGGTATTAACATAAGTTCCCGTTGAATTTACCACAGCCGTTATTCTTAACGTTTCAGATGCCCCGCTTATCATGGTTCCGATCGTCCAAACACCGCTTGAAGGATTGTATGTACCAACGGTTGTCGTTGATGAAACATAGGTGTATCCGTTTTCCAGTATTTCGGTTATTGCTACCCCTGTCGCATCTGACGGACCATAATTCGTCGCGATAATGGTAAAGACGATCGTGTGTCCAATCAACGGGGAATAATTATCTGCTGTTTTAACAACGCCCAGATCAGAGCTTGCACAGTTGGTTACCTCGATTATCACAGGTGAAGGAACGGAACTACAACCATTAACGGAAACGCTTAACGTGTAGGTACCTGCATCTGTAATGGAAGCAGAAAGAATTTCGGGATTTTGATCAGAAGATGAATACCCATTCGGACCAGTCCAGCTGTAAGTAGCTCCAATAACCGGTTGTGCCGTTAGGAAAATCGTTTCACCTATACAAACCGGCGAATTACCACCAGCAACAGCATCAGGTGTTGGATATACAGTCACAACCATATCTGCACTTGTTGTTCCGCATGGCCCTGTTGAAGTGGCCGTGATGGTAGCTATACCGCTAAAGGCAGCGTCCCAGTTCATCACACCGGTAGATGAGTTGATTACACCGGCTGTTGGAGGTAATACGGAGTATATTATTGAAGTGCTATTTACTGCTGTTGCAGAATAGGTTTCGTCACCGGAATCCTGACAAACACTTGTTGCGCCTGCAATAAAGAGGGTTAAGCCTGTAGAAGGACTTATTGTCACCAATAAATCAGCACTGGTTGTCCCACATAAGCCTGAAGAAG